>CAUJHJ010000001.1 GCA_963204835.1 Pseudomonadota bacterium
CAGCTGCGATCAGCGCTGCAAGGCTACATTACCTTCTACAACCGCTACCGCTTGCACTCGGCGCTGGGCTATCGTTCGCCCTGCGAGTTCGAGAGCAGTGTCCACTAACCACAGGGTGTCCACTTTTGAGAAGGAACTCTCTTCCCACGAAGTACGCGATGCTTATCAACGAGGCGATCAAAGGGGCACCCCATGCTTGAAGCCAATCAGAGAGCCGGCTGGCGAATGTAAGGGCTCCTGATTCCATGCTAGAGACGCCTGTGCCGCCTAACTACTAATTAGGCGACGAAAGCGTCGCGATGTTTTTGGACGAATGCGTTGGATAATCATCTGGCGCCTGCGGCAACCTCCTGTTCTATTTGACCTTCGTGTCTAACGCTGCAGTCTAATCTTCCGCCCGCTGCCCGCATGGATGCTACTCCCCGCCCCGGCCTGCTCGCCACCACCCGCGAGGTCATGCGGACTCGCCGGATGAGCCTGCGCACGGAGAAGGCATACCTGTTCTGGATTCGCCGCTTCATCCGGGCGGACCCCGGGCGTCACCCCCGCGAGCGGGGCGCCGCCGACGTGGAGCGTTTTCTGACACAACTCGCCGTAAGGGGCCGCGTCGCGCCCTCCACCCAGAATCAGGCGCTGGCGGCCATGTTGTTCCTCTACCGCAAGGTGCTGCTGCAGGATCTGCCATGGCTCGGGAATGTCACGCGCGCCACGCGCCCGCGTCACTTGCCGGTGGTACTGTCCCGCGACGAAACCCGGCGGGTGCTCGCCGAGTTGCGCGATGTGCCATGGCTGGTCGCGAGCCTGTTGTACGGCAGCGGCTTGCGGCTCAACGAGGCGCTCGCGCTGCGCGTGAAGGATATCGACCTCGCGCGGCGCGAGCTGGTGGTGCGCGACGGCAAGGGCCGCAAGGACCGGGTGACTACGCTGCCGGAGGCGCTGCGCTCGCCGATCGCGGGCCATTTCTCGAAGCTTCGAGCCTGGTTCGACAATGAACGGCGGCTGGCCCGGCCGGGCGTGTCGCTGCCGGACGCCCTTGAACGCAAGTACCCCGGGGCATCAACCAGCTGGCCCTGGCAGTTCGTTTTCCCCTCCTCCGGCACATGCGTCGATCCGTACACCGGGCAGCGGGTTCGCCACCACCTTCATGCGAGCGTGATCCAGCGCAGCGTGCGGTGCGCGGTGCGCCGGGCGCGGATCATGAAGCCCGCGAGTTGCCACACGTTCCGCCATTGCTTCGCGACGCACCTGCTCGAGTCCGGCTACGACATCCGCACCGTGCAGGAGCTCCTGGGACACAGCGACGTCAAGACGACGATGATCTACACGCACGTCCTGAACCGCGGCGGGCGCGGCGTCCAAAGCCCGCTCGACCGCGACTGAGCCACTTCAGGGGCTCAGTTCGGAGAGGTATTCGGCAAGCCCGTCGATGTCGTCGGCGTCGAGCGTCGCGAGCCGCGCAATATGGTCGCGCGGGAAGTTCGGCCGCCGGCCATCGACTGCGTCATGAAGCTGGCGGCGCAGGTACATGTACTGCTGTCCGGCGAGGCGCGGCACTATCCGCGGTTCGCTGCCTTGCGCACGCGCGCCGTGGCAGGTTGCGCAGGAGTTCGCGAAGACCCGCTCGCCGCGCGCGCGGATGGCGGTTTCCCCGCCCGGCCCGCCACCCGCGGGCGCCATGTTCATGCCGGCGAGGAAGGCCGCAACGCCGTCGAGCTGTGCGTCGGTCGCGAAGCGGTGTTCCTGCATCAGGCCTTCCATGCGCGCGTCCCAACGCTCGCCTTCGCGATAGTCCCGCAGCTGCTTCATGAGCACGCTGCGGTGCTGGCCCGCGAGCGCCGGCACCTGCCCGTTCAAGGTGCCCTGCGCCGTGGCGCCGTGGCAGCCCGCGCACTCCGCGGCGTAGGTCCTCGCGCCTTGTGAGGAATCGGCCGCGGCTGCGACCGCGCTGCCGGGCGGTGGGCTTTCCGCCGGTTCGCCGCGATAGGCGCAGGCCGTGAGAGCCATCGCCGCAACGAGGCCGATGCCGAAGTCCCGGGTTCGCAAGTGTGTCATGCGCCATTTCCGCTGGAGGTTCTGGGCCTGCCTGGATTCGAACCAGGGACCAAGGGATTATGAGTCCCCTGCACTAACCGCTGTGCTACAGGCCCGCCAAAGGGTTGCGTATTGTAGCTGTCCGTAGGCATCAATACGGTGTCCGCCTGCAAGCGGTGGGCGCTAGCATGGGCGCTTTCGAGGAGGCACCGAATGTCAGATGCGAACGCGCCCCGCCCCGCCTACTTGCTGGTCCAGGGCACCGTGACCGATCCCGAGGGCTTCAAGGCCTACAACGCCGCACTGCCGCCGATCTACGCGAAGTTCGGCGGCCGTCATGTGAGCCTGACGCCCGGCGCCCGGGTCGAGGTGCTCGAGGGCGCGGTGGAGAATCGCAGCATCGTGGTCTCGAAGTTCCCGTCGAAAGAGGCGGCCCTCGCCTTCTGGCATTCCCCCGAGTACACAGCCGCGAAGGCGCTGCGCGCCGGGAAGGGCACTTTCTTCGTCACGGTGCTCGAGGGCCTCCCGGGAACCTGAGCGCCTGGCTGGCGATCGGCGCTTCGTCGTCCGCGGCGCCGATCGGCCAGGTGAGGGCCGCGACCAGCATCAGCGCGGCGGCTACGCCGAGCAGGAGGCCGCCCGCGCGGCCGGCGGCAAACCAGAACAGCATCACCGTGCTCAGCGTCGGCATGAGCGCGAGCACCCCGACGACCTGCCGCGAGATGCGGCGCGGGTGTGCCGCGGCGTAGAGCAGCACGGCGGCCAACAAGACGAGCTGCGCGCAGTACGCGATCCACATTGCGCGCGCGGTGGCGCCGAGCGCCGTTGAGGCGGCGAGGTACAGCGCGAGGAAGTACAGCGCCACGCCACCGATGATGAGGGCGGCGCCAACCAGGCACCACTTGAATATCCGGCGCGAAGTCATCCTGCCCTCCTGCGCACGAAGCCTGCGATCGAGGTGGCCGCCCCCCACAGCGCGAATGCGAGCGCGAGCACCGCCGCGGCGCTGGCCGCGGCCACCTTGGCGTACTTGGCGAACAGCGCGAGCGCGGCCACGCCCGTGTGCAGGGGTGGATAGCGCCCGACCACCCAGGCATTGGCGACATTCTCGATCCAGTCGAAGGCGCAGCCGAGGAACAGCCACGGCAGGTGACGCTGCCAGCCGCCCGCCGCGTAGAGCCGCGGCCGCGCACGGCGCAGTCCCCAGGTGAGCAGCGCGGCCCAGAAGAGCGCAATGGCGAACGGGAACAGGAAGTCGGTCGAGGAGAAAGCGCTGTAGAGCCGGACCGCTTCCGGTGTGTAGTGCCGCAGCTGGGCCGCCATGTCGTCGATGCCGAGGCGCGGCTGCATGTCGAAGGCGTCGTAGCCCGTCACCACCTTCAGCTTCGCACTGACGGCCGCGAGCTGGCGCACCATCCACACGATGACGGCCGCGAGCAGCGCGATCGCCCACCAGCGGCGCGAGAGCGCGTCCGCGAGCCTTGCCAGGGTTGTCATCGCCGTAGGATGCCCCAAGCCGGGCGGGCAAGCGACTCGTCGCAGCGCGCGGGCGCGTCGTCGCAGCAGGCATTCGCCTCGGCTCGCCGGTCGCGCATGATCGCGCCCATCCGTTTCCGCTCATCCGTTCAAGGGGATGCCATGCGCACCATGTTGCTCGTTCTCGCGTCGCTCGCCGCGGCGCCGCTCGCCCTCGCGGGCGACACCACGCCGGATTCCGTCTACGCCAGGGCTGTTGCCGACCCCGCGCGCTCCGTGAAGGACCGCGAGCGGGACGCCCGCGAGCGGCCCGCCGAGGTGCTGGCCCTCGCGGGCTTTGCGCCCGGCATGAAGGTGGCCGACATCTTCGCGGGCGGCGGCTACTACTCCGAGCTGATCGGCGACGTGGTGGGCCCCGGCGGCAGCGTGCTGCTGCTCAACAACACGGCCTATCAGCAGTTTGCGCGCGAGGCCTTGAAGGAGCGCCTCAAGGATGGCCGCCTCGCGAACGTCAAGCCGATGCTGGTCGAGAGCTGCGACCTGCGCCTCGGCAAGGAGGACCTCGACGGCGCGCTGATCGTGATGTCCTACCACGACCTCTACCACGTCGATGAGCAGGGCGGCTGGCCGGCGATCAACGCGGGCCATTTCCTCGACCAGATCCACGCCGCACTGAAGCCGGGCGGGGTGTTCCTGATCGTCGATCACGCCGCGAAGGCCGGCACCGGCAAGGACGCCGCGCAGGACCTGCACCGCATCGATGAGGCGTTTGCGAAGCGTGACATCGAGAGCCACGGCTTTCGGCTCGAGAAGAGCTGGGACGGCCTGCGCAACGGCGCGGACGGGCACGAAAAGATCGTGTTCGACCCGTCGATCCGCGGCAAGACCGACCGCTTCGTGCAGGTCTATCGCCGCATCTGAGCGCGGGCGCCGCCGCCTCAGCGGCGGCGCTTCACGCCGCGCGTCGGTTCGGCCTCGAGCGGATTCTCCGGCCAGCAATGCCGCGGATAGCGGCCGCGAAGGTCCTTGCGCACTTCAACGTAGCCGCTTTTCCAGAAGCTGGCGAGGTCGCGCGTGACCTGAACAGGCCGGCGCGCGGGTGAGAGCAGCGTGAGCGTCACCGGCACCTGCCCGCCGCCGACGCGGGGTGTCGCGGCGAGCCCGAACACCTCTTGCAGGCGCACCGCCACGGTGGGCGCGGCCGGGTCGCTGTAGTCCACCGGCAACTGCGATCCCGTCGGCATCGTGAGCTGGGCGGGCGCAAGCCTTGCCAGGGCTTCGCGCTGCGCATGCGACAGCCGCGCGCCGAGGATCTCCGCCATGGAGAGCCGCGCCAGCTGCGCGCGACGCGTGATGCCACCGAGCCAGGGTGCGAGCCACGCCTCGAGAGAGGTCTCGAGGGCCGCGTCGGAGAGGTCGGGCCAGTCGGCAGCCTTGCCCGCATCCAGCGCGCGCACGAAGGCCACGCGCTGCTGCAGGCTGCGCGCGCCCTCCGTCCACGGCAGCACCGCGAGGCCGAGCGAGGCGACCCCGGCCAGCATGGCCGCCTCCGTCGCGCCCGCAGGCAATTCGCGCAGCGGACGCTCCTCGAGCACGAGCGCGTGGAAGCGGCGCACACGCCGCGCCACCACCGCTTCGGTGCGCGGCTCCCAGGCGACCTCTTCGCCCGTTTCGATTTCGCCCGCGAAGTGCTGCTCGATCGCGTCGAGGCGCAGGGGAGCGGCGAGCCGGATGCGCGCCTCGCGCTCGCTATCGTCGATTGCAGCCACCGCGATGAACTCACCGGCCGCAGTGTCCGGGCGCACGAACAGGGCACCGCGGCCGTTCGACAGCGCGTAGCGCGCCTGCCCCTCGCCGCGCCGCCGCCCGATGCGATCGGGGTAGGCGAGCGCGAGCAGCGCACCGGGCTCGACGTGGCGAGTGGCGCGCGAATCCAGCGTGGCGCCCGACTCCGTCGCCACGCCCGCGCCGCGCCCGGCTCCGGCCTGCGCTCGCAGCTGCCGCGCGGCGCGGCGTACGCGCTCGAGCATGCCGCGATCGATGTCGCGGTGCGCGCCGCGGCCCTGCAGCACCTCGAGCCGCGTGCGCAGGTCCGCATCGCGATCCATGCCCCGCAACAGGTCCCGCTCACCAAGCAGCGCCGCCATGTCGGCCGCGAGCGCGGTGGCCCCAAGGGCGCGCGCCCGCAGCAGCATGTGTGCAAGGCGCGGATGCAGCGGCAGCTCCGCCATCGCGCGGCCGTGCGGCATGATGCGCTGCGCACCATCGAGCGCGCCGAGCCACTGCAGCAGGTCGCGCGCGCTCGCGAGCTGCGCGGCGGGAGGCGGGTCGAGCCACGCGAGCCGGTCCGCGTCGGCAGCGCCCCAGGCGGCGAGTTCGAGCGCGAGCGGCGCGAGGTCGGCTTCGGCGATTTCCGCGGGCGTGAACGCCGCGAGGCTGCGCTGCGCACCCTCGCCCCAGAGGCGGTAGCACACGCCCGGCTCGGTGCGGCCCGCGCGGCCCTGGCGCTGCTCGGCCGAGGCGCGCGAGATGCGCCGCGTCTCGAGGCGCCCCATGCCGCTCGCCGGGTCGAACGCCGCACGGCGAACGAGGCCGCTGTCGACGACCACGCGCACGCCGGGAATCGTGAGGCTCGTCTCCGCGATATTGGTCGCGAGCACGATGCGGCGGTGGCCGGCCGCGGCGGGCTCGAGCGCGGCGAGCTGCGCGTCGCCCGCGAGTTCGCCATAGAGCGCGCGGATGTCGGTCGCGCGCGGCAGATCGGAGGCCTCGAGCGTCGCCGCGACCCGGCGGATCTCGCCCGCTCCGGGCAGGAACACGAGCACGTCTCCCTGCTCCTCGCGCAGCGCGCGCAGGACGGCGACGGCCGCGAGCCGTTCGGGCGATTCCGCCTCGCCCGGCAGCACGGGCAGTCCGCGGCCGAGATAGTGGGTCGCGACGGGAAACGCGCGGCCTGCTGCGGTGACGATGGGCGCATCGCCAAGCAGTTTCGCGACGGCTTCACCGTCGAGCGTCGCGGACATCACGAGCACACGCAGGTCGGGCCGCAGCGCGGCGCGTGATTCGAGCGTGAGTGCGAGCCCGAGGTCCGCGTGCAGGCTGCGCTCGTGGAATTCGTCGAACAGTACGGCCGCGGTGTCTTCGAGCGCCGGGTCGTGCTGCAGGCGACGGGTCAGCACGCCCTCGGTGATCACTTCGATGCGCGTGGCGCGCGACACCTTCGTGTCGAGGCGCATGCGATAGCCGACGCGCGCACCCACCGGCTCGCCGAGCATGGCCGCCATGCGCACGGCAACCGCGCGCGCCGCGAGCCGTCGCGGCTCGAGCACGAGCAGCTTGCGGCCCTGGGCCCAGGGCTCCTCGAGCAGCGCGAGCGGCACGACCGTGCTCTTGCCCGCGCCGGGTGGCGCCTGCAGCACCGCGGCGGTCCCTTCGCGCAGGGTCCGTTTCAGCTCGGGCAGCGCGGCGGCAATCGGCAGGTCGGGGGACATCGGTGAAGCTTACGCGAGAGTGCCGGCGACGGCCCGCTCGCGCCGGCCGCTGCCCGCTGGTCGCCGGCTGCCGGTTGCCCTAAGCTCATCATCGTAGCCAGCAGGAGTCCCCCATGCGCCTCGGTGGCAGTCGTCGCAGCACCAATGTCGAGGATTATCGCAGCAGCCCGGGCGGCGGCCGCCCCGGCATGAAGTTCGGCCTCGGCACGATCGCGGTGCTCGCGATCGGTTATTTCCTCGGCATCAATCCGCTCACCATGCTCGGGATCATGAACGACATGCAGGGCTCGGCGCCCGGTTCGCAAGCGGCGCCGCAGGGCGCGCCGACCGACCAGGATTCGGACCTCGTGCGCGCCGTGCTCGGCGAGACCGAGGACACCTGGGGCGCGATCTTCCAGACGCGCGGCGAGCAGTACCCGCCGCCGACCCTCGCGCTCTTTCGCGGCGGCATCCAGTCCGCGTGCGGCTCGGCGAGCTCCGCGTCGGGGCCGTTCTATTGCCCCGGCGACCAGAAGGTCTACATCGACCTCGCCTTCTACGACGAGCTGGCGGGTCAGTTCCAGGCCCCCGGCGATTTCGCGCAGGCCTACGTGCTCGCGCACGAGGTCGGCCACCACGTGCAGAACGTGCTCGGCACGCTCGGCAAGGTGCAGCAGGCGCAGCAGCGCATGGGTGAAGAGGAGCGCAACCAGCTGCAGGTGCGCGTCGAGCTGCAGGCGGACTGCTACGCGGGCATCTGGGCGCACCATGCCGACAAGTCCCGCGGCATCCTCGAGCCGGGCGACATCGAGGAAGGCCTGAAGGCCGCGTCCGCCGTGGGCGACGACACGATCCAGCGTCGCATGCAGGGCCACGTGGTGCCCGAGTCGTTCACGCACGGCTCGGCCGAGCAGCGCATGGACTGGTTCACGCGCGGCTACAAGGGCGGTGAACTCGCGAGCTGCGACACTTTTTCGGCGCGCTGACCGGGCCTCAGCGCGCCGACCAGATCGTCAGCGCAAACAGCGCCCATCCGCTCATCAGCGCGAACCCGCCGAACGGCGTCACGATGCCGAGCGCCGACGGCGCGCCGAAGGTCAGCGCATAGATGCTGCCCGCGAACAGGACCATCCCGGCAACGACCAGGCGCGCCGCGAGGCGCGCGCCGCGCCGCTCGCGCGTCACGACGGCGAGGCCGATCCCGAGCAGGCCGAGCGAGTGGTAGAACTGGTACTTCACCCCGGTCTCGAACACGGCGAGCCGGTCGGGCGACAGCACTTTCTGCAATCCGTGCGCACCGAACGCACCGAGCGCGGTCGCGATCGCGATCGAGAGGGCAGCGAGTGCGATCATCCAGCGGGCGTCCTTCGTCATGCGATTCTCCCTTGGGTCAGGCGCGGTCGAGCGCGTTGAGCGGCATGCGCAGGTAGGCGATGCCGTTCGCGCCGGGTGTGGGCAGTGCGCCCGCGCAGATGTTCACCTGCAGCGCGGGGATGATCAGCGCGGGCATGGCGAGCGTGCGGTCGCGCGCGGTGCGCAGCTCAACATAGGCCTCGCGGCTCGTGCCGTGCCGCACGTGGATGTTCTCGCGGTACTGCGCTCCCACGCTCGACTCATGCCGCGCCGTCTGCGCGCCCGTCGGGTAGTCGTGGCACATGTAGAGCCGTGTCGCCTCGGGCAGCGCGAAGAGCTTCTGGATCGAATCGTAGAGCCGGCCCGCATCGCCACCCGGGAAGTCGGTGCGTGCGGTGCCCGCGTCCGGCATGAAGAGCGTGTCGCCGATGAAGGCCGCGTCGCCCACGAGATAGGCGATGCTGTCGCTCGTGTGCCCCGGCAATGCGAGTACGCGCACGTCGAGCCCGCCGAGCGCAATGGTCTCGCCGTCCGCGAGCAGGCGATCGAACTGCGATCCGTCGGTTGCGCAACTTGCCGCAAGATCGAACACCGGCACGAAAGCCTGCTGCACCGCCCGGATGCCCTCG
Source organism: Pseudomonadota bacterium (assembly GCA_963204835.1). Taxonomy (GTDB): domain Bacteria; phylum Pseudomonadota; class Gammaproteobacteria; order Steroidobacterales; family Steroidobacteraceae; genus CADEFQ01. Next base: position 8,960 of record CAUJHJ010000001.1, read on the forward strand.
CCGATCGCGACGCGCCCGCCCGCCTGCGCCTTGAGGTACGCCGCCGCCGAAAGGTGATCGGCGTGCGCGTGCGTCTCGAGGATCCACTCGAGCGTCTCGCCGCGCTCGTGCAACGCGGCGAGCACGGCATCGGCCGAGCGCGTCGACGTACGGCCCGAGCGCGCGTCGAAATCGAGCACCGGGTCGATGATGGCGGCCCGGCGCGACGCCGGATCGGACACGAGATAGGTGAAGGTGCCGGTCGCGGCGTCGTGGAACGGGGTGATCGTGGGCGCGGCCGTCATTTCGGGCGCGTGTGCTGGGTGCGAAACGGCCGCGCCTTCGTGCGCGCCATCGCCGGCGCCGGCGCGCGCCGGCCTTCGCCACAGCCGCCCGCGCCCGCCGGCTGCCAGGCCGGCACGAGCTGGTGGCGGCCGTTGCCGATGAGGTCCGCGCGACCCATGCGCCGCAGCGCCTCGCGCAGCACCGGCCAGTTGTTGGCGTCGTGGTAACGCAGGAAAGCCTTGTGCAGCCGCCGGACCTTGAGGCCCTTCGGGATGGCGACCTCCTCCGAGCCGCGCGAGATGCGGTGCAGCGGGTTCTTGCCGCTGTGGTACATCGCGGTCGCGGTCGCCATCGGCGAGGGCAGGAAGGCCTGCACCTGGTCGGCGCGAAAGCCGTTCTTCTTGAGCCACAACGCAAGCTCGAGCATGTCCTGGTCGGTCGTGCCCGGATGCGCCGCGATGAAGTACGGGATCAGGTACTGCTCCTTGCCCGCCTCCTTCGAGAAGCGATCGAAGAGCGCCTTGAAGCGGTCGTAGGTGCCGATCCCCGGCTTCATCATCTTCGACAGCGGACCCTCGCCGATCGCCTCCGGCGCAATCTTGAGGTAGCCGCCCACGTGGTGCTGCGCCAGCTCCTTCACGTACTCGGGCGACTCGCTCGCGAGGTCGTAACGCACCCCCGAGGCGATCAACACCTTCTTGATGCCCGGCAGCTCGCGCGCGCGCCGGTACAACCCGATGAGCGCCGAGTGATCGGTGTTGAGGTTCGGACAGATGCCGGGGAACACGCAGGACGGGCGCCGGCAGGCGCTCTCGATCTCGCGGCTCTTGCAGGCGAGGCGATACATGTTGGCGGTCGGCCCGCCGAGGTCCGATATGACGCCGGTGAAGCCGGGCACGCTGTCGCGCACCTGCTCGATCTCGCGGATCACCGAGCCCTCGGAACGGTTCTGGATGATCCGGCCCTCGTGCTCGGTGATCGAGCAGAACGTGCAGCCGCCGAAGCAGCCGCGCTGGATCGAGATCGAGAAGCGGATCATCTTGTAGGCCGGGATCTCGGCGCCGCCGTAGGCCGGGTGCGGCTGGCGCTGGTAGGCGCGCTCGTACACCCAGTCCATTTCCTTCGTCGTGAGCGGGATCGGCGGCGGGTTGAGCCACACATCGACATCGCCATGACGCTGCACCAGCGCGCGCGCATTGCCGGGGTTCGATTCGGTGTGCAGGATGCGCGAGGCGTGGGCGTAGACCACCGGATCCGCCACCACCTGCTCGAACGACGGCATGCGCACCACGCTGCGCGCGCGATCCGCGCCGCGCACCAGCCGCGGGCCGGCTGGCGGCGCCGTCTCGTCGATCGACGCGGAATCGATCTCGAGCCAGCCCTCGGGCGTACCGCGGCGGACGAAGGCCGTGCCGCGCAGGTCGGTGATGCCGCCGATCGCCTCGCCGGCGCCGAGCCGGTGTGCGATCTCGATGATCTGCCGCTCGGCGTTGCCGAAGACCAGCATGTCGGCCTTGGCGTCGAGCAGGATCGAGCGGCGCACTTTCTCCGACCAGTAGTCGAAGTGCGCGATCCGGCGCAGCGAGGCCTCGATGCCGCCAATCACGATCGGCACGTCGCGCCAGGCCTCGCGCACTCGCTGCGCGTAGACGATCACCGAACGGTCAGGCCGCTTGCCGCCCTCGCCGCCCGGCGTGTAGGCGTCGTCGCTGCGCACGCGGCGGTCGGAGGTGTAGCGGTTAACCATCGAGTCCATGTTGCCGGCGGTCACGCCGAAGAACAGGTTCGGGCGGCCGAGCGCCTTGAAGGGCTCGGCATCGCGCCAGTCGGGCTGCGCGATGATGCCCACGCGAAAGCCCTGCGCCTCGAGCGTGCGGCCGACGATCGCCATGCCGAAGCTCGGATGGTCGACATAGGCGTCGCCGGTGACCAGGATCACATCGCAGGAATCCCAGCCGAGCTCGTCCATCTCGGCGCGCGACATCGGCAGGAACGGAGCCGTGCCGAAGCGTGACGCCCAGTACTTGCGGATCCCGGTGATGTCGCGCGCGGCTTCCATCTTCAGTGCGCGGCCGGAAGCCCCGGCACGAACTGCGCGCCCGCGCGCACCTCGATGCTCGAGCCGGCGAAATCGTCGCCGACGGGCTCGAAGCGGCCGCCGAGGCACTGCGACAGGAAGCCTTCCGAGACGGCGTAGGCCGCGGTGCGGTTTTCGGGCCGCGCAAAGCCATGGCCCTCGTCCGGGAAGAGCACATAAGTGACGGGCAGCTTCTTCGCCTGCATCGCCGCGACGATCTGGTCGGACTCGGCCTGCTTGACGCGCGGATCATTCGCCCCCTGCATGATGAGCAGTGGCTTCGCGATCGCGGCCACACGCGTGAGCGGTGAGCGCTCGGCGAGCAGCTTGCGGCCGGCTTCGGTGCGCGGGTCGCCGACGCGCTGCGCGAGCTGCTCGAAGAAGGCCTTCCAGTACGGCGGGATCGAGCCGAGCAGGGTCGCAAGGTTCGAGGGGCCCACGATGTCGACGCCGCAGGCGAAGCGGTCCGGCGTGAAGGTGAGGCCCACGAGCGTGGCGTAGCCGCCGTAGGAGCCGCCGTAAATCGCGACGCTGTCCGCGGTGGTGATCTTCTCGCGCACCGCGTAGTCGATGGCATCGAGCAGGTCGTCGTGCATCTTCGCGGCCCATTCGAGGTTGCCGGCATTGATGAACTGCTTGCCGAAGCCGGTCGAGCCGCGGTAATTCACCGACAGCACCGCGTAGCCGCGGTTGGCGAGCCACTGGTGCTCGGCGTCGAAGCCATAGCCGTCGCGCGCCCACGGGCCGCCATGCACGTTCAGCACGAGCGGCAGTGGCTTGTCGGGACGGCCGTCGCCGTCCGTGTCCGCGCCTTTCGGCAGCGTGAGGTAAGAGACGAGCGTGAGGCCGTCACGCGACTTGATCTCGAGCGCCTTCATCGGCGCGAGCGGCGCGCCGGCGAGCGCCGGGCGCTGGTCGAAGAGTTTGCTCACCGCACCCGTGTCGCGGTCATAGAGATAGCTGCTGAGCGCTGTCAGCGGGTCGTCCACGACGACCACCCACCGGCGATCGTCGAGCGTGCGGCTCGTCACGTCGAACTGCGGCCCGAGCGCCTTCGTCAGCGCGTCGATGTCCTTCTGCACGGCGGGATCGATCGCCGTCACCGAACTGACGAGGTAGTTGACCGAGTACGCCTGGGGCTTCCTCGTGCGCGGCTCGAGCCACACGCCGGCGATGTCGGCCCGGTCGCTCGCGGCGAGCACCGTCTGGGCACGCGTGTCGAGGTTCACCCGCACCAGCGCCGCGGTATTGCGGCCGATCGAGGAATTGATCAGCGCCGTGCGACCCTCGCCCTCGATCACGAGCGGGCCGGTCGTCTGCGTGTCTTCCGGGCCGTATTTCAGCAGGCTGTCCCAGCCGCCCTTCGCATTGCGCACGAGCATCTCGTCGCCATCGGCGCCGGACTTCACCGCGAGCCGCGGCGTGAGCGACTCGTCTTCCACGTAACCCGCGAACTCCTGGTCGTTCTGTTCGACCAGCTTGCGTGCGCCGCTCGCGATGTCGATTTCATACAGGTCGTGCCACTCGGCCTTGCGGTCGTTCAGGCCGACGAGCGCCACGCCGGGCCGCTGCGGGCTCATGCCCACGACCTGGGCCTGCACGCCCGCGATCGGGGTGAGGTCGAGGTCCTTGCCGCTCGACACCTCGACGCTGTGCACGCGCCAATTCTCGTCGCCGCCCTGGTCCTGCAGGTACAGGACGTGCTGGCCGTCGTAGGCCCAGAAGTGCTGGCGGATGCCGCGCTTCGTGTCGCGGGTCAGCGGCTGCGCGGCATCGAGCTTGCCGTACGGCGCGATCCACACGTTCAGCACGCCGTCGCGCGGCGCGATGTAGGACACGTACTTGCCGTCGGGCGACAGGCGCGCCTGGGTGCGGGTCGGGTTGCCGAACAGCACATCGCGCGGGATCAGCGTGCCGGGTGCGGCCGCCGCGGCGGAAATGGCCAATAGCGTCATCGACAAGGCTCCTGCGAGCGCCCCGGTCCAGCGAGCTGTCATGGGGATCCTTACGGTGGGTGGCGTGTAGTGGAGCGGGCAATTATAGCCCCTGGCGGACCGGGCATCGCCGCGGCGTGTAGACTCGGGGGTTTGCGTCCGCGGCCCGCCGCGCCACTACCCGCGACCATGGCGAAGCAACCGACCGGCGCGATCGCCGTCCGCGGCGCGCGCCAGAACAACCTGAAGAACCTCGACCTCGAGATCCCCCTCGGGGAGCTCGTGGTCGTGACCGGCGTTTCGGGCTCGGGCAAGTCCTCGCTCGTCTTCGACACCCTGTACGCGGAAGGCCAGCGCCGCTACGTCGAGACCTTCTCGCCCTACGCCCGCCAGTTCCTCGACCGGATGGACAAGCCGCAGGTCGATCGCGTCGACGGCATCCCGCCTGCCATCGCGATCGACCAGACCAATCCGGTGCGCAGTTCGCGCTCGACCGTCGGCACGATGACCGAGCTGAACGATCACTTGAAGCTCCTGTTTGCGCGCGCCGCCACACTCTACTGCGAGCGCTGCGCCGAGCCGGTGCGCCGCGACACGCCCGACACGATCCATGCCGACCTCGAGCGCCGTGCGGCGGCGGCGGGCGATCCGCGGCTCGAACTCAGCTTCGCGGTCGGCATCCCGAAGCAGTTCACGGAAGCCGAAGTGCGCGAGCTGCTCGCGCGCCAGGGCTATACGCGCGTCTTCGAGCGCGCGGGCCCCAAGGCGCCGCTCGAAGTCGTGCAGGACCGCTTCCGCATCGGCCAGGCCGAGCGGTCGCGCGTCATCGACAGCCTCGAGGCGGCCCTGCGGCACGGCACCGGCCGCGTCACGGTGCGCACGATCGACGCGGAGTCGCCGGCCGGAGAGCGGGTACCTGCGTGGCATTACTCACGCGACCTCGCCTGCGCCCATTGCGACATCGCCTATCGCGAACCCGCGCCGAGCAGTTTCTCCTTCAACTCGCCGCTCGGCGCCTGCGAGACCTGCCGGGGCTTCGGGCGGGTGATCGGCGTCGACTACGGCCTCGTGATCCCCGACGAAACGAAGACATTGCGCGGCGGGGCGATCAAGCCCTTCCAGACCGAGTCGAACCGCGAGTGCCAGGAAGACCTCGAGAAGTACGCGCAACAGCGCGGCATCCCGCTCGACACGCCCTGGCACGGCCTCACGGCCGCGCAGCGGCAGTGGGTCATCGAGGGCGAGGGCTCCTGGCGCAAGAAAGTGTGGTACGGCACCAAGCGCTTCTTCGACTGGCTCGAGAGCCGTGCCTATCGCATGCACGTGCGCGTGCTGCTGTCGAAGTACCGCGCCTATACGCCCTGCGAGGCCTGCGGTGGTGCGCGCCTCAAGCTGCACGCGCTGCTGCCCCGCCTCGGCAGCCATGAGCTCGCATGCGAGGCGCTCGGCGAGCGGTCGCGCTTTCGGCCGCGCGGCGTGGCGTGGACGCCGGAGCGGCTCGCGGCCCTGCCCGGCCTTTCGATCCACGACCTGATGCTGCTGCCGCTCGAGCGCACGCGGCGCTTCCTCGACGGACTGAGCCTGCCGCAGCCGCTGGATGTCGCAACCGGCCAGTTGCTGGGCGAGATCCGCGGGCGCCTGCGCTACCTCGTCGATGTGGGCCTCGGCTACCTCACGCTCGACCGGCAGTCGCGCACGCTGTCGGGCGGCGAGGTCCAGCGCATCAACCTCACCACCGCGCTCGGCACCTCGCTCGTCAACACGCTGTTCGTGCTCGACGAGCCGTCGATCGGGCTGCATCCGCGCGACATGGGCCGCGTGATCGAGGTCATGCAGCGCCTGCGCAACGCCGGCAATTCGCTGGTGGTCGTGGAGCACGATCCGCAGATCATGCTCGAGGCCGACCGGCTGCTCGACCTCGGCCCCGGCGCCGGCGAGCGCGGCGGGGAGATCGTGTTCTACGGAGCGCCCGACGCCATCCGCTCGGCGCCGCAGTCGCTGACCGGTGCCTACCTCTCGGGCGCGCGCAGCGTGGCGGAACCGCAGCGCGAGGCCGCCGCCGCGGCACCGGTCGCCGGCATCGCGCACGCCGTGCGCGCGAGCAGCGCGCTCGTGCTGCGCGGGGCGCGCGAGCACAACCTCAAGGGCATCGACCTCACCGTTCCGCTGCGGCGTTTCGTGTGCATCACCGGCGTGTCGGGCTCGGGCAAGTCGACGCTCGTCGGGGACGTGCTGCATCCCGCCCTCGCCAAGGCCTTCGGCAAGGCGACCGAGGCACCGGGCCTCTACGAGAGCCTCGAAGGCGCCGGCAACCTCGACGACGTGGTGCTCGTCGACCAGAGCCGCATCGGGCGCACCACGCGCTCGACGCCGGCGAGCTACGTCGGGGCGCTCGACGTGATCCGCGAGCTGTTCGCGGCCGCACCCGAGGCGCTCGTGCGCCGCTACACACCGGGCACCTTCAGCTTCAATTCCGGCACCGGCCGCTGCCCGACCTGCGGCGGCAACGGCTTCGAACACATCGAGATGCAGTTCCTGTCGGACGTCTACCTGCGCTGCGCGAGCTGCGACGGCAAGCGCTTTCGCGACGAGGTGCTCGAAGTGCGCCTCGAGGGCGCCGGCGGGCGCCACGCGAACATCGCCGACGTGCTCGACATGACCGTGACCGAGGCGCTCGGATTCTTCGCGAATGCGGGCGCGGTGCGCGCGCTCGTCAAGCCGCTGCAGGAAGTCGGCCTCGAGTACCTGAAGCTCGGCCAGCCCGTACCGACGCTGTCGGGCGGCGAGGCGCAGCGCCTCAAGCTCGCCGGCCACCTCGCCGCGCTCGTCGCGCCGCCACCGAAACGCGCCGCCGACGTGCAGACGCGCGGCAAGCTGTTCCTGTTCGATGAACCGACGACCGGTCTGCACTTCGACGACGTGGCGAAGCTGCTGCGCGCGCTGCGCGGCCTGCTCGCCGCCGGGCATTCGCTGCTCGTGATCGAGCACAACCTCGACGTGATCCGCGCGGCCGACTGGGTCGTCGACCTCGGCCCGGACGGCGGCGATCGTGGCGGGGAAGTCGTCTGCGCGGGCACCCCGCGGCAGTTGCGCGAGCACCCGACGTCGCACACCGGGCGCGCGCTGCGCGAGTACGAGGCGGCGCTCGGCCAGCCGGCGCGCGCAGGCAGCGTGGCCGACGCGCCGGCGCGGCCCGCGCAGGACAACGCCATCGTCGTGCACAACGCGCGCGAGCACAACCTCAAGAACGTGCACGCGCGCATCCCGCGCGATGCCTTCACGGTGATCACCGGCGTGTCGGGCTCCGGCAAGTCGACGCTCGCCTTCGACATCCTCTTCAACGAGGGCCAGCGGCGCTACCTCGAATCACTCAACGCCTACGCGCGCCAGTTCGTGCAACCTGCCGCACGCCCCGATGTCGATGCGATCTACGGCATCCCGCCCACCGTGGCGATCGAGCAGCGCACCAGCCGCGGCGGGCGCAAGAGCACCGTCGCGACGCTCACCGAGATCTACCACTTCCTGCGCCTCGCCTGGGTGAAGCTCGGCACGCAGTATTGCCCCGACTGCAATATCGCGATCGCGCCGCAGAGCCCCGACGCCGTGGCGGCGGGCATCGCGCGGCGCCATCGCGGCCACCGGGTACGCGTGCTCGCGCCACTCGTCGTGGCGCGCAAGGGCTACTACACGGACCTCGCGAAATGGGCCGCGAGGAAGGGCTATCGCGAGTTGCGAGTCGACGGCGCCGACACGCCGACCGGGCGCTGGCCGCGGCTGTCTCGCTTTCGCGAACACACGATCGAACTGCCGCTCGGAGAGGTGCTCGTGAAGCCTGCGCACGAGGCCGCGCTGCGCGAGGCACTGCGCCGCGCCTTCGACTACGGCAAGGGCATCGTGCACCTGCAGGATCTCGACGCGGCCAGGCCCGACAAGGTGTCCGTGTTCTCGACCCGCCGCGCCTGTCCCGGCTGCGGCACGAGCTTCGCGGAGCTCGACCCGCGTCTCTTTTCGTTCAACTCGCCGCACGGCTGGTGCCCGCATTGCCAGGGATCCGGCCTCGAACCAGGCGATGACGACGACGCGGACGATGACGGCGATCGGCCGGCCTGCGGCGAATGCCACGGTGAGCGGCTGAACCGCGTGGCGCGGCACGTGCGCTTTCGCGACCTGTCGATCGCGGCGCTCACGGCGCAGCCCGTCGACGCCACGGCCCGCTTCTTTGCCGGCCTGCGTTTGAAAGGGCGCGACGCGGCCATTGCGCGCGACCTGCTCGCCGAGATCCGTGACCGCCTGTCCTTCCTCGAGCGCGTCGGACTCGGCTACCTCGCCCTCGATCGCGCGGCGCCGACCCTCTCGGGCGGCGAGGCGCAACGCATCCGCCTGGCCGCGCAACTCGGCTCGAGCCTGCAGGGCGTGTGCTACGTGCTCGACGAGCCCACGATCGGCCTGCATCCGCGCGACAATGGCGTGCTGCTCGCCGCGCTCGACGAACTGGTCGCCCACCGGAATACGCTGGTGGTCGTCGAGCACGACGAGGAAACGATCCTGCGTGCCGACCACGTGATCGACCTCGGCCCAGGGGCCGGCAGCCGCGGCGGCCGCATCGTCGCCGAGGGACGTGCGCGCGACCTCGAGCGCTCGGCGGAATCCGTCACCGGCCGCTACCTCGCCGCGCCGCTGCGCCATCCCGCCCGGCCGCGCCGCGCCACCAATTCGCGCACGGCGGCGCTGCGCATCGAGGGTGCCCGGCTGCACAACCTCGCCGGGCTCGATGTGCGCCTGCCGCTGGCGCGGCTCGTCGCGGTGACGGGCGTCTCCGGATCCGGCAAATCGACGCTCGCGCGCGACGTGCTGCACGCGAACCTGCAGCGCCTCGTCGCGGCGCAGGCCGGCCGCAGCCGCAAGCAGGCGGCGCTCGAGGGCTGCGCCGCAATTGCGGGCAGCGAGGCCGTGGGGCGCGTGCTCGAAGTCGACCAGACACCGATCGGCAAGACACCACGCTCCTGCCCCGCGACCTATGTGGGCTTCTGGGACGACATCCGGCGCATCTACGCGGCCGCGCCGGAAGCGAAGCTGCGCGGCTACACGGCGAGCCGCTTCTCGTTCAACACGCAGGGAGGCCGCTGCGAAGCCTGCGAGGGCCAGGGCCTGCAGACGATCGAGATGAGCTTCCTGCCCGACGTGAAAGTCCCCTGCGATGTCTGCGGCGGCCGGCGCTTCAATCCCGAGACGCTCTCGGTCACATGGCGCGCGAGGAGCATCGGTGACGTGCTCGCGATGAGCGTCGACGATGCGGTCGAGTTCTTCCGCGCGCATTCGAAGGTGCACCACGCGCTGGCGCTGCTGCAGGACGTCGGCCTCGGCTACCTGACGCTCGGCCAGCAAAGCCCGACGCTCTCGGGCGGCGAGGCCCAGCGCATCAAGCTCGTCACGGAACTCGCCAAGGCGCAGCCCGAAGCCGCGGCGCGCCTGCGCGCAAAGGCCGTACACACCCTGTACGTGCTCGACGAGCCGACGGTCGGCCTGCACATGGCGGACGTCGAGAGGCTCATCACCGCCCTGCACCGGCTGGTCGAGGCGGGCAACACGGTGGTCGTCGTCGAGCACAACCTCGACGTGATCGCCGAGGCCGACTGGGTCATCGATCTTGGCCCGGAGGCCGGCGCCGCGGGGGGCCGCATCGTCGCCCAGGGTGCGCCCGCCGCAATCGCCGCCGCGCGCGCGAAGTCGCACACCGGCGCGGCGCTCGCGCCTTTCCTTTCGGAGCGGACCGGCTGACGCACTGGCGTTCTCCCGCTGGCGAGTGCGCAGCCCGAGCGCGTCCTTGCTAGAGTGCCGCCATGGCCCACAGCCTCGTGTGCTGGAAATGCGGCGCCTCGCTCGCGGCGCTGTCGCTGCCGCTGCTGCGGCTCGACGAGTGCCCGGCGTGCCGCGCGCAACTGCATGTGTGCCGGCTGTGCGTCGAATACGACACGCGCGTCGCCAAGCACTGCCGCGAACCGACCGCGGAGGAAGTGCGCGACAAGGAGCACGCGAACTTCTGCGACCACTTCAGACCGCGCGAGGGCGCGTATTCGCCCGGGAATGCTGCGGAGGTGGAGAGGGCGAAAGTGGCGCTTGACGACTTGTTCAAGAAGAGCTGAGAGCCGCGTGACGCGGGTGGCGGGCGTGGAGAGCGCCGTGGAGCGGCGATCAGCGACCGGTGACACAGTGCGCCGGGCGCCGCCGAGGCGAGGGGACCGCCGCAGGCGGCGCTCGACCCGCGAGGAACCGGATGCCCCGCCCCCGCCGGCCCGCCGCAAGCTGCTCTTCTCAGCCCTTCCCCACCCGATCCGACAACCGGTCCAGCAACTTCGCGAAGGTCGACGTACGCTTGTCCACTTTGACAGACAGGTGTCGCACGCCGGTGTCGTTCAGCAACTCGCCGCGCCCCCTGTCGATCTCGAGATGGCCCGCGCCGAGTATCTCTAGCGTCTGCTCGAGCGATTCCTCGAGCGACTGCGCTTTCTTGCGCTGCGCTGGCTTCGCGCGGCTGGCGGCGGGTCGCTTGCCCGCCTTCGCGGCCTCGGCGATCCGGGCGCGCACCGCCTCGGCGGGCGGCGCAGGCTTTGTCGGCGGCTGGTCCGCATCGAACAGCTTGAACTCGTCGGCGGCCTTGCTCTGGGCGGCCTTGCGGGCGGCGGGCTGCAGCCGTGCGCCCGCAACAGCGTTTTCCTTTTCCGCCGCCGTCACCGGGACCACCGCAACCGAGCTGAAGTCGGAGCGCACGTAGTAGGCGACCTGCTTGGCCGACAGTGCATCGGTGAAGAACCCGAGCCGCAAGCCGTACCAGCGGCGCCCTTCGCGGTTCGTCTCCACCGAGTAGAGCGTGTAGGCGCTGAAAATGGCGAGCGGCGGCACGGCCGAAGCGTCGATGGGCGTCACCGACCAGGCGAGCTGCACGGCGAACTGCGCGGGCGCATCGCGCTGCACGTCCTCCTTCAGCGCGCGCATGGTGCGCGTGTCCTCGGGTCGCAACATCTCGATGGCGGTGTTGGCCGCGCGCTCTTCCGCCGTGGCGGGACCCGCTGGTTTCGCGCCGTCCGCGCGACGCTCTTCGAGGACCCGCAGTACCTGCGTGTCGCTGAGGGGCGTCGGACTCGCGGCGGCCGGCTTGGCCATGGCCTGCGTCGTCGCCGGGGCCTTCTGCGCAGGCGCCACGGGAGCTGCGCGCGCGGGCGCTTTCGCCGCAGGAAGCGAGGGCGGGGGCGACATCGGCGCGGGCGTCAGTGCCCGCACGGTCGGAATGTGTTCGGGCAATACGGGCGGCGGCGGCACGTAGAGGGTGTGCGCCGGCGTGGCCTGGGGAGCGCTGCGCGGCGGCGCTGCCGGTGTTGGTGCCGGCACAGGTGCCGGTATCGGACCCGGCGCGTCGCTCGCTTGCTGGGGTTCATCGAGCTGGGCCAGCACTTCGCGCACGTTCGACAGCGCGGCCACTGCCGCAGGCGTGCCAGACACCGGCGCGTCCGTACGCGCGGCGACGGGAGCTGCGGGTGCGGCGGGGGCCGGGGGCGCGGCGACCGCCAAGGGCGCAGGGGATTCGACGGCGGCGACGGGCGCGGCGGATGCCGCGGCCGGCAGGGTCGGGACTTGAATGGGCGCGACGACCGGAACGGGCACCGGCTCGGGTACAAGGAGCGCGGCCACCTGCGCAGGCGTCGCGACGGGTGCTGCGACGGGTGCCGCAGCGGACGTTGCGACGGGCGCCGTGCCGCCCTTCGCTTCCAGGGCGGCGGCACGGGCCGCCGCGCGCAGCTTCTTGCCCGGCGCTTCGCCGACCCATGCCGCGGGATACAGCTCGCGCACGACGGCCAGCCACTCCTGCGCCTCATCAGGGCTCGCGAAGTAGCCCATGTGCAGCCGGAAGCGCTCGCGGCCGTCTTCACGGCGGCGGCTGATGAAAAAGGAGAAGCGCTTGAGCGCGCCGTCCTTCGGCTGCTCGAGCGCCATCGGCGTCGTGGACGCGCACAGGTTGATCACGTACTGCTCGGGCACCTCGCCCGGGCCAGTCGCGGCTTCCGCCGTTCCTTGCATTCCAATGTTCCCCGGAACCGTGCGCGCAGGACGCCTCGGCCTTGAGGTCGCCCGGGATGACGGTGGATCACCGCCTCGAGGCAACCCCGCTGTCTCGGCCAAATCCGAGACCGGTGGCTTTGCGTCCCCGTCTCGCAACGGGTTTGCCCTGATCACACATAAAGTCTGGAAGTGTCGCCGGGCACCGTCAAGTGAAGATGTCCGTCGCGTGCGCAATCCGTGCAGTCGTTAACAGACTGCGGGGCCTGCCCGCCGCGGCACGACATAACGCGTGGCGGCCATCACCACGGCACTTCTCCGCCCTGGTAGTCCCAGAAGCGGCCCGTCTCCTGCGGGGTGAGCCGGTCGATGATGCCGATCACCTTGGCGACCGCATCCGCGGGCTTCTGCAGCGGCATGCGCACGCCCTTCATCATGTCGGTGTCGACAGGGCCCGGATTGACGAGCGCCACGGCCACGCCGCGCGCCCGCACGTCGAAGGCAAGGTTGCGCATCAGCATGTTCACGGCTGCCTTGCTCGAGCGATACCAGTAGGCCCGCGGCGAATCGACGAGTGCGATCGAGGCCTCGCTCGAGGAGAGCGTCACGATTTTCCCGCCCGCGCCAGCGGCCACGTTCGGCAGGAAGGCTTCCGCCATGCGCAGCGGCCCGATCGCGTTGGTATCGAGCACCTGCCGGTACGCGTCGTAGTCGAAGCTGCCGAGCGCCTGGCCGCGCGGGCCGGTGATGCCCGCGTTGTTGATCAGGACATCGATCGGCCTGCCCCGGTACTTCGCGGCCAACGCGGCGACGGCCGCCGCATCGGTCACGTCGAGCGCTTCGATGGCCACAGCCGGGTGCCCGGCTGCGAGGGCGGCAAGCTCGGTGGCCTGCGCGGGATGACGCGCCGTGGCGATCACCTGCCAGCCGCGCGCCGTGTACTGCCGCGCGAGTTCAAGGCCGATGCCGCGGTTGGCGCCGGTGATGAGCACGGTGGGCGCTGCGGCGTAGGCGGAGGTCATCATGGCGAGCAATGCGGTGGCGAACAGGGTGCGGGCGGGCTGCATGCCGCAGACGCTAGCACAGTCTCAGGGAAACCGGCCGGCCCCCGCGTAGTGGGCGGCGTACCAGGGGTCGGCGAGGTCGCCGAACGTGACCGCGCGACCGGTCGACGGCGCATGCACGAAGCGCCCCTCGCCAGCGTACACGCCGACGTGGTCGATCCCGTCACGCCCGCTCGCGAAGAACACGAGGTCGCCGGGCTGCAAGGCGTTGCGCGGCACGGCGGTCGCCGCCTGCTGCTGGGCCGCCGCCGTACGCGGGATCGCGATGCCGACAGATCCATAGGCGTAACGCGTGAGGCCGCTGCAATCGAAGCCCTGCGTCGTCGAGCCGCCGTATCGATAGGGCACGCCGAGGGTGGATTCGGCCGCACGCAGTATTCCAGGTCCAGGCCCGCTTCCTGCCGATGGGGAAACAGGCGCTGCCGGCGGGGGGCTGGTCGTGGCGGGCGCTGGAAGGGTCGCGCGCGGAGTACTCGCGCATCCGGCAAGCAGGAGCATGGCAAGGACCGGCGCAAGGGCTCGGCTCACCGCGGCTACCCCACGAGGCGCTCGCTCGCTGGCGACGTGGCCACCGCACGCCCCGCGAGCAGTTCGCCGACGCCCGCGGCGGGCAGCGGCCGGGCGAGGTAGTAACCCTGCGCGATGTCGCAGCCGCGCTCGCGCAGGAAGTCGAGTTGTTCGATCGTCTCCACGCCTTCCGCCACCACCGTCTTGCCGAGGGCGTGGGCCACGGCGATGACGGTCGCGCCCAGCGCCGCCGCCATCGGATCCTGCGGATCCTCGATCAGCGAACGATCGACCTTGACCACGCTGATCGGGTGCTGGCGCAGGTGCGCGAGGGAGGTTTCGCCCGCACCGAAGTCGTCGAGCGCGAGCCGCACGCCATCGCCTGCGAGGGTCTTCAGCACCGCGCCCACGTCGGGATCGGTGAGCACGGCTTCCGTGAACTCGAGCTCGACCTGGTCGGGTCGCAGCGCATGGCGACGCAAGGCGCGGCGCAGCCCGTCGACGAATTCCGCGGCGCGCAACTGGCGCGCCGACACGTTCAGCGCGAGGCGCGGCGGCGCGAAACCGAGGTCGCGCCACTGCGCAACCTGGGCGCAGGCCGCCTCGATGACCCAGGCACCGATGTCGACGATCAGCCCGGTCTCCTCCGCGGCCGGCACGAATTCGGCCGGGTACTTGAGCCCGTTGCGCGGCGTTTGCCAGCGCAGCAGCGCCTCGAGGCCGACCAGGCGGCCGTCCACCACATTGAACTGCGGCTGGTAAAAAAGGGAGAACTCGCGGTGGCGGAGTGCGTGGAAGAGGCCGCTGCCACTTGCCGAGACCTGCCGGGCGCTCAGCGCGCTGTCATGGAATACGGCGCGTCCACGACCGGCGTCCTTGGCGCGGTACATGGCGGTATCCGCGTTGCGCATCAGCTCGTCGATGTGCGCGGCATCGTCCGGGAACAGCGTGATGCCGATGCTCGCGCGCACGAAATGATCGCGGCCGGCCACGTTCACCGGCGCCTCGAGCGCCGCGATGATGCGCTCCGCCACCGCGCGCACCGCGTCCGGGTCGGTGACCTGGCGCAGCACGATGGTGAACTCGTCGCCGCCGAGGCGCGCAACCGTGTCGCCCTCCTTCACGCAGGCCCGCAGGCGTTGCGCGACGATGGAGAGCAACTGATCGCCCGCCGCGTGCCCGACCGTGTCGTTGACACGCTTGAAATGGTCGAGGTCGATGTAGAGCAGCGCGCCGCGGACGCCGCTGGCCGTCGCCGTCGCGAGCTCCTGCGCCAGCCGGTCGCGGAACAACAGCCGGTTCGGCAGCCCGGTCAGGGCGTCGAAATGCGCCTGGCGGTACAGTCGCTCGTCACGCGCACTGTTCGACAGGGCGACCGACAGCCGCGCGGCAAATTCGGCGCCGTAGCGCGCGAGGGCGGGATCGGCGCTGGGCGCCTCGCGATAACCGAGGGACAGGACCGCGGCGAGGCGCTCTCCCGAGACCACCGGCCACACCCAGAAGAACTCGGCGCCGAGCTCCGCGAGCGGCCGCAGCAGGCTGTGGCGGCCGGGTTCGCAGCGCGCGACGGTCACGCCGTCTTTCGCCGCGGCAAGCGTCGCCAGCAGGTCGGGGTCGAGCTCGACGCGCACCACCGGCAAATCGGCCATCTGCGGCGCGGTGAAGTAGACGCGGCCGTGGGAATCGGAGTCCGCGTCAATCAGCGTGATCGCGACCCCGTCGCAGTGCGTGACCGACTGCACCCGCGTCAGGATCGCGTCGAACATCTGCTCGAGTTCGGCGGAGCCGAGGAGCAGCCGGTCGATTTCACCCAGCGTCTCGAGCGCGGAGAGACGCTCGGCGAACCGGCCGGCTGCGAGGTTGTAGGCTTCGATCGCGTCGCCGAGCTCGTCGGCGTCGGCGCCGCGCACACGGGGCGCGGCAGGCAGGTGGCCCTGCCCGAAGGCCGCGCCGAAGCGCGCGACGAGCGGTACGTAGCGACCCGCCAGCAGCAGCAGGCCGAGGGCAATGCCGCCGAGGGCGAGCGCGGCGAGCGCGGCAAGTTCGGCGGCGACCGGGCCCGCGGCATCGGCCCAGCCGGGACGCGGCTTGAAGACGACGACCGACCAGCTGTCGCCGGAGGGCGCCCCGAGGCGTGCGAGGCCGCCCTGCCATTCGACGCCGGCGGCCTGCCAGGCGAGCGGCAGCGCGCCCTGGGTGGTATCGAGCGTGCCGCCGTAGCGCGCAAGCATGTCCACGACTTCTTCCGGCAAGGGCGCCGTGCTGAACAGCAGGCGGCCGCTCGCGTCGAGCAGCGCGATGCGGCGCGCGTCGGCGGACCGCGAGCCCGCTTCCGGCAATTGCGCGGCGCTCTCGGCGGCGAAGCCGACGGCGTCCGCGCCATTTCGACCGGCGCGCGGGGTCGCGAGGCGTGCGGCGTACCCGGCCGCGAAGGCCTGCGCATCGAGGGTGAGCGCCTGCGCCGCACCGGCATCCACCGCGCGCACGGACTGCTGCATCAGCATGCAGGCCGCGAACGACACCGGCACGAGCACGGCGAGCGCCAGCGTGGCAGCGATCCGTCGCCCCATGCGTGTGCTGAAGCTCGCGCGAAGTGGGTCCATGGGCGTGAATTTAACGAAAGATGGCGCCGGCGAGGCGTGGCGGCTGTCACGATTCGGAGAGTTGTGAAATGCATCACGCTATGCTTGGCGCCGTGAGCTACGACGCCTTCCACCGCGATCACTCGAGACGCCGCGCCGCCTGGCTGCTCGTGCTTACGCTGGTGCTCATCTTCTATGCGTCGTTCTTCCCGTTCCGCTTCGATCCCGCCCGGCTCGCGGCCGCGTTGCATGGCGGCTTCGCGGACCTGTTGCCATGGGGCTATTCGGCGCGCGCCGACCGCGCGGGCAACCTGCTCTCCTACCTGCCGGTCGGCGCCCTGCTCGCCTACCTCGCGCCGCCGCGCTGGCGCGCGCCCGCCGCCTTCGCCGGCGCGATCGCGCTCGCCGCAGCGCTGTCATGCACGGTGGAACTGCTGCAGCACATGACGCGTTCGCGCGTGCCGAACCTCGTGGATGTCGCGATGAACACGACCGGCGGAGCCGCCGGCGCGCTGGCCGGAGCGCTGTTGCGCCGGCGGCGATGGCCGCTCGGTTCGATCGCCCTGCGCCACGCCCGCCCTGAACCGATCGCCCTCGTACTGGTCGCATTGTGGCTCGCGATGCACGCCGTGCCCTTCATGCCGCGCCTCAACCAGGGACACGCCTGGGCCGGCATGCAGCCACTGCGGGACCTCGACTACGACGGCATCGCGATCTTCGCCTACTTCGCCGGCTACCTCGTGGTGGCCTCGGCGGTCAGGCGCCTGGTCGTGCCCGCGAGTTTCGCGCGCAACTTCCTTGGCGCTTCGGTCCTGTCCCTCCTGTTGCGCGTTGCCTTCGTCGGCCAGTGGCTCACGCTCGACGAATGCCTCGGGCTCATGCTCGCATTGCCCGCGGCCGCGGGGCTGCGCGGCATCACGCGCGCACGCGCATTCCGCATCACCTTTGCGATCGTGGTGCTCGCTTTCGCGCTCGAGCTCGCCTTCCCGCCCGCGCAGCCCTGGTCGGAGGCGGTGACCTTCCTCACGCGGGCGTTCATGATCGTCGGCGCGTTGTGGCTCGCGACCGGTGCGGGCGCTTCGCTGCTCGTCTCGACGCTGGTGCTGGCGACCGGCGTCGCCCTGCTCGCCGGCCCGACCGCAGGGCTGCTGGCCGTCGTTGCCGGCTTCCTGGTACACGCGGGCCGCGTCCTGCACCATTCACCGGTGCCGCGCGTCGTCGATCGCTGAAGGCGCAAGCCGCGCCGCTTCAGTCGCGGCCGCCCTGTGCGGCCAGTGCCCGGATCGCCGTCCAGGTATGGCGCGTGACTCCCCGCCGGCCGCTGCAGGCTGCGCCCAGCATGGCGCGCGCGAGCGTATCCGCGGCCACTGGCCTGTATGCCGCAAGCCCGCCGCGCAGCAGGGGCGCGACGACCGGAAGGGTCCATTGCGCCGCGAGCTCGAGCGGCCGCAGGCCGCGCCGCGCCCCGAGCAGCAGCCCCGGCTGCATGATGTCGACTGCGGGGAATCCGAGTGTCATCACCGCGGACTCCGCCTGCGCCTTCACCTGCAGGTAGAACGCGCGACTGTCGAGGCGCGCCCCGACCGACGACACGAGCACGAAGCGCTGCGCGTTCGCGACCCGCGCCGCGCGCGCGAAGGCCAGCACCAGGTCGTGGTCGACCTGCCGGAATGCCTCCTCCGAGCCCGCCTCCTTCAGGGTCGTGCCGAGGCAACAGAAGGCCTCGGTGCAGGTGATGCCCCGCAGTTGCGCCTCGAGGTCCGCGAAGCGCACCACCCGGTTGGCGAGCTTGGCGTGGTCGCGGGTCAACGGGCGGCGTGTCAGCGCGTAGACCCGCCCATACTCGGGCGCCTCGCACAATGCCGCGAGCAGGCGCTCGCCGACGAGGCCGTTCGCTCCGGCGACGAGCGCCGTCCTTCGTGTATCGTTCATGGCAGCTCCCCCGCCGCGGATGATATCGTGCGGCAGACAAGTGGAGCGATGAGCATGCGAGCAACCCGTTCAATCGCGGCGCTGGCGATCGCCGTCCTCGGTTCGCTGGGCGCCGCGCCCGCGGCGGCGGTCACGGATGACGAGCGCACCGCGATCTACATGCAGTTTCGCGCATTGTTCGATGCCGGCAGCTACCAGGAGGCCCTGCCCATGGCCGAGCAGCTCGTCACCGCGACGGAGCAGCAATACGGCGCCAAGGATCGCGCGCTCGTCAACCCGCTCGCCAATGTCGGCACCACGCAGCTGCGGCTCGGCAATTTCGCCGCGGCGGAGAACGCCTACACGCGCGCGCTCACGATCCTCGACAGCACGGCCACCACGACCGACCGCGCGCGGCTGCGGCCGCTGCAGGGCCTCGGGCTGAGCTACGCCCGCTCGGACCAGCCCGCGCCGGCCGCCGACACGCTGAGGCGAGCGGTCGACCTGTCGCGCAACCTCGACGGCCTCTACAACCTCGGGCAGGTCGACTTCGTCCGCGCGCTGATCAGCGTGTACGTCGCGCAGGGCCGCCTCGATGACGCCGAGCGCGAGCACCAGTACGCCTTCCGCATCGCCGAGACCGCCTATGGCAAGGGCGACCCGCGCATGCTCCCGGCCTACGACTACCTCGCCCGATGGTACGAGTACGTCGGCCGCTATACGACGGCGCGGACCGAGCACCTGCGCGCGCTGCGCCTCGCCGAGGCCACCACGGGCCGCCTCGGCCCGGCGACCATCGAGCCGCTGCGGGGCATCGCGCGGGCCTATCGCCTCGAGTACCTGTACGGTCCCGAGGTCACGCAGGAAGCGGCCGCCGACGACCCGGTGCTCTTCAGCACGAACCAGGGCGTCGGGCAGACGATGGCGCGCCTCAACCCGGAAGGCGAGCGCGCGCTCGCGCTCGCGCTGCGCGCCGCGCGCAAGGCGAGCCCCCCGGTGCCGGCGCAGCTCGGCGCGACACTCGTCGACGTGGGCGACTGGAACCTCACCGCCGGCGATGGCCGGGCCGCACGCGACAGCTATCGCGACGCATGGCAGTCGCTCGTTGCCGCGGGCGACACCTCGGTCGTCGATGCGCCCCGGCAGTTGCGCTACAAGCCGCCGGCATCGTCGATCGCACGCTTCACCGGCTCGAACTACGAGAATTACGACGAGTACGCCATCGAGGCGAAGTTTACGGTGGGCGCCGACGGCCGCACCCGGGACGTGGTCATCTCGCCGACGGAAGCGCCGCAGGAATTCCGCGACGGCGTCGAAGCGGCCGTGCGCAAGGCGCTCTATGCACCGCGCATCGCGAACGGAGAGCCCGTCGAGGCGACCGGTGTCGCGCTCACCGAGCGGGTACTCGTGCGCAAGCCGGCGCAGAAGCCGGCGGGCCCCTAGCTCGCTGCCCTGAGCGGTGTCTGCGGCGGCGGCCCGGCGGGCGGCGTCGGCACGGGCGCGGTCGCGGGCTCGGCCGGCGGCTTCGGCACCGCCTGCTGCGACTCGATCACGGGGACGGCCTCGATCTTTTCCAGCGCTTGCGCCGCGGCGCTCCCGTCCGCCACGGCCACGGCGGGCGCCACAAGCGTTTCACCGCGCGCGAGCTGCTGGCCGATCGGCTGGCGGGGAAACTGCACGAGGAACTTGGCCGCCGCATCGCGCATGGCCGCGCGCGCCGCATTCTCGAGCGGCTTGCTGCTCGACATGGACCGGTCGCGGCTGCTGCCGTAGCCGGTGATCGTGTAGGAGTCCACCGCCTGCATGCCCTGGGCGTAGACGTTGATGCGATAGCGGATCGTCACGGCGAAGTAGTCGCCGCCCGTTTCCTTGGCCGTGGCGAAGGAGAACTGCTCCATGCGCGGCTCGAAGATCACCGCGAGGTCGGTCGCCCGGCGCGCTTCCTCTGCATCGTCGAGATAGCGCACGTCGGCGAACAGCGCGCCGAAGACGTCGCGCGCGAGGCGCTGGTGGCCGGCGCCGAGTGCGACCTGCCAATCGACGCCGCTGCGCGTTTCGGCATGACGGAACGTGCGCTGGTCGCCGGTGAGCAGCACCGCGGCCTTGACCGGCAACTGGCGCACGAGGGGCTTCGGGATGACCGGCTCGGGTGCGATCTCGACGCTGCCGCAGGCGGCGAGCCACGGGAGCGCGGCGGCCGCGGCGATGCGCAACGAAACGGTGAGTGGCGACATCCGGATCAGCCTCCGCCGATGCATTGGCGTGTGCCGAACACCTCGATATAGCCCGCACAGGCCTTCTCGGTGGTCACGGGGACGAAGGTGCCCCCGTTGCGGTCACACACCGCGCGCATCAAAGCAGCAAAGCGGATGCTTGTAAACGGCGGCATGCCCGGGCCCTCCGGGAAGCCGATCGCGTGGATGCGCACCCGGCGGCGGCCGTTGGCATCCGGCGGGTTCGCCTTGTCGATGGCATCGAGCGCCTTCTGGATCGAATCGCCGGTGAACTCGTCGCCGATCACGTAGATGCTGATGCGCTTGTCGAGCGCCCAGTATTTCTCGACCGCCTCCTCGATGCCCTGCACGGGATCGGAATCGCTGAACGCGCGCCAGTTGCGCATCGCGCCCGTGATGCGCGCGCGCTGCTGCGGATTGTCCTGCAGCCACTGGCCACGGGTACCGGCGAACATCGGCTTGCCCTCGTCGTCGAGCACCTGCAGGCCGCGCACCTTCGGGTAGATGTCGAGGATCTCCTTCAGCACGTCCTGCGCGCTGTCCCAGTGGGCGGACAGCATGCTGCCCGATGTGTCGATCACGAAGATGATCCATTCGCTGTCGATCGGGATGCCGCCCACGGCCTCGGTCGGCGGGCGCCGTCGCGACTGCCTCTGCAGCTTCTTCAGGTCCTCGGTGAGCGACTCCTGGGCGGCCACCAGCTCGCCCTCGACAATGTTCGCCACCGCGGCGTCCGTGCGACTCGCCGCGTACTGGCCCTTGACGGTCGACAGCTCGCCGCTCACCCGCGCGAGGTTGAGTTTCTCCTTGCGCAGCGTGTCGGCGCGGCCCTGCATCTCGCGCTCGAGCACCGCGGTCTCGCCGCGGATCTCGTTCAGCTCCTTTTGCAGGGCGAGCACCTGGCCGTCGAGCTGCTCGCGGCTCTTCTCGATCACGACCGGCTGGCCGAACTCGGACAGCACGAGCAGCAGGATGATCGCGCCGAAGCCGCAACAGATGCAGTCGAGGAACGAGAGGCTGAAGACCTCCGTATCGCGGCGCTGCAGTTTCATGCGGCCTCGCTCACGGCCAGTCCTTCGATGGCATCAGGTAGGTGCCGCCGCTGCGGCGCGCGAGGGTCCAGAAGGCGTGCGCGGCCGGGTTGTCGCCGCGCATCGGCAGCAGCACCACGTCGATCTGCGTACGCGGAGGCAGCGCCTTCACGGCGTCGTCGAACAGGCGCAGGCGGCCGCGCGCATCGATATAGCGGCGGATCGCGGGCGGTGCCGCGCCTTGCGTGGGCAGGCCGTCGGTGATCAGGATCACCTGGTCGGGCGCGGGCGATAGCTGGCGGATCGCGGCGAAGGCATTGACGAGGCTGGTGCCGTTCTGCGGCACCACCTGGTCCATCGCCTCGAGCACTTGGTCGACCTGCGCCTGGTCGCCACCCTGCAACCACTTGCCGGCGGTATCCGCCAGCAACGGCGTGGGTTGCGTGTCGAAGCGGTACACCTGGTACTTGCTCGCGGCTGGGATCTGCGCGGCGAGCCAGCCGACCGTCTTGACGCCCCGGCGCCATTTGCCGGCCGCGCGCCGCGAGGCGTCGCTGGTGTTGCGCAGCCGGATGACGTTGACCACGTCCTCGTCGAGCATGCTCGCGGACGCGTCGATGAGGACCAGCACGTGCCGGCCGCGCATGCGCAGCCCGGTGATGTAGCGGCGATCCGCGCCGCCCTTGGCGACCTTGATCGCGTCGCCCGGCGGGCCCGCTTCCTTGCTCGCGGCCTCGAGGCGACGGGTGCTCTCCTCGAGCGCGCGGATGTCGGCCTTCAGCTTCTCGATGTGCGCGCGGCGCGCGAGCGTCGTGTCGTCGTGGATCGAACCCTGGTCGCGCTCCTTCTGCAACTGCTCGATCAGCCGCGTGGCGCGCGATGAGGCGCTGACGGTTTCGCTAGTGGTCCTGGCGAGCGTGTTGCGCAGGACCACGAGGTTCTTCGTGCCCTCGAGAACCTGCTCCTCGAGCAGGCGCACCTGCGAAGCGAGGTCGTTCGTGCGGCGGATGCGCTCCACGCCGCTTTGCGCGCTGATGATCATGTAGAAAAGGATCACGGCGCCGAACCCGCAGCAGATGCAGTCGAGGAAGGAGAGGCTGAAGACCTCAGTCTGGCGTCGCTTGCGCACCGCCCCCTCCCACGCTGATCAGCGCGAGCCCGATGCCGGGCTCGCCGATGCGGACCTGGTCGCCCGCGTGCAGTCGCGCGCGGCCGGCGACGCGCTCGTCGTTGACCCAGGTGCCGAAGCGGCTGTGGTCGACCAGCACGACGCCCTCGTCGCCGCGCAGGATTGTGCAATGGCGGCGCGAGACGCCCGCGGCGCCGGCCGAGACGGTGATCTCCACGCCGTTGCCCTCGCGCCCCACCGTGAGGCCGCGCGAATTGATGGGCAGGGCGCGGCCGGCGTGCAGCACATGGGTGGGATCGATGACGGCATCGGCCCGCTGCCCGGGATTCTCGCGCCGCGGCGATTCGCCCTGCGGCTGCAGCGCGCTCGCGGGAAGTCGCCGCAAGAGCCGCACGGGAGCGGCCGCGCCCGCTTCCACCGGCAGTTGCGATGCGACGGCCGCCGCCCACCCGTCGGGCAACACGATCAGCTCCGCTTCCGCGAGGGTCGCGAGCCGCTCGCGCAGGCCCGCGAGGCGCAGCAGCGCCGCGGGCACCACCACCGCGACCGGTGCGGCTGCGCGCCGCAGCTCGTGCAGGCAGCGTTCGATTTCGCGATAGCGCGTGGCCGCGGCGGCGGCGAACTGGTCGCGCGCCACGGCCACTTCATGGCGCTCGCCCGCGGGGCCCTCGAGCGCGACGGTCGCCGAACCCGCCTCCTCGACCTGCGCCGCGATGGCCGGCAACTCGTCGAAGAGCCGCTGCTCGACCGCCGCGTCGTGCAGCGGATCGAAGCGCGTGCGCAGCACCATGGCCGCGCTCACGACATCGAGCCAGGACTGGTAAACATCGAGCAGGCCGCCGCCGCGGCTCACGATCGAACGGCGGCGGCGCACGCTGGCACCGCACTCGACCGCCGTCGCCGCGACGTGGAACAGGCCCGCCTCGAGCACGATCGCGGGCTTTGCGAGCCCGAGCGGCGCGACGGCCGCCACCGCCGCATCGACGAAGCCGCACACCGACAGCGAGGCCGCGCGGGCCACCGCCAGCACATCCGACAGCGCGCGCGGCGAAAAAGCGGCGCTGACCGCCACCCACGCCGCCTGCGGCGCTTCGCCCGCGGCGCGCAGGCGCTCGCCGATCTCCGCCGCGGCAATCGACAAGGCGGCCGGGGCCGCGGCGCCCTCCGCCGCAATGTCGTTCCAGTGGCGCGCCGAAACCTCGGCGGGCCGGCGGCGCAGCAGGCCGGGGGCGGGCGTACCGATGGGCGCCTCGCCGCCCTGGCGGCGCACGATCGCGGGTGCGATGCCGAGCACGCGGCCTTCTGCCGCGAGCGCAAGCGCACGGTCGTCGATCGAGAGGCCGAGCACCGCCGTCATCGCACGCTCACCTCGCCTGCATGTTGCGGATCAGCCGCGTGTCGAGCCAGGTCTCGGCGTCGAGCACGAGGCGCTCCTGCGCGAGCTGCAACTGGTGCAGCAGGAACATCAGGAAGATCGACAGCAGCAACGCGATCAGCGTCGAGTTGAAGGCAACGCCCAGGCCCTCGGTGACGCCGGAGATGTCGCCGCCGACCGCCTTGTGCGCCTGGCCGAGCGCATCGCCGATGCCGCGCACGGTGCCGATGAAGCCGATCGCCGGGATCGCCCAGGCGATGTAGCGCAGCATCGACATTTCCGAATCGAGCCGCTCGGCCTCCGACTGGCACATGCTGTGCGCGACGGTGGAAGCGTCCTGCACGCTGCGGGTGGCGCCGAAGCGCGCGAGCGCGGCGAGCAGCGCGCGCGGCAGCAGCATGTGGCGGCGCTCGTGGTCGAGGCCCTCGATCTGGCGCGTGTACTCGCGCGAGTCCTCGGGCAGGATCTTCATGCCTTCCGCCAGCTTCAGCACTTCGCCCTCGAGCGCCTTGCGCTCGCGCGCCTGCCGCGTCGCCTTGTAGCCGATGATCGCGAGCGCCCAGATGAACAGGATGATCTCGCTCTCCTGCTCGTAGTCCTTCACGAGCACGTAGAAGGAGCGCTCGGCGATGTAGTTGGGGTCGTTCAACATGCCGGCGCGCTGCTCCGCGAGGATCGCCTGCGCCTTCGGCCGCACGTCGAGCACGTAGATGGAATGCACGATCATCACCGTGATCGCGAGCGCGAACAGGCTGAAGACGAATTCGGACGGATAGCGGCGGGGCGCGCTCATGGGGTTCCTTCGGGCTCAGATATCCACGGGAAAGCTGACATTGTTGTCGGCCGACTGGCGCAGGTCGGGCGGCAGCTCCTCCTGCTCCTTGACCGGCGCGCCGATGGGCTCCTCCTCTTCGACCGCCTGCGCGAAGGCCGGCGGCACGAGGCGCGCGATCACATAGGCCGCGACCCACACCGCGAGCGAGGCGAAGGTCATGATCCAGATGGAGCGCCAGGTGTTCTTCATCGTGTCAGGGGTCCGCGTAACGTGCGATGCGAAAGCCGATCGTCTGGCTGGCGCTGTCCGCGCCGTCGCGCCAGGCGAGCCGCAGGTCCACGATGGTCGCCGTACGCCAGTTCGAGCCGCGGATCGTATGCCGGGTTCCCTGCGCGGGGCCGAAGGGATCGGTCTGCGGCTCGCTGCCAGGCAGCGACGCATAGTAGTCCTGCGTCCACTCCGAGACATTGCCCGCGAGGTCGTACAGGCCGAAGGGATTCGCGGCGAACTTGCCGACCGGCGCCACGTTCGGGTAGTCGTCGCGGTAGGTCTCGAGCACCGAGGGCATCGTGCCCTGCGCTTCGATCCCGCCGAAGTTGCCGCTCGCCGCGGCGATCGGCAGCGCATCGCCCCACTCATAGCGGCGCATGCCGCCCTTGCCGTCGGCGCGCGCCGCATACTCCCACTCCGCCTCGCTCGGCAAGCGGTAGCCGTTCGCGACCGGCGAGCGCAGCAGCCACTTGCCGTCCTTCTTCTCGTAGGCCTGCGGCAGCCCTTCCTGCGCCGACAGCCAGTTGCAGTATTCGACCGCATCGTCCCAGCTCACCTGCACGACGGGCTGCGCATCGAGGTCGACGCTGTTCTTGTCCACGTAGCCCGAGGCATGGTCGGCCTTGAAGCGGCGGAACTGCGCGTTGGTCACCTCGGTGGCGCCCATGTAGAACGCGCGGCTGAGCGTGACCCGCCGCAGCGTCTCGTTGGTGCGCCGGCCCTGCTCGCGGCGGGCGGTGCCCATCTCGATGCTCGCCGGCTTCAGCAGGCGCAGCACGTAGCCATCCTTCGTCGCGATGCGCGTTCCGGTGGCGAGCGCGTTCGAAGGCCGGCCCGCCGCGGTGAGCTGGTAGGCGAGGCTGCGCGCAAGCCCTGGCGCGAGCGTGACCGTCGTGCTGTAGGGCGCGAGCGGCGGCTGGCGCACCTCGATCACATGCTCGCCCGCGAGCAGCTCGAGCTTGAGCGGTGCGCGCCCCTTCGACACGCCATCGACGCGCACCTCGGCATCGGCCGGTTCGCCGCTCACGGAGAGCGCGACATACACGGGTTCGAGCCTTGCGTCGAACGCGGTGCGTTCGCCCGACACGGCACCGAACGTGCGCGACCACGTCGAGTAACCGGTCCTCGCGACGAGCAGGTCGTGGCGGCCGCCCGGCGACATCGCGATGTCGAGCGGCGTGCGGCCGCGGTACACGCCATCGACGGAGACATCCGCACCCGCCGGCGTCGAACGCACGAGCAGGCGCGCGTCGGGCGCGCCGAGGTCGATCGGCCCGATCGCCACGGTTTCACCGGCCTTCACCACGAGCGCACTGACCCACGGCTTGGCGTTGTCGGCGGAAACCTCGATGCGATGCGCGCTCGCGGGCAGGTCGATGCGGGCCGGCACCGGCACGGGCGCTGCGCCGTCGACCGAGAGCAGCGCGCCGGGCGTGCGCACGCTGAGCGCAAGCGCGCCCCATGAGGGCTTGAGCGTGACGGCGAGGTCCTGGCGCTGGCCGCGACCCTCGACGTCGACCTCGACGATGGCGTCGAAGTAGCGCTCCGCGCGCAAGGTCAGGCTGCGCTTGCCGGCGGCGGCGCGGATGTCGCCTGGAACGCGGCCGGCGTCGGCACCATCCACCGCGACGTTCGCCGCGACGCCGCCGGTATCGATGACCAGGATCCCGGGCTCCTTTTCGAGCCGCAGGCGCACGGGAGCCGTCGCATCGCGCGCCGCCTGCACTCGCCGCTCGAGCGTGACGTAGCCCGGCGCGCTCGCCCGCAGGCGATGCGCCCCCGGCAGCACGAACAGCGTGGCCCCGGAGTGCCACGACAGCAGCGTATCGGTGGCCCGCACCTGCGCCTGCGCGGGCTCGAGCACGAGCGGCACCCGCACCGTGCTCGAGAGCAGCAGAAGCACCGCGGCCGCGAGCGCCAGCACGGCGCCGATGGCGGCCCGCCGCGCCGTGCGGCCCCGCGCTCGCGCAGGCGCGCGACCCGCCGCCGCGAGCGCCTCGCGCGCCACCATGCCGATCTCGACATCCTCGTCGTCGAACGCGCCGTCCCGCTCGAGCGCGGGCGCGAGCGGCGCGATCGTGTCATTGCCGGCGAGATGCAGCACGTCGATCACGCAGGGCGCGACCGCGCGCACCACGAGCTGCGCCTGCCCGAGCGCGATCACGTCACCCGCGCGCAGGTCCCGCGTCTCGTGCAGGCGCTCGCCGTTCAGCCGCGCAGCGCTGCCTTCGGCGGCAGACACGCGCCACAGGCCGTCGTCCACCTCGAAACGCAGCGCCACCGGCAGCGCAGCGCCCGGCACGAGGACATCGGCCCCGGCCTCGCCGACCGAGAATGGCGCCGCCAGCTCGCGCCGGCCGAGCGGCTCGTGCAGGGTGGCGCGCGCGGCGTTGATCGGCGACAGTTCCGGTTGGGTGGACACGATGACTGCGCCTCAGATCGGTTCGACGCAGCTCACCGAGATCGTCTGCACGGCCGAACCGGGCGCGATCGTGATCTCGCGGCGCACGTCGCGGAATCCCTCGCGCGTGCCGGTCAGCGTGTAACGGCCAGGCTTCAGCTCGACCTCGCGGCGCAGGAAGGAGCCGAGCGCGCCCACGCGCTGGATCGTCACGTCGGTGGCGTTGTCGGACTCGAGCGCCACGCGCACGGCCTGGTCGTAGGCCGGCAGCAGCAACTCGATGCGCGCGACCTGCGAACGGATCACCGGACCGGCGGGCGATATGGCGCGCGCCGCCGCGAGCAGTTGCTCCGTCTCGGCGCGCACCGCGGGCGTCGCGAGCCGGTCGGGTCGGTCGATGACGAGCTGCAGGCGACGGTCGAGGTCGGCACGCGGCGCGGCGCGCTCGCGGCCCGCCTGCGCGAACTGCAGCGAGGGATCGCGCGCCAGCACCTCCTCGTACACGGCGAGGGCCTCGCCCCAGCGCTCCGTGCCTTCGAGCGCAGTGCCGCGCTCGCGCGCCGCATCCCCCGCGCGCGCCTGCTCCGCGGCCGCGAGCTGCTCGAGCCCTTCCCGCGGCGCGCTCGCGCCGGGTTGCATGGCGCGGGCCTGCTCGAGCTGGCGGCGCGCGCCAGCGAGATCGCCCGCGCGCAGCGCGTTGAAGCCGCCCGCGAGCACTCGCGCGTACTCGCTCGCGCCCTCGGCGCCGCGCGCCTGCGCGAGTCCGTCGCGCGCCGCACGATAGGCGGGATCCGCCGCGAGCGCCTGTTCGTACAGCTCGACCGCTTGCGCCGCACGCCCCGCCGCGAGCGCGTTGGCCGCCTGCGCCACGAGCGGCATCGCGGCCTCGAGCGCCTGGGCGCGCTTTACGCCGGCCGCCGCGGTGTCGTTGCTCGCGTCGATGCGCAGTGCGAGCTCGAAGGCACCGCGCGCACGAGCCGGTTCGCCGGCTTCGAGCGCCGCCGCGCCCGCCTTGAGCTGCGCGGCGAGGGCCGCGGGCGCCCGCGACTCGATGTCCGCGAGCTGCTTGCCGATGGCGCGCAGGTCCGCGGTCGCCGCGGCAAGTTCACCGTCCGCGGCTCGTGCACTGGCCGTCTCGAAAGCCCGCTTCACGGCGGCGAAGTCCGCGCCACCCCAGGCGGCGGCCGCGCGCGCCTCGATGCTCCCGAGGCGCTTCCCGATGCCGGCACGCAGTTCCTCGAACAATTTTGCGGGATCCTCCGCCGCGCCCGCGCCATCCGCGCGGGCCGTGGCGGAACTAGCCGCGGCTGGCGGCGGGGATTCGCTCGACTGCGGCGCGAGCCGCGGCAGCAGCAGGAACACGGCGGCGAGCGCGGCGGCGATGAGCGCCGCACCGATCCACGGCGCCGCCCGCGGGCCGCGCGCAGGCGGCTCGATCGCTTCCGGCGCGGCGGCGGGCGCCACCACGATCTCATCGGCCGGCCCGGCGGCCGCCCATTCTTCCGCGACCGGCGCGGGCAGTTCGATCGCCACCGTACCCTCGTCCGCGGCGGCGTCGATGCGCGCAATTGGCGCGGTGCTCACCGGAACCGACGGCAGCGGCTCCGGCACGGGCCCAGAGAGCGCGGCTTCGTCCAGCACCTCCGACTCCAGGGTCACGGTATCGTGCAACGAGGACTGCAACTCGTCGATCACCGCGCGCATGGTCGCCGGCCGCGCCTCGCGGCTCTTGGCGAGCATGCGCATCACAAGCGCGATGAGGCGCGGCGGCGCCGGCTTGAGCGGCTTCAGGTCGGCGACCGGTTCCTCGATCACCCTGCGCATCTCGAAGCGCGGATAGAAGGGCGGATAGCCCGACAGCAACTCGTAGGCGAGCGTGCCGAGGCCGTAGATGTCGTCAGACGGCGCGGGCGCCTCCCCGCGCAGCGCCTGCGGGCTTGCGCAGAACGGCGAGCCGTGGTCGGCGAACGGGCTGCCGTCCGCCGTCGAGGCGACGCCGAAATCCGCGATGAGCGTGTGGCCCGATTCGTCGAGCAGCACGTTGCCTGGCTTCAGGTCGCGGTGCACGACACCCCGCCCGTGCGCATGTTCGAGCGCCTGCGCGATCTCGATCAGGGCGGGCACCACGCGCGTGTAGGCCTCGCCGCGCAGCGCGCCGAGATCGCCTCCCGGCGCGAACGCCATCGGCAGCACGAGCACGCCGTCGCAGTTCTGCGGCTCGAACAGCTTCAGGATGCCCGGATGGCCGAGCTCGCGCGCCACGGCGTATTCATGCTCGAACAGCGCCCAGGCGCCGGCCGGGGCCGGATCGCGCCGCATGATCTTGAGCGCGACGTCCTCGCGCCGCACGACGTCACGGGCTCGCCAGACCTCGGAATGCCCGCCGACGCCGATCTTCGCCATCAGCGTGAAGCGGCCGCAAAGGCGGTCGCCGCGTGCCGGATTCGGCGTGGGTGCGCACGTATTCACTCGGTGCGGGACACCGGCGACGGCGCCGGGGCGGGACCGGTCGCGACGGCCTGCACGCCGCCCGTCTCTTCGAGGTAAACCTGCTGCAGCAAGCCGCGCCACTCGCGGTACTGCTCCTCGGCCGTGCCGGTCAGCTTGAGGGTGCGCCCCTCGACCTCGATCACCTGCGGCGTGACCTCGGCGCGGAAGGTATCGGAAAGCTCCTTCAGCGCCTCGGCGTGCACCTTCGCCTCGGAATACTTGCGAATGCCCGACATCACGCCGGCCACGCCGCCAACCGCGCCGGCGGTGCGCGCCGCGCTCTGCACGTTGCGGCAGGTGTAATCGCCCGACGCGCACTGGTTCGGAACGAGCACGCTCGCAAGCACGGCGGCGGCGCCGAGCACGGTGCGGGTGCGCGCCGAGGCGCGGGCGCGATCCTCCTTCTCGATTTCCTGCTGACTCACGCGCCGGAAGCTGCCGTAGGAATCCTCGACCTTGTCGGAGAAGTTCGCGTAGTAGCTGTCGACCGTGTCGATCACCGCGAGATCGCGCTCGCGGATGCGCGCGATGCGCTCCATCAGCGGATCGCCTTCCGCGGGCAGCCGCACGACGCTCGTGACGCCCTGCGCGTCGCGCTCGAGGTAGCCCTTGACCGCCTCGGGCGCGAAGTCCTGCGCGAAGCGCAGCCGGGTCACGCGGCGAATGTCGCGGCGGTCGTTCGCGGCGAGCGCCTCGCGCGCCGCGAGCATGTCGTTCGCGATCGCGGAATAAACGTTCTGGAAGGGATCGCGCGCGTGCATCGCGGCGACCGTCTTGTACGCGCCGAGGTCGGCCTCGCCCGAATACTCCTTGTCCTTGATCCACACCCGGCCGCTGGAATCGGTGACCGTGACGCGCAGCACGAGTTGCGCCCCCGTGGAACTGACGATCGTGCCGTCGACGGCGACATCGACGATCGCCTTGGCGGGCACGACGCGCACCGCGCCCCACTGGCCCGACGACTCGAGCGTGGCGCGCAGCAGGCCCGGCATGTAGCCCGCCTCGGCGCTGCGCACTTCCGGGAAGATGCGCTTCTTCGCGAGCGCCTCCTCGTCGTCCTTGATCGCCTCGGGGACGTTGGCGTCGAAAAGCCGCACGCCGACATCCAGCAGTTCCGCCTCCGGAATCTGGCCCGTCGCCTGGATCGGGTTCAGCTTGGGCAGCGGCAGCGTCTCGCTCGTGACGCAGGCGCCGAGCCCGAATGCGAACGTCGCCAGCAGCGACGCGGCCAACCATGGGCGATAGCTGCGCATCGTTCCGCTCATCCGCCTTGCACGCTCTTCTTGTAGTCCTCGTATTCCTTCCAGAGCTTCTCCTTCAGCTCCGGATCCGTCTCCTGCTCCGCGGCGCGGCGCAGGCGGCGGGCGACGATGTCGTCGTCGCTGCCATCGGCCCGCTCGACGGCCCCCTTGCCGGGACCGCCCGTGCCGGCGCTCGTCCGCGGCGGACCGCTGCTGCCGCCTTTGGCATCGTCCCCCTTGGCGCCGCCCTCCGCACCGCCCGCTGTGCCAGCACGGTCGGACTTCAGGTCGCCCGGCTTGCCGCCGGCGCTGCCAGCCGCTTCGTCGGAGCCGGCATCGGCGCCGGCAACCGTTTCCGCGCCGCTGCCCGCGCGGCTGTCGCGTTCCTTCGCGACGCCTTCCTGTTCCTTGCGGATGCGCTCGTCGAACTGGCCCATTGATTCGTCCAAGCGACGATCGACGCCAGCCCGGCGCTCCTCGGGGGTTTCAGCCGTACCAGTCGGGACTTCCGCTCCGCGGCCCGCCGCGCCCTTGTCCGGCATCGATCCGCCCGGGGCCGCGCCTCCGGGCGTCGGGCTCCCCGGTGTGACGCCGCCCGGCGTCGACGGGACACCCGCCGAGGGCAGGCCGCCGCCGCTGCCCGACCCGGACGATCCCTGGGAATCAGATGATGAGGGTGAAGGCGCCCCGCTGCTGCCCCCGCCACCGCCGCCCGACGGGGTCGCGCAGGCCGCGACCAGCAGCGCCGCGATCAGTCCCGGTATCCATGGAGCAAAACGTGAGCGCATGGGCTACCTCGCATCGTCGCTGGGTGCGGCGCCCTTCGCGGCGCTGCTGTCGCCGACGAAGAACCGGCGCAGCTGCCCGGCGAGCCGGTTGCACGCCGTGCCCTGCACGCGCGCGATGAAGGGGATGGGCACGACGGCGCCGATGATCGCCGACGTGCCCGTTACGTTCGTGCCAACCGACCCGGCGGACTTCGCCTCGCGCAGGTCCCAGATGGTCGCTTCGTAGTCCGCTTCCTTTTCCCACCAGCCAAAGCCGATGCAGCCGGCGGCCCCTGGCGCCGCGCCGCAGGCGAGGCTGCCGCCACCGTCGGTGCGGCGCGTGTCGCCGTCGAGCCAGACGACGTAGCGCACGCCGCTCGCGGCGATGCGCTCGCTGACACCGGGCTGCGACAGGAGCGCGGTCACCGCCTCAGGCCGCGCCGGCGCGGTGCCCGGCTCGAACCAGGGGAACATCGCATCGACGAAGGCATCGTTGCCGAGGACGCGCAGGCCCTGCTTGCCCTCGGCGAGATTGTCACCGACGCAGTCCATGAAGCCGTCTTCGGTGCCAGCCCCCTCGACCTGCGGTTTGGCGAGGACGACGACGCCTTCTTCTTTCGTGATATGGGTCGGCAGCTCGCGCGACTCTTCGATGCGCGCCTGCATGCAACCGGCGAGACTCAGCAGCCCCGCTACAGCGATCGGTGTTGCGGCCCTGGACATCATGGGTACCCGGAGTATGCCACGGGGTCGATACCGCATTGAGACTCCGCCGGCGCACCCGGGTTCCCGTTCGTCGCGAAACCCGCGCCTACAGCCCGAGCGCGATTTGCGGACCCGGCACGCACGGCGGCTGGAAGCGCGAGCAGTCGAGGTCGATGCCCCGGCGCGAGTCGAGGCCCAGGCGCCGGGCCGCGAGTTCGAAGCGGCGCCTGAGCAGCGCCGCATCGACGCCGCTGCCGCTCATGCGGCTGCCGAAGGCGGGGTCGTTGTCGCGCCCGCCGCGGATCGAATGCAGGCGCGACATGACGTGCTGCGCGCGCTCCGGATAATGCGCGGCCAGCCAATCGCGAAACAGGTCTTTCAGCTCATGCGGCAGGCGCAGGACGACATAGCCCGCGCAGCGTGCTCCCGCCTCCGCCGCGGCCTCCAGCAGGCGCTCGAGCTCATGGTCGGTCAGCGCGGGAATCACCGGCGCAACCAGCGTGCCGACCGGCACGCCCGCTTCGTGCAGCCGCCGGATCGCCCCGAGACGCGCCAGGGGTGAGGCGGCGCGCGGCTCGAGGCAGCGTTTCAGGTCGGCATCCAGCGTCGTCAGGCTCACCATGACACTGACGAGGTTCTGCCTCGCCATGGGCGCGAGGATATCCAGATCACGCTCGATGAGCGCACCTTTGGTGACAATGGCTACAGGATGACGGCATTTTTCCAGCACCTCCAGGATGGAGCGCGTCACGCGCAGCCGCTTCTCGACGGGCTGGTAGGGGTCGGTGTTGGCGCCGAGCATGATCGGGCGCGCGACATACCGCGGCTTCGACAGCTCATCCATCAGGCGTTCCGCGGCCTGCTCCTTGAAGTAGAGCTTCGTCTCGAAATCGAGGCCGGGCGACAGGCCCAAGTAGGCATGGCTCGGGCGCGCATAGCAGTAGATGCACCCATGCTCGCAGCCGCGATAGGGATTGATCGACTGCGTGAACCCGATGTCGGGCGAATCGTTGCGCGAGATGATGCGGCGCGCGCTTTCCGGCAAGACGCTCGTGGCTACGCTGTCGGGAGGCGGTTCGGCGTACCAGCCGTCGTCCTCGGGCGCGCTGTAGCGCGGCTCGAACCGCGGCGCTGGGCTCGACACCGCTCCCCGCCCCTTGATCAGCCTCGCCATCGCGCAACTGTACGAATATACAGTCTTCGGGTCTACCCCCGGTCCGGCTTCGGGAACCGGTCGAGATGGCGCAGGGACGGGAACATCGCCACGTACGCCAGCACGACGCCGACGCAGGCTGCACCGCCCCACACGACGGCGGGCATGGCGCCGAACAGCCTTGCGCTCGCGCCCGCGCGGAACTCGCCCAGTTCATTCGAGGCCCCGATGAACATCGAGTTCACCGCGCTCACGCGCCCGCGGATCGCATCCGGCGTCTCGAGCTGCACCAGCACCTGGCGGATGTAGACACTCACCATGTCGCCCGCGCCGAGCGCGACGAGGGCCACGAGCGACAGCCAGAACGCCGTCGACAGGCCGAACACGACCGTCGCCGCGGCAAAGAGGCCCGTGCCGAAGAACATCCAGCGCCCGACATGGCTGCGCAGCGGCGCGACCGCCAGCAGCGCGGCGGTCAACGCCGCGCCGACACCCGGCGCGGTGCGCAGCAGCCCGAGGCCGGCGGGACCGACGTGCAGCACATCGCTCGCGTACACGGGCAGCAGCGCGGTTGCCCCGCCGAGCAGCACGGCAAAGAGGTCGAGCGAAATCGCGCCCAGCACCGGCTTGCGTCGCCACACGAAGCGCAGGCCCTCGAGTACGTCGCTGACATGGAAGCCCTGCCCGTCGTCCGGCACGCGCACCGGCCGGATGCGCAGCATGAGCACGACCACCGTCAGCATCAGCAACAGCGCCGCGCCATAAACGACGGCCGCGCCCGCGAGGTACAGCAAGCCGCCGAGCGCGGGCCCTGCGATCACGGCGATTTCGAACAGCATGGAATTGAGCGCCACCGCCGCATTGAAGTCCTCGGCCGGCACGAGGTTCGGCGTGAGCGCCTGCCCGGTGGGCATCCAGAACGCGCGGCCCGCGCCGAAGAAGATCATCGCGACGAAAATCGGCCAGACGATCTCCACGCCGGCGAACGCGAGGGCGAACAGCGCCGCGACACAGGTTGCCTCGACGCCATAGGCCAGCACCAGGATCAGGCGGCGGTCGGCGCGGTCGGCGACTTGCCCGGCCGGCAGCACGAGGGCGAGGAACGGCAGGAACTGCGCGAGGCCGATGAATCCGAGCGCGAGCGGGTCGCGCGTGAACTCGTAGACCTGCCAGCCGACGGCGACGCCCAGCATCTGCCAGGCGAGCGCGGCACAGAAACGCCCCACCGCGTAGTGCGCGAAATCGCGATGGCGCAGCGCCGCGACGGCCGCAGGGCGCCAGGGGCTCATGCGAGCGACCGGATGAAGGTACGGACAGCCATTGAAGCAGGCCAAGCATACGATACCGGCGCATACCCGATGGGAGATCCCATGTCATCGACCCGCATCACCCGCCATTTCGCGACGATCCATGAAGGCCGCTGGGGCTCCCGGCAGGTGCACTATCGCCGTACCGGCAAGGGACCGGTCCTGGTGCTGCTGCACCAGTCGCCGCTGTCCTCGCGCGACATGATCGCGACGATGCGGCGCTGGCAGCGCCACTTCACCTGCATCGCGCCCGACACGCCGGGCTACGGCCTGTCCGACCCGCTGGGCGTCGCGCACGCGGAGATGGAGGATTTCGCGCAGGCGGCGGTCGAATTCCTCGACGCCATCGGGGTCGCAAAAGCGGCGTTCTACGGCTTTCATACCGGCGCCATGCTCGCCGCCGCGATCGCCGCGCGCTACCCGCGGCGCGTGCACGCGGTCGTGTCGAACGGCTACGTGATCCCGACGACGGAGGAACGCGCCGAACTCGTCGCGCAGTACCTGCCGCCCTTCGAGGCGAGCTGGGATGGCGCGCACCTGGCGTGGCTGTGGAGCCGCATGCGCGAACAGGTGATCTTCTTCCCGTGGTACCGCAAGGGCGCCGCCGACCGCATGTTCCTCAACCTGCCACCGCCCGAAGGCCTGCAGGCCGGCCTCGTCGAATTCCTGCGCGCCGGCGATCACTATCGCGTTGCCTATCGCGCGGCGTTCACGATGTCGAGCCTCGAGGCGCTGCGGAAAATCACGGTGCCGGCCCTCGTTACGGCCTCACGCACCGACCCGACATCGCGCTATCTCGCGCGTGCGCACGATCCATCGCCCGAGGTCGCAATACGCGAGTGCGCCACGCCCGCCGAAACGCTCGACCTCGCGTTCGCACACCTGCGCCGCGCACCAGCGAGTGCAGCGCCGAAGCTCACCGCCACGCGTCCGATCCCGGGGCGGCTGTGGCAGCAGATGCTCGACGTGCCGGGCGGACAGTTACGCATCCAGCGCAACGACGAGGCCGCGGGGCGGCACATTGTCGTCGTGCACGATGCGGCGGGCTCCTCGGACACGGTGGCGACCCTTGCGTCCTCTTTCATCGGCCATCGGCCTGTGCTCGCGATCGACCTGCCCGGGCACGGCGAGTCGGACAACACGCTGCCGCGCGGCCCGCTCACCGTGGCGGTGTACGCGAAAGCGCTGCGCAGCGCACTCGACGCGCTCGGTATCCGCGCATGCGACATCGTCGGCGTCCGGGGCGGCGGCCTCGTGGGCCTCGAACTCGCGCATCTCACCCCGAGGCGCGTGCATCGCCTGGTGCTCGTGGGGCCGATGTACTTCGACAAGGCGTTGCAAACCGGGCTGCGGCAGCACTACGCACCGGAGATCCGCATCGACGGGCACGGCGGCCATCTGCTGCAGGCGTGGCAGTTCATCCGCGATCAGGGCCTCTTCTGGCCCTGGTACGCGAGGACGCGCGAGGGAATTCTCCGGGTTGCGCCCCCTGTCGATCCGGCGAGGGTGCAACGGCACGTGCTCGAGATCTTTCGCGCACCCGACCTGTGGCGTCGTGCGTACCGCGCGCACTTCTCGTATCCGGTGAAGACGCGGTTGCGTACTGTGAAGGTTGCGACGCTGCTTGCGGCTGCCGAATGGGATCCGATGCACGCCTGCGGACTTGCAGCCTCGAAGGCACTGCCGCACAGGCCGTTCCGCACGCTCGCCCGTGATCCGGGGGAGTGGGGGCGGGAGTTGCTGCCGTTCCTCGACGCGTAGCGCGCGGCGAGGGCGACTGCGCTCACGCGCCCGCGGCCTTCTCCGCCATCCACTCCCGCCACACCGCCATCAGCACAGCGAGGATCACGGGGCCGACAAAGAGACCGACGAGGCCGAACGCCACGACGCCACCGAGCACGCCGAACAACACGAGGAGGAACGGGATGCTCGTCGCGTTGCTGATCACGAGCGGGCGCACGATGTTGTCGATCCAGCTGATCGCGAGCAGGCCCCACAGGAAGAGCCCCGTGCCTGCGACCGTGTGACCGGTGATCACGAGCCAGATGCTTGCGCCGACCCACACGACCGGCGTCATGAACGGTATGAGCGCCGCGATCATTGTCAGCGCACCCAACGCGATCGGCGCCTTGAGACCTGCGACCCAGTACCCAAGGCCTGCGATCGTGCCTTGTGCAATCGCCGCGGCGAGCAGCCCATACACGACAGCGCGCACAGTCTGGCTGATTGCAGACATGTAACCGTGCACGCGCTCGCCGAGCGAGTTCTCGAGTACGCGTACGACCTGCGCCGCGAACGATTCACCGTCCCGGTACATGAAAAAGACACTCAGCATCGCGATGAAGAGCTTGGCGATGTTGCGGCCGACACCGCCGATCACGCCGCTCAACTCGCCCGCCGAGCGCTGGATCCAGCCGCGCAGTTCCGCGTTGAGCGCGCCGGGTTCGTGCGCGATGCGCGCGAGCAGCTCATCGAGCCAGGG
>CAUJHJ010000002.1 GCA_963204835.1 Pseudomonadota bacterium
CCAGCACCGCAAACCGGCGCAAGGCCAGCGACGCAGGTTCTTGTGCGACTCACCTTCACCGTGAAGCGGAACCGGGCCCCATGAAGTCATCTACGGTCCCTTGCCACACGATGCGAAGCTGTCCGTCACGGTACCAGCCGGCTTCTCCGCTTCCCGGGACGAGAATGCCGTCGCGACGCCGATAGCCCGAGAAATGTCCTTCCCAGGGCCGCTGCTCAAAGTGGCTGTCGAACCTGCCCCAGCGGGCCGGGGTGTGGATGGCGGCTACGGTCCCATCCTCGTCAAACCGGAACTCGAGTGAAACGGAGACAGCGCCGCAACTGAGAGTGGCCAATGACCGTCGCTCATCGATGGCTGTCCAGCTCAGGTGATTGCCGGGCATCAGCGCCCACGGATACCAGACGGCTTCCGCCAGGTAGCGATGCAGCGCCCCGGAATTCATCTCGTGCGTGCCGCCTTCCCCGGCAATTTCGAGAACGGACTGCAGCACGATCCGCCCCGAGCCCTGCCCATCTATCAACGAATCCATGACACGCAGGTGAATGAGCGGCGCCAGTCGAACCCTGGCGTCCCAGGAAAAACTGCAGGCAGCGGGAGACGCGAGATGCACTGCCCGGAACTTCATCCAGCGATCGGCGCTTTCGTCCGTTCGCAACCGCCCGGACTGGTGGATCTCCACCGTAGTCGGTGGAGGGGGCCGCTCCCCGAGAGCAAGAAGCAGGTAGCGGGCTACCGGTGCCGGAAGGCCCGCTGTGTCAATGCGGGTGAGGCGACGGTCACCGGGGGGCCGGCCCATCGCAACGCGATCCCGCAGGATCAGGGCCTCCCGCTGGTGCTTCAGGTAACCCCATCCGGCAGCTGAGACGCCCAGGGCGAGCAGGATTCCAATGATTGCGAAGGGCTTCATGGCTGTGAGAGGAGCCGCTTGATCCGCCTGCGCGCCCGGAATGCCGGGAGGCGGTGCACGCGCTGCCGCGCGAAGGATGCATCGAGGGAGTTCATTGCGGGTTGATTCGATTTATCAACGCTACGATGTCGTCGTGCACCTCGTCGGCATGCCCGACGAGGAGGTGACCACCATCCTCAAAGCCGATGAACGTGGCTCCGGAAATATGGCTTGCGGTGTACTCCGCGTTCGCAAAGGTGCCGAATCCATCGTCGCGTGCGCTGACGATGAGGGTCGGAGCCCGGACTCTCGCCAGTTCGCAGGGTCCGAGGCGCTTGCCGAGCCTCGTGTCGTCACGCAGGCCCGCTGCGCGCGTCGATACCGGCAGGATGCCGTCGATCAGCCCATCCACACGGGCGCGCTCCTGCTTGCTGGCTTTTGCAAGCAACTCGGGTGGAGTGGCGAGCACGTACCGGAGTACCTGCGCGCGTGCCATCTTCGAGCCCGCCCAGAACAGGAAGTCTGATCCAAGCAGGCGCAGCCGCATCGCGTCGGCCCGATCGGAGGTCCGTGGTGCGGAATCGGTGATCGTCCGGGGCCTGTAGGCGATCGGCACGACGAGTGCCAGCGCAAGGACACGCCCGGGATGGCGGATCGCCGCCTGCAAGGCCGAAGGGGCGCCGGCGGAGACACCCACGACGGCGGCCTTGTCGATGCCCAGCGCATCGAGGAGGCAGATGTGGGCGTCGGCCTGTGCCTCGGGCGAGGCATCGAGGGGTCGTGGCGTGCGCAGGTATCCGAAGCGGGACGTTGCGATCACTCGCATGCCCCGCTGTGCGAGGGGACGCGCGAAGGCCATGCCCTGATCGTGGCCACCGCCGCTGCCGTGGATCATGAGGAGCGGCGTTCCTGCGCCCGCTGCCTGGTACTCGACAGGCCCGCAGCGCGTAGCCAGGATCGTGCTGCCCTGCGCCGAACGATCCACGGCCCGTGCCAGATCGCTCCTGAACCGGAAATGGATGGCGAGGGCCGCGAGCCCGAGGAGACTCAGGGTCGATACTGCGATGGCCATTGCGCTTCCCGCATTCCTCCCATGGTCGTGCGATGCTCCGGGCGGGTCGAGGGCCTGCGTGCGTGCCGGAGCGCCCCAAGCCGCGCACATGGGGCGATCGGCCCTCCTGCAGGATGTTCAGACAAGCACGCTCTCCACCGGCCTGCGTCGCGACCGGGGCATTTCCGGCCCGCGCCCGATGCGTACGATGAAATCCGGCCTGTGATTCCCGACGCCCAGGAAGCCGGCCATGGAGGCACGGAGCGATTGCACCTCGACGGGCTGGTTGATGAAGGCCGTGCGCAAGCCGAGCGCCGTGGCTTCCAGCGCCATGCGCTCGTAGCAGCGGCCCGCCTCGATCCAGTGCGGGATGTCGTCGACTTCCGAGCACACGACTGCGATGGCCGCCGAGCTTCGGATGTGCCGGGCATCCTTGCGGTTCTGGTTCGCGGCCGAGAAGCCCACGCGCATGAAGAGGGATCCGAGCCAGCGTGGCACGTCCGGGCTGCCCATCGCAGGGCCGTAGAGTCCATCGCCGGCGCGTGCAGCCTCCCTGGCGTTGAAGCGGATCCATGTCCGCAATTCACTGGCCCATGCAGGATCGGCGAACT
The DNA here is from genome assembly GCA_963204835.1 of Pseudomonadota bacterium. Classification (GTDB taxonomy): domain Bacteria; phylum Pseudomonadota; class Gammaproteobacteria; order Steroidobacterales; family Steroidobacteraceae; genus CADEFQ01. The sequence continues at coordinate 2,549 of CAUJHJ010000002.1, forward strand.
GCGCGATGTTGCCTGCAGTGACGAATTCGCAAACCCGCTCGATCGAGGGTCGATCCGTCAGGAGCTTGACCGCAACGCCATCGCCCCGTCCGGCAATTTCGAGCCGCCGAAGCTCATCGACCGACATGGGTTTGCCGTCGTACTCCGAGCGACTGCACTGGCGCTCGGGTATGGCTGCGAACAGCGCGGAAGGAGCAGGAGCGGCGGCCTCCAGGTCGATCCGCACGCCGCTTTCAGGGCTGGGGCATGTGAGGTGTCCCTTCAGCCCGGTTGCCCGTGCCGCCACCAGCAGGTTCTCGGCGGCGCAGCCGAGGCTTGCATAAAGATGGTGATCGTCCGGATCGACCGCCGGGCAGCGTCGCGATCGGTCGGGGAGGATCGAGATGGCGCCAGGTTCGAGCCGGAAGAGCCACGGTTGCGTGTTGTGGCTCGATGCGGCCAGCACCGCATGCCGCACCAGATCCAGATGGCTGCGGGGAACCCCGCCGGGCTCAGTGACGGGTGATCCACCATTTGGAGCTGTCGTGGACATCCAGCCCTCCCCAATCGTGCGGCAGCGCCTTGCCCGGGCGTCTCGTGGAAAGTCGGCCCGATCCTGGGCTTTTCCGGGATGGATGTACCTGATCGAAATCAAACTTCTCCTCATCGGGCGCCGCGGCGTTGCCAAGTGTCCGGCACCTGGGTGGCGCAATGTATGGCACGGCGCCGTTCCTCAGCCGAGCGCCTTCGCGATCGCCTCGACGTGCTCATGTGCCGTGCCACAACACCCGCCGAACACGCGCAACTGCGGCAAGCGCGCGACCAGCGCCCGATACGCCTCGCCGAGTTGCACGGGGTCACCCCGATCCAGTTCCGCAGCCTCGTTGAGCTGTGCATGGCTGCACTTCGACGCATTGGCGCGAATGCCGCCGATACGGGCGGCCCACGGTGCGCCCATTTCGAGCGCGTCGGAAAAATGGGCCGGATGCGCGCAGTTGATCATGTAGTAGGCGGGCGCTTCGTCGCTCGCGGCATCCACCTCCCCGATCGCCTCGCGCAATGTCTGGCCCGAGGGCAGGTGGCCGTCGGTCTCCACCGTGAAGGAGATCACCACCGGGGCGCCGCGTCGCGTGGCCGCCCGCGCGATGCCGATGGCTTCCGGCGTGTTGGTCATCGTGATGGCGCTGACCAGCTCGGCACCGGCGTCCAGCATGATCGCGATCTGTTCGTCGTGGTATGCCTCGGCCGTCGTCGCGCGCATCAATTCGCCGGCCACGTAGCCGTCGCCGCGCGGCCCGACGCAACCCGAGACCAGCATCGGCATCGCCTCGCGCGCGTGCCTCGCCTTCAGTTCGCTCATCAGGTGGATCGCCGCGGCATTGGCCGCCCGCAATTCGGCCCTGCCCAATCCAAGCCGGTCGCCCCAGTCGGCGCTCGAGCGCCAGGTGGGGCTCTCGAGCACGAAGCCGAACCCGGGGTACTTCCGCGCGACTTCAATATAGCGTTCGTAATACCGCGTCAGCGCAGCGCGTCCGGTGGCATCACGCATCAGGTGGATGGCGGCGAAATGCGGCAGCTCGAGGCCGTCGTCGAAGATGAGCGTGGTTTCGAGGCCGCCGTCGGTCAGGTAGCGACGGGCCTCCAGGCCGTTGCGCGCGCTCATTTGCGCACCGCCACGCGAACCTTCGCGTCGGGAAGGCGCGGCAGCGCCTCGTCGATGACGTGCTCGCCGACTTGCCGACCGAGCTTCAGGCCCGCATCGACGGCAAAGCGGAAGTGCAGCCCGCCCTTCACGCGCGAATCGCCGTTCTCCAGTGCCGCGACCTCGAAGCTGGCAAAGCTGCGAGCAGGATGGGCGGGCAGGGCGCTCGACGAGGCGAAGCGGAAGGCGCGACCCGCGCCGAACGCGTCGGTCAGAACCACCGCCGCGGCCATGCCGAGGGCGCTGTGTGTCGAGGGCATGTCGGGCACCGGGGGCGAAACCAGCAGTGGCTCGAAGCCGGGGTTCGGTGCCGTATGCGGGTTGCCGTCGTCCGCTGCGAGGTGGATGGCGGTCACCGGGCGCCAGAAGTTGTGGAAGTACTTCGAGTCCCAGCCCGCAATGTACGCGTCGGCCATCGCGACGTTGAGCAGCGCAAAGGTGCGGGCGCGATCCCACAGGTCCTGCGGCACGCGGTTCGCGACGGTGCGGGCGATGCGGTTCCAGCCCATGTCGGAGAACTCGTACCAGAAGGAGGCATAGTGCGTTTCATCGGCACTGCGTTCCGCGCCGGCATGCTTGCCACCGACCCGGCGCACTTCTTCGAAGGCGCGGCGGTAGTCTTCGCTGTCGAGCGCGGGCGGCGGTGCCGTGCGGAACTGTGCGGCGCTCGCGAGGGCAAAGGGTTCCAGGTTCCTCCAATGGGGAGCAGCGGCAAAGTCGAAGGGTGCCGTGTAGCGGTACTCCCCCGGCCGACTGCCCTCCGAGTACGCCTCGAAGGCGCGACTGCCATCGTGTGCGCGCTTCGCGAGTACGGCAGCGGCGGCCGCGTGGCCGGTGGCCTTGCCGGCTTCGACGGTGGCGCCGACGCCCGCCTCGAACAGCGTCCTTGCAAGCTGCGCCTTGAGGAGTGTCGTGGCGGCGGGCTGCGGATAGAGCCCGGCCAGCACGTCGTGTGCGGCAACCGCGGCTGCCACCGTTGCGTCGGCTTCACCGGCGCTGGCGGGCAGCGTGTCGAGCGCATAGCGGCGGTATCTCGGTTGCACCGCGTTCACGGCGTCGTGCATCGCAAGGTGCATCATTGCAAGGGCGCGCGACGCCGCCATCGGGTCGGCATAGCCATCCGCCGCCTCGATGACTTGCACCGCGGCGGCGCTCCAGTCGATGACGACGGCATCGCAGCGATCGGCGCACGCGTTCGCAGGCTCTGGGCGCCTGTGGTTTGGCAACTGTCCCTTGGCGAACACGGCCAGCGAGGCGCTGGTGAGCAACAACGCGGCGGCGGCCGCCGCCAGGCTTGCGGGCAATCGGACGGACGATTTCATGGAACTTCCTCTGCGGTCGGTTGGCAGGTGCGATGGGCGGCTTCTCGCCGGGCCCGTGAGTGGATAGATTTCACGCCAGGGGCGGTGCCGGAGACAGGACCGGTAGCCGATGAAAAGCCGATGAATCACCGATGACCCGGACGCAGGCACCCGCCAGGATCGATCTCGCGGCCACTGCCGACTTCCCGCTCGGCAGTGCCCGCTTGCGCCCGTCGCTGCGGGAGGTGGCGGCCAACGGCACGACCGAGACGCTCGAGCCGCGCGTGATGCAGGTGCTGGTGCTGCTTGCGCAGGCGGCGGGCAGGACGGTGTCGCGCGACGAGATGGTCGAGCGCTGCTGGGGCGGCACGATCGTGGGCGAGGATGCGATCCAGCGTTGCATCGGGCGACTGCGCAAGCTCGCCGATGCGAGCGGGGCATTCGAGATCGTCACGCTCTCGCGCGTGGGTTACCGGCTCGAAGTCCGCGGGTCGCCGGGCGACGACGCCGGTCCCGAGCGCCTGTTGGCCGTGCTGCCCTTCGACAACCTGTCCGACAGCGCCGGGTTCGACTATTTTGCGGACGGGGTGTCGGAAGAGATCCTGCAGGCGATTGCGCGCGGTTCGGCGATCCGGGTGATCGGCCGCACCTCGAGCTTCCAGTTCCGGGGCCAGGGGAAAATCGTCGCCCGCATGGCACAGGAGCTGGGTGCCACGCACGTCCTCGACGGTTCGGTGCGGCGATCGGGAGAGCGGCTGCGGGTCTCGGCGCACCTCATGGAACTCGGCGACCAGACCCTGCTGTGGTCCGACCGGTACGACGGCAGCCTCGGGGATCCCTTCACGCTCCAGGATGAAGTCGCGCGCGGCGTGATCGATGCCTTGCACGGGGTGTTGCGTCCCGCAGCGCCCGCGCAGCCCGTGTCCGGCGTGGGGCTGGACGCGCTGATGAAGTTGCGCCGGCTGCTCGACCACACGAGCTTCGGTGGCGAAGAAGAGGCCGTGATCGCCGCGGTTGAAAGGCTGGCGCCCACCAGCGCCGAAGCCTGGGGCATCGTCGCGAAGGTGCGCGCTTCGCAGCGCTGGTCCGCCGAACCATCCCGCGAAGCGCAACTGCGGGCCGCCGCGCGCGCAGCCGCCGATCGCGCCTTGCAGATCGACCCCCACTGCGGGGCGGCCCACCAGGCGCTGTTCATGACGGAGCCGCTCGCCGGCCGGTTCCTCGCGCGCGAAGTGCGGCTCGAGCGCGCCCATGCGGCGAACCCCGAGGACGGGGAACTGCTGTGGTCCCTTTACCTTCACTACCTGTCGGTGGGGCGGCTCGAGCACTCGGCATCGATGGCCGAGGAGGCTTACCGGATTGATCCCCTGCGTCCGCTCAACGTGATGGCCTATGCGAACACGCTGTACACGAGCGGCCTCACGAAGCAGGCGCTCGCGCTGATGCACCACGCCGTGGATCGCTGGCCGAACGATGCGACGGTCCTCGCCATCACCGTCTGGACGGCAGCCGTCGAAGGCGAGCACGAGTTCGTGCGGGCCCTGCTGCGCGCCGACTGGCGCCAGCGATTCACGCAGTTGAAGCACCCGCTCATGGAACGGGCCGTGCAGGCCGCCGAGGGAATCCTCGACGATCCGCGGCGCCTGCTCGGCGAGACCCGGCGGCGCCTTGAGTCAGCCATCGAGGCAGGGCGAGTGGAACTCGGCCTCGTCGGCCTGCTCGCCTACCTCGGCATGGAGCTCGACGCCCTATACGACCTCGTCGACCGTGCGCCGTTCGCGCAGCTGAAAGACCCCTCCACGCTGCTCGGGCCGCTCGATGGCCTCTCGCATCTGTTCCTGCGGGTCAACCGGCGGCTGCGCGAATCGCCGCGTTTCGCTGGGCTATGCGCGCGACTCGGGCTTTGCGACTACTGGCGCGAGGCGGGGCGATGGCCCGACTGCCTCGCGGAGGTGGCGCCGTTTTATGACCTCAAGGCGCAGGCCACGTTGCCCGTTCGCGAGACCTGAGCACCGGTCCGGCGACAGGCTGCGCGGAATCCATCCCGCCGGTGCCGCGTTTCAGTCCGCCTTCCAGTCGACGATAAATGCCCCGCGCATCTCGCCGACCCTGAAGCCGGTCGCTTCGTCGGCGGGATAGTGCTTCGCAAGGGCTTGCCTGACGGGCTCGGCCAGGGCCGGTCCGTGGCAGGCAAGGCACATGGGCTGGGTCACGATCGCCTGCATGTAGCGCGCGCTACCGTCGGGGAGGGTACGAAATTCTTCGATCGGTCCTGTCTCGCCTGCGGCCAGCCGGTGCGCAAAGCCCTCGAGCACGGTTCGGGCCCCGGCGTCGGGCGCATTGGCCGGATTGCGCACGCGCAGGGCCGTGCGCCCGACCCGTGCGCTTGCGCCGAGATTGAGCCGCGCGGCCATGGCCGGCGCCTCCATGCGACATACGTCGATCGCCTGCACGGGACCGCCGGCGGTCATGGCCTGCTTCAGGCGGCTGCCGAGTTCCGACTGTAGCGTGGCGGCCAGCTCGCGCGAGGCCGCGAGCCGTGGGTCTTCCGCCGCGGACGTCGGCAATGACGCGAGCAACCCGAGGCAGATACCGGCGAACGTGGTATGCGTGGCGGCATGCATGCGCTTTCTCCTGTTTGTGCCGCGATTGTATATTAGTAAAAAGTAAATTAGTATCAGCTGATGAAAGGAAATGCCACGGGTCCGCGCAACCCTGCGCGCGCCGCCCCCCTGGCGCAGGCCGACGAGCTGGCCGCGCACGCGGGGTCGGCGGCGGCACTGCTGCGCATCCTCGCGAACGCGCATCGCCTGCAGGTGCTCTGCGCGCTGTGCGACGGCGAGCTGGCCGTGGGCGGGATAAACGAGCGCGTGCGGCTGTCGCAGTCGGCGCTGTCGCAGCACCTCGCGGTGCTGCGCAAGGAAGGCCTCGTGGCGACGCGGCGGGAGGCGCAGACGATCCACTACCGCCTCGTGCCGGGTCCCGCGCTCGAGGTCATGCGCGTCGTGCAGGGCATTTTCTGTCCGTCCCCGGTGCGCGCGGGCCGGGGGCGCAGGGCCGCGCTTTGAGCAGTGATCGGAATTTGCAACAGGAGGCAATCATGGCAACCACCACGTCCCGCAAGGCAACCATAGATCAATGGGTATTCAGGATGGCGGGCCTGTTCGTGCTCGTCTCGCTCGGCCTCTCGCAGCTGCACAGCCCGAGCTGGCTTTGGGCCACGGCCTTCGTCGGCGCGAACCTGCTGCAGGCCTCATTCACCGGCTTGTGTCCGCTCGCGATGATCCTGCGCAAGCTCGGTGTCGTGCCCGGCGCGGCGTTCTGCGCGGCCACGGATCGCAGCTAGCCAGCGTGCGATCGCGCTTGGCGGGAATGATTGCCCGGGCCGGTGCCGCGGCGCTCGCGGCTTCGCTGTGCGCCTGCTCCGGAGGCGGGCAGCCGCCCGTGGTGGCAGCCGGCACCGCGGCAGCGGCCCTCGATACCGTCACGGTGCGCGAGGCGCAGGTGCCGCGCGAGATCGCGTTCGATGGCGTCGTCGAGGCGGTCGACCAGGCGACCGTCGCCGCACAGACGAGCGGGCGCGTCGTCGAACTGCCGTTCGATGTGGGCGACTACGTGGAGAAGGGCGCTGTCATCGCCCGCTTCACCGGCAGCGAGCAGCGCGCGCGCAGCGAGGCAAGCGAGGCGGGCGTGGCGGAGGCCCGGGCGCGGCTCGCCGAGGCGCAGCTCGAGTTCGATCGCACCAGGGACATCTTTGAACGCAAGCTGGTCGCACGCGCGCGGCTCGACAAGGCCGCGGCCGACCTCGAATCGGCACGCGCACGCGCGGAGGCGGCCGAGGCCGCGCGCGCCGAGGCACGGGAGGGGCTTGGCTATACCGTGATCCGCGCCCCGTACGCGGGGATCGTGGTCGCCCGCCATGTGCGCATCGGCGAGGCCGTTACGGTGGGGAGGCCGATCATGACGGGCCTGTCGCTCGAGCACCTGCGAGTCGCCGTGGAGATCCCGCAGCGCTTCATCGAACCGCTGCGCAGGCACCGCCGCGCACGCGTCGTCCTGCCGGACGGCGGCTCCATCGAGGCGGTGGACCTGCGCATTCCGCCGGGTGCCGATCCCGCCACGCATACCTTTCGCGTACTCGTGACCTTGCCGCCCGGCGCCCGGGGCGCCGTGCCGGGCACGCTCGCCAAGGTGGCATTCGTGAGCGGAGTGCAGGCGCGCCTGCTCGTGCCGGGTGCGGCGCTCGTGCGCCGAGGCGAGGTGACGGGCGTCTACGTCGTCGACGACAAGGGCCGGGTCGGCCTTCGCTACGTGAGCGTCGGCAGCCCCGTGGTCGACGGTGGCGTGCCGGTGCTCGCCGGCCTCGCCGGCGGCGAGCGGGTCGCGACCGATCCGGTTGCCGCGGGTCTCTCCTACAAGCGGCAATCGGCACCATGACGACAGCGCCGCCGGCTCGGCTCGGGATCGCCGGGCGCATCGCGCGGGCCTTCCTCGCCACCGAGATCACGCCGCTGCTCGCGCTCACCGGCCTGCTGCTCGGGTTCTTTGCCGTGCTCGTGACGCCGCGCGAGGAGGAGCCGCAGATAAACGTCACGTTCGCCACCGTGACGATTCCGTACCCGGGTGCCTCGGCGAAGGAGGTCGAGTCCCTCGTCACCACGCCGGCCGAGCGCCTCGCGGCCGAGATCGAGGGCGTGGAGCATGTCTACTCGGCTTCGATGCCGGGCGTCTCGCTGCTGACCGTCCGCTTCGAAGTGGGTACGCCGCGCACCGATGCGATCGTGCGCCTCTACAACGCCTTCTATTCCAACCAGGATTGGCTGCCGCAGGCCCTTGGCGTCGGCATGCCGCTGATCAAGCCGAAAGGCATCGACGACGTGCCGATCGTCGCGGCGACCCTCTGGAGCGAAGATCCCGGCATCTCCGCGCTCGACCTGCAGCGCGTCGCGCGCACGATGGAGACGGAACTGCAGCGGGTGGAGGGCACCCGCGACATCGAGACGATCGGTGGACCCGATCGCGTGGTGCGCGTGCGCTTCGATGCGCAGCGGCTCGCCGGCTACGGCCTCGCACTCGACGACCTGCGGCGTGCGCTCGGCGCCGCGAACGCCTCCGTGGATGCGGGCTCGTTCGTCGATCGCGGCCGGGAGACCGAGGTCCGTGCGGGCAACTTCCTGATGACCCCCGAGGAAGTGGCGGACCTCGTCGTCGGCATCCGCGATGGCTCGCCGGTCTTCCTGCGCGACGTCGCGCGGGTGACGGCGGGCGCCGACGATCCGCAGCGCTACGTCAGCATGGGGTCCGGCCCCGCGGCGGGCGCGGGCGGCGCGCACGGCATCCAGCCGGCGGTGACCCTCGCGGTTTCGAAGAAGCCGGGCACCAATGCGGTCGAAGTGGCGCGTGCCGTCATGGAGCGCATCGAGGCGTTGCGCGGCGTGAGCCTGCCCGACGGCATCCAGGCCACGATCACGCGCAACTACGGCGCCACGGCGCAGGACAAGGCCCGCACGCTGATCGGCAAGCTCCTTTTCGCGACCCTCTCGGTCATCGCCCTGATGTGGCTCGCGCTCGGGCGGCGCGAGGCGCTGGTGGTCGGCGCGGCCGTAATCGTGACGCTCGCGGTGACGCTGTTCGCCTCCTGGGCGTGGGGCTTCACGCTGAACCGGGTGTCGCTGTTCGCGCTCATCTTCTCGATCGGCATTCTCGTCGACGATGCGATCGTGGTCGTCGAGAACATCCACCGGCACATGCAGGCCGGCGGCCTGCCGCTCGCCGAAGCCATTCCCGCGGCCGTCGATGAGGTCGGTGGACCGACGATCCTTGCGACCTTCACCGTGATCGCGGCGCTGCTGCCGATGGCGTTCGTCACCGGCCTCATGGGTCCCTACATGCGCCCGATACCGATCAATGCGTCGATGGGCATGCTGATATCGCTCGCCGTCGCATTCGTGTTCACGCCCTGGATGTATCGCCGCCTGTTCGCCGGCCGCGGGCAGTCGCACGTGGGCGGTGGCGATGGTGCCGGCGGCCTGCAGCGGCTGTTCGGGCGGGCCATGACGCCGTTCCTGCGCCGCGAGGCCGGCCGCCGCAATCGCTGGAAACTCCTGCTCGTACTGCTCGGGCTGATCGCGGCCTCGGCCGCGCTCGTGGGCCTGCGCGCGGTCGTCCTGAAGATGCTGCCGTTCGACAACAAGAGCGAGATCCAGGTGCTCGTCGACCTGCCCGAAGGCACGCCGCTCGAGGAGACGCAGCGCGTGCTGCTCGCGCTCGCGGGCGAACTCCGCGCGGTGCCTGAAGTGACCGACTACCAGATGTACGCCGGAACCGCGGCGCCCATCAATTTCAACGGGCTCGTCCGCCAGTACTACCTTCGCCGCGAGCCCTGGCAGGGCGACATCCAGGTCAACCTGCTGCCGAAGGGCGAGCGGGACCGCAAGTCCCACGATATCGCGCGCAGCCTGCGCACGCTGCTTGGGGCGATCGGCCGGCAATCCGGCGCCAACGTGAAGATCGTCGAAGTGCCGCCCGGGCCACCGGTGCTCGCGCCGCTGGTGGCGGAGATCTACGGGCCCGACTACACGCGCCAGCTCATGGTGGCGCGGCAGGTACGCACCGTGTTCGAGGCCACGCCGGACGTGGTCGACGTGGATGACACCGTGGAGGCGCCGCAGGACCGGCTCGTGGTAGCGGTCGACCGCGCGCGTGCCGCGCGCCTCGGCGTGTCGCAGCAGCGCATCGCCGCCGCGATCGCGGCCGCGGTGGGGGGCGAGGACATGTCCTACCTGCATGATGACCACGCGGGCGCCGCCGTTCCCATCCGCGTGGAGCTCGATCCCGGCGACAAGGCATCGATCGCGGACCTCGGCGCCTTGCGCGTGCGGGCGGAAAGCGGTGCGCTCGTGCCGCTGTCCGAGGTGGCCGACGTGCACAAGGGCACGCGCGAACAGACGATCCAGCACAAGGACCTGCTGCCGGTGGTCTACGTCACCGGCGACGATGCCGGCGCGACCGACAGCCCGATGTATGGCCTGCGGGCGATTGCCGCGACGCTCGCGGCGACGCCTGTCGGGGCGACCCCGATCCGCCAGCACTACACGGCGCAGCCGGCGGATACCTACGAGTGGGGCCTCAAGTGGGACGGCGAATGGCAGGTGACCTACGAGACCTTCCGCGACATGGGCATCGCCTACGGCGCGGGACTCGTGCTGATCTACCTGCTCGTCGTCGCGCAGTTTCGCTCGTACGGCGTGCCGCTCGTGATCATGGCGCCGATCCCGCTGACCATCATCGGCATCCTGCCGGGGCACGCGTTGCTCGGCCAGCAGTTTACCGCGCCCTCGATGATTGGAATGATTGCGCTCGCCGGGATCATCGTGCGCAACTCGATCCTGCTGGTCGATTTCATCCAGCAGGAAGTGCGTGCCGGCAAACCGCTGCAGGAAGCGACGATCGCCGCCGCCGCCGTGCGCGCCCGACCCATCGCACTGACCGCGGTCGCAGCCATGCTGGGCGGTCTCTTCATACTCGACGACCCGATCTTCGGCGGGCTTGCGGTGTCGCTGATCTTTGGCTTGCTGGTTTCGACCGTGCTGACGCTGCTTGTGATCCCGGTGGTCTACTACCATTACAATTGGCGCGGAACACATTGATTCCAGTCGGGATATCGCCCAGTTGGCGCTCCCGCTTGGCGCGCGCCCGCCATTGCTGTATTCTCGCGCGCCTCGCATGAGCAGCCGGTGGCTGCCATCCGCTTGATTTCCTACAGGTTTCGGCGCGCCCGTAGCTCAGCTGGATAGAGTACCTGGCTACGAACCAGGTGGTCGGGAGTTCGAATCTCTCCGGGCGCGCCAGCTCTCCGCGATTTTCCGGACATGGGCCAGGAGTCCGGTCTCAGGGCATCCCCCTAAAGAGGCTGCCGACACCGCCTCCGCCGCCTTGCGTTTGGCCTGCGCGAAAACAGGCGAACAATGAAAGGCCCGGTGAAGCAGACATCTCCGAATTGCGTCGGCTCGGCAAGTCGCGCCGGCGAGCGGAACTTCCCGTCAGTCCGTTCGAACGCCATGCACCCGATAGCTGCAACGGTCTCGGGTCCCTGCACGACCTGCGCCTGATGGTCATCGGGCTCGCGCGCGGAATACGGCCCAGGATGGAGCAGGGGCGGACCAGGGAGCGCTTCGGGCCGGGCCCTCATCGCCCCCAGCACGGGTACGACGAAATCCCCATGCGGCCTGCCGGCCGCGGCCCCACCCGGTACGGCGCCGCCGCCGCGTCCTGAGCGCCGAGCCGATGGTGCCCGCCTCGCCGTAATGGCGGCCGGCTCGCCGCTGGGCGTATATTCGGCGCAAGCCGACAAGGGAAAGGGAGATTTCCATGGTTTCGCGTTCAACCGCGTTTCGCTTGGTTTCGGTTCTCCTGGCGGGGATGCTCCTCGCGACAGCCGCCGAGGCCGATAACCCCCTCAGCATCAAGAAGGGCAAGGGCGGCTCCGATGTCCAGGGCGCGGCCGGCACGCAAGGTGCCCAGGGCGCGGCCAGCGACCTCCAGAGGTGCGACAAGCCCATGGGCGCGGTCGCCGTCGTGGAGCCGCAGGACTACGTGATGAGCGCACTGTCGCGCTACAACCTGCAATCGCCCGTCGGCCTGATCCGCATGATGATCCAGCAGTCGAATTGCTTCATCGTCGTCGAGCGCGGCCAGGGCATGCAGAACATGATGCAGGAGCGGGCGCTCGCCGGCGGCGGCGAACTGCGCGGGGGTTCCAATGTCGGCGGCGGCCAGATGGTCGCGGCGGACTTCATCCTGACGCCCGCCGTGGTCTTCAGCGAGAACAACGCCGGCGGTGTCGGCGCGGGGCTCGGTGGCCTGTTCGGCGGCGGTGGGCGCTTGCTCGGCGCCGTGGTGGGCGGCCTCAAGTTCAAGGAAGCGCAGACGAGCATGCTGGTGGCGGATGCGCGCTCCGGCGTGCAGGTGGCGTCGGCGGAAGGCAGCTCCAAGAAGGCGGACCTTGCGCTCGGCGCGGCGCTGTTCGGCGGCGGCGGCGGCGGCGCGATCGGTGGCTACGGCAACACGAATGAAGGCAAGATCATCGCGGCTTCGTTCGCCGACAATTACAACAACATCGTGGGCGTGATCCGCAACGACCCCAACCTGCAGCGCAATGTCGGCACGCTGGCGCAGGAGGCGGCTTCGGGAGGCAAGACGAAGGCGGGCGCCATCTACAACGAGGGCGACGTGCTGTTCCCGAAGATTGCGGGCGTGAAGCTCATGGGCAGCGCCGGCGAGTCGGGCAAGGTCGTGGCCACGCTCACGAAGGGCGACGAGCTCATCTACATGGGCACTGAGGAAAACGGCTTCGTGAAGATCGAGTCGGGCAAGGGCAGCGGCTGGGTGAAGAAGGTCCTGGTCAGCAAGTAGCGCACTGCCACCCCGGGTTCAATTGGCTCCCCGCTCCGCCATCCTGACGGGCAGCGGCACGCTGCAGATATCGATGTAGCCCGCGGGCCGCTTGTACCACTCGTCGCTGCGGTTGCGCCGCAGCTCGACGAGCTGGCCGAAGAGCGGTGTATCGGTGCGCAGCACCTCGAGTGCCGTGCGGTCGGTGGCGGGGACATCCGCTGCGACACGCAGGCTGCGGATCGTCGCGCCTTCGGTGGCCTGCTCGTAGAACCCCATCGCTCCCGTGCCGCGCGGCAGGGCGGCCAGCCGTTCCATGCCGGACAGCACGCGCCCGGCCACGGTGGCGTTGCGATCGAGCTGGCGCGGCGCGTGGCCGATCACCACATAGAGCTCCGCACCGCTGCCCGAGTCCGCGGCCACGTCGCGGCCGACCGCGAGCGTGCCATAGCAATGGGTGAGCCAGGTCGTCCGGTCGGCGGGATCGCGTGCCGCGGGCAGTCCATGCGTGAAGCCGACGACGGGCGCGTAGCCGTCGCGGTCCGGTAGCGCCGTGAAAGGCAACTCTGGCGTCGTCGCCCGGGCGAACTCCGCGGCCAGCGTCGGGACTTTCACGCCCTTGGCCGCCGGATCGCCCCACTGCACGACGAAGTTGTCCTGCACGCGCGTGATCTTCTGGCCGTCGTAGAAATGGCTGCGGGCGAGTGCGCGAATCGCCGCGACATGATGCGGCGCGAACCCGGGCGCGAGTTCGATGACCACGCGTCCCGACTCGAGATCGAGGTACAGCGTGTCCTGCGGGTCGGGAGTGCGCCAGTCGGAGGGCGCCGAGCCCGCGAGCAACTCCCCCATGCTGCGTGGCGGAGCGGCCATGGCCGGCGCCACGAAGCTGGCGGCCAGTGCGGCCAGCGCGGTCGATCGGAACACGCTCGTCCGGTATCCCCTGCTCATGTTGCACGCCGCCCTCGCCGGATGGAAACGACATGCTACCAATTTTCGCCGCGGCGTCAGTTGCGCGGCCGGAAGGGCACGACGGCCTCGCGGTCCCCCTCCCGCGCGCTGCCGGCGAGCAGCATGCCGAGACGTGCGCGGCTGTCGTGCGCGAAGGCGGGCACGGCGTCGCCCGCGATCGGCATCGAGAGCAGGTGGCCTTGCACGGCGATCGGTCCGGTGCGGGCGAGCAGGCGCAATTGTTCGACCCGCTCGACGCCTTCCACCGTGACTTCGAGCCCGAGGCTGTGGCACACGGAAACGATGGCGCGCGCGATCGCGGCCGACCGCATGTTCGTGTCGAGGTCGGCGATCAGGCTGCGATCGAGCTTGACGCGCTTCAGGGGCAGGTGGGTCAGCGAGTTGAGCGACGAGTAGCCGTTGCCGAAGTCTTCGTGCGCGACCGGCAGCCCGAGCTCGCGCGCCCGTTGCAGCGCCTCGATGGTCGCGGCGCCCGTCTGGAAGGCGGTTTCGGTCAGCTCGAGCTCGAGCGTATCCGGTGGCAGCCCGTGGCGGGCGAGCAGCTGGCCCGCGCGCTCGACGAAATTCCGGTCGAGCAGCTGCGGCATCGAGACGTTGATCGCGATGCGCGGATGCCGGACACCGGCGGCACGCCATTCCTGTGCGGTGGCCACGGCCTTCTCCAGCACCCAGTCGCCGAGCGCGATGATCAGGCCGGACTGCTCGGCGATCGCGATGAACTCGGCCGCGGGCACCAGGCTGCCGTCGCTGCGCCGCCAGCGCACCAGCGCTTCGACGCAGGTCGTCGAACCGTCCTCGATCGCCACCTGTGGCTGGAACACGAGCAACAGCTCGCGCGTCTCGATCGCGCGGCGCAACGCCTGTTCCATGCGAAACCGCGCGGCCGTGCCTTCGAGCAGTTCCGGCGAAAAGAGGCCCACGCGGTTGCGGCCCTGGGACTTCGCGCGGAACAGGGCGGCGTCGGCCGCCCGCGCGAGTGCGGCGGCATCGCCCGCGTGCAGCGGCAGTGCGGCCACCCCGACGCTCACGCTGACCAGGAGTTCGCGACCGGCCAGGGCCAGTGGCCTGCGGAAAGCAGCGACGACCTCGTTGGCCAACTGCTCGAGCTGCGCGATGTCCCCGGCACGTTCCACGAGCACGATGAACTCGTCGCCCCCGAGGCGGGCCGCGAAGTTGCGCTCGCCGGCGGCCTGGCGCAGGCGATCGGCGATGGCACGCAGCAGTTCGTCGCCGAGGCTGTGGCCGAGGTGGTCGTTGATCGCCTTGAAGTTGTCGACATCGAGGGCGAGCATGCCGACGGTCTCGCCCTGCGCGAGCGCGCGGCGCGTGAGCCGACGCAGGTGGGTGAAGCCGTAGCGGCGGTTCGGCAAACCGGTGAGCGTGTCGTGGTGCGCGAGGAAGGACAGCTTGCGCGTGCGCGCCCGCACGCGGTCCTCGAGCTCGAGCTGGTGCTGCGCCACCGTGGCGTTTGCCTGCGACAGCTGCGCCGCCATGGAATTGAACGCGCCGGCGAGCTCGTCGAGCTCGCGCGGGCCGCCGCGCGGGGCGCGCGTACGCCAGGCACCGCGCGCGAGCGAGCGCGTGGCACGGATCAGGCGTCGCACGGGCGCCGTGACGGACAACGTGGCGAGCAGCGAGACGAGCAGCGTAAGCGCGATGACGACGAAGGTAATGTTGAAATAGGCCTCGCGCGCCTCGTGCGTCGCCTGTGCCGCGGCGCCCGCCGAGTCGGCGACGGCCGCGCTCGCCGGCATCGCGATGCGCTCGTTCAGGCGGGTCGGCACCGCGGCGCTTGATGCGGCAAATGCGGCGCGAATCGTGCCGATCCGTTCGTCGAAGGCCGCCACTTCCGCCAGCAGGCGCGAGGTCGCCGCGAGATCCTCGTCCATCAGGTCGACCCAGGCCCGCCCCGGCGAGTCGCTGAGTTCGGCGCGATGCCCATCGAGCGTGCCCTTCAATGCCCGTTGCGCGCGACGCACGCCCGCGACGGACTCCGCGCTGCCATTGATGAGGTAGCCGTTGAAGGCGGTGCGCAGGTGGCCGGCGGCGAGTTCGAGTTCGGCGAACGAGCGGCGTGCGCTGCCCGCGACCTCGAGGCGTGCATTGGCATCCCAGGTGGTCGAGACGCGCCGCGCGAGCGCATCGAGCACCTGCGTGTAGCGGTTCAGCGCGGCCTCGCGTGCGCGCGCGGCGTCCGTCAGTTGGCTGCCCAGGTCGACGTGGCTGCGCAACTCGCCGAGCAGCCGGTCGCCAAGCGCCGCATCCGCGGGTCGCTGCGCGACGTAGGCCGCAATCGCCGCGCCGAGGCGACGCTCGGCCTCGGCCGTCGCCTCGCGCGTCGTCGCATCGTTGGCCCGCAACTGGTCGAGGACGGCACGATCGTAGGCGAGCAACTGGTCGGTGATGCCGGCCGCGGCGCGCGCAAACGGAATGCGCTCGGCGGCGGTGTCGTGCAGCGTGTCGATCGCGAACTTCGCGCTGCGCGCCGCGTACCAGTTGCCGGCGAGCAGCACGAGCGCGATCGCGCCGAAGCCGAGCGCGAGTCGGGTCGCAATGCTCGAGCGCCAGCGGCCCGGTTGCGTGGGCTGGTCAGTCATCCGGGCAATGTACCGCGCGCGTTGGCCACGGGTCCCTCGAGGTTTGACATATGAACCGGCGGGATCATGGACCGACCCGGCCCGGTGCGAAAACTGTCGCCCGGTGACGACGGAACCGGTCAGAAGGGCGCGCCGAGCACCAGGCGCCAGGCGGACAGTTCGCCCGCGAAGCGATAGCTGAGGCCGATGCGCGGAATCGGCAGACGCCGCCACTTGAGCTCAGGAAGCGTGCCGAGCATCACGCCGGCCTCGAACTGCACGGCGGGTATGTCGATGCCGGTGACCGGCCCGGTGGGCGGGTCGAGGTACCAATCGAGGACGGCGAACACTCCGCCTTCGAGTTCCCGCGCGCCCATCCGCAGGTCGAGGCCCCGGGCCGCTTCGGCGGCGTTGCGCCAGCGCAGGAAATCGTCGCTCGGCAGGCTGCCACGATGGTTCACGCCGGAGTAGAGGCCGTCGCTGCGCAGGCGCGCATGCCAGCCGGCGAATTGCCGCACGGACTCATTGTAGGCACCGACGCTGTAGAGGGTGCCGCTCACGTCGGCGTGATCGGCGATGGCCACGCCGACCTTCGCAAAGGGCATCACGTGCCAGGCGCCACGCGGGATGTCGAGGCCGATGCCCGGCACGAAGCTGAAGGAATCGATGCCGTCGGGCAGGCCGTGCTGCACGAGGCCCGTGGGATCGAAATCGAAGAACCCGAGCGTGGCGGGCAGCAGCAGGGTGATGCCGGGCCCGTCGGCGCTCGCCTCGCGGTAACGCCAGGCGAATGGCAGGCGGTAGATCTGCATGACCCGCCCACCCGATTCGTAGAGCCCCGAGCCGAGTTCGTGCGCGAAGGAGTAATTCGCGAACTCCCGCTCGGACTGGGTAACTCCCTGCGCCGGCAGGGGCGCTGCGAACAACCCGCAGAGGACGAGGAGGAGGGCGGCGCGATTCACGCAGCCAAGGGTAGCCGTTTGCGTCACACTGCGCGCGATGCCCGATGTGAATGACAGGTCCGGATTTTTCGGCGTTTTCGGCTACAGCCGCCGCGCCGTCTCGCTCGTCTGGACGACGAACCCGCGCCTGACACTCTCGATCGCCGCGCTCACGGCCGCGGCCGGTGTGCTGCCCGCTGCCATCGCCTGGGTCGGTGCGCGAATCGTGGATGCCGTCGTGAACGCCGTCGCCTCGACGCACGATCCGGCGGCCGCGTTGCGCCTCGTGGTCGTGGAGGGGCTGTTGGTGGCGGCGCTCGCCGCCGCGCAGCGCCTGTTGTCGTTGTGCCAGTCGTTGCTGCGCGCGCAGCTCGGCCAGCGCGTGAATGTCATGATCCTCGAGAAGGCGCTGACGCTCGAGCTCGCGCACTTCGAGGACGCCGATTTCTACGACAAGCTGACGCGCGCGCGGCGTGAAGCCTCGAGCCGGCCGCTGTCGCTCGTGATGCGCACCTTCGGCCTCGCACAGAATGCGGTGTCGATCGCCAGCTTCGCGGTGCTGCTGGCGCATTTCTCGCCGTGGGCGGTGGCCGTATTGATCGTGGCCGGGCTGCCGGCCTTCCTCGCCGAGGCCAAGTTCTCGGGCGACGCGTTTCGGCTCTTTCGCTGGCGCTCGCCCGAAACGCGCATGCAGATGTACCTCGAGACGGTGCTGGCGCGCGAGGACCACGCCAAGGAGGTCAAGCTCTTCGGGCTCGGCGCGCGTTTCCTGCAGCGCTACCGCGACATCTTCCGCCGGCTCTACCACGAGGACCGGTCGCTCACGGTGCGGCGCGATGCCTGGGGCCTCGCGCTCGGGCTCATCGCGACGGTCACCTTGTATGGCGCCTATGCATGGATCGCCATCGAGGCCGTGCAGGGCGTCATCACGCTCGGCGAAATGACGATGTACCTGATGCTCTTTCGGCAGGGGCAGGCCGCGGTGTCCGCGAGCCTCGCGGCAATCGGCGGCATGTACGAGGACAACCTCTATCTCTCCACGCTCTACGAGTACCTTGAAACGCCGGTTCCGCCGCCGCGCGGCTCGATCCTGCGGGGCCCGAAGCCCGAGGATGGCGTGCGCTTCGAGGACGTGTCGTTCCAGTATCCCGGCGCGGCCGAACCGGCCCTGGCCCACATCGACCTGCACCTGCCGCCCGGCGCCAGCCTGGCCCTCGTTGGCGAGAACGGTTCGGGCAAGACCACGCTCATCAAGCTGCTGACGCGCCTCTACCGGCCGACGGGTGGCCGCATCCTTCTCGACGGCCTCGATCTCGAATCCTGGGATACCGGTGTGCTGCGCGAGCGCGTCGGCGTCATCTTCCAGGACTTCGCGCGCTACCAGATGCAGGTGGGCGAGAACATCGGGGCGGGTGACGAGCCCTATTTCGAGGACGAGTCCCGTTGGCGCGCGGCCGCGGAGCGCGGCCAGGCGCACGAGTTCATCGGCGGCCTGCCGGGCGGTTATCGCACGCAGCTCGGCAAGTGGTTTCGCGAGGGGCGCGAGCTGTCTGGCGGCCAATGGCAGAAGATCGCCCTGTCGCGCGCCTTCATGCGCGTGCGCGCCGACATCCTCGTGCTCGACGAGCCGACGGCCGCGATGGATGCGCAGGCCGAGGCGGATGTCTTCGAACATTTCCGCCGCCTCGCCGACGGCCGCATCACCATCCTGATCTCGCATCGTTTCTCGACGGTGCGCATGGCCGACCAGATCGCGGTGCTCGACCGGGGCCGCATCGTCGAGCGCGGGACGCACGCGGGGCTCGTGGCGCTCGGCGGTCGGTACGCGCACCTCTTTGCGCTGCAGGCGAAGGGATACCAGTGAGCCGCCTGCCGATTTGACTTAACGCTGCGCCGGAACGAGCCGGCCGTGCGGCATGGTTCCTTGACATCGCCCCTGATATGCTCGCCCGCAAGCAGCTCCGGCCCACCGGGGCGCGCACACGAACCAGGGGGATTCCATGAAACGTCAATTCGCCGTATTGGCGTCTGCGGCTGCGGCCGTGGCGCTCACGGGGCTCGGAGTCGCGGCACCCGCAGGCAGCCCGCGTTCCCTGCCCAGCGCCGCATCGCTCGCGCTCGCCGCGCCGGTGCAGATGTCGCGCAAGATCGACCCGGCGCTTTCCGGCGCCAAGGGCGAAGTCGATGTCATCGTGCAGCTCTCAGGCAAGCCGCTCGCGGTGGCCAACGGGCAGAACGCGAAGCGCCTCGGCGGCCTCCTGAGCAAGACCCAGCAGCGCGCCTACGGCCAGACGCTCGCACGCAACCAGGACGCGATGCTCGCGCGCCTGCTCGCCCTCGGTGGCCGCGAGATCGCACGCACCCATGTGGCCTACAACTCGGTGATCGTGCGCATCGACGCGGCGCAGCTCCATTCGGTCGCGGGCTATCGCGATGTGCTGTCGGTGCGTCCGACGCGCGACTACAGCATGGATCTTTCGGAGACCGTGCCGTACATCGGCGCGGCGATCGCGCAGGCGCAGGGCGTGACCGGCGCGGGCGTCACCGTCGGTGTCATCGACTCCGGCGTCGACTACACGCATTACAACCTTGGCGGCGCCGGCACGGACGCGGCCTATGAAGCCGCCTACGGCACCGGGATCACCGATCCGCGCAACACGACGCGCGACGGCCTGTTCCCGACCTCGAAGGTGATCGACGGCCACGACTTCATCGGCGAGCAGTGGCCCAATGCGGCCGCGGTCGAGGAT
The DNA here is from genome assembly GCA_963204835.1 of Pseudomonadota bacterium. Lineage (GTDB taxonomy): Bacteria > Pseudomonadota > Gammaproteobacteria > Steroidobacterales > Steroidobacteraceae > CADEFQ01. The sequence goes on from CAUJHJ010000002.1 coordinate 22,163, forward strand.
GACGACCCGATCGATATCCAGGGGCACGGCACCCACGTGTCCGACATCATAGCCGGCCTGTCCGCAGACGGGCAGCACAAGGGCGTCGCACCCGGTGCCAAGCTGGTCGTCGCCAAGGTCTGCAGCTCGGTCGCGACCTCCTGCAACGGCGTTGCGCTGATGCAGGCGATGGACTACATGCTCGACCCCAACGGCGACGGTTCGATGGACGATGCCGTCGACGTGATCAACATGTCGCTCGGGTCGAGCTACGGCCAGATCCAGGACGACCTCTCGCTCGCGAGCGCCAATGCCGTGCAGGCCGGCGTGGTCGTCGTCGCGTCCGCCGGCAACAGCGCCGACCGGCCGTTCATCACGGGTTCGCCGGCCGCGACGCCCGAAGTCCTGAGCGTCGCACAGACCGAAGTCCCCAGTGCGCTCGCCTATCCGCTCGTCGTCAATTCGCCGGCGAGCATCGCGGGCTCCTATACCAACACCGCCACCGTGGAATGGGCGCCGGTCGCCGGCCACAATGTCACGGGAGACATCGTCGCTGTCGCGAGCCTCGCGTGCAACGGACAGGCGCTGCCCGCCAACCTCGCGGGCAACGTTGCGTTGATCAATCGCGGCAGCTGCTCGATCAGCCAGAAGGTGCGCAACGCGACCGATGCCGGCGCCACCGCCGTGATCATCGGCCTCATCGCCGCGGGCGATGCCGTGTCGTTCTCGAACGGCGGCGAGTGCGCGCCGGACGGCAGCAACTGCGCGCCCACCCTCGTCATCACGCAGGCAGTCGCGAACTCGATCCGCGCGGCGCTCGGCGGCTCGGCGGTGAATGTCACGATTTCGGATGCCACCGCGCAGTCGCGCAAGGGCTGGATCGTGGGCACGTCTTCGCGCGGCCCGTCCACGAGCTTTGCGGCGATCAAGCCGGAGATTGGCGCGCCCGGCGCGTCGGTGTCGGCGATCGCGGGCACGGGCACCGGCGAGGAAGCGTTCGGTGGGACCTCCGGTGCGGCACCCATGGTGTCCGGTTCGGCGGCGCTGCTGCTGTCCGCCCGTCCCGAGCTGACGCCGACGCTCGTGCGCGCGCTGCTCGCCAACAACGCCGATGCAGCGATCTACCAGCGTGCGCTCGTCGGCGAAGGCCAGGTGCTGGTGCCGATCACCCGTATCGGCGGCGGCGAAGTGCGCGTCAACCGGGCGCTGGCGGCCCAGACGGCGATGTGGGATGAGGAGACGAAGACCCCGGCGCTGTCCTTCGGCTACCACAGCACCAGCTATCCGGTGTTCCTCAGCCGTACCGTGAAAGTGCGCAACTTCTCGTCGAAGACGCGCCGCTACTCGATCGAGAAGTCCTTCCGCTACGAGGACGACGCGGCGAGCGGCGCCGTCAAGCTGATCGCGCCGTCGTCGGTGCGCGTGCCGGGCAACGGCACGGCGACCTTCAAGGTGCTGCTGTCGATCGATCCCGCGAAGCTCGGTGACTGGCCGTGGGCCACCGGCGCGGGCGGGTCGCAGGGCGGCAATGGCTCGCTGCTGCAGTCGGTCGAGTACGACGGCTACATCTCGCTGAAGGACGGCGCCGATGAAGTGCATGTGCCCTGGCACGTGCTGCCGAAGAAGGCGGCGCTCGTGCAGGCGGTTGGCGAGCAGGTCGTCATCCCGGCGGGCCAGACGAGCGCCCCGCTGCGCCTGATCAACCTGGCCTACGCCAAGGCGGGAGCGGTCGAGCCGTTCGCGTTGCTCGGCACGAGTGCACGCATCCCGGCCGCGCAGTTGCCCGGCCCCGGTGACAACTTCGCCGTGGTCGACCTGCAGGCGATCGGTGCGCGCCTCGTCGGCCTCCCGGCGAATCTCGGCGGCCTCGGCCTGCAGGTGGCGGTCAGCACCTGGGGCATCCGCGCCCATCCGAGCTACCCCGCGGAACTCGACGTGTACCTCGACGTCAATGCCGACGGCACCGACGACTTCGTGATGTACACGTCCGAGTCGGGCGGCTTCGCGGCGACAGGCCAGACGCTCGTCACCGTGGTGGACCTCGCGACGGGGAGGGGCGCCGCGTACTTCTACGCGGACACGGACCTCGAGACGGGCAACGTGATCCTGACGATGCCGCTCGCGCCGTTCGGCATCGGCGCGGATGCGAAGCTCGGCATTTCAGTGCTCGCGTTCGACAACTACTTCACGGGGAATCTCACCGACTCGATCGACGGCCGGATCTTCACGCCGTCGGTGCCGAAGTACGACGTCACCGCGCCGCCAGCCGCCGGCGTGGATCCGCTCAGTGTCGCCACGCTCACGGTGATGGCGGTGCCGGGCGGCGATGTGGCTTCGCCGTCCCAAGATGGCCTGCTGTTCTTCTATCGCAGCGCCAACAAGGGCCTCGAGGCCGACGTGGTGCCGGTGGTCCAGCACTGACGGGCGACTGACCCGTTGAAACGGGACGCCCCGGTGGAGGAATCCGCCGGGGCGTTTTCGTTGGGAGGCTGCGTGCGGCGGGCCGGAGCGGGAGCGGGGCCTGCGGTTCCTCACGGGTCGAGCGCCGCCTGCAGCGGTCCCCTCGTCGCGGCGGCGCCCGGCGCACTGTGTCGGCAGAGACTGAAGTAACTGCGTACGCCGGACGCTGATCGCCGCTCCTCGGCGCTCTCCACGCTCATCACCGGATGCCCCGATCCCCCTCCGGCGCGCGGTCAGCCACCCACGCAGGCCGTCTTGCTGAGGTAAGGGAAGGTCACCTCACGCAGCGATCTTCAACTCAAGGGCAGCGAATCGTGTTTTGCGAGCGGCCGGCCTCCGGCCCGCAACCCGCATCACGCAACCCGCGGTCCTACCCCCGCCGCGCTTCCAGTTCCTCCCACCGCCCAATCGCCGCCTCGATCTCGAGGTCGATCGAATTCAGGCGTTCCCCGTCGCCGCGCATCTGCTCCGGCGCCGTGCGGTGGTAGTCAGGCGCGCACATCGCTGCGGTGAGTGCGGCCTTCTCCTGCTCGAGTGTCTCGATGGCCGACGGCAGGCCGTCGAGTTCGCGTTGCTCGCGATACGACAGGCGTTGACGGTTTCGTTCCCTGGCCGGTGCCTCAGCCGGTCGCGTCACCGCGGGTGACGGGGCGGAGCGGCCGGCGCGCTGCGCGAGCCAGTCGCTGTAGCCGCCCACGTACTCCCGCCAGCGGCCTTCGCCCTCGGCGACGAGGGTCTGGGTGACGACGTTGTCGAGGAAGGCGCGGTCGTGGCTCACCAGTAGCAGGGTGCCCGAGTAGCCCAGCAGCGTCGCTTCGAGCAACTCGAGCGATTCCATGTCGAGGTCGTTGGTCGGCTCATCGAGCACGAGCAGGTTCGCCGGCTGCGCGAACAGCCGCGCCAGCAGCAGCCGGTGCCGCTCGCCGCCCGACAGCATGCGCACCGGCGAACGGGCGCGCCGGGAAGGGAAGAGGAAGTCGGCGAGATAGGTGGTGACGTGCTTGCGCTCGCCGTTCACTTCGACCCAGTCCGAGCCGGGGCTGATCGTTTCCGCCACCGTGCGATCCGGGTCGAGTTGCGAGCGGAGCTGGTCGAAGTAGGCGACGCGCAGGTTCGTGCCGGTCCGCACCGTGCCCGAATCGGGTGCGATCTCGCCGAGCATCAGCCGCAGCAGCGTTGTCTTGCCGACACCGTTCGGGCCGATCAGGCCCAGCCGGTCGCCCCGCATGATGCGCATCGAAAGGTTGCGCACGATGGTCTTCGCGCCGAACTGCTTGCCGACGTCCTGTAGTTCCGCCACGAGCCTGCCGGAGCGCTCGCCGGCGTCGAGCGAGATCCGCAGGTCGCCGATGCGCTCGCGCCGCGCCGCCCTGTCCGCGCGCAACTGCTCGAGCCGCCGCACGCGCCCTTCGTTGCGGGTACGGCGCGCCTCGACGCCCTGGCGTATCCAGGCCTCCTCCTGCTTCCAGAACTTGTCGAAGCGCCGGTTGGCGAGGGCCTCGGCGGCGAGTTCCTGCGCCTTGGCGCGTTCGTAGGCCGCGAAGTTCCCGGGATAAGAGCGCAGGATGCCGCGGTCGAGCTCGATGATGCGCGTCGCCACTCGATCGAGGAATCGGCGGTCGTGCGTCACGACGACCAGCGCGGCAGCCCGCGCCGCGAGTTCCTCGAGCCGCTCGATGCCGGCGAAATCGAGGTGGTTGGTCGGCTCGTCGAGCAGCAGCAGGTCGGGCTCGAGCGCGAACGCGAGCGCGAGCGCGGCGCGCTTGCGCTCGCCGCCCGAGAGACCGGCGGGCGACCGGTCGGGCGCGAGCCCGAAGCGATCGAGCATCGCCGCGAGCCGTACGTCGAATGCATGGCGGGCCTCGGCGTGCGGATCGGCCGATGCGTCGCGCAGCGCCAGGCTCGCGCGCAGGTCGGCGGCGGGGGGAAGGGCCGGCTCCTGTTCGACGAAGGCGATCGCCAACCCGTCGCGCCGCTGCACTTCGCCTTCGTCGAGGGCCTGCCGCCCGGCGAGCACTGCGAGCAGCGAGGACTTGCCGGTGCCGTTGCGCCCGATCAAGCCGATGCGCTCTCCCGCGCTGACCGTGAGGTTCGCGTCGTCCAGCAGGGGCAGCAGGCCGAAGGCGAGGTGGGCGTCGAGGAGTGCAATCCGGGTCATGCGCGCAAGATAACGCGAGCCGCGCACCAAGTGCGGCCTGTGTAATAATCCCGCTGCGTCGCGACCGGAGTGCCCTCAATGAGCCTGTTTTCCGCCCTGATGCCTCGCGAGGGCCAGTTCTTCACGATGTTCAACGATCACGCGGCCCTCGTGGTGAAGGGCGGGCGCGAGCTGTTCGAGCTGCTGCAGGACTACGGCAACGTGCCGGAGCGCAGCGCGCGCATCGGCCGCATCGAGGCCCTCGAGCACGAGGCCGACCGGGTCACGCGCGACGCGGTCGAGCTGCTGCACAAGACCTTCGTGACGCCCTTCGATCGCGACGTCATCCACCGGCTGATTTCGCGCATGGACGACATCCTCGACCTGATCCAGGACACGGCCGAGACGCTTGTGCTCTACGACATCCAGCACCTCACGGCCGAGGCGATCCATCTCGCCAACCTCGTGCAGATCTGCTGCGAGCGCGTGCAGGGGGCGGTGGTGCTGCTGTCGTCGATGAAGAATGCGCCCGAGATCCTGAAGATCAGCCAGGACATCGACGGCCTCGAATCCGACGCCGACCGCGTGATGCGCTCCGGGGTCTCGAAGCTCTTCCGTGACGAGCGCGACGACCGCCAGCTGATCAAGCTGAAGGCGATCTACGAACTGCTCGAAGCGACGACCGACAAGTGCCAGGACGTCGCGAACGTGATCGAAGGCGTCGTGCTCGAGAACGGCTGACGATGAACGGCGAGATCGT
>CAUJHJ010000003.1 GCA_963204835.1 Pseudomonadota bacterium
GTTCCTCACCTCAAGAAGGTCGAGCTGTGTTTTGCGAGGGCCGGCCGGAGGCGCGGTGATTCATCCGCGGACGAGCGTGGAAGGCGCCGAGGAACGGGGGTCGGAGCGAGGCGAACGCCTTCGTCTCAGTTTCTGACGACACAGTGCGCCGAGCGCCCCCGTTCCGAGGGGACGCCCTCGCAGAGGGCGCGCCCGGATAGCGAGGAGGCGGATGAATCGCTGCGCCTCCGGCCGGCCACACGCATCACGCCGCCCGCACCCGCATCACGCAACCCGCCGCTTCAGCGTGTGAGCGGCTTGTAGCGGATGCGGTGCGGCTGCGCGGCTTCCGCGCCCTTCCTGCGCTTGAAGTCCTCGACGTACTCCTGGTAGTTGCCCTCGAAGTACACGACCTGCGAATCGCCTTCGAAGGCGAGGATGTGGGTCGCTATGCGATCGAGGAACCAGCGGTCGTGCGAGATCACGACGGCGCAGCCCGGGAAGTTGAGCAGCGCTTCCTCGAGTGCGCGCAGCGTCTCGATGTCGAGGTCGTTGGTCGGCTCGTCGAGCAGCAGCACGTTGCCGCCGGAGCGCAGCACCTTCGCGAGGTGCACGCGGTTGCGCTCGCCGCCCGACAGCTCGCCGATCAGCTGTTGCTGCTGCGTGCCGCGGAAGTTGAAGCGGCCGACGTAGCCGCGCGCGGCCGTCTCGTAGTTGCCGACGCGGATGATGTCCTGGCCGCCCGAGATTTCGTCGAACACGCTCTTCCTGTCGTCGAGCGAATGCCGGGACTGGTCTACGTAGGCGAGCTTCACCGAGGGGCCCAGGCGGACCTCGCCGGCGTCCGGCGCTTCGCCGCCCGTCAGCATGCGAAAGAGCGTGGTCTTGCCGGCGCCGTTCGGGCCGATGATGCCGACGATGCCGCCCTTCGGCAGGCTGAAGGACAGGTCGTCGATCAGCAGGCGCTCGCCGTAGGCCTTGCGCAGGTTCTTCGCCTCGATCACGAGGTCGCCGAGGCGCTCGCCCGGCGGGATGTAGATTTCGTTGGTCTCGTTGCGCTCCTGGAATTCCTTCGAGGCGAGCTCCTCGTAGCGGGCCATGCGCGCCTTGCTCTTGGCCTGGCGTGCCTTCGGGTTCTGCCGCACCCATTCGAGCTCGCGCTCGAGCGTCTTCCTGAGCGCTTCGCGCTCGCGCTCTTCGAGGGCGAGGCGCTTTTCCTTCTGCTCGAGCCACGACGAATAGTTGCCCTGCCACGGGATGCCGTGGCCGCGGTCGAGTTCGAGGATCCACTGCGCCACGTTGTCGAGGAAGTAGCGGTCGTGGGTCACCGCGATGACGGTGCTCGGGTACTCCTCGAGGTAACGCTCGAGCCAGGCGATCGATTCGGCGTCGAGGTGGTTGGTCGGCTCGTCGAGCAGCAGCATGTCGGGCGCAGAGAGCAGCAGCTTGCAGAGCGCCACGCGGCGCTTCTCGCCACCCGAGAGCTTGCCGATCTTCGCGTCCCAGGCGGGCAGGCGCAGTGCGTCGGCCGCGATCTCGAGCTTGCGCTCGATTTCCCAGCCGCCGGCCGCGTCGATCGCGTCCTGCAGCTTCGCCTGCTCCTCGAGCAGCGCCGTCATCTCGTCGTCCGACATCGGCTCGGCGAACTTTTCGCTGATCTCGTTGAAGCGCGTGAGCTGCGCGAACGCGGTGCCGAGGCCCAGCACCGTTTCCTCGCGCACGGTCTTCTCCGGGTCGAGCTGCGGTTCCTGCGGCAGGTAGCCGACCTTGATGCCGGCCTGCGGGCGCGCTTCGCCCTCGATGTTGGTGTCGATGCCGCCCATGATCTTGAGCAGAGTCGACTTGCCCGCGCCGTTCAGGCCGAGGACGCCGATCTTGGCGCCCGGGAAGAACGACAGGCTGATGTCCCGCAGGATCGTGCGCTTCGGCGGCACGACCTTCGAGACGCGATTCATCGTGTAGATGTATTGCGCCATGGAATCCGGTCGGGTGGGGTGGGGCGGCGCGCATTATGGGGTAGAGCCGCGCTCCTGTGCTAGGCTCGGCGGTTGTGGCATCGGTGCTCGTCGTCATGGGCGAAACTATCGCCCGCTATGGATTCCCAGACGGCCATCCGTTCGGCGCCGACCGCCATGACGCGTTCGTGCGCCAGTTCGAGGCGCGCGGCCTCGGCGCGCGGGTGCGCGTGGCGGCCCCGGTGCCGGCCGAGCCCGATGAACTCCTGCTTTTCCACACGCCGCTCTACGTCGATTTGGTGCGCGAGCGGTCGGCCACCGGGCAGGGCTTCCTCGACGGTGGCGATACGCCCGCCTTTCGGGGCGTCTACGAGGCAGCGGCGAGCGTGGTCGGCGCGACGCTGGTGGCGGCACGGGCGCTGATGGCGGGCGACGCGCAGCGCGCCTTCGTGCCCATCGCGGGCCTGCACCACGCGGCCCGCGATCGCGCGGCGGGCTTCTGCGTGTTCAACGACATCGGCGTCGCGATCGAGGTGCTGCGGCGGGAACATGGCCTCATGCGCATCGCGTATGTCGACATCGATGCGCACCACGGCGATGGCGTCTTCTACGCCTACGAGGCGGATCCGCAGCTGGCCTTCGCCGACATCCACGAGGAAGGGCGCACGCTCTATCCCGGCACCGGAGCCGCCGACGAGACGGGCAAGGGCGCGGCGGCTGGCGCCAAGCTCAATATCCCCGTGCCGGCCGGAGCCGACGACGCGACCTTCGCGGCCGTGTGGCCGCGGGTGCTCGGGTTCATCGAAGCGTCGGACCCTCAATTCATCATCCTGCAGTGTGGCGCCGATAGTGTCGCGGGCGATCCCATCACCCACCTCGCCTTCACGCCCGCCGCCCACGGGCGCGCGGCGCGCGACCTCGCCGCCCTCGCCGACCGGCTGGGGCATGGCCGCGTGCTCGCGCTCGGCGGCGGCGGCTACAACCGCGCGAACCTCGCCATGGCCTGGAACGACGTGGTGGAAGGCCTCGCCGGCTAGCGCGGCCGGCGGCCACGCCGCGCCACGCGGCGGGCGGCGTTCGGGTAGAATTCACCATTCCCCGGGTTTCCCCGCCGCACCGAGAGCACCTGCCCATGTTCCGGACCTCCTTGGTCATTTCGAGCTTCGATCCCGAACTTGCCGCCGCGATCGAGGGCGAGCGCCGCCGCCAGGAAGAGCACATCGAACTGATCGCCTCCGAGAACTACGCCAGCCCGCGCGTCCTCGAGGCGCAGGGCTCCGTGCTCACCAACAAGTACGCGGAGGGTTATCCGGGCAAGCGCTACTACGGGGGCTGCGAATTCGTCGACATCGCGGAGCAGCTCGCGATTGATCGCGCCAAGCAGCTCTTCGGGGCGGCCTACGCGAACGTGCAGCCGCATTCCGGTTCGCAGGCGAACGCGGCCGTTTACCTTGCGTTGTGCAATCCCGGCGACACCATCCTCGGCATGAGCCTCGACCACGGCGGCCACCTGACCCACGGAGCGAAGGTCAATTTCTCCGGCAAGCTGTTCCGCGCCGTGCAGTACGGCATCCGCCCTGACAACGGCGAGATCGACTACGACGAGGTCGCGCGCATCGCGCGCGCGGAGAAGCCGCGCATGATCGTCGCGGGTTTCTCGGCCTATTCGCGCGTGATCGACTGGGCGAGGTTCCGCCGGATCGCTGACGAAGTGGGCGCGTATTTCTTCGTCGACATGGCGCACGTCGCCGGGCTCGTCGCGGCCGGCATCTACCCGAACCCGCTGCCGCACGCCGACGTCGTGACGACCACCACCCACAAGACCCTGCGCGGCCCGCGCGGCGGCCTGATCCTCGCGCGCGAGAATCCCGAGCTCGCGAAGAAGTTCAATTCGCTCGTTTTCCCCGGCACGCAGGGTGGCCCGCTGATGCACGTGATCGCGGCCAAGGCCGTGGCGCTGCTCGAGGCGCTGCAGCCGCAGTTCAAGGATTACCAGCAGCAGGTGCTCGTCAATGCGCGCGCGATGTGCGCGCGGCTCGCGGCGCGTGGCTACCGCATCGTCTCGGGCGGCACCGACAACCACCTTTTCCTCGTCGACCTCTCCGACAAGGCGATCACCGGCAAGGAGGCCGATGCGGCGCTCGGCCGGGCCAACATCACCGTCAACAAGAACGCGGTGCCGAACGATCCGCGCCCGCCGATGGTGACCAGCGGCCTGCGCATCGGCACGCCGGCCGCGACCACGCGCGGCTTCGGTGTCGCCGAGGTCGAGGCGGTCGCGGGCTGGATCGCCGACGTACTCGACGCGAACGGCGGCGACGCCGCAGTCGAGCGCGTGCGCGGCGAAGTGCTCGCGCTCTGCCGCCGGTTTCCCGTCTACGGCGCCTGACGCGGGCGCGCGGGGAGCGCAATGCACTGCCCGTTCTGCGGCCACGAGGAGACCAAGGTCATCGACTCGCGGCTCGCCGGGGAGGGGCGGCAGATCCGCCGTCGCCGCGAGTGCCTCGCCTGTGCAGAGCGTTTCACGACTTTCGAGACCGCGGAGCTCGTGATGCCGCTCGTAGTGAAGGCGGACCGCAGCCGCGAGCCGTTCGACGAGCAGAAGATGCGCCACGGCATCGTCAAGGCGCTCGAGAAGCGCCCCGTGTCGCAGGAGGCGATCGAGGCCGCCGTCACCCACATCTGCAACCGGCTGCGCAGCCTCGGCGAGCGCGAAGTGCCCTCGCGCGGCATCGGCGAGTTCGTGATGGAGGAGCTGCGCCACCTCGACGAGGTCGCCTACGTGCGCTTCGCTTCCGTGTACCGCAGCTTCCAGGACGTCGAGGCCTTCCGCGACGAGATCGAGAAGCTGCGCCACCACCGCCGCAAGCGCGAGGACAACCTCGACCAGTTGCCGCTGCTGCCGGGCGGCGATCCGGCGGGCGTGAAGGACGGCAAGCCATGACCGCCTTCACGGCGTTCGAGGAACGCGCGATGCACCGCGCGCTGGCGCTCGCCGCGCGGGGCCTCGAGTCGGCGGATCCGAATCCGCGCGTCGGTTGCGTGATCGCGCAGGACGGGGAGATCGTCGGCGAGGGCTGGCACCGGCGTGCCGGCGAGGCACATGCCGAGGTCGAGGCGCTGCGCGCAGCGGGCGAGCGCGCCGCCGGCGCCACCGTCTTCGTGACGCTCGAGCCCTGCTGTCACCAGGGCCGCACGCCGCCGTGCACCGACGCGCTGATCGCGGCGCGGGTGTCCCGCGTGGTGTTCGCGCTGCGCGACCCGAATCCGCGCGTCGACGGCGGTGGCGCCGCGCGCCTCGCGGCCGCCGGCATCGGGATCGCGAGCGGATTGCTGGAAGCGCAAGCGGCGGCGCTCAATGCAGGATTCGTCAAGCGCATGCGCGACGGGCGGCCCTGGGTGCGCCTGAAGACGGCCGCGAGCCTCGACGGGCGCACCGCGCTCGCGAGCGGCGAGAGCCGCTGGATCACCGGCGAGGCGGCCCGTGCGGACGTGCACGACTGGCGCGCACGCAGTTCGGCGGTGGCGACCGGCATCGGCACCGTGCTCGCCGACGACCCGCGGCTCGACGTGCGGCGCACCCGCCCGCCGGAGCGCGCCCCGGCGCGCGTGGTTTTCGACACGCGGTTGCGCACGCCGCCCACCGCGCGCCTGTTCGATGCGCCGGGCGAGGTCATCGTCCTGCACGCGGCGGCGGGCGGTACCGCGTCCGAGGCCGGCGCGCCGCTTGCGGCCCGCGGCGCGCGCGTCGAGGCGGTGGCGGCGGCCGCGGGCCGGGTCGATCCCGCTGCGGCGTTGCGCCGCCTGGGCGAGCTCGGCATGAACGAGCTGTGGGTGGAGGCGGGGCCCACGCTCGCAGGCGCGCTGCTCGAGGCGGGGCTCGTCGACGAGTGGCTGCACTATCTCGCGCCGAAGCTGCTCGGGCCCGGCGCCCGGCCGCTTGCGCAGTGGCCGTTCCTCGCGCGGCTGGCCGATGCCCCGCGGTTTTCCCTCGCCGAAGTGACGGCGCTCGGCGAAGATCTGCGCCTGCGCCTCGTTCCGGGGGGGGAAGCCTGAGCATGTTTACGGGAATCATCCAGGATGTCGGCCGGATACGCGCGGTAACGGCGCGCGGTGGCGACGCGGAGTTCGTCATTGCGGTCGGGCAACTTGCGCTCGGCGCGACGCGGGCCGGGGACAGCATCGCGGTGAACGGCGTGTGCCTCACGGCGACACGCGTCGGGGCCGGCGAGTTCGCGGCGGACGTCTCGCGCGAGACCCTCGCGGTGACGACCCTGGCAGCGCTCGGTGTCGGCGCGCGCGTCAACCTCGAGCCCGCATTGCGCGCGGGCGATGCCCTGGGCGGGCATCTCGTGTCGGGCCACGTCGATGGCATCGCCGAGGTCCTGTCGCTCACGCCCGATGCGCGCTCGGTGCGGGTCGCCGTGGGCGTGCCGCCCGCGCTCGCGCGCTACATCGCCCGCAAGGGCTCGGTGGCGCTCGATGGGGTGAGCCTCACCGTGAACGGAGTCGAGGGGCGCGTGTTCGACGTGAACCTCGTGCCGCATACGCAGGCCGTGACGACGCTCGGCGAATGGGCGCCGGGCGCGCGCGTCAATCTCGAAGTGGACCAGGTCGCGCGCTATGTCGAGCGGCTCGGCGGGAACTGAAACATGGAACTGCACAGCATTGCCGAAATCCTGACCGACCTGCGCGCCGGGCGCATGGTGCTGATCATGGACGACGAGGATCGCGAGAACGAGGGCGACCTCGTGATGGTCGCGGAGAAGGTGCGCGCCGAGGACATCAATTTCATGGCGCGCTTCGGCCGCGGGCTCATCTGCCTCACGCTCACGGCCGAGCGCTGCCGCCAGTTGCGCCTGCCGCTCATGGTGAGCAGCACGCAGCGCGACCACCGCACCAACTTCACGCTGTCGATCGAGGCGGCCGAGGGCGTGACCACCGGCATCTCGGCATACGACCGTGCGCACACGGTGCTCGCGGCGGTGCAGCCGGATGCGAAGCCGGAAGACCTGCGCCAGCCGGGGCACATCTTCCCGATCATGGCGCAGCCGGGCGGCGTGCTGACGCGCGCCGGGCACACGGAGGCGGGCTGCGACCTGGCGCGCCTCGCCGGATTCGAGGCCGCCGCCGTGATCGTCGAGGTGATGAACGACGACGGCACGATGGCCCGGAGGCCGCAGCTCGAGCAGTTCGCGCGCCACCACGGCCTGAAGATCGGCACGATCGCGGACCTTATCCGCCATCGCCTGCGCAACGAGCGTTCGGTGGAGCGCATCGCCGAGCGCGCGGTGCAGACCGAGTTCGGTGAGTTCCGCCTCTGTGCCTACGAAGACCATGTGCAGCGCGACGTGCACCTCGCGCTCGTGCGCGGCGATGTCACCGGCCAGCGCGTGCCGCTCGTGCGCGTGCACCTCGCCGACACGCTGCGCGACGTGCTCGGCGCGGAGGTCGGGCCGCCGCGCGCGTGGACCTTGCGTGCCGCACTCGCGCGCATCGCGCGGGAGGGCTGCGGCGTGGTCGTGGTGCTGCGCCGGAACGAGGCGCCACGCGACCTCGTGGCGGCGATCCATGAGCGGGAAACGCCGCCTCCGCCACCGCAGGGCGAGGTGCTGCGCACCTTCGGCGTCGGTGCGCAGATCCTCAAGGACCTCGGCGTGCGCCGCATGCAGGTGCTGTCGGCGCCCAAGTACATGCACGGCATTTCCGCCTTCGATCTCGAGATCGAGGGCTACGTCGACAACGACGCCTGACGGCCCCGGCTATACTGAGCCCATGCCCCCCGTCCTCACCGGCGAGCTCGCCGCCGCCCAGCTTTCGATCGCGATCGTCGCGGCCCGCTTCAATGACTTCGTGGTCACGAGCCTGCTTCGCGGCGCGGTCGCGGCCTGGGAGGCCCACGGCGGCGCCGCGGACCGGCTGGTGATCGCCCGCGTCCCGGGCGCATTCGAGCTGCCGGCCGCGGCGCGCCAGTGCGCGGTGAGCGGGCGGTTCGCCGCGGTCGTGGCGCTCGGCTGCGTGATCCGCGGCGATACCGCGCACTTCGACTATGTGGCGGGGGAGTGCGCACGCGGGATCGCGCAGGTTACGCTCGATACGGGCGTGCCGGTGATGTTCGGAGTGCTCACGGTCGAGACCGTCGAGCAGGCCGTGCAGCGTGCCGCCGTGCGCGCCGGCAACAAGGGCGGCGAGGCGATGCTCGGCGCGATCGAGATGGCGAACCTCCTGCCGAGGCTCGCATGAACGAGCCGCTGACGGCGCGGCGCGCGGCATCGAATCGCCGTGCGGTGGCGCGCAAGCTCGCGGTGCAAGCCCTGTATCGCTGGCAGGTGAACGCCGGCCCCTGGCAGGACCTGCTGCTCGAGTTCGCCGACGCCGAGGACATGCCGAAGGCCGACCGCGAGTATTTCGAGGCGCTGGTGCGCGGCATCGCCGAAGAGGGCGGCGCTGGCTGGGACCGCGATCTCGCGCGCTTCACCGATCGCGCGCCCGCCGAACTCGATCCGGTGGAACACGCCGTGCTGCTGATCGGTCTCTTCGAGCTCAGCCGCCGCCCGGACGTGCCGTACCGCGTCGTCATCGACGAGGGCGTCGGGCTCGCGCGCCGCTTCGGTGCGACCGACGGCCACAAGTACGTCAACGCCGTGCTCGATCGCGCAGCCCGGGAACTGCGCCCCGACGAGCGCTGACCGCGCCATGCCGCTCAGCGAGTTCGCGCTGATCGAGCGGTACTTCCGCGACCTCGGGGCGCGGCGCGACACCCGCATCGGCGTTGGCGACGACGGCGCGGTCCTCGCCGTGCCCCCCGGCCAAGAGGTCGTCGCGGTCGTCGATACCCTGGTCGAGGGCGTGCATTTTCCGGCGGGCACGGCCGCGCGCTCGATAGGCCACCGTGCGCTCGCCGTGAACCTGAGCGACCTTGCCGCCATGGGTGCGACGCCGGCCTGGGCCTTGCTCGCGCTGACGCTGCCGCGCGCCGACGAAGCCTGGCTCGCGGAGTTCACCGCGGGTTTCGCCGCGCTGGCGCGCGCCCACGACGTGCAACTCGTGGGCGGCGATACGACGGCGGGACCGCTCACGATCACGGTCCAGGCCCTCGGCCTCCTGCCGCGCGGGACCGCCCTGCTGCGCGGCGGAGGGCAGGCGGGCGACCTGGTTTTCGTGACCGGGACGCCGGGCGATGCGGCGGGCGGACTTGCGCTGCTGCAGGAGCGGATGCGGGCGCGGCCCGATGCGGCGGCGAACTCGCTCGACGCGTTGCGCGACCGATTTCTTTTTCCCACGCCGCGCTGTGCGACGGGCGCGCGGCTGCGCGGCGTCGCGAGCGCCTGCATCGACATCTCCGACGGGCTGGCCGGTGACCTCGCGAAGCTGGCCGCGGCCAGCGGCTGCGGCGCCCGGGTCGATGTCACGCAGTTGCCGCTGTCGGCGGCGCTGCTTGCGGTCGCGGGGCGGGCCGCAGCCGAGCATTTCGCCCTGACCGGCGGCGACGACTACGAACTGTGTTTCACGGTGCCGGCGCAGGCGCCGCTGCCCGATGGTCTCGCCTGCACCGCGATCGGCCAGCTCGTCGAGGGCCGCGGCCTCACCGTCTGCCGGGGCGGCAGTGTGATCGATTTCTCGCATTCGGGGTTCGATCACTTCGCGAATTGACGCCGCGCGTCACAGGCCTTCCGCCCCCCCGGCGATCCGCGAGGCGCATCACAGATCGGTCGCGGGGCCCCACATATTCTGGCCCGCGATGTCCACGCCGGCCCACAAAGCGCTCCCCAAAGGCAGGGTGCCCGACAAGATCGGCAAGTACGAGATCGTCAACGAGGTGGGCAAGGGCAGCACCGGCACGGTCTACCTGTCGCACGATCCCTATTACGGCCGCGACGTCGCCATCAAGGTCTACAACATCGACGCCGGCGGCGACGAGGAGCGCGCGCGCATCTCGCGCAAGATGTTCCTGTCGGAAGCGCACATGGTGGGCATGCTGCAGCATCCGCACATCCTGCCGATCTACGATGCCGGCGAGGAAAACGGCCACTGCTACATCGTCACCGAGCACGTGCATGGCGCGCGCACGCTCGCGGCCTACTGCAAGGCCGACAACCTGCTGCGCATCGACGACGTGGTCGAGATCGTCTACAAGTGCGCCAAGGCGCTCAACTATGCGCACTCGCGCGGCGTGATCCACCGCGACATCAAGCCGTCGAACATCATGCTGACGCAGGACAGCGACGTGCGCATCATCGACTTCGGGATTGCGCTCGTCGCCGACTCCGATATCTCGCGCATCGAGGGCATCGCCGGCAGCCCCTCCTACATGTCACCCGAACAGGTGCAGAGCCTCGAGCTGACCAACCGTTCGGACCTTTATTCGCTCGGCGCGGTGATGTACGAGATGCTGTCCGGCATGCGGCCGTTCCGCGCCGGCAACCTCGCGAAGCTCCTGCACCAGATCGTCTATGCGACGCCAGCGCCGATCCACACGGTCGCGCCCGACGTGCCGGAAGAGCTCGAGACCGTCGTCGCGATGGCGCTGCAAAAGAGCCCCGACAAGCGCTACAAGAGCGGCCTCGACCTCGCGGCCGAGCTCACCCGCGTGCACCAGAAGCTGCGCCAGCGTTACGCGCGGATCGACCAGCAGGAACAGTTCGCGACGCTGCGGCGCCTGAAGTTCTTCCACGAATTCTCCCATGCCGAAATCTGGGAGGTCCTGCGAGCGAGCAACTGGCAGGACTACGCGGGGTCCGAGGAGATCGTCAAGGAAGGCGAGATGGACGACCGGTTCTACGTCGTCGTAGCCGGCGAGTGCGCCGTCGAGCGCCATGGAAGGCGCCTCGGCGTGCTCGAGGGCGGCGACTGCTTCGGCGAGACGAGCTACGTGCAGGGTGCCAAGCGCACCGCCACGGTGAAGGCCAATGGGCCCGTCACCGTGCTTAAAGTGAGCTCGACGCTGCTCGAGCAGGTCTCGGCTTCCTGCCAGCTGCGCTTCAACCGCGTGTTCCTGCGCGGCATGATCAGCCGCCTGCAGAACGCGGAGCAGCGGGTGGCGGCAGAAGCCGCGCCTTGAACCAGTCGAGGATGATCCCGAGCCGCTCGACGCGCTGGCCGGGCGGCCCGTTGCGCGACAGCCCGTGCGAGGAGCCCGGGAACAGCGCGAGTTTCGCCGGCTTGCCGAGCATCCTGAGCGCGTTGTAGTAGCCGATGCCCTGGTCCTGCGGCGTGCGGTAATCCTGCTCGCTCTGGATCACGAGCACCGGCGTCCTCACCCTGTCGACGAGATTGATCGGCGAGCGCTCGAAGTATTCGCGCGGCGAACGCCACGGATAGTCGTGGAACCAGCGCTGCGCGAAAAAGGCGTTGAGGTCCGAGACCACCGTGTGCGAGGCGAAATCGACGACCGGGCGCTCGACCAGCGCCGCGGCGAAGCGGTCGGTCTGGCCGATCGTCCAGCTCGTGAGCACGCCGCCGCCGCTGCCGCCGCCCACGCCGAGGTGCGCGGCATCGACGTAGCCGCGCGCGATCACCGCATCGAGCGCCGCCATCAGGTCCTTGTAGTCGTCGCCCGGATAGCGGAACTGCACGCTGTTCGCGAAGGCCTCGCCGTAGCCCGTGCTGCCGCGGGGATTGGCGATGAGCACCAGCATCCCCGCGTTCGCGAGCACCTGGAACTCGTGGAAGAACCCCTCGCCGTACATCGCGTGCGGCCCGCCGTGGATGTAGAGCATCAGCGGATACTTGCGCGCGGCATCGAAGCCGGGCGGCTTCACGAGCCAGGCCTGGATGCGCGTGCCGTCGAAGGAATCCACCCAGAACTCTTCATACGGCGCGAGCGACGCGCCCGCAAAGGCGTCGCGCCCGTGGGTCGTGCGCTGGGTCCACTTCCCGCCGGGTCGGTCGAGCGTCCAGACGTCGTAGGGCTGCGTCGGCGAGCCGAACACGGCGGCGATGCGGCCGGTGCGCGCGAGCGAGAACTCGCGCAGGTCGCCGCGCAACCCGGCGGACATGGAAACCGGCGTGCCGCCGGCGATACCCACGCGATAGAGCTGCGCGAGGCCGCGATCGGCGGCGACGAACCAGAGGAATTTGCCGGGGGCGTCGAACTGCAGGCGCTCGGCGCCGCCGCGCGGCATTGGCGTGTCGCTCATGGCGGTCTCGCCGACATTGCGGTCGAAGCCCGCGGTGACATTCGTGATCGCGGCGAGGTTCCCCGCTGCAAGCGGCGCGGCGTAGAGCCGCGTCGTTGTCGAGCTGCGCAGCGGCTGCGTGTCGTCGAAACCCGTCCAGGCGATGCGGCCCTGGCGTGACAGGGCGAACAGGTCGCCGTCTGGCCCGCGGCGATCGGTCAGTGCGCGCGGCACCGCGCCCGCGGCCGCTTCGACGCGATAGAGCTCGCTGTCGGCGGGGGCGACCGGCGGGTTTGCATCGGGCAGGGCACTGAAGACGAGTGCCTTGCCGTCGGCGGTCCAGAGCGGCGCGGAAGGCTCGGTATGTCCATCCCACAGCGGCCCGATCGCAGGTCCGTGCTCGCTCGCCGCTTCCACGACCCACAGTTGGGAGCGCTGCTCCGGCAGGAAACCGGGTGCGCCGTCGAAACGGTAGAAGAGCCGCTCCGTGACGTGCGCCCGACCCGCCTTGCCGGCCTTGGGCGCGTCGGCTGCCGCAGGGCGCGCCAGATAGGCGATGCGCGCGCCGTCGGGCGACCACGTGAATGCGCCGACGCCTTCATTTTCCGCGGTGAGCGCCCAGGCCTCTCCGCCCCGCATGTCGAGCACGAAAACCTGGCGCTTCCCGGCGCGGTTCGACAGGAAAGCGAGGCGCGTGCCGTCGGGCGACCACCGAGGGCGTGAATCGTCCGTGGGTCCGCCGACCAGCAGGCGCGGGGCCGCATCGCCATCGAGCAGCCAGATGTCGCCCTGGTACTCGTCCTTCTCGAGGTCCGAATGGGCGACGACATAGGCGATGCGCCGGCCGTCGTCGCTGATCTGCGCGTCGCCCACGAAGGGGATCTGCGCGATCGACGCGGCGTCGAGGCTGGCGCCCGAGGCATGGGCCGGCGCTGCGAGCGCCAGCAGGGCGAGGGACACAACAAACGATCGATACTGCATGTTCGTATCCGTGCAGGCCTGCGAGGTGGCGCCATGGTACAGAAAACGGGGACAATGACGCGATGCAGGTACCCTGGCGCAAGCGCGTTTCCCGGCTGCTGCGCGCCCGTTGGCGCGCGCGCGTGCTGTCCCGCCACGGCATCGGGCTCCTGGCCGAAACGAAGAACGGCACGCTCGCGGTCGACGCACGCGACTTCAATGTTTCGCGCCACCTGCTCGAGCGTGGCGAGTACGACTGGGCCCAGGTCGGCCTGCTGCGGTCGTTGCTCGCGCCGGGCGCGTGCCTCGTCGTGGTCGGTGCGCACATCGGCAGCGTGCTGATTCCGCTCGCCCGGGTGAGCGGGGCCCGGTCCGCGCTCGCCTTCGAGCCGAGTCCGCGCAACCGGCGGTTGCTCACGATGAATCTCGCGCTCAACGGCCTCGCCGCCGTGCGCGTCGAGGCGAGTGCCGTGGGCGCGGCGGCCGGCACGGCGCGCTTCACGGAGAACCCGATCAACTCGGGCAACAGCCGGCTGAGCGCGGCCGGCGAAATCGAGGTGCCGGTCGTCACCCTCGATGCAACGGTGCCGCGGGAATGGCCGCAGGTCGACCTGCTCGTGGTCGATGCCGAGGGCTTCGAAGTACAGGTGCTGCGCGGCGCTGGCGCGGTCCTGCCGCGAACGCGCGCGCTCTACGTGGAATATGCGCCTGAGCAATTGCTCGAGCAGGGTTGCAGCGTGGCGCAGTTCGCCGCGCTAGTCGGCGGCGAGTTCGCCCATGTGTCGGCGGTGCGCGGGGCGAGTGTCGAGCCGGTGGTGGAGGGGCTTGCCGGCTATCTCGCGCGACACGCCGCGCGTGGCACTCGTTTCGACCTGCTCGCGACGCGCGAACCGCTGGCGATGCCCCGCTAGCGGGCCGGCGCGGCGGCCGACGCCGCCGCGTCCTTGTCGCGCTCGACGCGCGCGTAGGCCGAGTGATTGTGGATCGACTCGAAGTTCTCGGCCTCGATCACGTAGGCGGCGACGCGCTCTTCGCGATTGAGTCGCACGGCGACATCGCGCACCAGGTCCTCGACGAACTTCGGGTTGTCGTAGGCATGTTCGGTGACGTATTTCTCGTCCGGCCGCTTCAGGATGCCGTACAGCCCGCAGGAGGCTTCCGACTCCGCCACGTCGATCAGCTCCTCGATCCACATGTGGCTGCGCAGCTTCACCTCGATCGTGACGTGCGAGCGCTGGTTGTGCGCGCCGCGGTCGGAAATCTTCTTCGAGCACGGGCACAGGCTCGTCACCGGCACGACCACCTTCAGCCACAGCGACGTCGTGCCTTGGCGGTGCTCGCCGACGAGCGCCGCGCGGTAATCCATCAGGCTCTGCACGCCGGACACCGGCGCCGACTTCATCACGAAGAAGGGAAACGACATTTCAATATGGCCGGCGTCGGCTTCCAGCCGGCCGGTCATGTCCTCGAGCATCGCCCGGAACGAATCGACGGAAATCTCGCGCTGCCCGTGCAGGATCTCGACGAAACGCGACATGTGCGTGCCCTTGAAGTTGTGGGGCAGGTTCACGTACATGTTGAAGGTGGCGATCGTGTGCTGCTCGCCCTGCGCGCGGTCCTTCACGCGCACCGGGTGCGTGATGTCCTTGATCCCGACCTTGTTGATCGGGATGCGGCGGGTATCGGCGTGGCCCTGGACGTCTTCGACGGCGTGGCCGTGGGGCCGGGGGGCGGTTGCGGTCGGGGTCATGGGACCATTATACGGGCGCGGGCCGGGCCGGCCGTCAGGGTGGCCCACCAATGGTCCGCAGCGGCCAGCAGGCTCGCCGTATCGAGGCCCGCCATGGCGAGGCAGTCCTCGCGCGAGCCGTGCTCGATGAAGCGGTCGGGGATGCCGAGCGACAGCAGCGGCAGGCTGTACTGCTCGGCGGCGAGCAATTCCGTGACCGCTGAGCCGGCGCCGCCCGCCAGCGCATTCTCCTCGATCGTGATCATCGCGCGGTGGCGCCCGGCGAGCTGCAGGACCAGCGCCTCGTCGAGCGGCTTGACGTAACGCATGTTGACGACCGTGGCGTCGAAGCGGTCGCCGATCGCCATCGCGCCCTCGACCATGGCGCCCCAGGCGAGCACGAGCAGGCCGCTGCGTCCCTCGCGGCGCACTTCGCCCTTGCCGACCGGCAGGGCGGTCATTTCGGCGGCGATCTTCGCGCCCGGGCCCTGGCCGCGCGGATAGCGCACCGCTGCGGGGCCGGGCAGGGTGGCCGCGGTGTAGAGCATCTGCCGGCATTCGTTCTCGTCGGCGGGCGCCATCACCACCATGTTCGGGATGCAGCGCAGGAAGGACAGGTCGTAACTGCCCTGGTGGGTCGCGCCGTCGCCGCCGACGAGCCCCGCGCGATCGAGCGCGAACACCACGGGCAGGTTTTGCAGCGCGACGTCATGGATGAGCTGGTCGTAGGCGCGCTGCAGGAAGGTCGAATAGATGGCGACGACCGGGCGCAGGCCCTCGCAGGCGAGGCCCGCGGCGAAGGTCACGGCGTGCTGCTCGGCGATCGCGACGTCGAAATAGCGGTCGGGGAACTGCTTCGAGAAGCCGACGAGCCCCGAGCCCTCGCGCATTGCGGGCGTGATGCCGATGATGCGCTCGTCGCGCGCCGCCATGTCGCACAGCCAGTCGCCGAAGACCTGCGAATAGGCGGGGCCCTTCGCCGCCTCCTTGAAGATCGTCCCGCTCGCCGGATCGAAGGGGCCCGGCCCGTGCCACTTGATGGGGTCTTCCTCGGCGGGCCTGTAGCCCTTGCCCTTGCGGGTCTGGATGTGCAGGAACTGGGGGCCCTTGCTGGCGCGCAGGTTGCCGAGGATCCGCACGAGTTCCCGCACGTCGTGGCCGTCGACCACGCTGTTGTAGGTGAAGCCGAGTTCCTCGAACAGCGTGCCGGGCAGCACCATGCCCTTCAGGTGTTCCTCCGAGCGGCGCGCGAGCTCGCGCATCGTCGGCATCTGCTCGAGGATGCGCTTGCCGCCCTCGCGCATCTTCGCGTAGGTGCGGCTCGAGAGGATCCGCGCGAGGTAGTGCGACAGCGCGCCGACATTCTCGGAAATCGACATGTCGTTGTCGTTCAGCACGACGATCAGGTTCGCCTTGCTGGCTCCCGCGTTGAGCATCGCCTCCCACGCCATGCCCCCGGTCAGTGCGCCATCGCCGATGACCGCGATCACGCTGCGCTGCTCGCCGCGCTGCGCGGCGGCCACCGCCATGCCGAGGGCGGCGCTGATCGAAGTGCTCGAGTGGCCGACGCCGAAGGTGTCGTACTCGCTTTCAGCGCGCGTCGGGAAGGGGGCGAGGCCACCCTTCTGCTTGATCGTGGCGAGCCGCTCGCCGCGACCGGTGAGCACCTTGTGCGGGTAGGCCTGGTGGCCGACATCCCAGACGAGGCGATCGTGGGGCGTGTCGAACACGTAGTGCAGGGCAATCGTCAGCTCCACGGTGCCGAGGCCCGCCGCGAAGTGGCCGCCCCGGGTGGCGACCGTGTGGATGAGGTAGGCGCGCAATTCGTCGGCCAGCGCGCCGAGGCGCTCCACGGGCAGGCGCCGCAGTTCGGCGGGAGATCGGGCAACCGCGGCCAGCGTCGGGAAGGTATCGGCGGGGATGGTCATGGGCAAGGCGAAATTTTACACGCTTGCCCTAGCGCTCGCGGCGCACGACGAAACGCGCGAGCTGCGCCAGCGTGGCGGCGGAAGCTCCGAGGGGGGCGAGGGCTTCGATCGCACGATCGTGGGCGGCGAGCGCGAGGCGGTGCGCCTCCGCGAGGCCGACGCGGCTGGGATAGGTCGGCTTGTTGCGTGCCGCATCCGCGCCGGGGGTCTTGCCGAGCGACCCTGCGCTCCCCTCGACGTCGAGGATGTCGTCCTGGATCTGGAAGGCGAGGCCGATTTCCGCGCCGAAGCGCCCGAGCGCCGCGTAGCGATCGCCACTGGCCACGCCGGCCGCGATGGCCCCGAGGAGTACGCTCGCGCGAATCAGCGCGCCCGTTTTGCGACGATGCATGTTTTCCACCGCGGCGACGTCGAGTGAGCGGCCGACCGACTCGAGGTCGATCGCCTGGCCTCCCGCCATGCCGGCCGTGCCGATGGCGCCGGCGAGCTCGCGGATCATCGCGAGCGGCACGTCGGCCGCGCCGCCCGCGATCCTGCCCGCAAGGACTTCGAAGGCCTGCGCCTGCAGGGCGTCGCCCGCGAGCAGGGCCGTGGGTTCGTCGAATGCGCGATGGCAGGTGGGCCGCCCGCGGCGCAGGTCGTCGTCGTCCATCGCCGGCAGGTCGTCGTGGATCAGGCTGTAGACGTGGATCAGCTCGACCGCCGCGGCGGGCGCGTCGAGCGCATCGAGCGGCGCGCCGAGGGCCGTGCCAGTCGTGTAGACGAGGATCGGGCGCAGGCGCTTGCCGCCGCCCAGCGCGCTGTAACGCATGGCGTCCCGCAACCGGGCGCTCGCGGCGTCGGGCAGCTCGAGGGCGCCATCGAGCACGCCCTCGATGCGCGCGCGCAGGGTCGCGGCCTGCGCCTCGAAATCGGGGTCGTTCACTCGGAAAGGTCGTCCGGCTCGAAGGGCTCGACGACCGGCGCGCCTCCACGGGTGGCGAGGATCTCGACCTTCGCCTGCGCCGCCTTGAGCGACTCCTGGCACTGGCGGGTGAGGGCGACGCCGCGCTCGAACGTCCTGAGCGCCTCGTCGAGCGGCAAGTCGCCCCGCTCGAGCCGCTCGACCAGTTGCTCGAGTTCGCCCAGCGCCTTTTCGAAATCCGGCGCTTTCGTTGCCTTGCCCAACGTGATACCCGCCCTGAAAAAGTGGCGCAACGTTACAGAGGCAGCCGACCGGCGGTCAACGAACTTGCCGCGCCGCGGGCGTGTTGACGGCCCGACCTCGCGGGACTACATTCCATCGCTGTTTTTAGACTCAGTCTAACAATGGAGGACTCCCAATGAAGGCACTCAAGGGTACGAAGACCGAGCAGAATCTGAAGGACGCGTTCGCAGGGGAGTCCCAGGCCAATCGCCGCTACCTCTACTTCGCAGCCAAGGCGGACGTCGAAGGCTTCAACGACGTGTCCGCGGTGTTCCGCTCGACGGCGGAGGGCGAAACGGGCCATGCCCACGGCCACCTGGAATACCTCGAGGCCTCGGGCGACCCGGCCACCGGCCTGCCGATCGGCGACACGAAGCTGAACCTCAAGGCGGCGATCGCCGGCGAAACGCACGAGTACACCGACATGTACCCGGGCATGGCGAAGGCGGCGCGCGAGGAAGGCTTCGGCGAGATCGCCGACTGGTTCGAGACGCTCGCGAAGGCGGAACGCTCGCACGCGAACCGCTTCCAGAAGGCCCTCGACACGCTGTGACGAACGGAGCCGGAACGCGCGAGGGCAGCCTCGAGGCGCCCACGCGCCATCCGATCGACTGGCAGAACCCCGCGTTCTACGACGAGGCCGCGCTCGAGAAGGAACTCGAGCGCGTCTTCGACGTCTGCCATGGCTGCCGGCGCTGCTTCGCGCTGTGCAATGCCTTTCCGACCCTGTTCGATGCGGTCGATGCGACCGACAGCGGCGAGGTCGAAGGAGTCGACAAGCGTCTCTTCCAGGACGTGGTCGACCACTGCTACCTGTGCGACATGTGCTTCCTCACGAAGTGCCCGTACGTGCCGCCGCATCCGTTCAACATCGACTTCCCGCACCTGATGCTGCGTGCGAAGGCGGTCAAGGCGAAGAAGGGCGGGGCGCGCTTTCGCGACCGGCTGCTGTCGGCGACCGGCACGGTCGGTGCGCTGGCCGGCATTCCCGTGGTCGCCGAGATCGTCAATGCGGTGAACGGCACGAAGGCCGGCCGCGCCGTGCTCGAAAAAGCCCTCGGCGTGGACCGCACCGCGCCGATCCCGAAGTACCGCTCGCGCACCGGGCGCGCCCGCGCGCGTGCGCAGATGGCGCGCAGCGCCCGCAATGGCGCGGTGACCGTGACCCCGACCGAGGCGACCCGCGGCAAGGTCGCGCTGTTCGTCACCTGCTACGGCAATCGCAATGAGACGGAGCTGCCCGAAGACCTCGTCGCGGTCTTCGCGCACAACGGCATCCCGGTCACGGTGGTCGGCAGCGAGAAGTGCTGCGGCATGCCCAAGCTCGAACTCGGTGACCTCGAGACCGTGGCGCGCTACAATGAAGCGAACATTCCGCGGCTCAAGGCGCTGGTCGACGCCGGCCACGACATCGTCGCGCCGATCCCGTCCTGCGTGCTGATGTTCAAGCAGGAACTGCCGCTGATGTTCCCGGGTGACGCCGACGTCAAGGCGGTCGGCGAAGCGATCTTCGACCCGTTCGAATACCTCATGCTGCGGCACAAGGCCGGCCTGCTCAGGATCGATTTCAAGGCGTCGCTCGGCAAGGTGAGCTATCACGTGCCGTGCCACCTGCGCGTGCAGAACATCGGCCTCAAGACCCGCGATGTGCTGCGGCTCGTGCCCGATACCACGGTCGACGTGATCGAGCGCTGCTCGGGCCACAACGGCACCTATGCGGTGAAGAAGGAATTCCGCGCCGCCTCGATGAAAATCGGCAAGCCGGTGATCGATCGGGTTGCGGATGCCGCGGCCGACCATTACTCGAGCGACTGCCCGATGGCGGGGCACCAGATCGCCAGCGGCCTCGGGGAAGCGCGCGAACCCGAGCACCCCATGCGCCTGCTGCGCACGGCGTACGGCCTGTGAGCGCGCTGACACCGGCGGACCTGCTGCCGCTCGAGCAGTACGCGCGCGAGCGCGCCTTGTTCCGCGAACGCGTGATCGCGCACAAGCGCAACCGGCGGCTTGCGGTCGGGCCGAATTCCACCTGGTGTTTCGAGGATCGCCTGACGATCCAGTACCAGGTGCAGGAGATGCTGCGCACCGAGCGCATCTTCGAGGCGGAGGGCATCGCCGACGAACTCGGTGCCTACAACCCGCTGATCCCCGACGGCAGCAACTGGAAAGTCACGCTGCTCATCGAGTTCGTCGATCCGCTCGAGCGTGCGCGGCGACTCGCGGAACTGCGCGGCATCGAGGATCGCTGCTGGGTGCAGGCCGCGGGCCATGCGCGCGTGTTCGCGATCGCCGACGAGGACCTCGAGCGCGAGAACGACGAGAAGACTTCCTCGGTGCACTTCCTGCGCTTCGAACTCACGGCTGCGATGATCGCCGCCCTGCGCGGCGGAGCGCCGCTCACGGCGGGCATCGACCATCCGCGGTACCTGCACGAGGTCGCGGTTGAGGGCGCAGCGCGGGGGGCGCTCATGGCGGACCTCGAGCCGGCCTGAGGGCGTTGGGCTGCGTGATGCGGGTCGGCGGCGCGGTGATTCATCCGCTCCCTCGCTATCCGGGCGCGCCATCTCCGATGGCGTGCCCTCGGAGCGGGGGGCGCTCGGCGCACTATGTCATCAGAATCTGAGGCGTCGCGCACGCCTCGCTCTGACCCCCGCTCCTCGGCGCCCTCCACGCTCGTCCGCGGATGAATCACCGCGCCTCTGGCCGGCAGCTCGCGGCGCACGGTCCGTCGACTTTCTTGAGGTGAGGGTCGCCAGGTAAGGCGATCATCTCTCACCTCAGCCAAGTGGCCTGCGATGGGTAGCTGGCCGCGCGCCGGAGCGGGAGTGGAGCGTCCGGTGACGAGCGTGGAGAGCGCCGAGGAGCGGCGATCGGCGTCCGGCGTACGCAGTTTCTTCAGTTTCTGACGGCACAGTGCGCCGGGCGCCGCCGCGACGAGGGGACCGCCGAAGGCGGCGCTCGACCCGTGAGGAACCGGATGCTCCGCTCCCGCTCCCGCTCCCGCTCCGGCCCGCCGCACGCTGCCCTTCGCAAGTCGTCTGCTAGAATCCGCGCCGCCTCATGAGCCAGACCTACACCGCTTCCGACATCGAAGTCCTCTCCGGCCTCGAGCCCGTGCGCCGCAGGCCGGGCATGTACACGGACACGAGCCGCCCGAACCACCTCGCGCACGAGGTCATCGACAACAGCGTCGATGAAGCCCTCGGCGGCCATTGCGACGAGATCTCCGTCACGCTCTACAAGGAAGGTTCGCTCGAAGTGGCCGACAACGGCCGCGGCATGCCCGTCGACATCCACCCGAAGGAGAAAGTGAGCGGAGTCGAGCTGATCCTCACGCGCCTGCACGCCGGCGGCAAGTTCACGGACTCCGCCTACAAGTTCTCGGGCGGCTTGCACGGCGTCGGCGTGTCGGTGGTGAACGCGCTCTCGACCCACCTCGAGTGCTGGATCCGGCGCGGCGGCAAGGAATACAACATCAGCTTCAAGGACGGCAAGGTCGCCTCGAAGCTCGAGGAAATCGGCACCGTCGGCCAGCGCAACAGCGGCACGACAGTGCGCTTCTGGCCCGATCCGAAGTACTTCGACGCCGGCAAGTTTTCGGTGCCACAGTTGCGGCATGTGCTCAAGGCGAAGGCCGTGCTGTGCCCCGGACTGCGCGTGCGCTTCGTGAACGAAGCGAGCGGCGAGACGGACGAGTGGTTCTTCACCGGTGACCTCGGCGCCTACCTGAACGAGGAACTCGGCACCGTCGAGCGCCTCCCGGCCGAGCCGATCGCGGGCAAGCGCGAGGGCGACAGCGATTCCGTGTCCTATGCGCTCGCCTGGGTGCCGGACGGCGCAGCGGCGGTCGCCGAGAGCTACGTCAACCTCATCCCGACGGTCGATGGTGGCACCCACGTCAACGGCCTGCGCGCCGGGCTCGTCAGCGCAGTGCGCGAGTTCTGCGAGTTCAGGAACCTGGTGCCCCGCGGCGTGAAGCTCACCGCCGAGGACGTGTGGGACAAGGTCAATTTCGTGCTGTCGATCAAGATGCGCGAACCGCAGTTCGCGGGGCAGATGAAGGAACGGCTCGGGTCGCGTGACGCCGCGCAGCTCGTGGAGGGTTACGCGAAGGACGCGATCGCGCTGTGGCTCAACCAGCACCCGGACGCGGGCGAGCGCATCGCGCAGTTCGCGATCGCGAACGCGCAGGAGCGGCTGAGGGCCGCGCAGCGCGTGCAGCGCAAGCGCATCGCGAGCGGGCCGGCGTTGCCCGGCAAGCTCGCGGACTGCACCTCGCAGGATCCGGTGCACTCCGAACTCTTCCTGGTCGAGGGTGACTCGGCCGGTGGCTCCGCCAAGCAGGCCCGCGACCGCGAGTTCCAGGCGATCATGCCGCTGCGCGGCAAGATCCTGAATACCTGGGAAGTGGATGCCGGCGACATCGGCAATTCACAGGAAGTGCACGACATCAGCGTGGCGCTCGGCGTCGATGCCGGGTCGGCGGACCTGTCCGACCTGCGCTACCACAAGGTGTGCATCCTCGCCGACGCCGATTCCGACGGGCTGCACATCGCGACCTTGCTGTGCGCGCTATTCCTGCGGCACTTCCGCCCGCTCGTCACGCACGGCCACGTGCACGTCGCGATGCCGCCGCTCTTCCGCATCGATGCCGGCAAGAGCGTCTCGTACGCCCTCGACGAGGCCGAGCGCGACGAGATCCTGAAGCGGCTCGAGGTGGAGAAGGCGCGCTCGAAGCCGGTCGTGACGCGCTTCAAGGGCCTCGGCGAGATGAATCCCTCGCAGTTGCGCGAGACGACGATGGACCCGCGCACGCGGCGGCTCGTGCAGCTCACGGTGAGCGCCGAGGACGAGGCGGACCAGTTGATGGACATGCTGCTCGCAAAGAAGCGCGCGGGCGACCGGCGCGCCTGGCTCGAGCACAAGGGCAACCTCGCGCAGGTCTGACAGGCACATGCAGGACCAGGAACTGAACTTCGAAGGCGTCGAGAAGCAGGCGCTGCGGACCTTCACCGAGAAGGCCTACCTCGACTATTCGATGTACGTGATCCTCGACCGCGCGCTGCCGGCGCTCGGCGACGGGCTGAAGCCGGTCCAACGCCGCATCATCTACGCGATGAGCGAGCTCGGGCTGTCGGCCGCCTCAAAGCACAAGAAATCCGCGCGCACGGTCGGCGACGTGATCGGCAAGTTCCATCCGCACGGCGACAGCGCCTGCTACGAGGCGATGGTGCTGATGGCGCAGCCGTTCGCCTATCGATACCCGATCGTCGACGGCCAGGGCAACTGGGGTTCGTCGGACGACCCGAAGTCGTTCGCGGCGATGCGCTACACCGAGGCGAAGCTGACGTGCTACGCCGAGGTGCTGTTGCGCGAACTCGGCGACGGCACGGTCGACTGGCAGCCGAACTTCGACGGCACGCTCGAGGAGCCGGCGATGCTGCCGGCCCGCCTGCCGAATCTCTTGCTGAACGGCACGTCCGGCATCGCCGTCGGCATGGCGACCGACGTGCCGCCGCACAACCTGCGTGAAGTCGCGGCCGCCTGCCTGCACCTGCTGGAGGAGCCGGAGGCAACGACACGCGCGCTGATGAAATTCGTCAAGGGCCCGGACCTGCCGACGGGCGCGGAAATCGTCTCGCCGCGCTCGGACCTCGTCGAGTTCTACGACAAGGGCAGCGGCAGCTTCAAGGCGCGCGCGGTCTATTCGGTCGAGGACGGCAATGTCGTCATCACCCGCCTGCCGCACCAGGTGTCGGGCACGCGCGTGCAGGAGCAGATCGCCGAGCAGATGCGCGCCAAGAAGCTGCCGATGGTCGAGGACCTGCGCGACGAATCGGACCATCGCAATCCGACCCGCCTCGTGATCGTGCCGCGCTCGAACCGCGTGGACCTCGGGCAGTTGATGGCGCACTTGTTCGCGACCACCGACCTCGAGCGCAATTACCGCGTCAACCTGAACGTCATCGACCTCGACGGCCGGCCGCGCGTGATGGGGCTGCGCGAGCTGCTGTCGGGCTGGCTCGAGTTCCGCATCGCCACGGTGCGTCGCCGCCTCGAGTGGCGGCTCGACAAGGTGGCGCGGCGCCTGCATGTCCTCGACGGCCTGCTCGCGGTCTACCTCAATCTCGACGAGGTGATCCGCATCATCCGCCGCGAGGACGAGCCGAAACCTGTGCTGATGAAGCGCTTCGAGCTGTCCGAGGTACAGGCCGAGGCGATCCTCGAGACGAAGCTGCGCCATCTCGCGAAGCTCGAGGAGATGAAGATCCGCGAGGAGCAGAAGGCGCTGTCCGACGAGCGCGACGAAATCGACGCCACGCTCGGGAGCAAGGCAAAGCTGCGCCGGCTGGTGGCCGATGAGCTGCGCGCGGACGCGGAGAAGTACGGCGACGAGCGTCGCTCGAAGATCGTCGAGCGCGAGGCCGCGCAGGCGATCGACGAAAAGGAGCTGCTCACGAACGAGCCGGTGACGGTGGTGCTGTCGACCGCGGGCTGGGTGCGCGCGGCGAAGGGCCACGAGATCGACCCGCTCACGCTTTCTTACAAGAGCGGCGATGCCTTCCAGTCGGCGGCCCGCGGGCGGAGCCTCCAGCCCGCGATCTTCCTCGACAGCACCGGGCGGGCCTACAGCCTCGCCGCCCATACGCTGCCCTCCGCTCGCGGACAGGGCGAGCCGCTCTCGGGGCGGCTCGATCCGCCCGATGGCGCGAAGTTCGCCGGCGTGCTGATGGGCGAGCCCGAGGACCTGTGGCTGCTCGCCTCGGATGCCGGCTATGGGTTCACCGTGCGCCTCAAGGAGCTGCTTACGGACCGCAAGGCGGGCAAGGCCGTGCTGTCGGTGCCGGATAAGGCGCTGGTGCTGCCGCCGGTGCCCGTGCCGTCGGGAGATTCGCTGGTCGCCGTCGTGAACAGCGAGGGCAAGCTGCTGGTGTTCCCCGCCGCGGAGGTGCCCGAGTTGCCGAAGGGCAAGGGCAACAAGCTGTTCGGCATCCCCGGCAAGAAGGCCGGGGCGCGCGAAGAAATGCTCACCGGCCTTGCCGTGGTGCCGCCGGGCGGCTCGCTCGTCGTGTTGTCCGGCGAACGACGCATGACGCTCTCGACAGCCGAGCTGAAGGACTATCGCGGCGAGCGCGCACAGCGCGGCGCCGTGCTGCCGCGCGGCTGGCGCTCAGTGAAGGGCCTGGAAACGGCCTGAGTGGGTGCCGGGTTTTCGGTTATTGACAGGGCGCCGCTCTGCCAATAACCGAATAACCGAAAACCCGGCACCACGCCTTGGCTCAGATCTGCACGTCCTCCGGGGCGTTGACGAAGTAGCCCTGGATGAACTGCACGCCGAGCTGCCAGAGAACGGCCATCGTGTTGGCGTCCTCGACCCGCTCGGCGATGGTTTCGATGCGGCGCTTCGCTGCGGCGTCCACCAGCGCGCGCACCTGCTGCTGCAGCTCGATGTTGCCCGCCAGCCCCTGCACCAGGGCGCCGTCGATCTTGATGAAGTCGACCGGCATCGACGCCAGCAGTCCCATCGGGTCGCGCCCTCCGCCGAAGCGCTCGAGCGCAAAGCGAAAACCGCGCGCCTTGACGGCTTCGGCGAGCGCCGTGATCGGCCGGACGTAGGCCGCCGCGATTTCCTCGGTGACCTGGAAGCACACGCGTGCCGGGTCGGCGTTGGTGGCCTTGCGCTGGCCATCGAGCCAGCCGGGGAAGGACGGATCGAGCAGGCTGTCCTTGGCAAGGCGCACGAACAGGCAGCCGGGGCGGCGTTGCGCCGCGAACGACAGCGATGCGCCGACGACCCAGCGGTCGATGTTGCGCAGCAGGTCGTTGCGCTCGGCCGCCGCCATGAAATCGGCCGGCAGCACTTCCTTCTTCTGGTGATCGAGCATGCGCACGAGCACGTCGAACATCTGCGGGTCGTCGCCGCGCAGCGAGGCGACCGGCTGCTGCACCAGGCGGAAGCGGTTCTCGAGCAGGGCCGCCTTGATGTGCTTGACCCAGACCTGGTCGTAGGCCTGCACGCGCGAATCGGTGTCGGCGCGATCGAGCGTCGCGACGCGGCCGCCACCCTGGTGGCGCGCGCGGCGGCAGGCGTCGATCGCGTCGTTGATCGCGTCGTCGAGGTTGGGGTTGCCGTGCGGCACGACGCCGAGGCCGATCGAGCAGGTCGCGGACAGCGTCTTGGTGCCGACGTGGAAGACATGCTTTGCGACGCGCGCGACGAACTGCTCGGCCCAGGTCTCGACGTCGCGCTCGTTGCCGCGCTCGAGCAGCAGCAGCAGGGCAGTGCCGCTGAAGCGCCCGGTGACATCGGCGGCATTGGTATGCTCGCGCAGCATCGCCGCGAATTCGATCAGCAACTGCTCGCTCGCGAGCGCGCCGATCTCGCGCTCGAGGGCCGCGAACTTGTCGAGGCGCAGCATCGCGAGGTAACGCACGCCGCCGCGCGCCGGCGTCGAGATGCGTGCGCCGATCGCCTCGAGCAGCGGCCGCCGGTAGTAAAGGCCGGTCGCAGGATCGCGGCGCACGGAGTCGGCGAGTTCGTTCGCGAGCTCGCGCTCGTCGCGCTTGCGTGCCGGAACGATCAGGCGCACGCAGGGCTCGCCGTCGAATTCGCCCTGTGACAGCACGAACTCGAGCGGCAGCAGGCTGCCGTCGGCCCGCTGGGCGTCGGCCTTCAGGCCGTGGTCCGTCCAGCGCCCCTGCAGGCAGGCGACGAGGGCGCCCTTGAGTGCCGCATGCGAGGACTCCGCGAAGATGTCCATCAGCGGCTGCCCGACGATCTGCGCCGCATTGCCGAGGCCGAAGACGTCGACCCAGGAGTTGTTGGCGTCGACCACGATGCCTTCTTGGACCTGCGCGATCGCGTCGTTCGAGCGCTGCAGCACCGTCTCGAGCTGCTTGCGGTAGTCGCGTGCCGACTGCAGGGTCGCGTTCAGCGCGCGCTCGAGGCGAAAGCTCCGGAACTCGCGCTCGATCACCGCACGCAGCCGGTCCGGGCGAGCGAGCGTGATGGCATCGCGTGCGCCCACGGCGAGCGCGGCGGCGATCGCCGCCTCGTCGGCCGCCTCGAGCAGCGCGATGAGCGGCACCTCGGGCGCGAGCTGGGTGCGCACGGCGGCGACGGCCGATAGTTCGCCGTCGGCCCGCGGCTGGCAGATCAGCATTTCGGGATTGAGCTGCGTGAGCGCATCGCCGAGGTCGCCGAGCGCGGGGATCCACGTGCAATGGACCGCATGGCCCGCACGGCGCAGATGGGAATTGATGGCCTCGACCGGGTCGCGCGTGGGCGCAAACACGATCATCGGCACGGCGGATGAGTCCGACAGGGGAAATCTCCGGGCATGCAAGCAGCGAACAGCGAACAGATTACAGTTTACAGCCAGAGGGGAGGCGGACCTAGCCGACGCTTCTGGCCGCGGGCCTTTCGCCTCAATCTGCGACTGTGGTCTTGCCCGGAGCGCCGGCCTCCTCGCGCACGAGCCTCGGCACGAGATAGCCGGGCAGGCGCGCGCGGATTTCCCGCATGAGGGCGCGGGCGCGTGCCTCGGGAACGTCGAAGTGTGACGCTCCCCGCACCCGGTCGAGCAGGTGCAGGTAGTAGGGCAGCACCCCCGCGTCGAACAGCGTCGTGGAGAGGGTGGCGAGCGCGTCCGCGCTGTCGTTGACGCCGGCGAGCAGCACGGACTGGTTGAGCAGCCTGGCGCCTGCGGCGTGCAGGCGCTGGAAGGCCGCTGCGACCGGGCGGTCGATTTCCTGCGCGTGATTGGCGTGCACGACGATCACCACGGGCCAAGGCAGGGCCCGCAGCCACGCCGTGAGCCCCTCATCGACGCGCGCAGGCAGCACCACCGGCGTGCGCGTGTGCACGCGCAGGCGGCGCAGGTGGGGGATCGCGGCGAGGCGGGCGGTCAGGCCCGCGAGGCGCGGGTTCGACAGGGACAGCGGATCGCCGCCGCTCAGGATGATCTCTTCGATGCTCGTGTCGGCCGCGATTGCCGCGATCGCCTCGTTCCAGCGGCCGCTGTCCGACACCTGTGCCTCATAGGGAAACTCGCGGCGGAAGCAGTAGCGGCAGTGCACCGCGCAGGCGCCGGTCGTGACGAGAAGGGCGCGTCCGCGGTACTTGTGCAGCAGGCCGGGTGCCGGGTTGGCGGCGGCCTCGCCGAGCGGATCGCCGTCGTAGCCGGCGACCTCCGCCAGCTCCTCACCAATGGGCAGGACCTGCCGCAACAGGGGGTCGTGCGGGTCGCCATGGCGCATCCGCGCGAGGAAGGCGCGCGGGACGCGCAGGCGAAAGCGCGCCGCCGCCGCGAGCGCCGGCGTCAGCAGCGCCGGGTCGAGTGCGAGCGCCTCGAGCAGTTGCCCGGGGTCGGTGATGGCCTCCGCCATTTCGCCCTGCCAGCTTTCCCTGTGGCGGGCCGCGATTCCAGCCGGTATCATTTGCGCCCTATTTTTTGCGGCCCCGATTCTGGGGATACCCATGGCCACTTACAACACCAGCGAATTCCGCGCCGGCGTCAAGCTCCTGCTCGACGGCGACCCGTATGCCGTGATCGACAACGAGTTCGTCAAGCCGGGCAAGGGCCAGGCGTTCAACCGGGTGCGGGTGCGCAACCTCAAGACCGGCCGCACGATCGAGCGCACGTTCAAGTCGGGCGACACCGCCGAAGCGGCCGACGTCGTCGACGTCGACATGCAGTACCTGTACCAGGATGGCGATTTCTGGCACTTCATGGTGCCGGACAATTTCGAGCAGCACACCGCCGGCAAGCAGGCCGTGGGCGAGGCCGCCCAGTGGCTCAAGGACGGCACCGTCTGCATCGTGACCCTGTGGAATGGCGTGCCGCTGCAGGTGACGCCGCCGCCGCACATCGAGCTGAAGGTCGTCGAAACCGATCCCGGCGTGCGCGGCGACACCGCGACCGGCGGACAGAAGCCCGCCAAGCTAGAGACGGGCGCCGTGGTGCGCGTGCCGCTCTTCATCAACGAAGGCGAAGTGCTGCGCATCGATACCCGCACGGGCGAGTACGTCTCGCGCGCGAAAGGCTGATCAGGGCCAGTCGCAGGCCGCGGCGATGATCGCCGCGACCCGCTCGAGCCCGGCGCGATCGGCCTCATCGAAGCGCGCCGGCCGCGGACTGTCGAGATCGAGCACCCCGGCGAGGCCCGCTGCCCCGGCGAGCCCGGGCCGCAGCAGCGGCACGACGATTTCCGAGCGCGAGGCCGAATCGCAGGCAATGTGACCGGCGAATGCCATGACGTCCGGCACGACGATCGTTTCGCGCCGCGCCGCCGCCGCGCCGCAGACGCCCCGGCCCATCCCGATGCGCACGCAGGCCGGCTTGCCCTGGAAGGGTCCCACGACGAGCTCCGGCACGCCCGCGGCGCTGGTGGTGACCAGGTAGAAACCCGCCCAGTTGAGATCGGGCAGGGCGGCGTACAGCAGCGCCGCGGCGTTGGCGGTGTTGGCAATCCAGTGCCGTTCGCCCTCGAGCAGGCCTTCCAGGTCGCGTGCGAGGTCCGCGTAGGCGCGGGCCTTGTCGGAAAAATCGTAGTGCGACAGCCCGAAGCTCACGCGCGCTCCAGTGCAAAAGGCAGGACGGCGTCGATGTGCGCCGCGCCGCACGCAATCATCAGCACGCGGTCGAAGCCGACCGCGACTCCCGCGCAGGCGGGCAAGCCGGCGGCGAGCGCCGCGAGCAGCCGCTCGTCGACCCGCCCCTGCGGCAGGCCGCGACGCGCGCGCTCGCGCAGGTCCGCCTCGAAACGGGCGCGCTGTTCGGCGGCATCGGCGAGCTCGTCGAAGCCGTTGGCGAGCTCGATGCCGTCGGCATAGAGCTCGAAGCGCCGCGCGACGCGCGGGTCGGCGGCATCGACGCGTGCGAGCGCTGCTTGCGTCGCCGGATAGCTGTGCACGAAGGTCAGCTTGCCCGCTCCGAGCCGCGGCCCCACCTGTGCGCCCATCACGAGTTCCAGCAGCTCATCGCGCGAGCTCGCGGTGACCTCGCGGGCGGCGAGCCCGAGTGCCGCGGCCGCGGAATCAAGGGTCGCGCGCGGCGCGTCGAGCGGATCGAAGCCCGCCTCGCGGGCAAAAGCGCTGCGGTAGGCAAGGTATTCAACGTCGAAGGTCCTGCCGCAGAGCTGCCCGACGAGTGCGGCAACTTCTTGCATCAGGCCCTCGAGCGTCATGCCACGCCGGTACCACTCGACCAGCGTGAACTCCGGGTTGTGCAACCGGCCGCGCTCGGCGCCGCGAAAGGCGTGGCCGAGGTAGTAGATGTCGCCGAGGCCCGCGGCCAGCAGGCGCTTCATGGCGTACTCGGGCGAGGTGTGCAGGGCGTAGCGCCGCGAGTCCTCGCCTGCCAGGCGCACCTCGGCGGTATGGATGTTCACGTCGCTGACCGGCGCATTCACGAGCGCTGGCGGGTCGACCTCGAGCACGCCGCGCTCGTGAAAGAATGCACGCACCTGGGCGAGCGCCGCGGCCCGGCGCGTGAGCATGGCGAGCGTCGCATCGGGGCCGAAGTCCGTCCTGCCCATGGCGTGGCGCCTCAGCCCCGCGCGGACTGCTGCGGCTCGAGGCGGCCGATGCGCTCTCCGACCCGCAGGATGCGGCCGCTCGCAAGCGACCCTTCCCAGCTCGCGCGGCCCGGCGGCAGCAACAGGATCACGGTCGAGCCCATGTTGAAGCGGCCCATTTCCGCGCCCCGCTCGAGTGTGCGCGGGTCGTCGACCGGCAGGCTGGCGAGGCTGCGCGGCCGGCGCGGCGTAATTTCGCCGTGCCACACGGTTTCCATGCTGCCGACATTGAGCGCGCCGACCAGCACCAGGGCGAAGGGCACGGCGCCATCGAAGGCGCAGACCACGCGCTCGTTGCGGGCGAAAAGTCCGGCGACATGCCGC
This sequence comes from Pseudomonadota bacterium, assembly GCA_963204835.1. GTDB lineage: Bacteria > Pseudomonadota > Gammaproteobacteria > Steroidobacterales > Steroidobacteraceae > CADEFQ01. The sequence goes on from CAUJHJ010000003.1 coordinate 30,759, forward strand.
GCGGTGGTGTGGTTGACGCTGAAGAGCCGGCCGGGCACGTACCACGCCTCCGTCAGGCGGCCCGCGAGCGGCATGTGGATGCGGTGGTAGTTGTACGGCGCGAGGTAGATGGTCGCGAAGCGCCCGCCCGCAAAGCGCCCGGCGAGCGGCTCACGGCCCGCGAGCAGCGCATCGAGCGTGTAGTAGTGGCCCTTCGCCTGCAGCAGGCGGTCGCCGACGATGTCTCCGCACTCGCTGACCGTGCCGTCCACCGGCGAGACGAGCGTGGCCTCGCCCGCGGCGAGCGGGCGGGCGCCCGGCTCGAGCGCGCGCGTGAAGAAGGCGTTGAACGAGGCGTACGCGCGGGGATCCTTCTCGATCGCGTCCGACAGGTCGGGCTTGAATCCGCGCATGAACGCGCCGATCAGCGCGTTCTTCAGCCAGCGCATGCGCAGGCGCGCAAGCGCATGCACGAGGCGCGAAAGGCCGTGTTGCGGCAGCAGGTATTGAAGCGCGATGAACAGGCGCGCCGCGCTGCCATCCGGATCCCTCATCCCCGGCTCGCCGCCACGGCGGCATCGAGGTCGGCCGCCAGCGTCTTCGTGTCGAGGGGCGGCGTGAAGACCGCGCGCAACCGGCCGCCATCGTCGAGCAGGTAAAGGGTGGCGGAGTGGTCCATGGCATAGTTGCCACCGGGCAGGTCCACCTTCGCAACGGCTGCGCCGAGGGTGCGCGCGAAGGCCTTCATGTCGAGCGGTGCGGCCGCAAGACCGATAAACTCTGGATCGAAGCTCGCGAGGTAGCGCTGCAGGACCTCCGGCGTGTCGCGCTCCGGGTCGACCGATACGAGATAGACGGTGACCGCCGCCTGCGTCGCGCGCCGCACCCGGGCGAGGAGCGCGAGAGTCGTCGGGCACACGTCGGGACAATGCGTGAAGCCGAGGAACAGCAGGCTCGCGTGTCCCGCGAATCCGGCGGCGGTGAACGCCTCGCCCCGGCTGTCGACGAACGCCGGCGCGTGGATCTCGCGCGGCTCGGGCAGCCAGGTGCCGGACTTCAGCGCCGGTGCCGGCACTGCCGCCGGCGTGAGGGTCGTGCGCGCGATCCATGCGCCAGCGAGTACGCCGGCCACGGCGAGCGCGGCGAAGGGCAACCAGGGTTTCGGGAAAGTCGACATGGCGCAATTATCCCACAACCGCCGCGCGGTCCCGACCGTGCGGGACGCAATCGCGAAGGCGGCAAGGCGCCTGGCGCGCGCGCGGCTCCACTTCGGCCACGGCACCGACAATGCGCGCGACGACGCGGCCGCGCTCGTCTGGCATGTGCTCGACCTGCCGGTGCCGCCGCGCGCGCGCGACTACGCGCGGCGGGTGAGCGCCAGCGCGCAGCGCGAGATCGATGCGATGGTCACGCGGCGTATCCGCGAGCGCGTGCCGGTGGCCTACCTCACCCGGCGCACCTGGTTTGCCGGGCTGGCGTTCCATGTCGATGAGCGCGTGCTGATTCCGCGCTCGCCGATCGCGGAGCTGATCGAGCGGCGCTTTGCGCCCTGGGTGGATGCGCGGCGGGTGGGCCGTATCCTCGATCTCGGTACGGGCTCGGGCTGCATCGCGATCGCCTGCGCCAGGGCCTTCCCCCGGGCGACGGTGGACGCGTCCGACATCTCTGCCGAGGCCCTCGAAGTGGCGTCCATGAACGTGCGCCGGCACCGGCTCGGGCGACGAGTCCGGCCCGTGATGTCGGACCACTTCGCCGCGCTCGCGGGTCGGGCATACGATATCATCGTGTCGAACCCGCCTTATGTCGGGGCCGAAGAGCTTGCGGCCCTGCCACCTGAATACTGGCACGAACCCCGCGGAGCCCTCGCCTCGGGGAAAGACGGCCTCGATTCCGTGCGCACGATCCTGCGCGAGGCGGGGCGGCACCTTCGCCCGCGCGGCCTACTCGTGGTCGAGGTCGGCAACTCCGAGGCGCTCGTGCGCAGGCGGTTTCCGCGCGTGCCGTTCACCTGGCTCGAGTTCGAGCGCGGTGGCGGCGGGGTGTTCCTGCTGACGGCTGAACAGGTTCGCGATGTCCGGTAACACTTTCGGCAAATTGTTCACGGTGACGAGCTTCGGCGAGAGCCACGGGCCCGCGCTTGGCTGCATCGTGGACGGCTGCCCGCCCGGCCTCGAGTTGTCCGAGGCCGACCTGCAGCCCGACATCGACCGGCGCCGCACCGGCACCTCGAAATTCACGAGCCAGCGCCGCGAGTCGGACCAGGTGCGCATCCTCTCGGGCGTTTTCGAGGGCCGCACCACCGGGACGCCGATCGGCCTCCTGATCGAGAACAGCGACGCGCGCTCGGGCGACTACGAGAAGATCAAGGACCGCTTCCGTCCCGGCCACGCCGATTACACCTACCAGCAGAAGTACGGCCTGCGCGACCACCGCGGGGGCGGGCGCTCCTCGGCGCGCGAGACCGTAATGCGGGTGGCGGCCGGCGCCATCGCGCGCAAGTACCTCGCCGGGCGCCTCGGCGTGCGCATCCACGGCTACCTGAGCCGCATCGGTGCGCTCGAACTCGAACCCGTCGATGCCGCGGCGGCCTACGACAATCCGTTCTTCTGCCCCGATCCGGCGCGCGTTCCCGAACTCGAGCAGCTCATCTGGGACCTGCGCCGCGCGGGCGATTCGATCGGTGCGCGCGTCACCGTGATTGCCACCGGCGTGCCGCCGGGGCTCGGCGAGCCGGTGTTCGGCCGGCTCGATGCCGACATCGCGAGCGCCATGATGGGCATCAACGCGGTCAAGGCGGTGGAAATCGGCGCGGGCACGCGCTCGGCGGCGCAGCGCGGCAGCGAACACCGCGACCTGCTGACACCGCAGGGCTTCAGGTCGAACCACGCCGGCGGCGTGCTCGGCGGCATCTCGAGTGGCCAGGACATTGTCGTGCACGCGACCCTGAAGCCGACCTCGAGCATCCAGATTCCCGGCGAGACGATCGATGTCGACGGCAATGCCGTCGGGATCGTCACGACCGGCCGGCACGACCCCTGCGTCGGCCTGCGCGCGACCCCCATCGCGGAAGCGATGCTGGCGATCGTGCTGATGGACCACTACCTGCGCAATCGGGCGCAGAATGGCGATGTTGTATCCAAGACCCCGGTGATATGAGCAGACAATTTCGAGTAGCAGTAGTCGGTGCGACCGGCCTCGTCGGCGACACCATGATCAAGGTCCTCGAGGAGCGCGGCTTTCCGGTCAGCGAGCTCTTCCCGCTCGCGAGCAACCGCTCGCTCGGCAAGTCGGTGGAGTTTCGCGGCAAGAGCCATCCGGTGCTCGAACTCGACAAGTTCGACTTCTCGCGCGCCGACATCGGCCTTTTCTCCGCCGGCAGCGATACCTCGCGCGAGTACGCGCCGAAGGCCTGGGCGGCCGGTTGCGTCGTGATCGACAACACCTCCGAGTTCCGCTACGAGGACGACATCCCGCTGGTCGTGCCCGAGGTCAATCCGCAGGCGGTCGCGGGCTACAAGACCCGCGGCATCATCGCGAACCCCAACTGCTCGACCATCCAGATGGTCGTCGCGCTGAAGCCCCTGCACGATGCCGCCGGCATCGAGCGCATCAATGTCGCGACCTACCAGTCCGTGTCGGGCGCGGGCAAGGAAGCCGTCGAAGAACTCGCCTCGCAGAGCGCCGCGCTGCTGTCGGGCCGCGAGGCCGAGGCGAAGGTGATCGCGAAGCAGATCGCTTTCAACTGCGTGCCGCAGATCGACAAGTTCGAGGCCAATGGCTACACGCGCGAAGAGATGAAGATGTTCTGGGAGACCCGCAAGATCATGGGCGACGGGTCGATCCGCGTGAACGCGACGGCCGTGCGCGTGCCGGTGTTCTTCGGCCATTCCGAGTCGGTCCATATCGAAACGCGGCGCAAGATTTCGGCGGCGGAGGCGCGGGAGCTGCTGGAGAAGGCCCCGGGGGTGACCGTGCTGGACGATCGGGTACCGGCCGGGTATCCGACGGCTGCGACGGAGGCAGCGAACCACGACACAGTTTATGTCGGGCGAATCCGCGAGGATATCTCGCACGATCGGGGTCTAGACCTCTGGATCGTGGCCGACAACGTCCGTAAAGGTGCTGCGACCAACAGCGTGCAGATCGCGGAGATTTTGGCGCGCGACTTTTTATGAGTCATAATGCGGCAGCAAGCGGGTCGCAGCCGAGATTTCGTCAATAACTTGTTGTTTCTAATTGTGAAAATTGCTGCGCCGGGATCGACGGGGAGTCAGAATGATCGCTAAATCGCGGGTACTGGCACTCGCTCTGCTGTTGTTGCCGCAACTGTCCCTGGCCCTCGGGCTCGGGGATGTACGGCTCAATTCGCGGCTGAACGGGCCGCTCGATGCCGAAATCGAGCTGCTCGGCGCGACCCCGGAGGAACTGTCGACCCTCAAGGCCCAGCTCGCTTCCCGCGAGACTTTCGCGCGTTATGCGCTCGAGTGGCCTTCGTTCCTGAACTCGGTCAGCGTGACCCAGTTCCGCGGCGCCGACGGCCGCACCTTCCTGCGCCTGCGATCGCAGGATCCGGTCAACGAACCCTTCGTCACGCTGCTCGTCGAGGTCAACTGGGCGCGCGGCCGCCTGGTGCGCGAGTACACGCTGCTGATGGATCCGCCGGTGTTTGCACCGGGCGCCACGGAGACGCCCGCCCCGGTGGCGGCGCCCGCGGTCGGTGCGCAGCGCGAGGGCGGCATTTCACGACCCACGCAGGAATCCGCGCCGCGCGCGGTGCGTGAACCGGCGACGGCTCCGGCCGCTGCGGGTGAGGGCTCCTATGCGGTGCGCCGGGGAGACACGCTGACCTCGATCGCGGGCCGCCTTGCGGGCGCCGGCGATACGCAACGGATGATGGTCGGCCTCTACCGGGAAAACCCGGCGGCCTTCGGCGACAACATGAGCGACTTGCATTCAGGCGCCGTCCTGCGCGTGCCCGATGCGGCGGCGCTCGCCGCGATCGATGCCGGCGATGCCACGGCCGAAGTACGCCGCCAGTACGCCGCCTGGCGCAGTCGCGCCGGCGCCTCTGCGCCGTCCGAAGAGCGCCTGCGGCTCGTGCCGCCGGGCGAGGCGGGTGCGGGCACCGGCGGCGCCCAGGCTGCGGGCGCGCAGGTCGATCAGCTCAATGCGCGCGTGCGCGACCTCGAGGGACAGTTGAAGGCTGCGAACGCGCAGCTCGAAGTGCGCAACCGCGAACTCGCCGACCTGCAGGCGCGGCTTGCCGCCACGCAGGCACCGGCCGCCGAGCCGGCGCCGCCGCAGGCCGGCGCCGAGGCGGCACCCGAGCCTGCGCCGGAACCGGAGGCAGCCCCTGAGGCAGCTCCGGAGGCAGCGCCCGAGGCGGCACCCGCGCCCGCTCCCGAAGCCGCCAAGCCGGAGCGCCGGCCCGCACCGGAGGCTGCCGCGCCGGTGGAGGAAGGCCCGTCGTTCTTCGATACCCTGCGCGGCCTCTGGTACATCCCGGCGCTGTTGATCGCGGCACTGCTGGTGCTGTTCGGAATCCGCAAGTGGAAGGCGCGCGAAACCTCGGCTTTCGACGACTCGCTCGGCCGCCTTGCGGAGGCGGGCGCGGAGATCGCCGATCGTCGCACGGGCCTCACCGACACCGCCCGCCTGCGCAAGCCGGTCGGCAGCGAGGACGACGAATCCTTCCTCGTCGAGGAGTCGGGTTCGCACGAGCGGCCGCAGATTGGCGAGCCGCCCATGGCGCGCGCGCCCGCGCCGGTCGTGTCGACGCGGGCCGACCAGACGATCAGCGGCGAGACGGCGATCAACCTCGACCAGGGCGATCCGCTGGCTGAAGCCGATTTCCACATGGCCTATGGCCTGTATGACCAGGCCGCGGACCTCGTGCGCATCGCGATCCAGCGAGAGCCGGCGCGCCGCGACCTCAAGCTGAAGCTCCTCGAAGTGTTCTTCGTGTGGGGCAACAAGGAGCAGTTCCTCACGGCGGCCCGCGAGCTCGCGGCTTCGCGCGACGACGCTCCTGCAGGCGAGTGGGACAAGATCGTCATCATGGGCAAGCAGCTCGCGCCCGACGACGAGCTGTTCCAGCAGGCAATTCCGGCGGGTGGCGCCATCGCGGGCGGCATCGACCTCGACCTCGAGGGCGGGCAGAACCGCGTCGACTACGACTTGCTCGGCGAGCCGGGCGGTGAGGCGCCGCGCGCTACGGCGGATGGCATCGACCTCGATTTCAGCACGGCGCTCGGCGACGGGTCGGGCGACCGGGACCCGACCGGGGAGGCCGGTGCGCTGTCGGCCACCGGATCAGGCGGCGACCTCGATTTCGTGCTCGACGATCCGGCACGCGGCTCGGATGACCGCAGCGGCAACACGACCCGCGAGATGACGGCGCAGATGCCGCCGCAGTCGGCGTCCGAAGCCACGGCCGAGCGCACGGCGCTGATGCCCGATGCGATGGATGCGCCGACGGTGGAGCAGCCGACCCTGCGGATGGCCGAAGGCGGCACGCTGCGCGAAAAGGTCGACGTCGCGATGCGCCAGTCCGGCATGCCGGTCGATCGGACGGCCGAGCTCGCCATCGACGATCTCGGCCTCAACATCGGGCCTGACGCGGATGCGCACGCGTCCGGCGACGCTCCGACCATGGTGGCGGGCCTCGACGCGCGTTCGCGCGAAATCATGGAAGAGGCGGAGCGGCGGGCCGGCGACGAGTCGGACCAGGCCTCGGCGACCGGCAGCTGGTACACGATCGAGGGCGTGGACCAGACCGGCACGAATCCCGCGATCGCGGACGTGAATGCGACGGCATCGCTGCAGGCGCTGCCGGACGTTGCAGGCGAAACCGCGCGCCTTGCGGCGCTCAAGTCGGGCGTCGACGTCGACTTCGGCGCGACCGATGCGTTCGGCGCGTCCCGCGGCGGCGGCCTCGACCTCGACGTGGGCGGCGCGGGGGCGGACAACGAAGGCGCGTTCGCGGCGACGCAGAAGATCGGCCCCGAAGACCTTGCGCTGCCCGACCTCGAGCCCGTGACGATGAGCGAAGTCGGCACCAAGCTCGATCTCGCGCGCGCCTACATGGACATGGGCGATCCGGACGGTGCCCGCAGCATCCTGAAGGAAGTCCTGCAGGAAGGCTCGGTTTCGCAGAAGCAGGAAGCCCAGCGGCTCATCGACACCCTGCCGGGCTAGGACCGCAGCCGCGCATGCCGCGCATCGCCGTCGGCATCGAGTACCTCGGCACGCACTACGTCGGCTGGCAGGCCCAGCAGGGCCAGCCGTCGGTGCAGGGCGCGATCGAGGCTGCGTTGTCGGCGATTGCCGCGGAACCCGTCGCCACGACCTGCGCCGGCCGCACCGACGCGGGCGTGCACGCCCTCGGCCAGGTGGCCCATTTCGACACGGCGGCCGTGCGCGCGCCGCGCGCCTGGGTGCTCGGTGCCAATACGCGATTGCCGCGCGACATCGCGCTCACCTGGGCGCGCGAGATGCCGGCCGATTTCCACGCGCGCCATCGCGCACTTTCGCGCAGCTACTGCTACTGGATCGTCAATCGCAGCGAACGGCCGGCGCTCGCGGCCGGGCGGGCGGCCTGGGTGCATCGGCCGCTCGATGTCGGGCGCATGAACGCCGCGGCGGCGCACCTCATCGGCGAGCACGATTTCAGCGCCTTCCGGGCCGCCGAATGCCAGTCGAAGACGCCGATGCGCCGCGTGACGGCGCTCACGGTGGAGCGCGCGGGCGATTTCGTGACGATCCGCGTGACCGCCAATGCCTTCCTGCACCACATGGTGCGCAACATCTCGGGTTTGCTGCTGGCCGTCGGCCGCGGCGATGCCGCGCCCGCTATTGCCGCCGAAGTGCTTGCCGCGCGCGATCGCCGGCGCAATGCCGCCACTGCCCCGGCCGAGGGCCTGTACCTCACCGCCGTCAGCTATCCGGGCGAGTTCGGCGTGCCCGCGGCGGTTTCCGCTATGATCCCGCCCTGATATGTCGTGGTTCGAAAAAATCATGCCCTCGCGCATCAAGACCGAGCGCCGCACGCGCTCGGTGCCCGAGGGCCTCTGGATCAAGTGCCCTTCCTGCGACGCGGTGCTCTATCGCGCGGAACTCGAGCGCAACCTCAACGTGTGCCCCAAGTGCAGCCATCACATGCGCATCGGCGCACGCGAACGGCTCGCCATGTTCCTCGACGAGGGCGAGGTGCTCGAGATCGGCGCCAACGTCCAGCCGGAGGACCCGCTCAAGTTCAAGGACAGCAAGCGCTACAGGGACCGGCTCATCTCGGCGCAGAAGAACACCGGCGAGAACGACGCGCTGGTGGCGGTGGCCGGCAAGCTGCTCGGCGTCGACATCGTGGCCTGCGCGTTCGAGTTCCGCTTCCTTGGCGGTTCGATGGGCTCGGTGGTCGGCGAGCGCTTTGCCCGTGCGGTCGATTACTGCATCGGGAATCGGGCCGCGCTCGTGTGCTTCACGGCGAGCGGCGGCGCGCGCATGCAGGAAGCGCTCTATTCGCTGCTGCAGATGGCGAAGACCAGCGCGGCGCGGGCCCCCCGTGCGCGCGAGCACCTGCCGTACATTTCCGTGATGACCGATCCCACGACCGGCGGGGTGTCCGCGAGCCTCGCGATGCTGGGCGACCTGAATGTCGCCGAACCGCGCGCGCTGATCGGCTTCGCCGGTCCGCGCGTGATCCAGCAGACGGTGCGCGAGACGCTCCCCGAGGGCTTCCAGCGCAGCGAATTCCTGCTCGAGCACGGTGCGCTCGACATGATCGTGGACAGGCGCGACATGCGCGAGAAGCTCGGCGCCGCGATCCGCCTGCTGCTGAAGCTGCCGCCGCCGGCGACCGTCGCCTGACCGGCCCGCCGTGAGGCCGACCATGCGCACGCTCGAAGGCTGGCTCGAGCTGCAGCAGCGCGCCCATCCCCGCAGCATCGATCTCGGCCTCGAGCGGGCAGGAAAGGTCGCACGCTCCCTTGGGCTCGAGCGGGCGCGTGTGCCGACCTTCATCGTCGGCGGCACCAACGGCAAGGGCTCGACCGTCGCGCTGCTCGATTCGATGCTGCGAGCCGCGGGAATCGCGACCGGCGCCTTCAGCTCGCCGCACCTCGTGCGCTACAACGAGCGCATCCACGTCGGCGGTGCGCCGGTGCCCGATGGCGAGATCGTCGCGGCCTTCGAGGCGATCGAGCGCGCGCGCGGCGCAACGACGCTCACCTATTTCGAGTTCAGCACGCTCGCGGCCTTGCTCGTGTTCCACGAGCGCGCGGTCGGGGCGCAGGTGCTCGAGGTGGGGCTCGGCGGCCGCCTCGATGCCACCAACCTGGTCGATGCGGACGTGGCCGTGCTGTGCTCGGTCGGCTCCGACCACCACGAGTGGCTCGGACCCACGCTCGAGGACATCGGGCGCGAAAAGGCGGGTATTTTCCGTCGCGGCCGTCCGGCCATCATCGCCACGCCCGCCATGCCCGCGAGCGTCTTCAGCGAGATCGGGCGCATCGGGGCGGTGGCGCAGGTCGCGCGGCGGGCCTATGACTGGCGGCCGCGTGGCGCGCGCTGGGACTGGTGGTCGGCCGGGAGGACGCTGGCGGGCCTGCCGCGGCCCGCGCTTGCGGGCGACACGCAATTCGGCAACGCGGCGGCCGCGATCGCGGCACTCGACGCCAGCGTTTTCCGCGTGCCGCACGAGGCCGTGGCGCAGGGGCTCGCGCAGGTGCGACTGCCGGGCCGCTTCCAGGTCGTGCCGGGCGAGGTCGAGTGGATCCTCGATGTCGCGCACAATGTCCCGGCCGCGACCGAACTCGCGCACAACCTCGCCGCACGCCCGGCGCAGGGGCGCACGCTGGCCGTGGCCGGATTCCTCGACGACAAGGATGTGGCGGGCATCGGCAATGCATTGCGGGGGCGATTCGACGAGTGGTTTCTCGCGACGCTGCCGCCACCGCGCGGCCTCGAAGCGCGACAGGGCGCCGATCGGCTGGCGCCGGGCGACGTGCCGCTGGCGACTTGCGGATCGGTGGCGGAAGCCTGCGCGCGCGCGCGCGCGGCGGCGCGCCCCGGTGACCGGGTGGTCGCCTTCGGGTCGTTCCACGTCGTGGGGCCGGCGCTCGAATGGCTTGGGCTATACTGAAATCGGCGTGAACAAGCAGTTCAAAGAGCGGCTCACCGGGGCCGTCATCCTCGTCGTCTTCCTCGTGCTCGTGGTGCCCGCGCTCCTTTCCGGCCCGCCGCAGGCGGTCGCGCCCACCGCGTCCACTGCCGGGGAAGGCCCGCCGATCCGCTCCTACACCATCGACCTCACGGCGCCCGAGGGCGCGCAGCCGCCCATGACGTCCTCGCCGACACCCGTCATCACGCCGCCGGTCGCCCCGCTGCCGGCTGCCACAACGCCTCGGGCCGCCGCAGTGCCATCCGGCGCCGCGCCAGCCGGTGAACCTGCCCGGTCGCCTGCCGATGCGCCCGCCGGCGAGACGGGCGCCGCCGCGCCGGTCGCGGCGGCTGCCGGGGCGTTGGCGACGGCCCCCGCGCCCGCCGTTGCGCCGCCTGGAGCGCCGGCACGGGCAGGCGATGGATTCGCCGTGCAGATCGGCAGCTTCGCGAGCCGCGCCAATGCGGATGGGCTCGTTGCGAAGCTGCGCAAGGGAGGCTTTGCGGCCTTCATTTCGCCCACGGCGGGCGGCCGCAAGCTCTATCGCGTGCGGGTGGGTCCCGTTGGCGATCGGGACGAAGCCCAGCGCCTCGCCGCGCGGCTCGCGGCGGCCGGGCAGCCGGGCAAGATCGTCGACCTTCCGTGACGGCGGTTTGCCGCCGCCACAATTCCATCGAGTACAATTGAGCGGATCATGACGCCTACAGACTACGTTCTGATCGGGATTGTGGCTGTCTCGGCGATTGTCGGCCTCGTTCGTGGCCTCGTGCGCGAGGCGATCTCCCTTGCGACCTGGGTGGCGGCATTGTGGCTCGCCTGGCACTACGGCCCGCAGCTCGAGCCGCGGCTCGGTGGCCTGCTCGAATCCCCCGCCGTGCGGCCCTGGGCGGCACGCGCAATCATCTTCGTCGGCGTACTCGTCGCCGGTTCGCTGGTGGCGTGGCTGGTCGGTTATTTCACGCGCGTCTCGCTCGTCATGAGCGTCGATCGCATGTGCGGCTTCCTGTTCGGCCTGCTGCGCGGCGCGGTCGTCGTGGGGGCGCTCGTGATCCTCGGCCAGGCCCTGGAAATCGACCGGGACGCATGGTGGCAGCGCGCGAAGCTGCGGGTGTTCGCGGAGGGCACGGCGAGCGGCCTGCGCACGCTCGTCGGCGATCGCCCGCTCGAGCGTGCCGAGGCGCTGCTGCTGTCGTCGGACGGGGAGAAATAGCGAATGTGCGGCATCGTCGGCATCGTCGGCACGGGGCCCGTCAACCAGCGACTCTACGATGCGCTCACCATCCTGCAGCACCGCGGCCAGGATGCGGCCGGCATCGTCACCTCGAGCGAGGGCGAGCTCTCCGTCAGGAAGGGCGGCGGCCTCGTGCGCGACGTGTTCCAGCAGCACCACATGCTCGAGCTGCGCGGCAATGTCGGCATCGCGCACGTGCGCTACCCGACCGCGGGCTGCGAGGGCGCCGCCGAGGCGCAGCCGTTCTACGTCAACGCGCCCTATGGCATCTGCCTCGGCCACAACGGCAACCTGACGAACGCGGCGGAGCTCGCCGAGGTGCTGGCGCGCGAGGACCGGCGCCACCTCAATACGTCGTCCGATTCCGAAGTCCTGCTCAATGTCTTCGCCTCGGAGCTGCAGCGCGTCGGCACGCCGCGCGTCACGCCGGCGGACATCTTCGCGGCGCTCTCCGCGGTCTATCGCCGCTGCCGCGGCGGCTATGCGGCGATCGCCATGGTCATCGGCCATGGCGTCGTGGGCTTTCGCGACCCGAACGGCATCCGGCCGCTGGTGCTGGGCACGCGCGATACCGCGAAGGGCGCCGAGTGGATGCTGGCGTCCGAAAGCGTGGCGCTCACCGGCCTCGGCTTCCGCTTCGTGCGCGACATCGGCGCGGGGGAGGCGGTGTTCATCGACGAGCAGGGACGGCTGCACGCGCAGCAACTGGTCGCCGCCGCGCATCACACGCCCTGCATCTTCGAGTACGTGTACTTCGCGCGCCCCGATTCGATCATCGACAACATCTCGGTCTACCGCGCGCGCATGCGCATGGGCGAGAAGCTCGCCGAGCGCATCCGCAGCGAGCGCCCGGACCACGACATCGACGTCGTGATCCCGATTCCCGACACCTCGCGCACCGCGGCGATGCAGGTCGCGCAGATCCTCGGCCTGAAGTATCGCGAAGGCTTCAACAAGAACCGCTACATCGGCCGCACCTTCATCATGCCGGGGCAGGAGCAGCGCGAGAAGTCGGTGCGCCGCAAGCTGAACGCGATCGACTTCGAGTTCCGCGGCAAGGTGGTATTGCTGGTCGACGATTCGATCGTGCGCGGCACGACCTCGGCGCAGATCATCGAACTGGCGCGCGAGGCCGGGGCGCGCAAGGTGTATTTCGCTTCGGCTGCGCCGCCCGTGCGCTTCCCGAACGTCTACGGAATCGACATGCCGGCGGCGAATGAACTCGTCGCGAGCGGCCGCAGCGTTGCGGAAGTCTCGCAGGCGATCGGCGCCGACTGGCTCGTCTACCAGACGCTCGAGGACCTGGTGCAGGCCTGCCGGCACGACGACGCGAAGATCAGCGAGTTCGACACCTCCTGTTTCTCGGGCGAGTACGTCACCGGCGATGTCACGCAGGACTATCTCGAGCGCCTGCGCCTGGAGCGCTCCGACGCCGCCAAGGCCCATCGCAGGAATGGCGACCGCGCGGGCCTCAAGATCGTGCGCGGCGGGTGAAAGGACCCGCGCGGCTGCGTTCGCGCGCGCTGCTGCTCGACTGGCTTTCCCGCGCGCTGCGCGCCGTCGACGGGCGCGAGCGGGTCCGCGCAGCGCTTGCGCAACCGGGCATCGAACCCATCGTTCGCGCCGGCAGGAGCGTCGTGGTGTTCGCGGTCGGCAAGGCCGCGGCGCGCATGACGCTCGGTGCGTACGATGCGCTGGGCCCGCGCATCGGGCGCGCGCTCGTCGTGCTGCGTTCCGGCGATTCGCGGGAGGGACTCGAGGATCGTCCCGGCGCCATCGTGATCGGGTCGGCGCATCCCGTGCCGGATGAGCGCAGCCTTGCGGCGGGCGCGCGGCTGCTGGCCGCGGTCGGCTCGCTCGCGGCCGATGAGCTCCCGCTGCTGCTCATCTCGGGCGGGGCGTCGAGCCTCGTGGAGGTGCTGAGGCCACCCTTCACGCTCGCCGATCTCTCGGCGCTCAACCGGCGGCTGCTCGCGGACGGCGTCGATATCGGGACAGCCAATGCGCAGCGACGCGATCGGTCGCACATCAAGGGAGGGGCGCTGGTGGAGCGGCTCGAGGGCAGGCCCGCCATTGCGCTCTTCATGTCGGATGTGCCGCGGGACGATCCGGAAGTGATCGGCTCGGGGCTCGCCGGGCCCGTGCCAGGCGATCGCGTGCAGCGGCGCGTCGTCGCCTGCGTGGACGATGCCGTCGCTGCGGTGCGTGCGGCGGCAACCGGGGAGGGATTCTCCGTAGGCGCGGCGCCGGAGCGCTTCGCCGGCGACGCCGCCACGCTCGGTGCGCACTTCGCGGCAGGGCTCGCCACGCGCGCCGTGGACGTGCTCGTGCGGGGCGGGGAGTCGACGGTTCGGCTACCTGGCGCGCCGGGGCGCGGCGGGCGCAACCAGCATCTCGCGTTGGCCGCGGCGCGCGAACTGCGCGGCCTCGACGATTTCACCCTGTTGGCCGCCGGCACCGACGGCATCGACGGGCCGACGGACGATGCCGGCGCCCTGGTCGACGGCGGCAGTTGGCAGCGCATCGCCGACGCGGGTTTCGACGGCGACGATTGCCTGGCGCGGGCCGATGCCGGCACGGCGCTCGAGGCGGCGGGCGATCTCGTCCACACCGGGCCGACGGGGACCAATGTGGGCGACCTCGTCATCGGGCTCGCGCGCGTGGTCTAATCGACGCGATGCGCCTGTTACTGATCGACCACGATCCGCGCTACCGGGCGCTCATCCGTCACCACGTGACCTGCCGCTGGACCGCGGCCGACGTGGTGACCTACAACCCCCTGCGGCGTGGCATGCCCGCGCCCGAGTTCCTGGCGCAAGGATTCGATGCGGTCCTGCTCGACCACAGCTCGCCACCGGCAACGGGCTACGCCTGGCTCGAGGAGCTCGCGGCGCGTCCCGGCTTTGCGCCGATCCTGTTCCTGGCCCCGGACGATGCGCTGGCGACGCGCGAGCGCGCGATCGAGGCCGGCGCCTTCGATACCTTCGGCCGCGATGCGATCGACAATGCCCGGTTGCTCGACGCCCTCGAGCGCGCCGCGAGCGCCCACCTCGAGGCGCTCGCGGCCTGGCGCGGCAGCCCTGCCGGCATCGACGCGCAGCAGTTCGGCGCTGCGCGCCTGCGCGGCTATCGGCGGGTCCGCGAGCTCGCGCGCGGTTCCGTTTCCGACCTCTATCTTGCCGAGAGCGAGGAGGCCGGCGAGCTCGTCGTGCTGAAGGTCACCCGCGCCGTGCGCAAGGGCAACGGCGTCGACCAGTCGTTCGACCGCTTCCTGCAGGAGTACGAGATCGTGCGCCGGCTGCGACACCCGAACGTGGTGCGCATCCATGACCTCGGCGTGATGGACGACTTCGCGTTCATCGTCATGGAGTATTTCGCCGGTGGCGACCTGCGCCGGCGCATGCGTGCGCCGCTCACCTTGCGCGAGGCGCTCGGCTATGCGCTCGAGATCGCCCGCGCACTCGCCGCCGTGCACGAGGCCGGCGTGCGCCATCGCGACCTGAAGCCCGGCAACGTCATGGTGCGCGACGACGGCAGCCTCGCACTGATCGACTTCGGGCTCGCCAAGCACGAAGCGCTGGCGTTCGAGATCACGGATACCGGCATGATTTTCGGCACGCCGCACTACATGAGCCCCGAACAGGGGCACGGCCAGCCGGCCGACGAGCGCAGCGACCTCTACAGCCTCGGCGTGATGTTCTACGAGATGCTGGCCCGCGCGAAACCCTACGACGCCGACAACCCGATGGCGATCATCTACCTGCATGCCAAGGCGCCGGTGCCCCGCCTTGCGAATGAGTACGCGCGGGCGCAACCGATCGTCGATCGCCTGATGGCGAAGGCGCCGGACGCGCGCTTTGCCAGCGCCCAGGAGGCCGCGGCCATCCTCGAGTTGGCGCTCGAGGAGCTGGCCGCACCATGACGGACCTGGAGGCCGGCGCGACATTCCTCGCGGCGCCGACGCCCGCCGCCTGGGTCGAGGCAGCCGTCGCGAACTGGCGGCCGCTCCTGACCGACCATGCCAACTGCGAGAAGAAGGCGGCATCGACGGCGCTGGCGCTCATTTTCGCCTATCCGGAAGACATCGCGCTCGGTGTCGCCCTCGCGCGCCTCGCGCGCGAGGAATTGCGCCATTTCGAGCAGGTCGTGCGCATGATGCAGCGGCTCGGCGTGCCCTTCGAGCGACAGCAGCCCGGCCGCTATGCCTCGGGGCTGCGGCGCCACGCGGCGAGCGCCGAGCCTCGCCGCAAGCTCGACCTGATGCTGATCGGGGCGTTGATCGAGGCGCGGTCCTGCGAGCGCTTTCGCCTGCTTGCGCCCCACCTGCCGGAGCCGCTCGGCGACTTCTACGCAGACCTCGAGCGCGCCGAAGCGCGTCACCATGAACTCTACCTCGAACACGCCGCCGCCAATGCGGGCGATGTCGACTGGCGGGCGCGGCTGCGTGGGCTTGCCGAGGTGGAGGCGGACCTCGTGACGACGCCCGATACGGTGCTGCGCTTCCACTCGGGCGTGGTGCCGATTCTTCGGTTGACCGAATAACCGAAGACCCGGCACCAGGTTCACCTCTCGAGTGTGCGCAGCTGTCGCCCCGAGGCGCTCCATTCGAGCACGCTGCCGTGCTCGTACCAGGCACCGAGCACGACGCGCGCCCGCATCCGGCCCTCCACCACGAACTCGTGAACGCCGGGCCGGTGCGTGTGGCCGTGGACCACGACGTCGGCGTCGAATTCCCGCACGGCGCGTTCGATGGCAGCCTGGTTCGCGTCCATGATCTCGGGCCGGGCCCGTCGCGTGTGCTCGCGGCTGCCCGCGCGCGCCTCATCGGCGATCAGCTGGCGATCGGCGAGCGGCAGGGAGAGCAGGCGCCGCTGCCACCCGGGATCCCGGACGATCAGCCGCAGCTGCTGGTATTTCACGTCGTCGGTGCAGAAGAGGTCGCCGTGCGCGAGCAGGGTGCGTACGCCCTCGATCTCCGTGATGACCGGGTCCGCGACGAGCCGGCAGCCGGTGCGTTGCTCGAATCGCTCCCCCAGGAGGAAGTCGCGGTTGCCGCGCATGACGAAGCACGGCGTGCCACTGGCGGTGAAGGCGTTGAGCGCTTCGCAGACGCGTGCCCGGGCCGGGTCGTCATCGTCGTCCCCGACCCAGGATTCGAACAGGTCCCCCAGGATGTAGAGCGCCGAGGCCGCGCGCGCGTCCGCCTGCAGGAACGCGATGAACTGCCCGATCGCCTCGGGCGCTGCCGCATCGAGATGCAGGTCCGAGACGAAGAGGCGAGTCACTGGCCGGGTGGCGCTGCAGGCGGCGTGGGCGGCGGGGCAACGGGCGGAAGCGCGACCGCCGGCGTGCTGGTCGCCGCTTCACCGATCAGCGTGACGCTCTTGATGACGATGGGAGTCAGCGGCGCGTCGGATTTCAGGGTGGACACCGCGCCAGTGGGCTGGACGGAAATGCGGTCGACTACATCCATGCCCTCGATCACCTTGCCGAAGACGGCATAGCCCCAGCGTGTCGGCAACGGGTCGAGGTCGGCGTTGTTGCCGACGTCCACGAAGAATTGCGCGTCGCCCGAGTGCGGGCCCGCGGCGCGCGCCAGGCCAACGGCGCCGCGCAGGTTCTGCAGGCCGTTGCCCGACTCGTTGGGGATCTGCGGATGCGCGGGTTTCAGCGCGTACTCGGGCGTGACGCCGCCGCCCTGGATCACGAAATTGGCGATCACGCGGTGAAAGAGCGTGTTGGTGTAATGACCTTCCTTCACGTAGGTGAGGAAGTTGGCGACCGTGAGCGGCGCGCGCTCGGGATTCAGCTCGATCACGAAATCGCCCAGCGTGGTCGAGACACGCACGCGCGGCTCGTCGGCCGCCCTGGCCATGGTGGCCGAGGCGAGCAGGAAGGCACAGGCGAGGGCGGCGGGGACGCGGTGGCAGGTCATCTTCATCCGCGCATTCTAGCAATCCCTTAAGATGTCGTTCATGTCCGCCTCCGAGGTCGTCACCCGCTTCGCACCGAGCCCCACGGGCGCGCTGCACCTGGGCAATGCGCGCACGGCATTGTTCAACTTCCTGCTGGCCCGCCAGGCCGGCGGCCGCTTCCTGCTGCGCATCGAGGACACCGACGCCGGGCGCTCGACGGATGCCTACCTCGCCGCGCTCGTGGACGACCTGCGCTGGCTCGGGCTCGACTGGCAGGAAGGGCCCGACGTCGGCGGACCTGCGAGCCCCTACCGCCAGTCCGAGCGCACGGCGCTCTATGCCGACTTCCAGGAGCGGCTCCTCGTCACCGGCGCGGCCTATCCGTGCTATTGCACGGCGACCGAACTCGAGCTGTCGCGCAAGGCCCTGCTCGCTGCCGGCAGGCCGCCGCGCTACGCGGGCACCTGCCGCGACCTGACCTCGGCGCAGCGCCGCGACCGCGAGGCGCGCGGCCTCGCAGCCACGCTGCGCTTCCGGGTCGGGCACGGCACGGCGGTCGCATTCGACGATTTCGTGCACGGGCCGCAGCGCTTCGCGACCGACGACATCGGCGATTTCATCGTGCGGCGCACCGACGGCAGCGCCGCCTTCTTTTTCTGCAACGCCGTCGACGACGCACTGATGGGCGTGACGCGCGTCCTGCGTGGGGCGGACCACCTCACGAACACGCCGCGCCAGATCCTGATACTCGCGGCCCTCGGCCTGCCCGCACCGGAGTACGGCCATGTCTCGCTGATCGTCGGCGACGATGGCGCGCCACTCTCCAAGCGCCACGGCGCCACGGCGCTCGCGGAGTTTCGCGCCGCCGGCTACCTGCCCGCGGCCCTGTGCAATCACCTGTTCCGACTGGGGCATTCGAGCAGTGCGCAGGGCCTGCTCGACATGGACGCCCTGGCCCGCGCCTTCGACATCCGCCACCTGGGCCGCGCGCCTGGCCGCTTCGACCGCAGGCAGCTCGATGCCTGGCAGAAAGAGGCCGTGCATGCGATGCCCGACGCCGATTTCGGCGCCTGGGCGGATGCCGCCCTCGCCATGCCGCTCGATCCGGCTGCGCGTGCGGCCTTTTTCGCGGCCGTCAGGCCCAATGTCACATTGCCCGCCGACCTGCGCACCTGGGCGCAAGTCGTGTTCGGCGGGACGCCGCAACTGGGCGATGCCGACGAGGCCGTCGTCCGCGACGCCGGCAAGCCGTTCTTCGATGCCGCGGCCGCCGCGGCCCTGGCGAGCGACAACGACCTGGCGGCGATCACCGCGGCCGTGCGCGAAGCCACGGGACGCAAGGGCCCCGCGCTCTTCAAGCCGCTGCGCCTCGCGCTCACCGGGCTCGACCACGGTCCCGAACTCGCGCCGCTGCTGCGCGCCATGCCGCGGGCGGCCGCGCGCGACCGACTTCTCCGCTACGCACGCTGAACATGCTCCGCATCCACAATTCGCTCACGGGCCGCAAGGAAGAGCTGCAAACGATCCTGCCCGGCAGGGTCGGCATGTACGTCTGCGGCATCACCGTCTACGACTATTGCCACATCGGGCACGCACGCTCCCAGGTCGCGTTCGATATCGTGCGGCGCTGGCTGCGCGCGTCGGGGCTCGACGTCACCTATGTGCGCAACATCACCGACATCGACGACAAGATCATCCGCCGGGCCGCAGAGAACGGCGAATCGATCGATGCGCTCACCGGTCGCTACATCGAGGCGATGAACGAGGACTTTGCGAAGCTCGGCATCGAGCGCCCCGACCATGAGCCGCGCGCTACGCAGTACCTGCCCGAGATCGTCGCGATGACCGGGACGCTCATCGACAAGGGCTACGCCTACGTGGCGGCCGACGGCGACGTGCTGTACGCCGTGGAGCGGTTCGCGGGTTACGGCCGCCTCTCAGGCAAGAAGCTCGAGGACCTGGAGGCCGGTGCCCGCATCGAAGTCGACGCCGCCAAGCGCAACCCGCTCGACTTCGTGCTGTGGAAGGCGGCCAAGCCCGGCGAGCCTTCGTGGCCCTCGCCGTGGGGCGCGGGTCGCCCCGGCTGGCACATCGAGTGCTCGGCCATGTCGGTAGAACTGCTCGGCACGCATTTCGACATCCACGGCGGCGGCATGGACCTCAAGTTCCCGCACCACGAGAACGAGATCGCGCAGTCCTGCGCCGCGACGGGCGACGGGTTCGCCAACATCTGGCTGCACAACGGCTTCGTCAACGTGGACGAAGAGAAGATGTCGAAATCGCTCGGCAATTTCTTCACGGTGCGCGAGGTGCTGCCGACCCTGCGCCACGCGGAAGTGCTGCGCTACTTCCTGGTGTCGAGCCACTATCGGGGGCCGATCAACTACTCGACGGCGCAACTGGCGCAGGCCGATGCCGCGCTCACGCGCCTCTACACGGCGCTGCGCGGGCTTGCGCCTGCGCCGCTGGCGCGCTCGCACACGGCGGCACAGGAGGAGTTCGCCGCCGCCATGGACGACGACTTCAACACCCCGCAGGCGCTCGCCGTGCTGCAAGGCCTCGCGCGCGACATCAATGCGGCGCGCGCGGTGGGCGACACGAAGACGGCCCAATGGCGCGCGAACGAGCTCGTGGCGCTCGGCAACCTGCTCGGCCTGCTCACGGTCGAGGCGGAGCAGTGGTTCCGGCTCGGTGTGCCGGCCGTGGGCGGCGAAGCTGTCATGGGCGACAGCGCGATCGAGGCGCTGGTCGAGGCGCGTCTCGCGGCGCGCAAGGCGAAGAACTGGGCGGAGTCGGATCGCATCCGCGATCAGCTCGCGGCTGCTGGCATCGTGCTCGAGGACAAGCCGGGCGGCACGACGGAGTGGCGGCGGAAATAGAAGCGCGGCGGCGCGCCATTTTCTCGCCCGCTCGATGTGCGGACACGGAGGCATGAGTTGAAAAACGCCCTTTTGCTTGTCGCCCTCGCCATCATCGGCTGGCAGCACTACGCGAAGTCCTCGCAAGTGAAGCCAGTGGAAGAAGGCGGCGATGCCCAGGCATTCGTTGCGGACCCGCCTGCGCAGTCCCCGGAGGAGGTCGAGCCCGCCGCGCAGTTCAGCTGCGATGGCCGCATCTACTGCTCCCAGATGACATCTTGCGAAGAAGCGGAATACTTCCTCGAGAACTGCCCGGGGGTGAAAATGGATGGCGAAGGTGACGGCGTGCCCTGTGAGCGGCAATGGTGCGGACACCGGTAGCGCACTGCCTGTTCGTCACACGCCTGCCGAGAGCGCTGCGAGGAAGTTCGTGTACCACGCCTTGAGGTCGTTGCCCCGCAGCGTCGCGAGCATCGCGCTGTGCCGTGCCTGGCGTTCCGCGAGCGGCATCGCCAGCGACGTCTCGACCGCCTGCGCGACGCCTCGCAGGTCGTAGGGATTGACGATCACCGCGCCGTCGAGCTCGCGCGCGGCGCCCGCGAGCGACGACAGGATGAGCGCGCCTGGGTCGGCGGGGTCCTGCGCGGCGACGAACTCCTTCGCGACGAGGTTCATGCCGTCGCGCAGCGGCGTGACGATGCCGACCTGCGCCGCGCGCATGAAGCCCATCAGGGTGCCGTGCGGGAAGTTCTTGTTGAGGTAGCGCAGCGGCGTCCAGTCGGTGTCGGCGAAGCGGCCGTTGGTGCGCCCGGTCGCCTGCTCGAGCGCTTCGCGGATCGCGGCGTACGCCTGGATGTCGTCGCGGCTGAGCGGCGCGATCTGCAGGTAGATCAGCCGGCCGCGGTGCGTGGCGTGGCGCTCGAGGAAGCGCTGGTAGGCGGTGAATCGTTCCACGAGGCCCTTGCTGTAATCGAGCCGGTCGACGCCGATCATCAGCCGCCGGCCGATGAGCCCGGCGATCATTCGCTTGACCGGCTCGGTGCGCATCGCGGCGCTCGCCTCCGCGATGACACCGTCGACATCGACGCCGATCGGGAAGCTGCCGGTTTTCACCTGCGGGGCGCCTTCGGGAAACACTCCCGCGAGGCCTGCATGGAAGGACTGTTCGTCGGCGGCCGTCTGGAAGCCGATGAGGTCGTACTGCGCGAGGTTGCGCACGAGGTCCGCATACGGCGGCAGCAGGCGCAGCACTTCGAGGTGCGGGAACGGGATGTGCAGGAAGAAGCCGATCCGCTGCCGCGCGCCGAGCGCGCGCAGCTCGCGGGCGAGCGGGATCAGGTGGTAGTCATGGACCCAGATGCGGTCGTCCGGCCGCAGCAGCGGCAGGAGTCGCTCCGCGAAGCGCCGGTTCACGTCGCGATAACCCTCGTGCCACTCGTGGTCGTAGCGGAAACGGTCGGTCAGGTAATGGAAGAGGGGCCACAGCGTCGTGTTGCAGAAGCCGCGATAGTAGCGGTCGTACTGCGTCTGCGTCAGGTCGATGGTCGCGTAGTCGATGCCGTCGCGCGAGACGATCGCGGGCTGCGCCGCGGGCTCGGCGGCGACATCGCCGCTCCAGCCGAACCACAGGCCGCCTTCGACCCGCATGGCCGCGAGCACGCCGACCGCGAGGCCGCCGGCCGCCGCGGTCTTGCGCGGCAGCGTGATGCGGTTCGACACGCAGACGAGGCGGCTCACAGCGCCGATTCCCACGACTTCGAGAGGCGCATGGCGGAATGGATGATGCCGACCATGCTGTAGGTCTGCGGGAAGTTGCCCCACAGTTCGCCGCTCCCCGGGTCGATGTCCTCGGAAAGGAGGCCCACGTGGTTGCAGCGGGCGAGCATCGCCTCGAACAGCCGCCGGGCTTCATCCCTGCGGCCGGCGCCGGCGAGCGCATTGATGTACCAGAATGTGCAGAGGTTGAACGCGACGGTCGGCGCACCGAAATCGTCGGCGCGATCGTAGCGGGCGAGGAAATCGCCGCGCTTGAGGCGCCGCTCGAGGAAGGCGAGAGTGCCGAGGAAACGGGGGTCTTCGTGCGCGACGAGGCCGATCTCGGGCAGCAGCAACAGGCTCGCGTCGGCGCCATCGCCGCCGAAGACATCGACGAAGCTGCCGAGCGCCTCGTTCCAGCCGCGTTCGAGGACGCGCGCGCGTACCGTGTCGGCGCGCGAGCGCCACAGCTCGGCGCCCGCTGCGTCGAAATGGGCGTGCAGTTGCGCGATGCGGTCGAGGGCCGCCCAGCACATGGCGCTCGAGAAGGTGTGCACTTCGTTGCGCGTGCGGAACTCCCAGATGCCGGCGTCCGGCGCATCGTGCAGGGCCCACGCGTGTTCGCCGAGCACGGTCAGCTGGCGCAGCGCGTCGCTGCCGGCTTTCTCGCGCAGGCGCTCGTCGAAAAAGGCCTGCATGGCCGACAGCACGACGGCGCCATAGGCGTCGTTCTGTCGCTGTCGCCAGGCGGCATTGCCGACGCGCACCGGGCCCATGCCGCGGTAGCCGCCGAGTGCGCCCGCGACCCGTTCCTCGACCGCCGACTCGCCGCTGATGCCGTAGAGCGGCTGCAGCGTGTAGTCGTGCGCGCCCGCCGCCACATTGACGATGAAGCGCAGGTAGGACTCCATCGTGCGGGTGGCGCCGAGGCGGTTGAGCGCCTTCACGGTGAAGAGGCTGTCGCGCAGCCAGCAGAAGCGGTAGTCCCAGTTGCGTTCGCTGGCCGGCGCCTCCGGGATCGAGGTGGTGAGTGCCGCGACGATCGCGCCGGTGTCTTCGTAGCTGCAGAGCTTCAGCGTGATCGCCGCGCGGATCACCGGCTCCTGCCATTCGAAGGGCACGGCGAGGGTACGCACCCAGTCGCGCCAGTAATCGGTGGTGCTCGCGAGGAAGCGTGCCGCGAGGCCGTCGACCGACTCGGCGATCGATTCGTCGGGCCCGAGCACGAACGTGAGCGGCTGCTCAAGGGCGAACCAGCGTTCCTCGGCGATGTAGTCGAGGCTCGCGTCGGTCGTGAGGCGCAGGTCGAGCGCGTCGCCGATGTAGCGCAGGTGATGGCTGCCGCGCCGGACGGCAAAGCCACCCTCGCCGTAGCGTTGCCGCGGGCGCAGGCGGACGCGCACACGCGGACGGCCCGCCGCGACCTCGATGGTGCGCACCAGCATCATCGGGCGGAAATTGCGGTCGAACTGGCGAAAGCGCGGGCAGAAATCGACGATGCGCACCGCGGCGCCATCGGCGGCCTCGAGACGCGTCTCGACGACGGCGGTGTTGCGCAGGTAGCGCTGCGTGCTCCGCGCGTAACCCGTGAGTTCGACGTCGAAGTAGCCCTGGTCCGCGCCGTCGAGCAGGTTGCAGAACACCGGATCGCCGTCGAGCCGCGGCAGGCAGGTGAAGACGTGCCGCCCGCGCCTGTCGATGAGCGAGGCGATCGAGCAGTTGCCGATGACAGCGAGGTCGAGGCTTGCGGCCGGGTCGTTCATGGGGCACTCCCGCCGTGGACAGATGAAGATGCAGGGTTCGCGAGGCCCGCCAGCCAGGCGCGCACCGCGGCGGGCGTCGCGACCCGCCATGTCGCGGCCGTTTCGCCGGAGAGCCCGACGTGCACGGAGATGCCCTGCACCGAGTTGGCGTACGCGAAGGCGCTCTCGTCGGTGGTGTCGTCGCCGATGCAGACGGGGGTACGGTCCGCGAACGGCGCGCTGGCGCGCAGCGCCGCGATGCCGGTGGCCTTGGACAGCGTCGCAGGCTTCAGTTCGTAGACGCTCTTGCCTTGCAGCAGCACGAATTCGGGGCCTGCCGCGCTCGCGAGCCCCTCGAGCGCGCGGCCGATCACGCGGCCGTCCACCGTCGAGGCGCGGTAGTGCAGGGCGATCGCGACGCCCTTGTCCTCGAGCAGTGCGCCGGGCCATTGCGCGATCTGCGCAGCCAGTTCGCGGCGCACCCCGTCGAGTTGGCGCGCGAGATGGTCCGAAGTGCGCAACGGCCCGCCCGAATAACGCACTTCCGCGCCATGGATGCCGACTGCCGCAATCCGCAGGGGCCGAAACAGCCGGTCGAGCGCCGCGATCGGCCGTCCGCTGACGAGGGCGAGGGCCCCCTCGAGCCGTGCCGCCACGGCGGCGAGCGCAGCGATGAGCCCGTCATTGACGACCACGGACTCGGGTGCCGCCGCGATATCGAGCAGCGTGCCATCGACGTCGAGGTACAGTGCGCAACGCCCGAGCGCCTCCAGGGGCAGCTCCCGCGGGAGGTCGATGGCGGCAGCCGCCACCCGTCAGACTCCCTGGCGGCGCAGCGACGCTTCCAGCGTGTTACGCATCAGCATGGCGACGGTCATCGGGCCGACTCCGCCGGGCACGGGCGTGATCCAGGCCGCCCGCTCGCGCGCGCCCTCGAACTCGACGTCGCCGACGAGGTGGCCGTTCCCGAGCCGGTTCATGCCGACGTCGACCACGATGGCGCCCTCGCGGATCCACTCACCGCGCACGATGCCGGGCTTGCCCACGGCGACCACGAGCAGTTCTGCGCGACGCACCTGTTCCTCGAGATTGCGCGTGAAGCGGTGGCACACGGTGGTCGTGGCGCCCATCAGCAGCAGTTCCAGCGACATCGGCCGCCCGACGATGTTCGAGGCGCCGATGACCACCGCATCGAGGCCGCGCACCGACAGCCCCTCGGCGTCGAGCATGCGGATCACGCCGTAGGGCGTGCACGGGCGGATGAGCGGATTTCGCTGCGCGAGGCGCCCGAGGTTGTAGGGGTGGAAGCCGTCGACGTCCTTCTTCGGGTCGATGCGGTCGATGACCGCGCCCTGTCGGACCTGGTCGGGCAGCGGCAACTGCACGAGGATGCCGTCGATGCGCGGATCGCCGTTCAGCTCGTCGATCAGCGTGAGCAGCTCGCGCTCCGAGGTCGATTGCGGCAGGTCGTGCGCCACCGACAGCACGCCGGCTTCCTCGCAGGCGCGGCGCTTGTTGCGCACGTAGATCGCCGAGGCGGGGTTGTCGCCGACCATGACGACCGCGAGCCCGGGGCGTCGCAGGCCGCGCGCGATCGCCGCGTCGATTTCGGCGCGGACCTCGGACTTCACCGCGGTGGCGATGCGCTTGCCGTCGATGAGTTTCGCTGGCACCCGGCGCTCCTTGGTGGAAAGGGGGCGCATTTTACGGGATTGTGCGTAGAATTGAGGACCGTTCACGCGGCAACCGGCGGCGGGGCATGGCGCAGTCTGGTAGCGCATCTGCTTTGGGAGCAGAGGGTCGCAGGTTCGAATCCTGCTGCCCCGACCACATCCGGCCCGGTGCGTTGCGCCCGTAGCTCAGCTGGATAGAGCACCGGCCTTCTAAGCCGGGGGTCGCAGGTTCGAGTCCTGCCGGGCGCGTTCCTGTATCATCGCCCGCCATGAAAATCACGACGCTTGCGCTCGCGGCGCTGGTTTCCTTCGCGCCTGTCCAGTCCGCGGTCGCCGCCGATGCGGCGGACGCCGCCGCTTCCGATGACTCGCTCAGCCTCTCGCCCCGTTTCCTGAAGGACGAGCGCTCGCTCACCCAGGGCAGCGTCACGGTGGGCGGCCAGAAGCTCGACTACCAGGCTGAAGCGGGCCTGCTCGTCGTGCATCTCAGCGACCCGATGGATGCCGACCCGCCGCTGCCGAAGGGCGAGCGCGAAGGGCCGCTGCCGCCGCAGCAGCCCGAAGCCGCGATGTCCTATGTCGCATACTTCAAGGGCAAGGCGGCCGATCCGCGCCGTCCGCTCACCTTCATCTTCAATGGCGGCCCCGGCTCCTCGACCATGTGGCTGCACATGGGCGCGTTCGGGCCGAAGCGGGTCATCACGCTGACCGACAGGCATACGCCTCCCGCGCCGTACCGCATCACCAACAACGACTACAGCCTGCTCGATGCGAGCGACCTCGTGTTCATCGACGCGCCGGGCACCGGCTTCGGCCACCTGCGCGGCAAGGACAAGGAAAAGGCCTTCTTCGGCGTCGATCCCGATGCGGACGCCTTCGCGAACTTCATCGAGGAGTTCATCTCGCGCCACGGCCGCTGGAACTCGCCGAAGTTCATCTTCGGCGAGAGCTACGGCACGACGCGCGCGGCCGTGCTCGCGCGCGTGCTGCAGGACAAGCACCGGATCGATCTCAATGGCGTGATCTTCCTGTCGCAGATCCTGTCGTTCGACAACAGCGTCGATGAGCCGCAATTCAATCCGGGCGTCGACCAGTCCTACGCGCTCGCGCTGCCGACCTACGCGGCGTCGGCCTGGTACCACAAGCGCCTGCCGGAGCCGCGTGCCGAACTCGCGCCCTTCCTCAAGGAAGTCGAGGCGTTCGCGCTCGGCGATTACCTGACCGCGCTCGCCGCGGGCGCGAAACTCGATGCTGCGCGCCGTGCCACCGTCGCGCAGCAGCTGCACCGCTACACGGGGCTGCCGCTCGATTACATCGAGCGCGCGAACCTGCGCATCAACGGCGGCGAGTTCGACAAGACGCTGCTCGGCAGCGACCTCACGGCCGGCCGGCTCGACAGCCGCTTCTCGGGCCCGACGCTCGACCCGTTGAGCCAGGAAGCGCAGTACGACCCGCAGGCCTCGGCGATCTCCTCGGCCTATGTGTCGGCGTACAACGAGTATGTCCGCGGTACGCTCAAGTTCGGCGAGGGCAAGCGCTTCAAGGCCTTCGCGAGCCTGTGGCGGACATGGGATTACCTGCACCAGCCGCCGGGCGCGGGCACGAAGGTGCAGAGCGCCACCAATGTGATGCCCGACCTTGCCGTGGCGATGCAGAGGAACCCGAACCTCAAGGTGCAGATGCACGGCGGCTACTACGACCTCGCGACGCCGTATTTCGCGGCCGAGTACGAGCTGTCCCAGTTGCCGATCCAGGCCTCGCTGCAGGCGAACATCGAGACGCACCTCTACGAGTCCGGCCACATGGTGTATGCGCGCGATGCCGACCTGAAGGCGCTGCACGACAGCACCGCCGCCTTCATCCGCAAGGCGAGCAACGACGGAGGTTGAGCGTTACGCGGGCACTGGTATACTCGCCGCCCCCTGACGGTGGACGTAGCTCAGTTGGTAGAGCCCCGGGTTGTGATCCCGGCCGTCGTGGGTTCGAGTCCCATCGTCCACCCCGGTTTTTGCAGGGCCGTTAGCTCAGTTGGTAGAGCAGGAGACTCTTAATCTCTTGGTCGTAGGTTCGAATCCTACACGGCCCACCACCCGCCCCTGATCGATACCGGACCCGCCGCGCCTGCGGCCGGTCCGCCTGATCGATATCAAGTCGATACCGTTATATATTTGAGAATATAACGAAGCATTGCGCCGTCTGGCGTCGTACAGGAAAGGATATTGCGAATGCCCACTCGTCGATCCGGGCCCGTGGCCCGCCGTATGCCCGCCTGCGTGCTGATTTCGGCATGCGCGTGCGTCACGGGGCAGGCGGCCGAGGCCGTGCAGGAAGAGGGCGGGCCCTTTGCCCTGGGCGTCGTCGAAGTGGTGGCGCGGCGCCTGCCGGCGAGCTCTGCCGACGAGGGCGGGAAGGCGGCGATGGTCACGCGCGATGACATGGAGCGCTTCAATCGCGACAACGTCGGCGATGCCCTCAACCTGCTCGCGGGCGTGGCGGTCTCGACCAACTCGCGCAACGAAAAGACGCTGACCGTGCGCGGATTCGATTCGCGACAGGTGCCGCTCTACATCGACGGCATCCCCGTGTACGTGCCCTACGACGGTTACGTGGACTTCGACCGCTTCACCACCGCGGACCTCGCGGGCATCCAGCTGAGCAAGGGCTTCAGTTCCGTCGCCTACGGTCCCAACGCACTGGGCGGCGCGATCAATCTCGTCTCGCGCCGGCCCGGGCGCGCGTTCGAGGGTGATTTCACGGCGGGACTCGGCCGGGCGGGCGAGCAGCAGGCGGCGCTCAATCTCGGGGCGAAGCGCGGCGCGTGGTACGCCCAGGCGGGCGCTGCGTGGATCGAGAGCGACGGCTTCATCCTGCCGTCCGATTTCACGCCGACCGGGACGGAGGACGGTGGCCTGCGCGAAAATGCCTCCCGCAAGGACAGCAAGCTGTCCTTCAAGATCGGATTTGCGCCCGCGGCGGGCAGCGAGTATGCGGTCAGTTACTACCGCCAGGACGGCGAAAAGGGCCAGCCGCCCTCCACCGATCCCGCGGCGGCGCGCTACTGGCGCTGGCCCTACTGGGACAAGGAAAGCCTCTACTTCCTGTCGGACACCGCCCTTGGCGCGAGCGAGTCGTTGAAGCTGCGGCTCTACTTCGATCGCTACGGCAACGAGGTCGATTCCTACACCGACGGCACCTACACGACGCTCAGGACGAGCGGGCGTGGCAGCGTCAGCACCGGGCGCAGCATCTACGCGGACCGTACCGACGGCGGCTCGATCGCCCTCGAGTCGGTGCGCTTCGCGCGCCACAGCCTGCGCGTGGTGGGGCACTACAAGTCCGACGAACATCGCGAGCGCGATGCCAACGGCACGCTCGGATCGCACTACGAGGACGAACTGCTCTCCATCGGCGCGGAGGACCGCTTCGATCTGGGTTCGCGCACGGCCCTGTCCTTCGGCGCCGCGCATCACGAGCTCAAGCCGAAGGTCGTCTTCAATGCGGGCAATCCCTATTCGCTGCCCGGATCGCTCTCCGCGACGGATGCGCAGGCGGGTGTCTACTTCGCCTGGTCGCCGGCCGCACGCCTGCACCTGACGGTCGCCCGCAAGTCCCGGCTGCCGACGCTGAAGGATCGCTACTCGGCGCGCCTCGGCACCTTCATCGAGAATCCGTCGCTCGGGCGGGAGGTCGCCATCAACTACGAACTCGGCCTGCGCGGGAATCCGTGGGAGCGCGCGGAACTGGCGACGGCAATCTTCTACAGCGACATCTCCGACAAGATCCAGGCGGTCAGGAACGTCCAGGGCAACCTCTCGCAGATGCAGAACATCGGCGAGGTGAGGGCGGCGGGCGTCGAGCTCGAATGGCACGTCATGCCGGCGGCCTGGCTCGAATTCGGCGGTGCCTACACTTACCTCGACATCGACAATCGCAGCAATCCGGGGGTGCGCATCACCGATGTGCCGGCGCACAAGCTGACAGCCCACGCGCTGCTTCGCCCCCCTTTCCCGGTCGAACTGGTAGCGTTCGCCGAGCGCGACAGCAGCCGCTGGTCTTCGGATGTCGCGAACCTCGATGGCTTCACGGTGCTCAACCTGAAAGCCGTCTACCGGGCGCCACGCGGCGCGAGCCTCGAGTTCGGCGTCGACAACGTCACGGACGAGGCCTATGCGCTCTCCGACGGCTTCCCCGCGGCTGGCCGCAGCTGGTTCGCGACTGCCCGATTCAGGTTCTGAAACTCATCGCAAAGGAGTACCCATGATGCTTTGTTCGCGGCGCAGCCTGCTCGCCCTGGCTGCCATTTCAGTGGGCGCGACGGCCATCGGCGCGCCCGCGCAGTCCGATCGCGCGGCGCTGGTCACGACATCGATCACGGTCAGCGGGGCCGTCGAGAATTCGCTCACGCTCGGGGTCGACGACCTGAGGGCGTTTCCAACGCAGAAGGTGAGCGAGGTGCCGCTCGTGTGCCAGTCCGGGGCGAACGTCGGCAAGATCGAGAATTTCAGGGGCGTGCGCCTGCGTGACATCCTCGAGAAGGCGAATGTGGTGGCGCCTGCCCACAACGACGTCAAGAAGATGGTGGTCATCGCGGGTGCGAGCGACGGCTATCGGGTGGTCTTCTCGTGGAGCGAGATCTTCAACTCGCCCGTCGGCGAGGGGGTCTACGTGTTCTTCGAGAAGGACGGCATGCCGCTCGCGGACGACCAGGGGCGGATCGCCATGGTTTCGACGAAGGACCTGCGAACCGGGCCGCGGCACGTGAAATGGCTCAAGGACATCGAGGTCCGCAAGATCGTCGACTGACCCGGTCAGCTGGGTACGCCGATGATGACGCTGGATGCCTTGAACAGGGCGGAGGCCGCGCTGCCGGGCTTGAGCGCAAGCGCGTCGCAGCTTTCGTTGGTGATGATCGCGGCGACCGCGATGCCACCCGACAGGTCGATTCGCACCTCGGAATTCACGGCTCCCGGCAGCACGCGTGAAACGGTGCCGGCGAGGCAATTGCGGGCGGAATAGCGCGCGCCCGCGGCGTCGGCCACGACAATGACGGAAGACGACTTGATGAGCGCGTAGGCTTCCAATCCGGGGCGCAGCCCGAGGTTCTCGCTGCTCTCGTGGGTCACGATCGCCACGATGGCGTGACCGCCCGCTACCTGCAGGCTCACTTCATCGTTCACTGCGCCGCGGCGGATGGCACTGATCGTGCCGAAGAACTGGTTGCGTGCGCTGGTTCTCATGGCCATGGCCCTCAGCAGGAAATAGTCGTCCGCGATGCCGCGGGTCTGCAGGTTCAGCAGCTCGACGAAGCGCTTGTGCTCGCGCTCGATGATGCGGAAGTTGTCCACGAGCCGCTGGCCGCGCTCGGTGAGGCGGGTGCCACCGCCGCCCCGGCCGCCGGTGACGCGCTCGACCAGGGGCTCGCGGGCGAGGTCATTCATCGCATCGACCGCATCCCAGGCGGCCTTGTAGCTCATGCCGATGGATTTCGCCGCCCGCGTGATCGAGCCGCTGGCGGCGATCGCGTCGAGCAGGGCAATCTGGCGCTCGCCGCCGAACGGCTGCTGGCCGACCGACATCCAGACCGAGCCCTGCAGTTCCAGCGTTCGATTGCCACGCGCCATGCGGTTGCCTGGCCCTTGTACGCCTCAATGGCCCTTGGCGCCGCTCGTGGTCGCGATGAGCCAGGCGAGTGCGACGGCGATGCCGATGGCGGTCAGCTGCTGCGGGCGCGACCACTGCAGTACCGTGCCGTCCATTGCCGAAACCCCGATCGCGGTCGCCACGAACCACAGGGCACTTTGCAGTGCGACACCGGCGATGCCGACGCCCTGCATGAAGCGCACCGCCAGTACATAGAGGGAAACCCCGGCGATGAACGCAGCCAGGGAGGCGACGGCCGCCGACGGGTCGAGGCGGCCCCCCGGCCATGCCCGGGAGGCGTAGACGAAGCCCCGGGCGTCGAACAGGCCCGAGGCGAGGGTCAAGGCGAGGACGAGCGCGAATCCGGCGGCTTTGGACATGATTTCCCCTGTTCTCGTGCCTCCAGCATGCCGGATTCTGGATTGCGCCGGCAATCCGCTATAATCCGCGCCCCTCGCGCAGGGCCGACGGGACGCCAGAGCGAAAGTGGCGGAACTGGTAGACGCGCTGGATTTAGGTTCCAGTGGGGTAACCCGTGAGAGTTCGAGTCTCTCCTTTCGCACCAGACAGCAGGTAACACACGATGCAGGTTTCACTGACCGCCACCGGTGGTCTCGAACGCAGGCTTGAAGTCGCCGTACCGGCCGAGAAGGTCACCGCCGAGGTCGACCAGCGGCTGAAAAAACTCGCGCGTACCGCCCGCTTCAATGGCTTTCGCCCCGGCAAGGCGCCGATGGGGGTGGTGCGGCAGCAGTACGGCGACCAGGTCCACTCCGAGGTCGTGAACGAACTGCTGCGCTCCTCGTTCGCCGACGCGGTCTCGCAGGAGAACCTGAAGCCTGCGACCGGGCCGCGCATCCAGCCGATCGCGCTCGATCCGGGCGCCGACCTCAAGTATGTCGCGACCTTCGAGGTGCTGCCGGACATCAAGCTCGCGCCCGTCGAGGGCCTCGCGATCGAGCGCCCGAGCGCCGCCGTCACCGACGCGGACATCGACGAGATGTTGGAATCGCTGCGCAAGCAGCGTCCTGCGTACCACGCCGTCGAGCGCGGCGCGAAGACCACGGACCGCGTGCAGCTCGATTTCGACGGGCGCATGGACGGCGTGGCCTTCCAGGGCGGAGAGGGCCGCGGCGTGCCGGTGGTGCTGGGCGCAGGCCAGGTCCTCGCCGAATTCGAGCAGGCCTTGTCCGGCGCGAA
Organism: Pseudomonadota bacterium; assembly: GCA_963204835.1. Lineage (GTDB taxonomy): Bacteria > Pseudomonadota > Gammaproteobacteria > Steroidobacterales > Steroidobacteraceae > CADEFQ01. The sequence continues at coordinate 62,908 of CAUJHJ010000003.1, forward strand.
GGCCGGCGAGGCGCGCACCGCGGTCGTGCATTTCCCCGACGACTACCACGGCAAGGATGTGGCCGGGAAAACCGCCGAGTTCACGATCACCGTGAAGGGCGTCGAGGAAATGAGCCTGCCGGCGCTCGATGACGCGTTTGCAGGGGAATTCGGCGTCAAGGAGGGCGGGGTCGCGCAGCTGCGCAAGGAAGTTCGCGAAAGCATGGAACGCGAACTGGCCGAGGCCGTGCGCAACCACCTGCGCACGCAGGTGATGGACGCGCTGCATCGCGAGAACCCGATCGAGGTGCCGCAGGGGCTCGTCGAGGAATCCGTGCAGGAAATGCAGGTGGACATCGGCCGGCGCATGGGCGCCAAGGACGTGAGCCAGTTGCCGCCGCGCGAGCAGTTCGAGGCTCCGGCGCGCCGCCGCGTTGCGCTCGGCCTCGTGATCGGCGAATTGATGCGCGGCGCCGACCTGAAGGTCGATCGCGCGCGCGTGCAGGAGCGCCTCGCGGAGCTCGTGAACACCTACCCGAATCCCGACGAGGTGCGCCGCGCCTATTTACAGAATGCGGACGCCATGCGGCAGGTCGAGTCGTCGGTGCTCGAGGAGCAGCTGATCGACTGGATCGTGGCCCGTGCGCGCATCACGGACAAGCCCTCCACCTTCAAGGAGCTGACCCGTTTCGGGCAGAATAGCGCGGCATGAACGAACGAGCCCTGAACCTGGTACCGATCGTCGTCGAGCAGACCGCCCGCGGCGAGCGCGCTTACGACATCTACTCGCGCCTGCTGAAGGAGCGCGTCGTGTTCGTCGTGGGTCCCGTCGAGGACTACATGGCGAACCTGATCGTGGCGCAGCTGCTGTTCCTCGAGTCCGAGAACCCTGACAAGGACATCGCGCTGTACATCAACTCGCCGGGCGGCCTCGTCAGCGCCGGGCTCGCGATCTACGACACGATGCAGTTCATCAAGCCGGACGTCAGCACGATCTGCATCGGCTCGGCCGCCTCGATGGGCGCGGTGCTGCTGGCGGGCGGCGCGAAGGGCAAGCGCTTCATGCTGCCGAATTCGCGCGCCATGATCCACCAGCCACTGGGCGGCTTCCAGGGCCAGGCGACCGACATCAACATCCAGGCCCGCGAGATGCAGCGCACGCGCGAGCGATTGAACGAAATCCTCGCCCGCCACACCGGCCAGCCGGTCGGGAAGATCCAGCAGGACACCGAGCGCGACAACTACATGGGCGGCGAAGAAGCGATCGCCTACGGGCTGGTCGACCAGTTGCTCGACAAGCGCATCGCCGCGCCGGCCAAGTGAATCAATGGCTTGGGTGTGACGGGGGTCTTTTGCGCCCCCGTTCACCCCATGCTATAAACATCCGCATGATGGCCACAGGTGCCCCTGAATGACCGACGAGTCCCGCGGCCGCAACGACGACGGCAAGCTGCTTTATTGCTCCTTCTGCGGGAAGAGTCAGCACGAAGTCCGGAAACTGATCGCCGGCCCGTCGGTGTTCGTGTGCGACGAATGCGTCGAGCTCTGCAACGACATCATCCGTGAAGAGCTCGAAGATCGCGCCGACCGCGCGCGCGACAAGCTGCCGAAGCCGCACGAGATCAAGAAGGTCCTCGACGAATACGTGATCGGCCAGGAGCGCGCCAAGAAGGTGCTCTCGGTGGCGGTCTACAACCACTACAAGCGCCTGCAGTCCCGCGGCGGCAGCCGCTCGAAGGAAGACGTCGAGATCGCCAAGAGCAATATCCTGCTGATCGGCCCGACAGGCTGCGGCAAGACGCTGCTCGCGGAGACGCTCGCGCGCCTCCTCAACGTGCCGTTCACGATTGCCGACGCCACCACGCTCACCGAGGCGGGCTACGTCGGCGAGGACGTCGAGAACATCATCCAGAAGCTGCTGCAGAAGTGCGACTACGACGTGGAGAAGGCCCAGACGGGCATCGTCTACATCGACGAGATCGACAAGATCTCGCGCAAGGCGGACAACCCCTCGATCACGCGCGACGTGTCGGGCGAGGGCGTGCAGCAGGCGCTGCTGAAGCTGATCGAGGGCACGGTGGCGTCGGTGCCGCCGCAGGGCGGTCGCAAGCATCCGCAGCAGGAATTCCTGCAGGTCGACACCTCGAACATCCTCTTCATCTGCGGCGGGGCATTCTCGGGCCTCGAGAAGATCATCCTGAACCGCACGCAGAAGGGCGGCATCGGCTTCACCTCGGACGTGCGCGACGTGAATGCCAAGGGTGGTCCCGACGTGTTCCACGAAGTGGAGCCCGAGGACCTCATCAAGTTTGGCCTCATCCCCGAGTTCGTCGGTCGCCTGCCGGTGGTCGCGACGCTCGAGGAACTCGATGAAGCCGCCCTCATCTCGATCCTCACCGAGCCGAAGAACGCGCTCACCAAGCAGTACAAGCGCCTGTTCGAGATGGAAGGCGCCGAGCTCGAGTTCCGCGAGGATGCGCTGAAGGCGGTGTCGCAGCGCGCCATGCAGCGCAAGACCGGCGCGCGCGGCCTGCGTACGATCCTCGAGAACATCCTCCTCGACACGATGTACGAGCTGCCGTCGTTGCGCGGCGTATCCAAAGTGGTGATCGACGAGACCGTGATCGAGGGCCAGACCAAGCCCTATATCGTCTACAAGACGGAAGCCGACGAGCCGCCGCGCAGGGCGCAAGGCCTCGCAAGCTGAGGGCTGGCAGGCGCCCCGCGTCACGGGGCGCCTTGAAATGACGGCGGGGCGCCCCCACGTGTGGGCTAGACTATAGCCGCAGCAGCGCGAGGGCCCCCCCTGTGTCCGAATCCTCCCCGTCGAGCCAGAAGACCACCACCATCGAGAACCTGCCGGTCCTGCCGCTGCGGGACGTGGTGGTCTATCCGCACATGGTGATCCCGCTGTTCGTCGGGCGCGAGAAGTCGATCCAGGCGCTCGACATCGCCATGAAGGCCGACAAGCGCATCATGCTCGTCGCCCAGAAGCAGGCCGACGTCGACGACCCCAAGGCCGACGACCTCTATCGCATCGGCACCGTCGCGACGATCCTGCAGTTGCTGAAACTGCCGGACGGCACCGTCAAGGTGCTGGTCGAAGGCGTCGATCGCGCGCACATCAGCCGCATCCACGGCGGCGAGTTCTACGCCTGCGACGTCACGCTCGCGCCCGATGCGGAGAACTACGACGAGAAGGAGATGGACGTCCTCGGCCGCTCCGTGATCTCGCAGTTCGAGCAGTACGTGAAGCTCAACAAGAAGGTGCCGCCCGAGGTGCTCACCGCGCTCGCCGGCATCGAGCAACCGGGCCGCCTCGCCGACACCGTCGCGGCGCACATGGCGCTCAAGCTCCCCGAGAAGCAGAAGGTCCTCGAAGTCCTCGACGTCAAGCAGCGCCTCGAGCACATCCTCGTCGCCATCGAGGGCGAGATGGACATGCTGCAGATCGAAAAGCGCATCCGCGGCCGCGTCAAGTCGCAGATGGAGAAGAGCCAGCGCGAGTACTACCTGAATGAGCAGATGAAGGCCATCCAGAAGGAACTCGGCGACATGGAGGATGGCGCCAACGAGCTGGCCGACGTCGAACAGAAGATCCAGAAGGCCGGCATGCCGAAGGAGGCCCGCGACAAGGCGATGACCGAGCTCGGCAAGCTGAAGATGATGTCACCGATGTCGGCGGAAGCCACCGTGGTGCGCAACTACGTCGACTGGCTGGTGAAGGTGCCCTGGAAGAAGCGCACCAAGATAATCAAGGACATCGCGCGCGCCGAGAAGGTGCTGGAC
>CAUJHJ010000004.1 GCA_963204835.1 Pseudomonadota bacterium
CAGCAGCTGATCGTCCTGGGTACAGGCTTCATCAATGGCAAGCACCCACGGAACGAGTACCCCCATGGCGAAGAACACGATCTGTCTCTGGTTCGAAACGGATGCCGAAGCGGCGGCGCGCTTCTACGTGGAAACGTTCCCCGACAGCAAGCTGCATGCCGTGCATCGCGCACCCGGCGATTATCCCGGCGGCAAGCAGGACAACGTGATCACGGTCGATTTCACGGTCGCCGGCCTGCCCTGTATTGGCCTCAATGGCGGCCCGGCATTCAGGCACAGCGAAGCGTTCTCTTTCCAGATCAAGACGGAGGACCAGCTGGAAACCGATCGCTACTGGAATGCGATCGTGGGCAATGGCGGCATGGAGAGCCAGTGCGGCTGGTGCAAGGACAAGTGGGGCATATCCTGGCAGATCACGCCGCGCGCACTACTGGAGGCGATGGCGGCCGGAGGCGACGAGGCACGACGCGCCTTCGCCGCGATGATGTCGATGAAAAAGATCGATGTCGCGGCGATCGAGGCGGCGCGGCGGGGTTGAGCGGCCCCGCGCCCGGATGGCGCGCTTTGGTAGAATGCGCGCGCACATGCGATGGGTGACCCTCATGCCGCGCCTCCTGCTTTGCGCCGTCCTCGTCCTGAACGGGACGTCGGCGGTGGCAGCGTCGATCGCGATGCTTCAGCAGTTCGCTCAGGCCGACGCTGCGCCCGCATGCCACGCGCAGGGAGAGTCGTCATCGGACTCGCATGAGGCGGGCCTCGATTGCTGCAAGGGCGGCCACGGCAACTGCCAATGCACCTTCGTGATGGGAGTGGCGGCGACCCTCCAGTTGCCGATAGCCGCGCATCCCCACACGAGCGACATTCACTCCCTGTCAGCGGGTCATCTTCCTCCCCTGCTGCCCGATCCCGTTCGCCCTCCCATCGCCTGAAATCTGTCCTCGCGCGCACCGGGCGACCGGGTCGCTGCCGCGGCAGCGTCCGCCGATTTACAGTCGTGGAGATCTGCATGTCGAATGTTTTCGCTGGCCATCGGGCTGGTGTCTCGCGCCGCCGCTTTGTTCAGGGCCTCGCCGCCGGCGGCGCCCTGGCGGGTTTCGGCCACAGGTTCGCTTTCACTGCGCCGTTGTCCGCCAGCATGCCCGTGCTCGCGGGCACCGAGTTCGCACTCTCGATCGGCGAGTCGCCGGTCAACTTCACCGGCCGCTCGCGTCCGGCGATCACGGTGAACGGCAGCCTGCCCGCCCCGACACTGCGCTGGCGCGAGGGCGACACGGTGACGCTGCGGGTATCGAACGCCCTGCGCGACGCCCGCACCTCGCTGCACTGGCACGGCCTGCTTCTGCCGGCCAACATGGACGGCGTTCCCGGGCTCAGTTTCGACGGCATCGCGCCCGGTGAAACGTACCTTTACCGATTCAAGGTCCGGCAGTCGGGCACTTACTGGTATCACAGTCACTCGATGTTCCAGGAACAGGCGGGGCTCTATGGAGCGATCGTGATCGAGCCTCGCGAGCCGGCGCCCTATCATTTCGACCGCGAGCACGTCGTACTGCTGTCGGACTGGACCGACCAAGACCCTGCCGCCCTCTTCCACCGCCTCAAGAAGAACGCGGGCTACGACAACTACTACAAGCGCACGGTGGGCGATTTCGCCGCCGACGTGCGCCGCGATGGCTGGCCGAAGACGCTCGCGGACCGCAAGGCATGGGGAAGGATGCGCATGACGCCGACCGACCTGTCGGACGTGAACGCGAACACCTATACCTACCTGGTGAACGGTGCGGCGCCCGCGGGCAACTGGACCGGGCTGTTCGCGCGCGGCGAGAAAGTGCTGCTGCGCTTCATCAACGGCTCGGCGATGACCTACTTCGACGTGCGCATTCCCGGCCTCAGGATGACGGTCGTGGCTGCGGATGGCCAGTACATCCACCCCGTCACCGTCGACGAGTTTCGCATCGCCGTGGCGGAGACCTTCGACGTGCTCGTCGAGCCCGCCGGCCAGGACGCCTACACGATCTTCGCGCAGGACAACGCGCGCACCGGCTTCGCACGCGGCACCCTCGCGCTGCGCGCGGGCCTTGCGGACGCCGTGCCCGCGCTCGACCCCCGGCCGATCTTGACGATGGACGACATGGGGCACGGCGGCATGGACCATGGTGCGATGGACCACAGCGGCCACGACATGCCGGGCATGCCAATGCATGCCACGACGGAAGCGGGCAATCCGCTCATCGACATGCAGGCGATGATGCCGGCACCGAAGCTCGCCGATCCCGGCATCGGCCTGCGCGGCAACGGCCGCGCGGTGCTCACCTATGCGGCGATGAGGTCGATCTTTGAAGATCCGGACGGCCGCGAGCCGGGCCGCGAAATCGAACTGCACCTGACCGGTCACATGGAGAAGTTCGCCTGGTCGTTCAACGGGCTGAAGTTCATGGACGCCGAACCCTTGCGGCTGCGCTACGGCGAGCGCCTGCGCATTGTGCTCGTGAACGACACGATGATGTCCCACCCGATCCACCTGCACGGGCTGTGGAGCGACCTCGAGGATGAACACGGCGCCTTCCACCTGCGCAAGCACACCATCGATATGCCGCCCGGCACGCGTCGCAGCTATCGCGTTCGTGCCGACGCACTCGGCCGCTGGGCGTACCACTGCCACCTGCTCTACCACATGGAAGCGGGCATGATGCGTGAAGTGAGGGTCGCGGAATGATCGCGCGCAACCGCTCATTCGCCGCTGCAACCGCCTGCGCGCTCGGGCTGGGGCTTCTGCTGCCGGGCCATGTGGCTGCCCAGCAGCACGATCATAGCCAGATGGACCACAGCCAGATGGGCCACGGGGCCACGCCTTCCGCTGCTGGAGAGGCCGCGCCGGTGACCCCGGTGCCGCCGCTGGATGCTGCGGATCGCGCGGCCGCGTTTCCGTCCCTCGCTCGGCCAATGCAACACGCATCGGCCGTCAATGGTCTCGTCGTCGTGGATCGTCTCGAGGCCTGGAATGCCGATCCCGGCACCGGCCTCGAATGGGAAGCGCAGGGCTGGCTCGGCACCGACCTCGATCGCGTGTGGTTGCGTACCGAAGGCGAGCGCGAGGACGGGCACACCGAGGCGGCCTCGGGCGAACTGCTCTACGGGCGGAGCGTCTCTGCCTGGTGGGATGTCGTCGCGGGTGTGCGGCACGACTTCGAGCCGGGCGACTCGCGGACCTGGGCAGCCGTAGGCATCCAGGGCCTCGCACCCTACAAGTTCGAGGTGCAGGCAACAGCGCTGTTCGCCGAATCAGGCAATGTGGCCGCACGCTTCGAGGTCGAGTACGAACTGCTGTTGACCAACCGGCTCATCCTGCAACCGCTCATCGAGCTGAATGTCGGGACCGGCCTCGGGACCGCCGAGGCGGGCCTGCGGTTGCGCTATGAAGTCCGGCGCCGGTTCGCACCCTATCTCGGCATCGTCCATGAACGCGCTTTCGGCGATGCCGCGGACGTACGCCGGCTCGAAGGCGATTCCCTGCACGACACGCGCGCCGTCGCTGGCGTGCGCCTCTGGTTCTAGGAGAATAAGGATGAAAATCCCAGGCCTGCGCTTCCTGTCGACCCTGCTTGCCATCTCGCTGCTTGCGATTGCGGCCCTTGCGGTCTACGCATGGTCCGGCGCCTACGGCATTGGCGCGGACGAACCGCACTCGCGGCCGGTGTACGCTTTGCTCGCGATGGCACGCGATCGGGCGGTCCGCGCCGCCGCGAAGCAGGTCGTCGTGCCGGCGGACCTCGCCAGCGAGGCCCGGATCAAGCAGGGCGCGGGCAACTACGACGCCATGTGCGCGACCTGCCATCTGTCCCCGGGACGCTCCGCCAGTGAAATGAGCCGCGGCCTCTACCCCGCCCCGCCGCCATTCGCCCATGTGAAGGTCGATCCCGCGCAGGCCTTCTGGGTCGTGAAGCACGGCATCAAGGCCTCCGGCATGCCCGCCTGGGGCAAGAGCATGGGCGACGAGTACATCTGGAACATGGTGGCCTTCCTCGGCGCCATGCCGGACCTCGATGCGCCCAGATACCAGGCACTGGTCGCGGCGAGCGGTGGCCACTCGCACGATGGCGCCGAAGCGGATGAGCACGGGGACGCGGGCCATGGCCATGGCGGCGACGGGAACCAGGCCGC
>CAUJHJ010000005.1 GCA_963204835.1 Pseudomonadota bacterium
CGACCAGTCCGCCTATTACGGCGCAGGATTTCGCTTCTACCTGACACGGCGCTTCTTCGTCCGCGGCGAATACAAGAACCGCGTGGTGTTCACGAGCCGCAACGACAACGAGGAACTCGAGGAATGGAAAGTCGGACTCGCCTTCTTCTTCTGACGCTGGCCGCGGCGACCACCGTGCTGCCGGGCTGCGCGTCGTTCCGCTGGCCGTGGCAGGACAAGCCGCCGGTCGCCGAATCCGAACCGGCCGACAGCGACAACGCGCCGCCGCCGCGCGTGGTCGAGCCCGAGGTCGAGCGCCGCAAGATCAAGGTGGCGAAGATCGACCAGGAGAACATCGAGGTCGGCGGCTTCTACGGCACGATGAGCGTCGACGATTTCGGCTCGAACCCGGTCTACGGCGCGACCCTCACCTACCACGTGACCGAAGACTTCTTCTTCCGCGCCGAGGCGGGCGAGACCAAGCTCGGCCTGACCAGCTTCGAGATCCTGAATCCGGGCTCCGACCCGCTCAACCTCGGGACTGATAGGCGCCTCACATACTACGGGCTCTCGCTCGGCTATAACTTCCTGCCGGGCGAGGTGTTTCTCGGTCGCAACCTCGCCATGAACAGCGCCTTTTACGTGTTGGGCGGCGTAGGCAGCACGAAGTTCGCGGACGATGAGCGTTTCACCCTGAACTTCGGCGGCGGCTACAAGATCCTCCCGACCGACTGGCTCGCGGTCAGCCTCGAAGTGCAGGACCGCGTGTACGAGTCGGACATCTTCGGGAAGAACGAGCTGGTCAACAACCTCGAGGCGTACCTGGGTGTGACCGTGTTCTTCTGAGGTACACACGATGCGCGCATGCCTGATTGCCCTCCTGCTCGCGGTCCCGGCCGCGGCCTCCAATTCCACGGCGCCCGCGCCGGACTTCCGCCTGCCCACGCTCGGCGGCAAGCAGCTCTCGCTCGGCGACCTCAAGGGCCAGGTCGTGATGATCAACTTCTGGGCGACCTGGTGCGGACCGTGCCGCCAGGAAATGCCGCTGCTCGAGGGCATCTACAAGAAGTACAAGCCGATGGGCTTCACCATGGTCGGCGTGAACGTCGAGCCGGATTCGAAGGCCGCCGAGCAGTGGCTCGCCAAACAGGGTCCGGTCAGCTTCCCGATTGCCTTCGACACCGACAGCAAGGTGAGCAAGCTCTACAAGGTGACCGGCATGCCGAACAGCGTGATCATCGACCGCAAGGGCAATGTCCGCCTGCTGCATCGCGGCTACAAGCCCGGCGACGAAAACACCTACCTCGACCAGATCCGGATGCTCGTGAAGGAATGAGGATGACCGTGCACGCGCTCGTTCGAAGGCTTTGCGGCACGTTTGCCGTTGGCGTTGCCCTGTCGGGCGCGCTGTCGGCCTGCGCGCCGATCGAGCCCTGGGTGAAGCCCTACGAGCGCGAGAACCTCGCCGATCCGGTCATGGCGTTCGACCGCTTCCCCGTCTCGACGGCCTACCTCGACCACGTGTTCGAGGCGCGCGAAGGAGCGCGCGGGGCAACCGGCAACGCGGGCGGCGGTTGCGGATGCAACTGATGATGCGGACGTGGACCGCAGTGCTGGGCGCCCTGCTGCTGGCGCCACTCGCCTCGGCCGGCGTGCTGCCGGACGACCGCGCGGACGTCCTCTACCACCGCTACGACGGCGGTGGGGTCGTCATCGACGGTCCCTCGCTGCTCGTGCGCAAGAAATTCGCCGACAAGGTGTCGGTGGCCGCGAATTACTATGTCGACCTCGTGTCGAGCGCGTCGATCGACGTCGTATCGACCGCGAGCCCGTACAAGGAAGAGCGCACGCAGTACAGCGTCACGGCCGACTACCTGCGCGGCAAGTCGACCTATAGCGCGGGCTACATCAGCAGCTCGGAAAGCGACTACGACGCCAAGACCTGGTACGCGGGCGTCAGCCAGGACATGTTCGGCGACCTGACGACGATTTCCTTCAGCTTCAAGCGCGGCAACAACGATATCTTCCGCAACATCGGCGGCGGCAAGGACCCGACCTTCCAGCGCGCCTCCGACACCCGCAGTTACGCCGTCGGCATCACCCAGGTGCTGACGCGCAGCCTGATCGGCATCGCCAACTTCGAGGTCATCAGCGACGAGGGCTACCTCAACAGTCCCTACCGTTCGGTGCGCTACTTCGACCCGAGCGACCCCAAGGGCTACACCTACCAGGGCGAGGTCTACCCCAACACGCGCACCAGCAACGCGGCCTCGCTGAAGCTCAATTACTTCCTGCCGTGGCGCGCCTCGCTCAACGGCTGGTACCGCTTCTACACCGATTCCTGGGGCGTGAATGCCCATACGGGCGAAGTCAGTTACACGCAGCCGGCCTGGGATCGCTGGACCTTCACGGGTTCGCTGCGCTATTACAAGCAGGACGCCGCCGACTTCTACGCCGACCTCTTCCCGCGCCGCAACTACGCAAACTTCCTCGCACGCGACAAGGAGTTGTCGACCTTCACCGCACTCACCTTCGGCATCGGCGCGAGCTACGACTTCCGCATCGCGCGCCTGCCCTGGGTCGAGAAGGCACAGGCGAACCTGCGCTACAACTTCATGACGATCAGCTACGACGATTTCCGCGACGTACGCGCGAGTGTCGCCGTGCCGGGTACCGAGCCGCTCTACAAGCTCGACGCCAGCATCTACCAGGTCTTCCTCTCGATCTGGTTCTGAACGCCCGACGGCGTTCCCGGTCCAAGCCTTCAGCGTCCGTTCACGCGGACTGGAGTAAGCTTGCGTCCGCCGCATGGGCGGCCCCCGAGGAGGCTTGAATGCTGCAAACAACCCGCACCGGCGCCTGGCCGGCCCTGCTCGCCACTGTCGCCTGTTTCACGGCGCCCGCCGTCTTCGCGCAGGGTCGCGAAGAGGCACGGCTGATCACGGCCACCGAAGTGATGAGCGAGCTGCGGCAGAGCCGGGACGAAGCCATTCCCCAATGGCTGCTCGATCGCGCCTACGGCGTCGTCGTGGTGCCCGATGTCGTGAAGGTGAGCTTCTGGCTCGGCGGCCGCCACGGCAAGGGCGTGATGGTGGTGCGCGACGAGGCGGGCCGCTTCTCGAATCCCGTGTTCGTCAACCTGAGCGGCGGCAGCTTCGGGCCGCAGATCGGCGCCCAGTCGACCGACGTGGTGCTCGTGTTCACGACCCGCAAGGGCGTCGAGGGCATCACCGACGGCAAGGTCACGCTCGGTGCCGATGCATCGGTCGCGGCGGGCCCCGTCGGGCGCACCGCCTCGGCGGCAACGGACGCCTCGTTCAAGGCGGAGGTCTACTCGTACTCCCGCAGCAAGGGCCTGTTCATCGGCGTCGCGCTCGACGGCAGCGCGCTCACCATCGACGACAAGTCGAACGCGGGCTTCTATGGCAGGAAAGTCAGCGCGGGCGACATCCTGAAGGGAGCCGTCAGCACCACCTCGAACAACGCGCAGCGCTTCCTCGCCGCCATTGCCTCGAGCACCGCGGCAACCGGCGCAACAGGCGCGAGCGGCGCAGCGCCAGCCATCACTCCCTCCGAGTCGGCAGCGACGGGGTCCGGTGTGAAGACCTACCCGCTCGAGGAAAAGTCGCCGAAATAGGCGGCAGGCGGAGGCCCGGCGACCACGAGGCTCAAGAGCCCCGGCAGGTCGTCGGGTGGCCACGGGCCCGGCTGCGGGTCGACAGTGAGTTCGTAGTAGAGGATTGCGGGCCCGGAAGGATAGGCGCTGCAGGAGGCGCCTGCGTAGCGCGCAAACACGCGCGTCACGTCGCCAACGCCCGCTACCGGCTCGACGGTCGTGCGCCCGCGATCCCAGGGCTGCAAGTGCTCGCGCGCCACGCGCCGCGCCTGCACCTCGAGATCGAGCACGACGCCGTCAGGCCGGGCGAAGAGTCGCCGCGCCTCGTCCTGCCAGCTGCTGCGGGGCGCTGCCCAATCGACCTTCGCGACGCGGGCCTCCCAATCGGCCATGGCCTCGCTCTCGAACGCAGCCGGCGAGAGGCAATCGATGACATTCGCCTCGAGCAGCAGGGCGCGGTTGCGCGGTTCGGGAAGGCTGCGCCCGAGCGTGGCGAGCCCGAGCAGAGCACAACACAGGACAAGAGCCCACCGCTCCACCCTTGCCGGCCAAGGCAGGACGCGCGCGAGTGCACCGAGCGCGAGCCCGGCCAGCGCGCCCGCCGGACCGGTGATGAAAATGCCAAGCAGCGGACCCTGGTTGGCGCCCGGCGCAAGCAGCATCGGCCCCAAGAAACCGCACAGGAAGCCCGTGAGCCCAAGCGCGAGCACCCAGCGCAGGACAGGTTTCATGTCTTTCACCGCTCCACGAAGGCCTTCAGCCCAAGGAGCGCATGGTCCCATTGCCGGCCGATCTCGGCCAGCGACTGCCTCGCGGCCTCGACCTGCGCGGGATCGAACTGCCACAGCCGCTCGCGGCCCAGCCTCACGTCGTGCACAAGCCCCGCATCCGCGAGTACCTGCAGGTGCTTGGTGACAGCCTGCCGCGTGAGTTCGGTGCCCGCCGTGAGTTGCGTGATCGACAGCGCGCTGCCGGTGCACAGCAACGCGAGCAGGCGCAGGCGGGTCTCGTCGCCGAGCGCTGCAAATACCGGGCGCGCGCGGCGCAGGGCCGCGATGGGCGCGCCCGCTCGCGGCGCGCCGCTAGGACGCGGCGACATGCTGCGCAATGTTCCGCATCTGGGCGTCCCAGCCCTCCGTATTCTCGCGGAACACCGCGAGCCGGCGCGCCGGCGGCACGCGGTCGAAGCCCGACTCGACGACCGTCAGCAAGGTACCGCCTGGTGCGTCCTGCAGCCGGAACTCCACCAGGGTGGTTTCCGCCTGCGGCAAGTCTGCTGTCGCATCGATCGCGCCGGGATGCCAGCGCCATGAAAGCAGCCGCTGCGGCTCGACACGCTCGATCCATACATCCATCCACAAGTGGTCCCAACCGGGCTGGGTCACCTTGCCGCGGGCGTGGCTGCCGGCGACGAACCGCGCGCCCTGGAAGTCAACGCCGAACCAGTGGCCGAACTCCCCGGCATTCTCCAGCGCCTGCCAGACGCGCGCGCGCGGCGCCTTCAGCAGAACACTTCTTTCTATGCAATCGGTCGTGCCCATATGCAACCCTCTGGTTGCATGGTACGCGCGACTCCCGAGACATGCAACCCAATTGTTGCGTGATACGTGCGCCGGCGCGGCTGTCAACCCGCAGCGGACTCGCGCGTTCGAGCCTCTTGGAGGCATGAATTATGAAGAACGCCATCGTGTTGCTGGCTTCCCTGTTGGTGCTGGAACTGGCCGGCTGCGTGGTCGCGCCGCCTGCACGCCGCGTGGCCGTTGTCGAAGTCGATGTACGACCGCCACCGCTGCGCGTCGTCGTGGCGCCCGCACCGCGCCGTGGCTACGTCTGGGCCGCGGGCTACTGGCGCTGGGATGGCCGTCGTTACGACTGGATCGACGGCCGGTGGGTGCGCGAGCGCCGCGGCTGGGCCTGGGCGCCCGCGCATTGGGAGGAGCACCGCGGCCGCTGGCGCTTCGAGCCCGGCCACTGGATGCGCAACTAGGCCGTGCGACCGGAACCTTCCCCACGGCGACGCGGTCGAAGGGATATCCGCCTTCCTGGAAAGGTCACGATCATGGACAAGCCAGGCCCGATGAACCTGCTCGCGGCCGCAGCGCTCGCACTCGTACCGCTCTCCGCGCTCGCGGGCGACGAGGGCAAGGACAAGGACACGCTCCCCGAGCCCGCGCAGGCCTCGATTCCGTTCGCCGATCACGGCGGCATCTACGACTGGCACGCGGACCGCGACCGCGGCCTGTGGGTGCAGGACAATCACCGCGACTGGTACTACGCGAAGCTGCTCGCGCCCTGCTTCGGGCTCGATTTCGCCAATGCCATCGGCTTCGTGACGAAGCCGCCGGGGCAATTCGACCGCTTCAGCAAGATCATCGTCCCGCGCGAGGGCACCTGCGCACTGTCGAGCCTCGTGCGCAGCGATCCGCCACCGAAAAAGGTGGCGCGCGCGAAGAAAGCCGATTGAGATTCGCCGCTGCGAGGCGCTTCAGGTTGCGGCCGCTCCCGCAGCGAGATAGTCCACGCCACAGCCACCGATACCGCAGTACCCATCCGGGTTCTTCGCGAGGTACTGCTGGTGGTAGTCCTCCGCGTAGTAAAAGGTCGGCGCCTCGCGGACTTCCGTCGTGATCGCGCCGCGCCCCGCGGCGGCGAGGCGCAGCTGGTAGGCCTGCTTCGACGCCTGCGCCGCGTGCAGTTGGGCGGCACTCGTCGCGTGGATCACCGAGCGGTATTGCGTGCCGACGTCGTTGCCCTGGCGCATACCCTGCGTCGGATCGTGCGATTCCCAGAACGCCTTCAGCAGCAATTCGTAACTCGTCACGCGCGGGTCGTAGATCACCCGCACCACTTCCGCATGACCGGTGCGGCCCGTGCACACTTCTTCATAGCTGGGATTCGGCGTGAAGCCACCCGCATAGCCCACCGCCGTGGTGTGCACGCCGGGCAACTGCCAGAAGAGCCGCTCCGCACCCCAGAAGCAGCCGAGCCCGAACACCGCTTCCTCGAGCGGCGCAGTGAACGGCGGCTGGAGGCGGGTGCCGTGGACAAAATGCGCTTCCGGTACCGGCAAGGACGTATCTCGGCCGGGTAGCGCCTCGGCAGGAGTAGGCAACGTGGCGGGCCTGCGCAAGAGTGCCATGACAACCTCCTCGGTGGTCTGCGAGTGTGGGGGCGAACCCGGGGCAACTCAAGGCGGCTGCTAGAATCGGCAGGCACATGACCCGCTCCGCCAGTACGCCTCGCCTGCGCTTCACCCTGATCTGTTTCCTGGCACTCGTTGCTGCGGCTGCCGTCTGTGCCCCTCGCATGGCCGATCCCCGCGGGTTCGCCCTGGCGCGAGGCGCATCGCTGCTGCTGGTTGCGCTCGCCTGCCTCGGTCGCATCTGGTGCTCGGTCTTCATCGCCGGACGCAAGGACAGCGCGATCGTCAGCGAAGGCCCCTACGCGTTGGCACGGCACCCACTTTATTCGCTGTCCTTCCTCGGGGGCCTGGCCCTCGCGCTGGCCACGGGTTCGCTGGCCCTGGTCCTGCTCACCGCCCTCGTGCTGGCTGCGCTCTTCGGCAGCGCGGCGCGGCGCGAAGAGCGCTGGCTCGCGGAACATCATCCCGAAGCCTGGGCGCAGTATGCCGCAAAGACGCACCGCTGGCGTCCGGACTTCTCGAAGTGGTCGATGCCTCCTGTGGCGACGGTGTATCCAGCGGTCCTGTGGAAAGCCTTCGTCGATGCGGGCGCATTCTTTCTCCTCTATGCGCTCCTGCTCGCGGGCATCGCGCTGCGCGAGGCGGGCGTGCTGCCCACCCTCGCGATCCTGCCGTGACCGATCCCGCGCCCGCGGAACTCGAACTCAAGCGCGATCATTTCGGCGCTGTCTTCCTCGTACATGATGCGGCGGGACGGCCACAGCATGTGTGCCGCGACACGCGCCTCGCGCGCGCCTGGGCGAAGCCGCTCGCTCGCTGGCTCGCGCGCAAGGAAGCGCGCGCGCTCGCGCGGCTGGCAGGCCTCGACGCCGTGCCGCGGCTCATCGCTTGTCGCGCGGGCGTCCTGACACGCAGCTGGATCGACGGCGCGCCGATGCAGCGCGCGAAACCCGCAGACCCCGCCTACTACCGGGCGGCGCTGCACCTGCTGCGCCGGCTGCACGCGCGGCGCGTCGTACACAACGACCTCGCGAAGGAACCGAACTGGCTCGTGACGGCGGCTGGCGCGCCGGCGCTGGTCGATTTCCAGCTCGCGTGGACCGCGCGCGGGCGCGGCCGGCTGTTCCGCGCGCTCGCCCACGACGACCTGAGGCATCTCCTGAAGCACAAGCGGACTTATCTCGCAGCACGCCTCACGGCGCGTGAACGGCGGATCCTCGCCACGCCCTCGCTGTTGTCGCGCCTCTGGATGCGCACCGGCAAGCGGCTATACGTATTCATCACGCGCCGCATCCTGCATTGGGCCGACCGCGAAGGCGCGGGTGACCGGCGCTTCTGATAGGCTTTGCGCCCGATGGGCATTTCACAACCGCACAATCTCCGGGGAAACCCCGACAGCCGCAACCAGCGGCCCTACGGCCTGCGCGTGAGCCTGCGCACGAACGATCCGTTCAGGAAGCTGCTCGGCCAGGACTGGAGCCGCACGCACTGGTTCCCGAGCGCCGGCGAGCGTGATGCCGCGCTCGCGGAAATGAGCCGCAAGCACGAGTACTCGCGCTCCGGCGATGCGCCGGCGCTGCGCTTCGAGAAGGTGGAAAAGCTCGCCGAGAGCCGCGGCCTGTAGCGCGCTCGCCGCTGATCGCCCTCAGAATGATCGCCCGAGCGACAGGAAGTAAGCCATGTCGCCCGAGTCGTCGTAACCCGCGCCGAGGTAAAGCGGCCCGAGCCAGCTGTTGACGCCGAAGAACACGCTGAAATCGTTGCGCGCCGAATCGAAGCCGATGTCGCGGCGCTCGTCCCACACGTTGCCGACTTCATAGGCGACGCCGACATAGGTCGGCAGGTCGAGGATGCCGGTGCCGGCGCGCCCGATCTGGCGGTAGTAGATCGCGCGCGCGATCGCGAAATGCCGCCCGGCGATCTCGCCCGGCGCGAGTCCCGACAGGTTCAGGAAGCCGCCGAGCGGATAGAGGTTGCGCACGTTGCCCGGCCCGCCGTCGAGGTTCGTGCCGAGGCTCGCGGACAGCACGCCGCGGTTGCGGCCGCGCGAGCGCGCGATCTGCCAGTCGAGCGTCAGCAGGTTCGAATCGACGCCTTGCCCCGTGAGGTCGTGCTCGCCAGTCCACTCGAGGAAGAACGAGGCGCCACGGCGCGGGAAGCCGACGTCGTCAAGGCCGTCGTAGGCGAAGCGCGCGTAGTACTGGCGCACGTCGAACTCGCCGGACGGCAACGTGGGGTCGCCGAGGCGCACGCGCGATTCGCCGTCTTCGCGATGTACGCCCGCGCGGATCTCGAAGGCGGAGCCGAATTCGCGGCCGAAGTCGAGCCCAAAGCGCGTTCCCTTGACGCGATATTCGGCGAGCCGGCGCCCGCTGCCGTCGAACAGCGGGACGTTGCGTGCTTCGTATTTCGCCTGCGGCAGCGCGAACCAGCGGCTGCGATACGAGAACGGCAGGTACACCTCGGTGGCGACCCGCGGCGATTCGCCGACCTGCAGGTCCCAGGTCCATTCACCGCCGAGCCGGTTCATTTCCGCGAGCACGAAGCGCGCCGTCGCGTTGTACGCGGAATTGCCTTCGAAATCGTCGCCGAGGCCGAGGCCGAAGCGCACGTAGTTCGGGCCCCAGGAATTGCGCTTCGCCGTGACTTCGAGCCCGTCCCGGCCGCCGCTGTCCTCGACGACCTGATAGTCGAGCGTCTCGAGGTTGCCGAGCCCGTACAGCGCGGTGACCTGCGCACCCACCGCCGCGCCGTCGAGCGGCTGGCCCACGAAACCACCAAAGAGGTCGTCGATGGGCCGCTGGTAGCGTTCCGAGCCCGGCGCCACCTGCACGAACTCGATGCGCGGCGCGGCCCCGCCGCGCGCCTGCGCACGCGCCGCAAGCCAGGCCGTGTATTGCGGTTCGCGCAGCGCGAGCCGCGCCAGCCGCGGCGCCACCGCCTGCGCGGCCGCGCCTCCTGCGTCGATCAGCGTCGTGAAGCGCCTGAAGTCGAAGGAAGAGGCGCTCCCGAGCGCCGGATCGATCAGCACGTCCGAGGCCGACACGCCCGCGCGCTGGATTTCGCTGTTGCGCCTCACGAGGATCGCGATCATCTGGTTCGAGATGATCGGCACGGTCGAGAGCCGATCGCGCGTGAGCAGCGGGAAGCCCGTGTCGACGACGATCAGCACGTCGACGCCCATGGCGCGCGCGACGTCGACCGGCAGGTTGTCCGCGAGGCCGCCGTCGACCAGCAGGCGCCCCTGGCTCTCGACCGGCACGAATACTCCTGGCACCGACATGCTCGCGCGCATCGCCGTGGTGAGGTCGCCGGAGCGGAGCACCACGCGATCGCCGCTCTCCAGGTCGGTCGCGACCGCGCGAAAGCGGGTCGGCAGCGCATCGAAGTCCTTCACCGTGGCCACGGGCAAGGTCAGCCTGCGCAGCAGCTCGTTCAACCGCTGGCCCTGCACGAGGCCCTTCGGCAGGCGAAATTCCCCCCCATGCAGGCCGAGCGGCAGGCGCACGAGGAAATTGCGGTCCTCCTCCTTGCGCCGGAAGGAGAGGTCGTCGCGCGGCGGGCGGTCGCCGAGCACTTCCTCCCAGTCCACCGCGCCCAGAGTGGCTTCGATCTCGGCGGCCGACATACCGCTCGCATAGAGGCCACCGACCACCGCACCCATGCTCGTGCCCGCGATCGCGTCGATCGGCACGCGCATTCCTTCGAGCACCTTGAGCACGCCCACATGGGCCGCGCCGCGCGCACCACCGCCCGAGAGCACGAGCCCGACCCGCGGCCGGGACTCCGCGGCGACCGCGACCATCGGCACGGCGAGCATCAGCAGGGCGAGGAGCCACGGCAACTTCACGCCGGAAGGATACCAGTCCCGCGATGACGGATAATGCCGGCATGCGACGCATCTCATTCCTGGCGCTGCTGCTCGTCGCGGGCACCGCGCGCGCCCAGTCCCCCGCCGTCAGCGACTGGGGGTATTACGGCGGCGACGGCTTCGCGCAGCGCTATTCGCCCTTGCGCGAGATCAACCGCGACAACGTCGCGCAGCTCGAAGTGGCCTGGACCTACCGCACCGGCGAGCTTGGCGAGGGCTTCGGGCGCGCGGACAAGCTCGCCTTCGAGGCGACGCCTGTGCTGGCGTTCGGCCGCCTGTACCTTTCGACGCCGACCGACATCGTGATCGCGCTCGATCCGGCCTCGGGCAGGGAACGGTGGCGCCACGACCCGCGCGTGCCGCGCAAGCAGCACTACGCCGAGGCCACGTCGCGCGGCGTCACGACATGGGAAGATCCCGACAAGGCGCGCACGGGCCCCTGCCGCCGGCGCGTTTTCCTCGGCACGCTCGACGCTCGGCTGCTCGCGCTCGACGCCGACACGGGCCGGCCCTGCGCGGGCTTCGGCATCGGCGGCGCGGTGGCGCTCGGCGCCGACGCGCGCAGCACGACGCCGGGGGAGTATCTCGTCACCTCCCCGCCCGCCACCTTCGAGGACATCGTCATCGTGGGCTCCGCGATCGGCGACAACCGCGCCGTGGAGCTCGAGCGCGGCATCGTGCGAGGATTCGATGCGCGCACCGGCGCACTGCGCTGGAAGTTCGACCCGATCCCCGATGGCCCCGACCACCCTGCAGCGAGTCAGTGGCAGCCCGGGCAGGCGCAGCGCACGGGCGGCGCAAACGCGTGGGCTCCGGTCACCGTCGATGCCGGCCGCGGCCTCGCCTTCGTCCCGACCGGCTCGGCGAGCCCCGATTTCTTTGGCGGCGAGCGCCTCGGCACGAACGCCATGGCGAATTCGCTGGTCGCGCTCGATGCGCGCACGGGCGCCGTACGCTGGTATCGGCAACTCATCCACCACGATCTCTGGGACTACGACCTCGCGGCCCAGCCGACGCTGATCGAGATCGACAACGCGGAGCGCTCGGTCGCGGCCGTGGTGCAGGCGACGAAATCGGGCCTGCTGTTCATCCTCGATCGCGAAACCGGCGAGCCTGTCTACGGCATCGAGGAACGCAAGGTGCCGGCCTCGCGAGTGCGTGGCGAGCGCGCATGGCCCACGCAGCCCTTTCCGGCCACTCCGCCGCTCGTGTCGCTCGCGCCGATCAAGCCCGGGGAGGCCTGGGGCCTGACCTTCTGGGATCGCGGCAAGTGCCGCGACCTCATCGCGAAGTATCGCAACGAGGGCGCCTACACGCCGCCGGACCTCGCCGGCACGATCCTCTTCCCGAGTTACGCAGGCGGCGTGAACTGGGGCGGCGTGGCGCACGACGTGCGGCGCAATCGCCTCATCACCGTCGTGAACCACCTGCCGATGGTCGCCACGCTGCTGCCGCGCGAAGCCTGGCAGGCGCAGCGCGAATCCGGTGATTACCCCGACTCGGAATTCTCCGCGCAGCGTGGCACGCCCTACGGCCTGCGCCGCGAGCCGTTGTTGTCACCGTGGGGACTGCCCTGCGTGCGGCCGCCCTGGGGCACCCTCGTGAGCGTGGATCTCGACAAGAACCGCATCGACTGGCAGGTGCCGCTCGGCAGTACCCGCGGCCTTGCGCCGGCGTGGTTGCCATCGCGCGATTACGGCATGCCAAGCCTCGGCGGCGCGATCGTGACGGCGGGCGACCTCGTGTTCGTGGCGGCCTCGATGGACAACCGGATCCGCGCCTTCGACGTGGAAACCGGCAAGCCGTTGTGGAAACGCGCGCTGCCCGCGGGCGGCCAGGCCACGCCGATGACCTATCGCGCCGGACCCGATCACCGGCAGTTCCTCGTGATCGCGGCGGGTGGCCACGGCGGCCTCGGCACGCCGAAGGGCGACTACGTCATCGCCTATTCGCTGCCGAAGTGAAAGTAGCCACGCTCCTGGCGGCCGCACTGGCGACGGCGGCCGCGCACGCCGCCGACACGGACCGACTGCAGGAACTCACCGTCACGGCCTCGCGCGTGCCCGAGCCGCGCATCGACGTGCCCGCGAGCCTCGGCGTCGTCGACGCGGGCGACCTTGCGTTGCTCGGCGCCACGCAGTATTCCGAAGCGGTCAATCGCGTCCCCGGCGTATTCGTGCAGCGGGGCAGCGGCGCGGAGAGCCTCGTCGCGATCCGTTCGCCCGTCCTCACGGGCGCGGGCGCCTGCGGGGCCTTCCTCGCGGCGGAGGACGGCATCGCGATCCGGCCGGTCGGCTTCTGCAACGTGAACGAGCTGTTCGAGGTCAATACGGAACAGGCGGCCGGCATTGAAGTCTTCCGTGGTCCGGGTCCAGCCCTCTACGGCGCAAGCGCCGTACACGGCATCGTCAATGTGCGCACGCCGGCGGTCGCAGCACTGCCGCGATTCGGCGTTGGCCTCGAAGCAGGCCCGGACGGCTACCGCCGCGTGCGCGCCGCCATTGCCTCCCATGCCGGCGGGCGCGGCCTCGGCGCCTACGGCCTCGTCGTGCGCGACGGCGGCTTTCGCGCTGATTCGGGATTCGACGAAGGCAAGTTCGATCTCGCGCTCGACGATCCCAAGGTCGCGGGCGGCGCGCTGCGCTTGCGCGCGTCGGGCACGGTGCTGGACCAGCAGACGGCCGGCTACATCCTGGGCGAAGATGCGTACCGCGATCGCGCCCTCGCCCGCTCGAACCCCGATCCGGACGCCTATCGCAAAGCGTGGTCGGCGCGCGGCACGGCAATCTGGTCGCGCGCTGCCTGCGAGGGCTGCAGCGACCAGCTGCACTGGAGCCTGCGCCGTTCGCAAATGCAGTTGTTGCAGCACTTCCTGCTCGGCAAACCGCTCGAGGAGAATGCGCAATCGAGCCTACTCGCCGGCGCCGCTTTGCGCCGCCCGTTCGCCGGTCGCTGGAACTGGGGCGCGGGCTTCGATGCAGAGGCCTCGGAATCGATGCTGCGCGAGTCGCAGGACGGACCCACCACCGATGGCTCGCCTGCAGCGAATGCCATCCGCCCCGCCGGCAAGCACTACGACTATCGCGTCGCGGGCCGCACGGCCGGCGCCTACGCGACGATGGAGTTCACGCCGGGGCCGGGATGGAGGCTGGGCGCGGCCCTGCGGCTCGAGCGGACCCGTTACCGCTACGACAACCGCATGCTCACCGGCAACACCGATGAGCACGGCGTACCCTGCGCGGCCGGCGGTTGTCTCTACCGGCGCCCCGCCGATCGCAGCGACCGCTTCGACAACCTCGCGCCCAAGCTCGACGTGATGTTCACGCCGCGCGCAGGGCAGCGGCTGTACGCGAGCTGGTCGCGCGGCTTTCGCCCACCGGAGCAGACCGAGCTCTATCGCCTGCAACGGCAGCAGGATGTCGCCGCGCTCGATTCCGAGGAGTTGCAGGGCGCCGAGCTCGGGTGGCGCGGCGGTCTTGGGCGCGTCGACTGGTCGCTCGCGGCGTTCAGGCTCGAGAAGAGCCACGTGATCCTGCGCGACAGCGCAGGCTTCAACGTGAACGGTGGCCGCACCAGCCACCGCGGCATCGAGTACGAGTTCAGCTGGCGCCCGGCGGCGAACTGGCGCGTGAGCGCCGCCGGCAGCGTCGCCCGGCATCGCTACGAATTCGATGCCGCGGCAGGGGGCGGCGAGACGATTCGCAACGGCAATGACATCGACACTTCGCCACGCAACCTTCATGCCCTGCGCATCGGCTGGTCGGCCGGCGGCCGCATCGATGCCGAGCTCGAGGTGCTCGACGTCGGTCGCTACTGGCTGGACGCGGAAAACGAGCACGCCTACGCCGGCCATACGCTCGTCAACCTGCGCGCACGCTGGGTGCTCTCCCCGGCCTGGCAGCTCTCGCTGCGGGCACTCAACCTGGCCGACACCGCTTACGCCGATCGCGCGGACTACGCCTTCGGCAACTATCGGTATTTCCCGGGCCGCAAGCGCGCCGCGTTCCTCGAAGTGGCCTATCGGCGCGATTGAGTCGCCCGTTCAACCAGCCGGCTCGGGGGCACTGAAGCCCTTGCTGTAGTAGCCCGAAGGATCGAAGCAGCAGACCCGCTGCTTGCCCGCGGCGAGCATGTGGCAGGCGTTCTCGATGCGGCGCTTGCGCGTCGCCTGCTGCTTCGCCGTGGTGATCCAGTGCACCCAGTCGAGCCGGGCGATGGTCGTCGTGCCCTTCCATGTCGCCCTGGCTTTCGGGGAGGCGGCGAGCGCCGCCTTCAGGTCGGGCGGCAATCGGGGTTCGGGCTCAGGCTCCACGGGCGAGACCTCGAGCGCGACGATGTCCCCGGCCTTCACCTTCGCGGCCTTGCGAAGCTTCTCGTCCACCTTCATCCAGTGGCTCAGTCGCCCATCGGGATCGAGCGTGGCCTGGAACGGATGACCGTGGAGGGTGCCTGCGACGGTCGTCCTGCCGCGCCTCGGCAACTTGTTGCTCGCAGTCTTCGGCAGGACGAGAAACGCCCACTCACCGCCCGCACCGGGCTGGGCGGGACGCAGCAGTTTCGCCTTGAAGCGCGAGACGGCGCCGGATCCCGTCATGCCGGGCCCGATGGAAATCGTTCGAACGCCGGCAGCACAGCGAGGTGCACAACCCAGGCTTGGCGCTCGGCGGTCTGCACCTGGACGGTGGGCGGCAGCACGGACGGGTCGTCGAGGGTCGTCACCTGCACATCGACGAGGCCAGGCAGACTCACGGCATTGCGATAGAAGAGCCCCGTGCCGCAATCGGCACAGAAATAGCGCATGGCGGATCCGGAGGAGTTGACCGCCTTCGGCGTGCCTGCCTTCAGCGTGAAGGCCGCCTCGGGAAAGATTGCCCAAAGGACCATCGGGGCGCCGGCGCTACGCTGGCAGTCCCTGCAATGGCATACCGCGACCCATTTCGGGGTGCCTGACACTTCGTAGCGAATGTTTCCGCACAAGCATCGGCCGGCCTGGCGCATGGGCATCTCCTCGCGGGCTGTCGGGCCGCGAGTCTAGCAAGCACGGGCGAGCATCACAGTGCGACGACGACCCGGTCACGGCCGCTGTTCTTGGCCTCGTACAAGGCGGCGTCCGCCCGACCGAGCAGCGTCGTGGCGGTGTCATCCGGTCGAACCTGTGCCACTCCGATGCTCACGGTCATGGCCCGGCGCGGCCAAGGGTGGGCCGCGAATGCCGCACGGATACGCTCGCCCGCCAGTCGTGCCGCGTGCCGGTCGGCATCCGAGAGCAGCACCGCAAATTCCTCGCCGCCGATGCGCGCGGCGTGATCGCCAGGGCGCAGGGACTGGTGCAGCAGGCGACCCATGCCCCGCAAGGCATCATCGCCGGCCGGATGGCCGAAATCGTCGTTGTAGGCCTTGAAGCGGTCGGCATCGAGCAGCAGCAGGGAGAAGCCGCGGTTGTCAGTGCGCAGCTCATGCAGGCGGGCGGGCAGTTCCGCGTCGAACGCGCGCCGGTTGGCGAGGCCGCTCAGGACATCGGTGTTCGCGATGCCGGCCAGTACCGCTGTTCTCGATCGCTGGTACTGGATGTGTCCGCTGAGCCGGGCAACCCACCAGACGAGGATCGCAACACTGCCGCCGGTGACAAGGCCACTGAGGGCGATCAGCAAGGCATCGTCCACGCCGAGGCGGTCGCGCGCCCACTGGATGAGCCAGCCCCACGCAAGCGGCAGCAGCATCGCCGGGAGGAGCAGGCGACGGGCGACGAAGCCGCCGTAGCCCTGCGCCGCCGCCACCGCACACAGGCGCGATGCGGGGCGCGCGGCTATCCAGCCGATGGCATTGGCAAAGAGCAGCGCCGCTGCGCCGGGTGTCGCCGGGCTGAGGATGCTTTCGGCGCCCGCGGCGGCGCTCACGCCCTGCGCCGCGAGCGCGGCCATGGCGGTACCCAGCATCGCGAGCGCCAGCATTGCGGCGATCCAGTTGTCGCCGAGCCGCCCCTGGGTGCCCGCGTACAGCCCGAGATTGACGAAGAAGATGCTGACGATCGGTGGCATCGCCGCGTCGAATGAGGCCGTGCGACCCACGAGCGGCAAATGCCGCAAGCCCGTGTCGAGGATACCCAGGTGTTCGAGCAGTGACTGTGCCCCGAGCATGAGCACCAGCAGCGCAAGCGGCCATCGCAAGCGGCGTGCGACGAGCGACTCGCTGACGGCGCACAGGAGTGCAGTGCCTCCGGCGATGAAACCGGCACCCGTGGCGAGGCGAATGGGCCGCGGCCCGATGAAGAGCGCGGCCAGGTCGGTTGCACCGGCCTGCCAGCCAGCCACGATGAGCAGGCCAGCCACCACCGTGATCCAGGCGACGACACGCGCGAAAAGGAGATAGCCGCGGACAACCTGCGGGTCGGGAACAGGAGCCATCCGCGCGATGCTAGCAACAGACGGATTCCTCGCCCGCCAAGCAGGTCACGCCTTCCGCAAGTCCCCGGGAGCGCGCCTCGCGCAGTCCGCCGTCATGTCCCTACGGCTCCCCGAACGCGGCGTCGCGATCCAAGCTAGACTCGTCACATGCCTTTCTTCATTGCATCGATCATCCTGCAGGCCCTGCTGATCATCCATTGCATCAAGACGGGCCGGAACCAGATCTGGATCTGGGTCCTTGCCCTCCTGTCGTACGCGGGCGTCATCGCCTATGTCGCGGTGGAGATCGTCCCCGACATGTTCCGCAGCCGTGCGGCACGCCGCGCCGCGCGCGGCGTTTCGCGTGCGCTCGATCCCGGCAGGGACCTGCGCCAGGCCGCCGAACGTGCCCAGGCCTCGGGCAATGTCGCCTCCCGCCAGGCCTGGGCCGACGAACTGGCGAAGCAGGGCCGGCACACGGAAGCGATCGAGGTCTACCGTTCCGCGCTCACCGGCCTCTATGAGTTCGACCCGAAGCTGATGCTGGGGCTCGCGGGCGCGCAGTTCGCGGGCGGTGAACCGGCTGCGGCGCGTGCCACCCTCGAGCTGCTGATCGAAAAAAACCCCGATTTCATGAGCCCCGACGGCCACCTGCTCTACGCCCGGGCCGTGGAGGCGAGCGGGGACAAGGCCAAGGCGCTGGAGGAATATGCGGCGCTCGCCGCCTATTACCCCGGTGCGGAGGCGGCGGTGCGGTACGCTGCGCTGTTGCGCAAGGAGGGTCGCAGCGAGGAGTCGAGGCGCGTGCTGCGCGAGCTGCTCGACCAGGCGCGCATCGCGCCGGCCTATTACCGGCGCACGCAGAAGGAATGGCTCACCGCCGCCGAGCGCGACCGGGGCGCCGGCTAAGGCGGCGGGGATTCCCCGGCCGCGGGAACCTGCTGCGTGATGCAGTGGATGTTCCCGCCGCCGAGCAGGATCTCGCGTGCCGGCACGCCAACCACCTTGCGGCCCGGGAACAGCGCCGCGATCCGCTTGAGCGCGCCGCGATCGGTCCGCGCATCGAGCAGCGGCACCACGACCCCGCGATTGGCAATGTAGAAATTCACGTAGCTGCCCGCGAGCCGCTCGCCCGCCCGGCGCGCCTTGGCGCCGTCACGCGCGTGGACGCCACGCGCTTCGCGCGCGCTCATGCGCAGCGGTCCGGGCATCGGCAGCTTGTGGACCTTGAGCCGGCGCCCGCGCGCGTCGCGCGCATCGTGCAGGCGCTCCCACGCATCGCGGGAAATGCGGAATTGCGGATCGCGGCGCGCATCAGTCCAGGTGAGCGCCACTTCGCCGGGCCTGACGAAGCACGCGAGGTTGTCGATGTGGCCGTCCGTCTCGTCGTTGAACACACCCTCGCCGAGCCAGATCACCGCTTCGACGCCGAGCCAGGCCCTGAACTCGGCCTCGAGCTGCTCGCGCGACAGGCCGGGATTGCGGTTGCGGTTGAGCACGCACTGCTCGGTGACGAGCAGCGTACCCTCGCCGTCGACGTGGATCGCCCCTCCCTCACTGACGAGGGTCGCGCGATAGCGATCGGCGCGCTCGATCTCGAGGACCTTGCGCGCGACCAGGTCGTCCTCGTCCCAGGGAAAATAGAGCCCGCCGTCGAGGCCGCCCCAGGCGTTGAAGCGCCAGTCGATGCCGCGCCGCCCGCCGCGGCCATCCACGACGAACGTCGGCCCGACATCGCGCATCCATGCGTCGTTCGATGAAAGCTCGACAAGGCGGACCGCCGCGGGAATTTGCGTTCGCGCAAGTTCGAACTGCCGCGAACTGACGCCGATAGTCACGGGCTCGAAGCCTGCAATGGCGCCGGCCACCGCCGCAAACGCCCGCTGCGCGGGTCGCGCATCGTCCCGCCAGTTGTCCGGCCGCTCGGGCCACAGCATCCAGCAACCGGCGTGCGGCGCGTATTCGGCAGGCATGCGAAAGCCGTCGGCGGCGGGCGTGGTGTTGAGCGTGCGGCTCATGCGGCGGAATTCTACATGTTAGAATTCGCCGGTTAATCAAGGAGTCTCTGCATGGCCACGGCCCCCAGCCTCAAGATCGTACCGCCCGCCGGCGGGGAGAAAATCACCATCAAGGGCGGCAAGCTCGCCGTTCCCGACCAGCCGATCATTCCGTACATCGAGGGCGACGGCACCGGCCCCGACATCTGGCGCGCCAGCGTGCGGGTACTCGACGCCGCGGTCGCGAAGGCCTATGCGGGCAAGCGCCGCATCCACTGGCTCGAGGTGTATGCCGGCGAGAAGTCGAACAAGCTCTTCAACACCTGGCTGCCGGACGAGAGCGTGGCGGCCTGCCGCGAGTACCTCGTTTCGATCAAGGGCCCGCTCACGACGCCGGTCGGCGGCGGCATCCGCTCGCTCAACGTGGCGCTGCGCCAGATGCTCGACCTCTACGTCTGCCTGCGCCCCGTGCAGTGGTTCAAGGGCGTGCCTTCGCCGGTGAAGCATCCCGGCAAGGTGAACATGGTGATCTTCCGCGAGAACACCGAGGACATCTACGCCGGCATCGAGTTCGAGCAGGGGAGCGACGAGAACCGCAAGTTCAAGGAGCTGTTCAAGCAGGCCTTCCCGAAGGCCTACGCCAAGATCCGCTTCCCGGACACCTCGGGCATCGGCATCAAGCCGGTTTCGCAGGAAGGCACGGAGCGGCTGTTCCGCGCGGCCGTCGAGTACGCGATCGTGAACAAGCGCAAGAGCGTCACGATCGTGCACAAGGGCAACATCCAGAAGTACACCGAGGGCGCGTTCCGCAACTGGAGCTATGCGCTCGCCGAGCGCGAGTTCGGCGACAAGGTCTACACCTGGGAACAGTGGGAACGCACCAAGGCGAAGAGCGGCGAGAAGGCCGCTAGCGACGAGCAGGACGCGGCGAGGAAGGCCGGCAAGGTCATCATCAAGGACGCGATCGCCGACATCACGCTGCAGCAGGTGCTGACGCGGCCGGACGAGTTCGACGTGATCGCGACCTGCTACCTCAACGGCGACTATCTCTCCGACGCGCTCGCCGCGCAGGTCGGCGGCATCGGCATCGCGCCGGGCGCGAACATCAATTACGTCACGGGTCACGCCGTGTTCGAGGCCACGCACGGCACCGCGCCGAAGTACGCCAACCTCGACAAGGTCAACCCGGGCTCGTTGCTGCTCTCCGGCGAGATGATGCTGCGCTACATGGGCTGGACCGAGGCCGCGGACTCCATCATCACCGCGATGGACCGCAGCATCGGCCAGAAGACCGTCACCTACGACTTCGCACGCCTCATGGAAGGCGCGAAGGAGGTGAAGTGCAGCGAGTTCGCCGACGCGCTGATCCGCAACCTCTGAGGCCCGCACGCCCGGCCATCGCCGCCCCGCCCGGACCGTGCCGGTGAAGTCGACCGCCGAACGCTGCAGCCGCCTGATCGCGGACGCGTTCGCGGCCTACAACGCCGAATTCCGCGCGGTCACGCGGCGAGCGCCGGTGCGGTTCGAGACGCTCGACTGGCAGGGCGCGCAGCGCGACGCCGTCGAGCGCATCGAGCTCTACGACCGGGCGGTCGACGGTACGGTCGCCGAACTGTGCGTGCTGCTCGGCGACCAGGCCCGCGACCGCGAGCTCTGGAAGGCCGTTCGCGGCCATTTCCCGGCGCAGATCGACGGTGTCCCCGACGTCGAGTTCACCAAGACCTTCTTCAGCTCGATCACACGCCGCCTGTTCGGCACCGTGGGTGTCGCGCCCGAAATCGAATTCGTCGCGACCGAGCTCGACCCGCTCGCCGGCATCCGCACCCAGGTGCTCACCGGCAACTACGTCAACCGCGGCAGCCTCGCGCTGCTGGTCGAGGATCTGCTCGGCGACCTGCGTTTCCGCGCAGCCTGGCGGGATTTCGAGAAGACCGTCCAGTACGTCGTCGGCGAGATCGGCGCCCACCTGCAGGGTGCGGGCGAGCGGCGCAGCGTCGGACAGATCGAGATCATCCGGCCGGTGTTCTATCAGGTGACCCGCGCCTACGTGGTCGGGCGGATCACGGGACGCGGCTTCAGCCGGCCGCTGGTGCTGGCGCTGAAGAACACGCCTCAGGGCATGTACGTCGACGCGGTCATGCTCAGCGAGGACGACGTCAGCATCGTCTTCGGCTTCACCCGCTCCTATTTCCACGTCGATCTCGAACGCGTCGGCGAAGCCGTGGTGTTCCTGCGGCAGCTCGTGCCGCGCAAGCCCGTCAGCGAGCTGTTCACCGTGCTCGGCCGCGCCAAGCAGGGCAAGACCGAGCGCTACCGCGAGATCATGCGGCATCTGGCGCGCTCGGACGACCAGTTCGTGCATGCCGCGGGCGAGCGCGGGCTGGTCATGGTCTGCTTCACCCTGCCCTCCCTGGACGTCGTCTTCAAGCTGATCCGCGACCGCTTCCCGCCGCCCAAGACCGTTCTGCGCCAGGACGTACTCGACAAATACCGCTTCGTGTTCCGGCACGACCGCGCGGGCCGGCTGGTCGATGCGCAGGAATTCAAGCGCATCCGCCTGCCGCGCTCGCGCTTCGCGCCTGAGCTGATCGAGGAGCTGTTCGGCGAGACCGCCGCGACCGTGCATCCCGACGGCGAAGACCTCGTGTTCGACCACATGTACATCGAGCGGCGCATGGTGCCGCTGAACCTCTACCTGCGGGAAGCAACGGCCGCGGCCGCCGACCGGGCGGTGCTCGACTACGGCCAGGCGATCCGCGACCTCGCCTACACCAACATCTTCGCCGGCGACCTGCTGCTGAAGAACTTCGGCGTCACGCGCCACGGCCGGGTGATCTTCTACGACTACGACGAGCTCTGCCAGGTCACCGACTGCCGCTTCCGTGAGCTGCCGCAGGCCACGAACGACGAGGACGAGATGCGCGGCGAAGCCTGGTTCTACGTCGCGGAGAACGACGTCTTCCCGGAGACCTTCCTGCGCTTCCTCGCCTTCAGCGATGCGCAGCGCGAGAGCTTCGTGCACGTGCACGGCGACATCCTGACGCCGGAGTTCTGGCGCGGCGTGCAGGACAAGGTGCGCGCGGGCGAGATGATGGAGGTGCTGCCCTACCATCCCCACCGCGTGAGGGTGGCGAGCAGCCTCTAGCGCCGCGGCGGCGCTCGCGCCGGGAGCGACACGGCCTCGCGATCTGCTGCAGTGCGAATGCGCGTCTAGCGCGGCGGCGACGCTTGCGCCGACAGCGACTCCACGGCGAGCTTCAGCGGCCCGAAGAGCCCGCGCAGCCGCGCGATTTCGCGCCGGTCGAGGCGCAATCCGGCCGCGGCGGCCTCGGCGAGGCCCGGCGACGGAAACTCCGCGAACAGCACCTGGCTCGCAAACGCGTGGCCGAAGTGCACGGCCTGCGCCTCCGCCGACGGCGATGGAACCTCACCGACGCGGCGCCAGCCCTGCAGCGTAGCGCCGACCAGCGGCGGCAGCCGCCACGCGCGCGCCAGGGCCGCGGCCAACTCGGGCTCGAGCGTGGTGCAGGCGGCCTGGACCGAGGCGGCATCGAACCGCAAGGGCTCGGCCGCCTCGACGGCCGCGACGGCACGCAGCGCGAGCGCCTCGCCGGCGCGATGCAGCAGGCCCGCGAGACCGGCGCTGCCGGGCGAGCCGCCGGCGAGGCGGGCGATCGCCGCGGACAGCCAGGCCGTCGCGACGGCCTCGCGCCACAGCAGCCGCGCTTCGCGATCGCGCCCGGGCGCCGCGAACAACCCGGCGCGGAGCGCATCGAGGGCCAGGACCAGCGGCGGACGGCGGCGCGCGGAATCGGACGCCGGCAGCGCGGCACCGGTCGACAACGCATCGACGATGCCGCGCAGCGCCTCCGGCCGCGGACTCAAGGCCGCGGCAGCCGATTCCGCGGCCCGTGACAGCGACGCGAA
Organism: Pseudomonadota bacterium; assembly: GCA_963204835.1. GTDB lineage: Bacteria > Pseudomonadota > Gammaproteobacteria > Steroidobacterales > Steroidobacteraceae > CADEFQ01. Next base: position 22,916 of record CAUJHJ010000005.1, read on the forward strand.
CAGCGCCGCGACGCGACCGTCGTCGCCGCGTTCGGGAGCCTGCCTGAGGAGGGAGAAGGCCATGCGTGGAGAAGCGTCCGCGACCGAGGCTCCACCGAGCGAGCGCCGCCGTCCACCCGCGCCGCCACGAACCGCCAAGCGCGTCACGCTCCAGTCGGGGCCGGCGCCCCGCTGCCGCGCGCCGTGCCGTCCCCGGCGGCCGCGGCGACCTCGAGGGCCTGCGCCAGATCGGCGCGCAGATCGTCGAGATCCTCCAGGCCGATCGACAGCCGCACGGTGCCCGGCCGGATGTCGGACCACGCGGCCTGCTCCGGCGTGAGATCCTTGGGCCGCATCATCTGCGGTGGCAGAACCAGCGATTCGGTACTGCCGAGGCTCGCAGTGACCGCGAACAACTGCAGCGCCTCGGCGAAGCGTCGCGCCGCCTCGGCCCCGCCCTGCAGATCGAAGGTCACGACCGAGCCGAACTCGCGCATCTGCGTCCGCGCCAGCGCAGCCTGCGGATGCGACGGCAGCCCCGGATAGCGCACGCGCTCGACCACCCCATGCGCGGCGAGGAAACCGGCGACCTCGAGTGCCGCAGCGCACTGCGCGCGGTAGCGCAGGAAGTAGGTCTTCATGCCGCGCGTCAGCATGAAGGCAGCATGCGGGTCGAGCTGGGCACCGAACAGGCCCCAGTCGGGGCGCATGCCCTGGATCAGCTCCTGACGCGCGATCGCGACGCCACCCATGACGTCACCGGTGCCGGCGGCGTACTTGGTGAGACTGTGGACGAAGACGTCGACGTCGTACTCGCCGTGCTGGTGGAAACCGGCAAAGGTGTTGTCGAGTACCGTCAGCGCGCCGTGGGCACGCGCCAGGCGCGTCATGGCCGCGAGGTCGGCGACCTTGGTCACGGGGTTGGTCGGGCTCTCGAAGAACACCAGCCGCGTCGGCACGGTCGCGAGCGTGCGCTCGATGCCCGCCAGGTCGTCGATCGACAGCAGGGTGTGACGCACGCCGAAACGCGCCAGGAAGCGGCGGATGATCTGCCGCGTCGGCCCGTAGGTCTCGACGAAACACAGCACGTGATCGCCGGCGGAAGTCAGCGCGAACAGGGTCTGCGCGACCGCATTGACGCCGGAGGCGCAGGCGAGCGCGTCGTCGCGCCCCTGCAGATCGGCGAGCAGCAGCTCGAGCTGGCGTACGGTCGGGTTGCCGCTGCGGGAATAGAAGAACCCGGGGCGCTGTCCGGTCAGTGCGCGCAGCGTCTCGTCGATCGATTCGAATTCGTACTTGACGCTCTGGTAAATGGGTGGCGTCAGCGGACGGTTGCCCGGCGGCAGCTCGACCTGGGGCGGATGGTTCACGCGGGTCTCGCGGCGCAGCGGACGCGCGCCCTCGGGCTGCGACTTGCGCGGGCCGCTCATGCGCCGCGCTCCATCGAGAGCAGCTCGAAGCGGTCCGCATCGAGGTGCGCGGGGAAGCGCTCGCGGAACGCAGCCAGCGCCGCCTCGTCGAGCACGACCGTCGTGACGGCGGCATCGTGGCCGAGTGCCGCGAGCGGCGCGCCCAGGAAGTCGTGCAGCGCGCTCTCGCCGTCGTAGTCGATGCCCTTGCCGTCCGCACCGGTGCGGTTCACGCCGGCGACGTAGCTCTGGTTCTCGATGGCGCGCGCGATCAGCAGCTGGCGCCAGGCGAAGGCGCGGCGCGCCGGCCAGTTGGCGACGTACAGCAGCAGGTCATAGTCGTAGTCCGGCCGGCGCCGGCTCCAGACCGGGAAGCGCAGGTCGTAGCAGACCAGCGGTGCGATGCGCCAGCCGCGGAACGACACCACGAGGCCGGCGCTACCGGGCGCGAAGTGCTCGTGCTCGCCGGTCATGCGGAACAGATGCCGCTTGTCGTAGTGCCGCGCGCTGCCGTCGGGAGCGACGAACCAGAGGCGGTTGTAGCGCCGCCCGCCCTCCAGCGTGGCCACGCTGCCCGTGACCGCGGCATCGAGCCGCCCGGCCCAGCCGCGCAGCCACTCGAGCGTCGGACCTGCGGATGGCTCGGCCGGCACGCTGCCATCGATCGCGAAGCCCGTCGTGAACATCTCCGGCAGGACGACGAGGTCGGTCGTGCCCGTGGCGATCGTACCGAGCGTCGCGTCGAACGCCGTGCGGTTGCCGGCAGGATCCTGCCAGCGCAGTGCGGCCTGGACGAGCGTAACTTTGAGCGGCATCGGCGCGTCTCCCTCAGGCCCGTGCGCGGACCGGTGCGCAGCGGCCTGCGAACTCGCGCAGCCGCTGCGCCGCGAGCTCGAGCGTCTCGTCGCGCTTGGCGAAGCAGGCGCGCAGCAGCCGCAGCCGCGGGCGCTCGCGATAGAACGGAGACAGCGGGATCAGCGCCTCCCCGGCCTCGCGCAGCAGCCGCTCGGCGAACTCGACGTCGCCCTCGTCGGCGAGCGCCGAGTAGTCGAGCAGCTGGAAGTAGGTGCCCTGCGACGGCGGCACGCGCCAGCCCGAGCCCTCGAGCGCCGTGGCCAGCAGGTCGCGCTTGCGTCCGAAGAACTCGCCGAGCTGCGACCAGGAGGCCGGGCGCTCGCCGAGATAGCGCGCGATGCCGAGCTGCAGCGGCGTCGCGATCGTGAAGGTGTTGAACTGGTGGACCTTGCGGAACTCGGCCATGAGGCGCGGCGCGGCCACGCAGCAGCCGACGCGCCAGCCGGTCACGTGCAGCGTCTTGCCGAAGGAGAACACCGCGAACGCCCGCTCGCGCAGCTGCGGGTGCGCGAGCACCGAGGCGTGCGAGCGGCCGTCGAACAGCACGTGCTCGTAGACCTCGTCGGACAGCACCAGCACGTCGTCGTGCCCGCGCAGCGCCTCGGCGAGCCCGTCGAGCGCGGCGCGATCGTGCACCACGCAGGCCGGATTGTGCGGTGTGTTGAGGATCACCAGCCGCGTACGCGCCGTCAGCGACGCGCGCACGCGGTCGAAGTCGAGCGCGAAGGACGGTGGCTGCAGCGGGATGCGGATGCAGTGCCCGCCGGCCAGCCGCACGGCGGGCTCATAGGAATCGTAGGCCGGATCGAAGACCAGCACCTCGTCGCCCGGATGGACGACGGCCTGGATCGCCGAGAACAGCGCCTCGGTGCCGCCGCAGGTCACCGTGACGCCATCTTGCGGGTCGGCCGCGATGCCGTGGGCGCGCGCGAGCTTGGTGACGATCGCCTCGCGCAGCTCGGGCATGCCGTCGCCATGGGCGTACTGGTTGCGCCCCTCGGCCATCGCCTCGGCGACGCGCTGCGCGAGCAGCGGGTCGATGGGGAAGTCCGGGAAGCCCTGGCCGAGGTTCACGGCACCGAGCTCCGCGGCACGGCGCGAGATCACCGTGAAGATCGTGGTCCCCACGTCGGGGAGCTTGCTCCGCAAGGGCATCGAATCCTGATCCTGCGCGGCGGATCAGGGATTGTAGCGCTCGTGTGCCGCGAGCGCCGCGCCGATCGCACCGGCGGCCGGCCCGAGCGCCGCCGCGCGGACCTCGACGGGCACGCGCAGCAGCGGACCCCACTCCGAAAAATGTTCGCTGACCGCACCACCGAGGATGAACAGATCCGGCCAGAACAGCCGGTGGATCTCGCCGAGCACCTGATCGAGCCGCGCGGCCCAGGCCGGCCAGTCGAGAGCGAGCTGCGAGCGGGTGCGCGCCGAGGCCCAGGCCTCGGCCTCGACCTCGCCGAGCCCGGCGACGGCCATGTGTCCGAGCTCGGTGTTCGGCATGAGCCGCCCGTCGATGAACGGCGCCGAACCGATGCCCGTGCCGAGCGTCAGCACGAACACGACTCCGCCGGCGCCGCGACCCGCGCCGAAACGCATCTCGGCGAGCCCGGCCGCGTCGGCGTCGTTGAGGAAGGCGCAGGAGCGCCCCCAGCGATCCGCCAGCAGGGCCGCCGCATCGACGCCGAGCCAGGAGTCGTCGACATTGGCGGCCGTGCGCGCGCGGCCCGCCTTGACCACGGCGGGAAATGCCAGACCGAGGGGACCAGCGCATCCGGTCGCGAGCGGATGACTCATCGCGGCCTCGAGCACGCGCTCGGGCGTGGACGGTTCCGGGGTCGGCAGCGAGACGAGCTCGCCGACGAGCTCGCCGCGCGCGATGGCGACGCGCCCGAGCTTGATCGAGGAGCCGCCGACGTCGATGCCGAGCAACTCCGCGCTCATCGCTCGCCGCCGCGCGCCATCTGCACCTCGCGCTCACGCCGCTGCTCCCAGCGGCGCATCCACAGCGTCGAGAGCACGACGCCGGTGGCGACGATCAGGACCATGATCGTCGCCAGGGCATTGATGTCGGGGCTGACTCCGAGGCGGACCTTGGAGAAGACCACCATCGGCAAGGTCGAGGAACCGGGCCCGGCGACGAACTGCGCGATCACGACGTCGTCCCAGGACAGCGTGAAGGCCAGCAGCCAGCCCGAGACGATCGCGGGCAGGATCAGCGGCAGCGTGATCCGCAGGAACACCTTCGCCGGCCGCGCGCCGAGATCGAGCGCGGCCTCCTCGAGGGATTCGTCGAAACCCGTGAGCCGCGACTGCACGACCACGGTGACGTAGGCCATCGCAAAGGTCACGTGGGCGATCGTGATCGTCAGCATGCCACGCCCCTGCGGCCAGCCGGTGAGCTGCTCGAGTGCGACGAACAGCAGCAGCATCGACAGTCCGGTGATGACCTCGGGCATGACCAGCGGCGCGGTCGTCATGCCCGAGAGCAGCGCACGGCCGCGGAACGCGCCGAACCGCGCCAGGACCAGGCCGGCGAGCGTGCCGAGCACCACGGCTCCGGTCGCGGTCATCGCGGCGATCTTGATCGACAGCCAGGCGGCGCCGACGATCTGCTCGTTGCTCAGCAGCAGCCTGTACCACTTTAGCGTCGGCGAGTTCGCCGCGTCCCAGACGGTGACCAGCCGCGAATTGTTGAAGGAAAAGACGATCATCGTGATGATCGGCAGGTAGAGGAACGCGAGCCCCAGTGCCAGGGCAGCGTGCCGGAACCAGCTGCGCGACCTCACCGCCGCCCCCCGAGCTCGCGATTCTGGAACCGCTGGAACAGCACGATCGGGACCAGCAGCAGCAGCAGCAACGCGATCGCCACGGCACTCGCCACCGGCCAGTCGCGGTTCGAGAAGAACTCGTCCGACAGCACGCGCCCGATCATGAGCTGGTCGCTCCGGCCGAGCAGCGACGGGATCACGAACTCGCCGACGGCCGGGATGAACACCAGCAGCGAACCGGCGATCACGCCGGGCATCGACAGCGGCAGCGTGATGCGCAGGAAGCCGGTCAGCGGGCGCGCGCCGAGGTCCGCCGCCGCCTCGAGCAGCTGCAGGTCGTGCTTTTCGAGGTTCGAGTACAGCGGCAGGATCATGAACGGCAGGTAGGAGTAGACGATGCCGACGTAGACGGC
>CAUJHJ010000006.1 GCA_963204835.1 Pseudomonadota bacterium
GTTCTTCTTCAGGATGTCGTCGTACTTCAGCTTGTTGCTCGAGATCCGGTAGGAGTTGTATGGGACGTAGATTTCCCGCTTGCCGACCAGCTTCCAGTCGTAGCGTTGCGGGCTGCCGTTGTACATGTCGAGCTGGTCGGAAGTGCGCAGGTTGTCGGAATTCGTCCCCGGGTTGTCGAAGGCGACATTTGGCGCGCGGCGCACGCGGCGCTGGCCGGGATTGTAGACCCAGGCCCGCCGGTTCTCGATCGACTGGTCGAGCGTTTCCTGCACGAGGAGGATTTCGCCCGCGAGGCGCGCGGGCGCGACCGTTTCCTGGATGAAGTAGGCGATGATGTTGTTGAGGTTGTCCGACGTGGCGCCCGGCAGGCTGTAGGCGACGTAGGTATCGTCGATGAACTTCACCATGGTGTACGCGCCCGAGGCGGTCACCGGAGCCTGGCCGATGTGGCGCAGCACCGCATTGGCACGATAGCGCAGGATGTGGTTCCAGAAGACCTCGACGCCCTCTTTCGGGATCGGGAACGGCGTGCCCTCACCCGCGTGGGTGACGCCGTTGCCGCCCGCGGCCAGCTGCGCGGTCGTCGCAATGCGCTTCGTCGCGTCGTAGATGCGCTGGGGCACCGCCGCACTGCGGTGCGTGGGGTAGACGATCATCTTGTAGGTCGACTTGTACTGCTGCAGCAGCTTCTTCTGGCCTTCGGTGAGCCGGCCAGCGTACTGCGCCATGTTCGCCGCGGTGATCGTGAACAGCGGCTTGTCGCTCGCAAATGGATCGGGACGGTTGTCGCCGGGCTTGTAGGCGGGGAAGCCCGCTTTCGCCGGCGAGCCGATGCCGCCCTCCCACGCGGGAATGCTGCCGTCCGCATTGCCTTTCTTCTCGGCACCGAGCGGCGTGAGGTCCGCGCCGAGCCGGGCCGCCTCCTGCGCGGATACGGCTGCGAACGAAGGCGCCGACACGACCACCAAAGCTGCTGCGATTGCCGGGATGAGTTGCCGTTTCATGTCGTGCCCCGCTCAGAAGGAATACTTGATCGTCGCCGAGAGGTAGTCGCGGTCGTTGATTTCGTTCCAGCGCCCCGCCCCCGAAAACTGGGTCCACGCGAAATCGAGCTCCCAGGTGGCGCGCAGGTTGGCGCCCACCCCGAGGGTGAGGGCGCGGCGGCCTTCCTGGAAGTTGCCGCCCGGTCCCGGGGTGATGCCCTGGACGTCGTGCTGGAAGGCGAAGCGCGGCAGCACGTTCCACGGCCCGACGAGGCCGGGATAGTCGAGGCGGCCCGCGATGCGATAGCCCCATGAGGTGTCGTCGGCGAACTTGTCCTGCGGTTCCACTTCGTTGAAATGGCGGCCGGCCAGCACGGCATTGCCGCTCACCGAGGTCGCCGGGCCGTTGTAGCGCAGGCCGCGCCCGTTCGGCCCGCCGGTCAGCTGGTCCTCGAGGCCGAAGATCTGCGTGACACCGACCTCGCCCACGAGCACGAGCTGCGAGGCACGCAGGACATTGGCGAAGGCCTTGGTCGCGGTGAACTGGAACTGCGCCATGTCGTGCCGCTCCCAGCCGCGGATCTCGCTGTTGAGGCCGTAGGCGCCGAGCTGGCCGCAGCGGCTCAGGGTGGAACCGGCGCCCGGCAGGCAGGTGGTCGGGAAAGGCGCGCCGGGTGGCTGGGTCGCGGTGAACGCCGCCCGCTCGAACGGCGTGAGCGCGGCGAACAGCAGTTCCACGTCGTCGAACTGGAAGGGCTGGTCGAAGCGATAGGTGAACTCGCCCTGCAGCGCGATGCCCGTGCGCTGCAGCTGGGTGTTGAAGGACAGGCCGACCAGCTTGATGTCCTCGGGATACTCGGTGAAGTAGCCCGCCGTCTTCGCGTATTCGTGCGTGCCGATATTGGTCGCCTGCGCCGTGACGTTGCCGCCCTGCAGGTGGGTATTGGCGCCTATCGTCGCGTACTGGGTCGCGGTGGCGAGCGTCATGTTGCCGCCGGCCGCCGCCGAGCGCGCGACCGCCACCTGCGCCGCGGTGGCCACCGCGGCATTGAGCGGCAGTCCGGCCGCGAGGCCCTGGGCCGCCGCGCCGACCGCCGTGAGGCCGCCGATCGAATTGCCGATGCCGGCCTGGGTGCCGGTGCGGCCGGAGATCAGCGGCAGGCGGCTGTGGTAGTTGAGGAAATACAAGCCGATCTCGGTGCCGTTGTTGAAGTTCGGCAGGAAGAGCTTGATGTTGGCGCCGTACTGGCCCTGGTCGTCCGGGTTGCGCGTGGGCAGGCGCGGCACCTGCTGGAAGTCGCGGATCAGGGGCCCGCCGAGGGCGCGGAAGTCGACACCCTGGTCGGAGAATGCGCCGAAGCCGAGCAGCACCGCCTTGCCGCCGGTAACCGCGAAATCATTGGTACTGAAATAGGAACCGGCCGGCTCCGGGATCGTGGGGTTCCAGTCGGCGATGTAGAGCGCCTGGGCGCTCAGGTTGTCGTTGAACTGCAACGACAACAGCGCCGCCTCCTGGGGCAGAAAGCCCTCGCGCAGTTCGGCGCCCGGCACGCGCAACGCCGAGACGTCGAAATGATTGATGACATTGATGCCGTTCTGGATGAAGGTGCTTTCGCCCCAGCTCACGACCTGGCGGCCGAGCCGCAGCTCGCCCAGCACGTTGCCCGCGCCGAATTTCCAGTAGCCGAACGCGTCGAGCAGCCGCTCGTAGCTGCCGACGAGATCCTTCGCCTCCTTCGAGAGCCGCGTGCGTGCGGTGTTGCCGCCCATGACGTCGAAGTCGTAGAGCGCCGAACCGCGCACGAACAGGCCGACATCCTTGTAGTCGAGGCCGAGTTCCGTGACGATCTTCGCGGCGCGGCTGAAGAGCCCCTGCGGGTAGTTGAGGTTGCCGTCGTCGCCGTTGGCGGAACGGCCGCAGCCACCGTTCGCATTCGCGATCAGGCGGCAGTCGCGATCCTCGATGCGCCATGCCTGGCCGTAGCTGATCGTGGTGTCCCAGCTGCCGCGCAGCGTGCCGGCGTCGTTCTGGAATTCAAATGCCCGCGCCCCAGGCGCGGCGACTGCACCGATCCCGGCGGCTGCGAGCACTGCAGACAGCAACCGGCCACGGGCCCCACTCATGTTCTTCATTTTCGATCCCCACCGCCGTTCGACCGGCGAACTGGTTGTGAGCCATGCGCGCCTGGCGGCGCGCATTCGTCTCCAACATAACACTTAGTTCACGCGTGCACCACTTGCAGGATGCTGTGGCGGATCTCGCCCGAGAGCACGAACTCGGCGTCCTGGGCGACGCGCTCGAGCACCTCGTCGAAGGTGAGCAGGCCGCCCTCGCCGACGCGGATGACGCCACGGGCGCGCAACCGGTCGAGGAAGTCGCCGAACAGGCTGCGATCGAAGAATTCCGGGGAATTGAAGCCGTGGAGCATCGTCATGCGCTGGGCCATGAGCTGGCAGCGCTCCTCGAGCGCCACCTGCGTGACCGCGCCGCTGCCGGCGTTGATCAGGACGGCGATGGCGAGGTAGTAACGCTCGACCGTCTGGATGGTCGCCTGCGCGAGGACCGAGAGCTGCACGGCCTCCCGCGTGGTCGACGGCGCGCGCCGCCAGCCGCTGCCATCGGCCGTGGCGGCCAGCAGGCCGCGCGCGGCAAAGGCCGCGAGCAGGCCGTCGGTCACCGTCCGCACTTCCTCCTCCGGCCAGCGGATGAAGAGCTCGCCCGCGATATAAGGATAGATGCGCCACACGAGGCGGTGGATGTCCTCGCTGCGCATGATGGAATGGCCGACGAAGGCGCAGGCGATCAGCGACGGCATGGCGAACAGGTGCAGCACGTTGTTGCGGTACCAGGCCGAGAGCACCGCGCTCGCTTCGCTCATGCGCACGACATCGCCGAGCTTGTGCGCCTGGCGCGTGACGAGCTTCATCGCCTCGCCATAGGCGAGGATCGCCTCCGGGCTTTCGCTGGTGACGGTGACGCGCGGCCCGTAGGGCGCGGCCGCCAGCAGCGCGAGGTACAACTCGAGCTGGCGCAGCAGGTCCTCGCGCAGCATCGCCTGCCGCGGCGTCGCGAGCAGCGTCAGCGCGAGCAGGTTCACGGGCGTGACGGCCGCGGCGGCATTGATATTTCGCATGATCCGGCCGGCCAGTTCGTCGACCACCCGGGCGAGCCATGGCGCGCGCGCATCATTCTCGAGCCCCTGCGAGCGCCAGTCGGGAGCCGCCTGCGCCAGCACGTCGTCGAGCGCGATCGGCTCGCCGAGGTTCACGTGCACGTGGCCGAACTTCTCGCGCACCATCCTGAGCGACTTCAGCAGGCCGAAGACGCTCTCCTTCTCCTTGGGCTTGCCCGACAGCTCGCTGACGTAGGTTGCCGACTCGACCACCCGTTCGTAGCCGAAATACACCGGCACGAAAACTAGCGGCCGCACCGGCTCGCGCAGGTAGCTGCGCACCGTCATCGAAAGCATGCCGGTCTTCGGCTGCAGCAATCGCCCGGTGCGGGACCGCCCGCCCTCGATGAAGAACTCGATCGAATGGCCCCGCGCCATGATGGTCGCGAGGTACTTCATGAACACGATCGTGTAGAGCGCATTGCCGCGAAAGCTGCGGCGGATGAAGAACGCACCGCCCTTCCTCAGGAAGCGGCCGGCGAGCGGCATGTTGAGGTTCACGCCCGCGGCGATATGCGGCACCGCATAGCCCTGCCGGAAAATGGCATAGGAGAGCAACAGGTAGTCCATGTGGCTCCTGTGGCAGGGCACGTAGACGACTTCGTTGCCCTCCGCCACCTGCCGCAGGGTCTCGACGTGGCCGACGATCACGCCGTCGTACAGGCGGTTCCACAGCCGCCGCAGCGCCTTCTCCATGATGGTGACGAAGCGGTACGAGTAGTTCGCCGCGATCTCCTCGGCATATTTGCGCGCCGTGCCGAGCGCCTCGCGGCGCGTGACCTGCCGTTCGCGCATCTGCGCCGCCACGGCGGCGCGCACCGCGCGGGTGCGCAGCACGGCGGCGACGATCGTGCGCCGGTGCGACAGGTCGGGGCCGATGCGCGCCGCGCGCTGGCGGCGGAACTGGGCACGGGCCACGCGTGCGATGCGGCGCGACTGCAGCTTCGGGTCGCGCTCGCCCCCGGCGAGGAAGCTGCGCAGCGACACCGGCTCGCCCAGCTCGACCAACGTGGCGCGGCCGTTGAAGAGCACCGTGAGCGCCTTGCGCAGCCGGGTCGCGAGCACCCAGTCCTCGGACAGGAACAGGCGCAGCCAGGAATCCTCCTTCTGCGGCGCGCGCCCCCAGTACACGGCGGCTGGCACGAGGTCGATGTCGAGCGCCGGGTCGAGCTGCAGGGCCTCGATGAGTTCGCGCAACATCGCGGGCGGCCGGCGGTCGATGCGCGCGCTCCACAGGTTGAGCGGCCGGGAGAGATAGAACCAGGCGCGGAAGCGCCGCAGCTCGCCGGCGCCGAGGCGCGCGCCGGGGCGCGGCAGCTTGCCGCGGGCGCACACATTCTGCAGCACCGCGAGGTCCGTGGAACTGGCACGCTCGAGCACGTAGCACACGGGGGCCGTGCGTGCGGCGAGCCGCGCCGCGCAGTCGTCGGGATGGACGGCTGCGCGCACCCAGAGCGAAAGCAGGCGACGCAGCAGCCAGTCCATGCGCCAGTCTACCCGCAGCCGGTCATTGCTGGTCGTGCGGCAGGTCGAGCCCGATCAGGAAGTGCTCGAAGTAGTAGCGGATCATGCGCAGGTGGGTGTGCAGCAAGTGGTCGCTGTCGACGATGTGCAGCGTGGCGCGGTACTCACGCGCGATCTTCATGCTGTCCTCGACCGGCACCACGTTGTCGCGCCAGCCGTGCACGATCGTGAACGGGCAGTCGATCGAGCGGTCGCGCAGCGGCGGCAGCTGGTCGAAATAGATGGCCGGCGCCATCAGGAACACGCCCATCGTGTGCAGCGTGGGCGCTGCCGCGAGCGAGATGTAGCCGCCGAGGCTCGAGCCGACGAGCACGAGGTCGCCCTGGATGTCCTTGCAGGAATCCACGAGCTTCGTCAGGCGCTCCTTCGGCGTGTCGATGCCGCGGTAGTCGGGCGTGACGACTTCATAGCCCTCGCGGCGCGCCGTTTCGGCGAGCGCGATGATCTTGCGGCTGTGCGGCGAGGAGTCCTTGCCGTGTGAGAAGACAACTGTTCTGCGCATCCGCTCCATTGTACCCTCATCCGCCCCACAGCCACGCATCCAGGTCGTCCGGACAAACGCCACGGACTGCCGCAAGCACCCTGCCCTGCTCGACCTTGCGGCCCTCGGCCCGCAGGCGGCGCGCCTGCTCGCGATGCAGGCGCGAACCGGCAGGGAAGGCAATACGCCCGTTTGCGCCGATCACGCGGTGCCAGGGCAGGCGCAGGGTGGCCGGCGCCGCCTTCAGCGCCACCGCGACCCAGCGTGCCCGGCGCGGCAGGCCGGCACGTCGCGCCACCTCGCCGTAGCTCGCGGTCGCGCCGCGCGGAATCGCGCGCACCACCTGCCATACGCGCGACATGGCCTGCGCGCGCTCATCCATAATGTCGCTCCCGAAAGCTGCATTGTAGGGATTCGTGGGCGACTGGGAATTCTGGATCGATCGCGGCGGCACCTTCACCGATGTGATCGGCCGTGCGCCCGACGGGCGCCTGCACGTGCGCAAGGTCCTGTCGCAGGATGGCGACGATGCGGGCCTCGCGGCCGCGCGCGCCATCGTCGCGGCGAGCGGCGCCGCAGCCCGCATCAGCGCCTTCAAGATCGGCACCACGGTGGCCACCAATGCGCTGCTCGAGCGGCGCGGCGAGCCGGTGCTGCTCGTGACGACGCGCGGCTTTCGCGACGCGCTGCGCATCGGCTACCAGGACCGGCCCGACGTCTTCGCGCGCCGCATCGTCCTGCCCGAACCGCTCTACGCGGAGGCGATCGAGGCCGACGAGCGCATCGGCGCCGATGGCACGGTGATCGAACCACTCGCGGCCGCGCCGCTGGCCGCGGCGCTGCGCGCGGCGCACGCGCGCGGCCTGCGCGCCGTCGCCATCGTCTTCATGCATGGCTACCGGCATCCGGCGCACGAGGCGCTTGCCGCGCGGCTCGCCCGCGAGGCCGGCTTCGAGACCGTCGCCGCCTCGCACGCCGTCTCGCCGCTCGTGCGCTTCGTCGCGCGCGGCGACACGACGGTCTTCGATGCCTACCTCGCCCCGCCGCTCAAGCGCTACCTCGACGGGGTGGCCGCGACCGCGGCGGCCATCGACCCGCGGGCGCGGCTGCTCTTCATGCAGAGCGCGGGCGGGCTGGTCGAGGCCGGGCGGTTTCGCGCCGCGGCGAGCGTGCTGTCGGGGCCGGCTGGTGGCCTCACGGGCATGGCGCGAATCGGCGCGCGGCTCGGCCTCGACGCATTGATCGGCTTCGACATGGGCGGCACTTCGACCGACGTGTCCGTCTACGCCGGTCAGCTTGCGCAACGCTTCGAGCACGATCTTGCGGGCACCCGCCTGCAGGCGCCGATGCTCGACATCCACACCATCGCGGCGGGCGGCGGCTCCGTGCTCGGCTTCGAAGACGGCCGCATGCAGGTCGGCCCGGCCTCGGCCGGCTCGCGCCCCGGGCCTGCCTGCTATGGCCGCGGTGGCCCACTCACGGTCACCGACCTGCAGGTCGCCCTCGGGCGCCTGCAGCCGGCCTTCCTGCCCGCGGTGTTCGGGCCCGCGGCCGCGGCGCGCATCGATCCGGCGATCGTGCGGACGGTCCTGGAGCAGCGGCTCGCCGAAATCGGTGCGGCGGGCCGCGCGCCGCCGACGGTGGAGGACCTCGCGGCGGACTGGCTCGACATCGCGATCGAAGCGATGGCGAACGCGGTCCGCCAGGTCTCTGCGGCGCGTGGCGAGGACCCGGCCCGCTTTACCCTCTTCTGCTTCGGCGGCGCCGCACCCCAGCATGCCTGCGCGGTCGCCGCGGCCTGCGACATGCGGCGCATCGTGATCCACCCGCTCGCGAGCGTGCTGTCCGCCTTCGGCATCGGCATCGCCGACTGGCTCGAGACTCGCCGTGAAAGCCTGCGCCGTCCGCTCGATGCGGCCGGCCTCGCGGCCGCGCGCGCGCGCCTCGAGGCGCTGTCGGACGAGGCGGTGCGCGCCCTGCCGCGGGAGTTTCCCGCCGAGGTGCGCTGCTGGCTCGAAGTACGCGCCGGCGACAGCGAGGCGGCCCTCGACATCGACGCCAGCGAGGCAGCGCCGCACGCGGCCTTCTTCGCCGCGCAGCGCGCCCGCTACGGGTTCGCCGATCGGGACGCCGTGCTTGCCATCGAATCCGTGCGCGTGGAGGCACGCGCGACACCGCCGTTCCCGGAACTGCGAGACGTCGCCGCCGTGCCGCTCGCTTCCCTGCCCGCGCGCGCGCGCGCGCGCTTCGGCGGGCGCTGGCATGACACGCCGGTGCTGTCCTACGCGCAGGCGCGGGACGTGCCTGGCCCCGCGCTGATCGTCGACGCGAATTTCACCGTCGTCGTCGAGCCCGGCTGGCGCGCGCAGCGCGCACCGACGGGCGAGCTGATCCTCGAGCGGGCGGGCGGCGCCACCGCGGACATTGTCGGCGAGGGCGCAGCGCCACCGGCCCCGACGGTCGCGCCCGAGCCCGCGCGCATCGAGATCTTCGGCAACCTCTTCATGCACATCGCGACCCAGATGGGCAGCGTGCTGCGCGACACCGCGCAGTCGATCAACATCAAGGAGCGGCTCGACTACTCCTGCGCGCTGTTCGATGCCGAGGGCCGCCTGCTCGCCAATGCCCCGCACATGCCGGTGCACCTCGGCTCGATGGGCGCCTCCGTGCGCGAGGTAATCCGCCAGCACGGCGCCAGCCTGCGCGCGGGCGACGCCTGGCTGCTGAACAGCCCCTATCACGGCGGCACGCACCTTCCCGACATCACGGTCGTGACGCCGGCCTTCCTCGCGGGCGGGACGCACCCGGATGCCTTCGTCGCCTCGCGCGCGCACCATGCCGATGTCGGCGGCATCACGCCCGGCTCGATGCCGCCCTTCAGCACGCACATCGACGAGGAAGGGGTGCTGTTCGAGGGCCTGCGAATCGTCACGCAGGGGCGATTCGACGAGGCCGCACTGCGCCGCGCGCTCGCAGCCGCGCGGCTGCCGGCGCGCAATCCGGCCCAGAACGTCGCCGACGTGCGCGCCCAGCTCGCGGCCAATGCACGCGGGATCGAGGAGCTGGCGCGCGCCGCGCGCCGGCACGGGCTTGCCACCCTGCTCGCCTACTTCGGCCATGTGCGCGAGAACGCGGCCGCCTGCGTGCGCGCGACGATCGGGCGCCTGCACGGGGGCACCTGCCGGGTCGAGATGGACGGTGGACAGTACATCGCCGTGCGCATCGGGCTGAATGCGGCGCGGCGCACCGCGCGCATCGACTTCACCGGCAGCTCGCCGCAGGGTGCCCACAACTTCAACGCACCGAGCGCCGTCTGCACGGCGGCCGTGATCTACGTGTTCCGCACGCTGATCGACCGCGCGATCCCGCTCAACGAGGGCTGCCTCGCGCCGCTCGATCTCGTGGTCCCCGAGGGCTCGATGCTTGCGCCGGTGGCGCCGGCGGCCGTGGTCGCGGGCAATGTCGAGACCTCCCAAGCGCTGGTCGATGCGCTCTACGGCGCGCTCGGCGTGCTCGCCGCCTCGCAGGGGACGATGAACAACCTCACCTTCGGCAATGCGCAGCTGCAGTACTACGAGACGATCGCCGGCGGCGCGGGCGCGGGCGCGGATTTCGACGGCGCGAGCGCCGTGCAGACCCACATGACCAATTCGCGGCTCACCGACCCCGAGATCCTGGAACTGCGCTTCCCGGTGCGGCTGCGCGAATTCTCCGTGCGCCGCGGCTCGGGCGGCGCGGGCCGGCGGCGCGGCGGCGACGGCGTCGTGCGCTGCATCGAGTTCCTCGCGCCGATGAGCGGCGCGATCCTCGCCAACCGCCGCCGCACCCGCCCATTCGGCCTCGCGGGCGGCGAACCGGGCGCCGCGGGGATCACGCGGCTGCGGCGCGCCGGCGGCGCCGTCATCGACCTCGCCGCGGCCGATCGCTTCGACGTGCAGCCGGGCGATGCGGTCGAGGTGCTGACGCCGGGCGGCGGCGGCTACGGTGTGCCTGACGTATGATGGCCCCGCCATGGACGAAGGCGCGGCCGACAGCCTGACGCTCGCCAAATGGCGCCGCCTGTCGGGCGGCGCCGTCGGCCGCTGGTTGTTCGGCCGCATCGTCAGCCTGCGCGCCCCCTATTTCGCGACCATCGCGCCGCGCTTCCTCGAATTGCGCCCCGGCCTGTGCCGCGTGTCGATGCGCAAGCGCCGCCGGGTCGAGAACCACCTCGGCACCGTGCACGCGCTCGCCATGGGCAACCTCGTCGAGCTAGCCGCGGGCATGGTCACCGAGGTGACGATTCCCGCCGCGATGCGCTGGATTCCGCGTGGCATGACGATCGAATACCTGAAGAAGGCGCTGACCGGCGTCACGGCGACGGCGCGGCTCGACAAGCCGGACTGGGGCGGCGCGGAGAACACCGGCGTGCTGGTCTCCGTGCACGATGCCGGCGGCGTGGAAGTGGTGCGCGCGGTGGTGACGATGTACGTCTCGCCGCGCGCCGGCGCGCGCGCTCAGGCCTCGAGCGCGATGCCCTGAAGGATCGCGGTCTCGATCTCCTCCGCGACGCGCTCGCCCGAGGTGGCGAGGCGATTGACGCTGACCGCGCGCACGCGGCTCGCGCCCGACTGGTGGGTCACGAGGAAGGCGTGGAAATCGCCGGCACGGGCGAGCGCAAAGCCGAGCAGCAGGTTCACCTTGCCCGCCGCCACCGAGCCCGGCGGGTTCACGCGTTCGTCGCAGATCACGAACCAGCGCTCGGCCGTCGTGCGGCCGACAAAGGCACCGTCGTCCTCGAGCGCCGCGAGAAAGGATTCGACCTGCGCGGCGAGGCGCGCCCACGCATCGGGCCGGTCGTGCTGGAAGACGATCCAGCGCGTGCCCTCCTCGACCGAAGCGAGGATGAAGTTCGCGAGGCGGCGCGCCGCAAGCCAGGTCCAGTCGGCCGGGCCCGAGCCGCCGGCGCCCAACGTGCGCGGGCTCACGGGTCGCCGGGCGAGCGGCCGCACCGTCGTGAAGGTGTTGACGCCGAGCTGCGCCAGCCGCGCGCGCTCGCCATCCTCGATCGTCGTGGCGGTGCGCAGTGTCGGGCGCAGCACGGGCTCGTCGAACTCGCTCGCACCCCAGACGGGCGACGCGGCGTCACCCCGCGCGATGAGCCCCGCCGCCGCGCCGCACGAAGCGAACACCTCCTGGCGGCCACGCACCCGGTCGAGCGCGACGAGCCGGGGGAAGTACATCAGGGCCTGCTCGCTGCGAAACGGCCATGGCTTCAGCGCTTCGACGGCCTGCGCCGCGGTGGTCCACGCGGCCGGGGGATCGACGACCAGCATCGCATGGTGGTCACGGCAGACGCGCGCGGCCACCATGAGCGTCGCGAGGCCGACGTCGTCGGTGCGCGTCAGCGGCGGCACGCACAGGAGGTCGAAACGCGGCGCACGGCGCAGCGCGAACAGGCCCGTATTGCGCTGGCTCGAGCCGATGATGTCGTAGTCCGTGAGCGGGGCGCCGTCATCGCCGTCGGGGTTCGAGGCGACATAGCCGACCGGCAGGCCCGCGCGCCGCGCCGGGGTGCGCAGCGGCCGCTCGCGCGGCACTTCGCCGCGCACCCGCACGAGCCGCGAGTCGAGCAGGACCGTCGCGACGGGCCGGTCGCTGCCGGGCTGCACCGAGAGGCGCCGGAAGATCTCCTGCTCCTCGATGCGCTCCGAATCGGGCGTGCGCGTGCGCTGCACGACGAGGTTGAAGCGGTCTTCCTCGTTCTCGCCGATGCCATCGAGGTCGACGGAGGCGCGCAGGTATTCGCGCGAGCCCGGCGCGAGGCCGACGAGCGTGAGGGGCGTGCCATTCGTCGGCAACGTGATGGTCGGCGGGCGAGCGCCGTTCGCGACCCGCACGACGATGGCGGTGCGGCCGCCGTTCTCGAAGTACTGCTCGAGCGCGTAGCTCATCGTCGAGGGTTGCCACAGTCCGCCGAAGAGCCGCACGTACTCGGCGAAGCCCTGCAAGACGAGCGGCGTATCGACCGGTCCCTTGAGCGCGCGGCCGACGAAAGCCGTTACGCCCGTCGTCACGCGACCGATCGCGTGTCCCGGCCCGCTCTGTTCCGCAATGTCGAAGCCAGTGACGGCGTCGGCCACCGATGTCCCCCGTGATCCGAAGGACTGTAGCACATCGGCGACAGTGCGCAGTGCGCGCTGCGGATCAGCCGCCCGGGCGCTCCTTGCCCGCGCCGGCTTCCGCGTGGCGGCGCTCCTGCTCGGTGCGCGCGGCTTCCGCTTCCGCCCGCTTGCGCGCGATCTCGCCGAGCATCAGCTCGAGCCACTCGGTCGGCAGCTTCTTGTCGGTGGTCATGGCGTCTTGCCCTCGAGTACGGTCTTGTCCAGGGTCGCGGTGGCGATCGGGTGATAGCCCGGCCGCGCCTGCGCGTAGATCGCCCGCGCCCGCGCGGCGCCGGCAGGCGTTTTCATCAGGTCCTCGTAGAGCGGCACGATCAGCTTGCGCCGGCCGATCGACACGAGGTAGCGCTCGAGGCGCGGCCAGGCGGGGGCATAGTCGTTGCGGATGGCGATCGAGAGCCAGCTGAACGCAACCTCGCTGTTCGCCTCATCGGTGAGGCGCAGGGCCGCATCCAGCGCATCGAGCTGGGCGCGCGGCATCGGCTGCGGCAGGTTGTTGAGGAAATAAAGGCGCTCCTGCGTCGACCAGGCCGCGTAGGGCAGCGCCGACGCAGCCCTGTTCCCCGCAAGGAACGCGGCGCGCTCCGCGTCGACCTTCGCGAGGACATCCGATTGCGGTCGGATGGCCGTTGCAGGCAAGCCGGGCTCGAAGATCCATTCTTGCAACGCGGCGGGCGGGACCGCGCCCGGGTGCTGCGCCAGGAGCCGCGCGTCGAGGTAGGCGAGGAACTGCTCCACGCTGATGCTCTGGAAGGAGAAATGCGCGAAATAGTCCCGCAGGAAATCGTGCAGGGCCGGCGCGCCGACCCGCGACTCGAGCCAGTTGAGGAAGAACCGGCCTTTCTCGTAAGGGATGTCGGACATGCCGTCGTCGGGATCGCGGCCGCGCAGGTCGATCGCCAGCACCTGGTCCGCGGCAGGCAGGCTGGCTACCTCCTTCTCCAGCGACTGGTAGCCGAGCAGGGCTTCCATCGAGGCGCGGCGCGGGCCGTAAACGGCCTCCATGATCCGGTGCTCGAGGTAGACGGTGAACCCTTCGTTCAGCCAGAAGTCACGCCAGGTGGCGTTGGTGACGAGATTGCCGGACCAGGAATGCGCGAGTTCGTGCGCGACCACGCCCACGAGGCTGCGGTCACCTGCAAGCAGGGTCGGCGTGATGAACGAAAGGCGCGGATTCTCCATGCCGCCGAACGGGAACGACGGCGGCAGGACCAGCAGGTCATAGCGACCCCAGCGATAGGGGCCGAACAGCTGCGCGCCCGCCTCGAGCATCTTTTCCGTATCGGCGAACTCACGCGCGGCCGACTCGATGACTTCAGGCTCCGCGTACACGCCGGTACGCGGTCCGACGGCGCGGAAATCGATCCGCCCCGCCGCGATGGCGAGCAGGTAGGACGGGATCGGCTGCGGCATGTGGAAGCGGTACACGCCGTCCGCGCTCGGCGCCGGATCGTGCTCGGCGCCCATGAGCGCGCGCAGTCCCGGCGGAACGCGGATCGTCGCATCGAAGGTCATGCGCACCTGCGGCGAGTCCTGCAAGGGCACCCAACTGCGCGCATGGATCGACTGCGACTGCGAATAGAGGAACGGCTGCTGCCTGCCCGCGGTGCCCGCCGGCGCGATCCACTGCAGGCCCGACGCCTCGGGCCGCGTCGAGTAGGCGATACGGAGCACGAAGTTCCGATCGGGGTCCGGCGGCAGCGAGATCGACAGCGGCGCACCCAGGGGCCCCTGCCCGGCTCCCACCGAATAGGACAGCGCGCGTCCGGTGCCGGCGGCAAGCCATTCGACGCCGCGCACGTCGAGCCCGCGCGTGTCCAGCACGAGCGTGCGCCGGTCGCCCGCGACGCGCTCGATCGCAAGGTCGGCACGGCCGATGAGCCGCTGTGCGTCGAAGTCGACGCGCAGGTCGAGCGCCAGATGGCGCACCCGGAATTCGTCTACGTTCGAGAAAGTATGGTAGTCGCGGCCGCTCTCGATCGGCGCGCGGGTGTCGGCGCCCTGAATCCCGGGCGGCGCGGCGGATGGCACGGCGGGTTGCGTCGCACAGGCGCTCAGCAACGCGAGCGCGCCGGCGGCCGCGCCGGCGGCGAGGCGGTGGGTGGGGGACATGCTCAGCCCTGCGGCTTCTTCGTCGCGGGCTGCGCCTTGGCGTCCGGCTCGGCGTCGTTGTCCGAGAACATCTCCTGGAACGTCGCCTCGTCGACCGGCAGGCCCGAAACACCATCCCAGGTCGCGCCATCGGGCACCCGGTTCTCGACCAGCGCGGCCGCGGCCACTTCCGCATCGATGCTCGCGGTGCCGCCCGCGACCGGCGCCGGGATGCCGCGCGGCTGGTGCGCAATGGCGGACACGGCTTCCCAGTCGATCGCTTCGCCGCGCTCCTTCAACTGCTTCTGGATGCGCACGGCGAGCTGCTTCGTCAGCAGCTTCTTGCGTGCCTTGTCGAAATCGCGCGGATCGTCCTCGAGCACGTCATAGGCCTGCAGGTAGAGCTTGCCGTCGTGCCAGCCGAACAGGAACGGCTGGTTGACGACCTGCACCTGCGTGCCGACCGGCGCCAGCTCGAACAGCTGCAGGATGTCCTCGGGATAGAGGCGGATGCAGCCGTGGCTCGAGCGGATGCCGACGCCATAGGGCTTGTTGGTGCCATGCACCAGGTAGCTCGGCCAGGCAAGGTACAGCGCGCGGTTGCCGAGCGGATTGTCCGGGCCCGGCGGCACCACCGCGTCCACCGGATCGTCGTTCTCGGCGTGCTCCTTGCGCACGGCGGCGCTCGGCCGCCAAGTGGGGTCCTTTTTCTTGCGTGACACCTTGGTCGTGCCGAGCGGGGTCGCCCAGCCGACGCGACCGATGCCGATCGGGTAGGTGTGCACGACCTGCGGCTCGCCCGCCTTGCGCGGTTCGAAGTACCAGAGGCGCATCGCCGCGAGGTTGATGACGATGCCCTTGCGCGCCGCGTTCGGCAGGATGAACCGGGTCGGCACCACGACTTCGCGGCCGACACCGGGGAGCCAGGGATCGACGCCGGGATTCGCACGCACCATTTCCTCGTAGCCGACATTGAAGCGGCGCGCGATGTCGGAGAAGGTGTCCTCCTTGCCCACCACGGTCTTCTGCACGACCCCGACCACGTCTTCCTGCTCCGGGTCGATCGTGAAGCGGCCGGTGGCCACCGGCGGCGCATACTGTGGTGGCGGTGGCGGCTCGGGCGCTTTCGGTTCGGGCTTGCGCCCGAGCCTGTCGCCGAGGAGCGAGCAGCCCGTCAGGAAGGCGAGCGGCAGGACGATTGCGGCGGTGCGTGAAATTGTGCGAGGCATCAAGCAATTATCGCATCAGGCGCCGCCAGCTCAAAGGAATGTAGGTGCGTTGCGCTGTTCGTTGCGGTCGCCGCCTTCGTGCGGGAAGTGGTGCGCAAGGACAGCGCCTACCGCGCGCACGCCCTCGGCCACGCCCGCGCCGTAACGCCCGGCACGGAAAGCGCCCTCGACGCCGCGGCAAATCGCTTCCCATTCGGCCTTCGGCACGCGCGCGGCGATGCCGCGGTCGGCGACGATCTCGACCTTGCGGTCGGCCATCAACACGTAGATCAGCACGCCGTTGTTGGCCGCGGTGTCCCAAACCCCGAGCAGGCCGAAGACCGCGAGCGAGCGCCTTTGGGCCGTGACGCCGAAATAGAGGTCGGGCAGGTCGAGCGCGGTTTCAATGGCCACCCGGATCTCGCCGGCGTGACGGCCTTCGACCTCGCCCACCGCGCGCTCGATCGCGAGGCACGCGGCACGGTCAAAACGCCGCATCGTGAGCCACCACGGCGTGAAGAGATGCCGCAGCCAGCGCGGAGCTGCCACCTACCATCTCCCCGAGGCGCCGCCGCCCCCGAAACCGCCGCCGCCACCGCTGAAACCGCCGCCACCGAGGCCGCCGCCAAAGCCGCCGCCGCCCCAGCCACCACCCCAGCCGCCGTGGCGGGGCCCGCTCGACCAGCGCCCCCCGCCGGCCGCCGAGAGCAGCAGCGACAGCAACCACGCGCCGATGCCCGCGGCAATCGAGACGCCGAGCGCCGCAAGCACCAGATAGACGATGCCGCCGACCGCACCGCCCGCCAGCAACGATCCGAGGCCGCGGCCGAAGATCGCGCGCAGGATGCCGGACACGGCGATCACGCCGAAGAACAGCATGGGCAGGAGCTGGGCACCGCGATCCTTCGCGCCCTCGCCCTGCCAGCGATCCTCGGGCGGAGGCAATGCCTCGCCGCGGATCACGGCGAGCAGGCGATCGACGCCCGCGTCGATGCCGCCGTAGTAGTCACCCTGCTGCAGTCGCGGCGCGATCGTCTCGCGGATGATGCGGCTCGCGATCGCATCCGGCAGCACGCCCTCGAGGCCGTAGCCGACTTCGATGCGCAGGCGCCGGTCGTCCTTCGCGACCAGCAGCAGTGCGCCGTCGTCGGGTTGCGCGCGTCCGAGCTTCCAGGCTTCGGCGACGCGGATCGAGTATTGCGCGATATCCTCGGGCTGCGTAGTCGGGACCATGAGGACCGCGACCTGCGCACCCTTCGTGCGCTCGAAGCCCTCGAGCTTCGCCTCGAGCGCCGCCTTCTGCGCGGCGGTCAGCGTGCCGGTGGTGTCGGTGACGCGCGCGGTGAGCGGCGGAACGGGCAGCAGGCCCTGCCCGTCCTGCGCGCGCGTCGCGGCCACGCATGTAGCCGCCAGCATGAGCACGCCGCAGGCGGCGAGTCGGCACGGGCTCCTCATGGCAAGGCGCCCGCCACCCTCAGGTCGACGGCATCATCATGGGCTTCCCTTCGGCCTTTTCCGCGGGCTTCTCCGCGGGCGGCGCGGCGCCGAAGTCGACCGCTGGCGGCTTCGCTATCTCCGCCTCGTTCTCCACGGTGAAGTTCGGCTTCACCTTGAACTTGAAGAGCATCGCGGTCAGGTTCGAGGGGAACGAGCGCACGGTCGTGTTGAACTGCTGCACCGAGGCGATGTAGCGGTTGCGCGCCACCGCGATGCGGTTCTCGGTGCCTTCGAGCTGGGCCTGCAACTCGAGGAAGTTCGTGTTCGACTTGAGCTCGGGGTAGTTCTCCGTGACCGCGAGCAGGCTCTTCAGCGCCGTGGTGAGTTCCCCCTGCGCCGCCTGGAATTTCGCGAGCGCCGCGGGATCGTCGAGCAGCGCGGGAGTCACCTGGATCGAGCCGACCTTCGCGCGCGCCTCGGTGACACCGAGCAGCACGGTCTGCTCCTGCTGCGCGAAGCCCTTCACGGTCGCGACGAGGTTCGGCACGAGGTCGGCGCGTCGCTGGTACTGGTTGACCACTTCGGACCAGGCGGACTTGACCGCCTCGTCCTGTGACTGAAGCGAATTGTAGCCGCAGCCAGCCAGCGCGAGCGCAAGGCCCGCCGCGAACAGGATTCTCAATGCGCGCATGGGC
This sequence comes from Pseudomonadota bacterium, assembly GCA_963204835.1. GTDB lineage: Bacteria > Pseudomonadota > Gammaproteobacteria > Steroidobacterales > Steroidobacteraceae > CADEFQ01. The sequence goes on from CAUJHJ010000006.1 coordinate 17,755, forward strand.
CTTCTCCGTATCCGGTTGCCGGGACTACCAGATTTTCACACGATCGCCGGGCGCGCGGTACAGCTTGTCGCCCGCATCGACGCCGAAAGCCTCGTAGAACCCGTCGAGGTTCGTCACGACGCCGTTGACGCGAAACTGCGCCGGGCTGTGCGGATCGGTGACGAGCCGCATCCGCAGGTTGTTGTCGCGGTACTTCCAGCGCCAGCCCTGCGACCAGCCGAGGTAGAAGCGCTGCGCGCCCGTGTAGCCGTCGATGACCGGGGCCGGCTGGCCGCCGAGCGAGAGCCGGTAGGCGCGATAGGCGACCGCGAGCCCCGAGAGATCGCCGATGTTCTCTCCAAGGGTGAGCCGGCCGTTCAGGTGCTGCCCATCGAGCACGGTGTAGGAGTCGTACTGCGCCACGAGCCTGTCGGCGAGTGCCTTGAAGCGCGCCGCGTCGTCGGCCGTCCACCAGTCGCGCAGGTTGCCGTCGCCGTCGTACTGGCGGCCCGAATCGTCGAAGCCGTGGCTGATCTCGTGGCCGATCACGCCGCCGATGCCGCCATAGTTGACGGCATCGTCGACCGTGGCGTCGAAGTACGGCGGCTGCAGGATGGCTGCCGGGAACACGATCTCGTTCATCACCGGGTTGTAGTAGGCGTTGACGGTCTGCGGCGTGAGCAGCCATTCGCCGCGGTCGATCGGCCCGCCGAGCCGCGCGACGTCACGATTGAACTGGTACTCGATGCCGCGCTGCACGTTGCCGTAGAGGTCGTCGCGCGCAATGGCGAGTTCGCTGTAGTCCTGCCACTTGTCGGGATAACCCACTTTCACGGAAAACTTCGCGAGCTTCGCCTTCGCGGCGGCGCGCGTCGCGGGACTCATCCATTCGAGCGTGTCGATCGACTGGTCGAAGGCCGCAAGCAGGTTGCCGACAAGGGCCTTGATGCGCGCCTTCGACTCGGGATTGAAGTGGCGCGCCACGTATTCCTTGCCGACCAGCTGGCCGACCTGCGAGTCGAGCAGCGTCACCGCCCGCTTCCAGCGCTCGGGCTGTTGTTCCACGCCCTGCAGGGCCTTGCTGTGGAAGTCGAAGTGCGCCGTGGCGAAGGGCGCGGCGAGGTACGGCGCCGAGACGTCGAGCAGCTGGAAGAAGAAATACTCACGCCAGACCGACACCGGCGTCTCGCTGAGGAGCTGCGCGAATGCCTGCACGAAGGCCGGCTGGTTGACGTCGATCGCGGCCGCGGGCACGCCCGCCGCCGCGAAGAAGGCCGCCCAGTCGAAGGACGGCGCGAGCTTCGCGAGGTCCGCGGGTGCCGTCTTGTTGTAGGTTGCGACCGGGTCGCGGTTCTGCACCTTGGTCCACTGGATTGCGGCGATCGCCGTCTCGAGCTGTGCGATGCGCACCGCGCGCGCCGCGGCGTTCTTCGCGCCGGCGAGCTTCAGCATCTGCCCGACGTACGCGAGGTGCTGCTTGCGAAACGCCGCGTTCACCTCGTCCGTCTTGAGGTAGTAGTCGCGGTCGGGCATCGACAGCCCACCCTGCGTGAGGATGCCGATGTAGTGCGTCGCATCACCCGCATCCTGCGACACGTAGTAATTGAGCGGCACGCGCTGCAGAACCCGCTGCGACTCGCCGAGGAAGCGCACCACGTCGGCGTGCGTCAGGATCTTGCGGATGCGCGCGAAGCGCGGCTCGAGGGGCTTCAGGCCCGCGGCATCGATCGCCGCCTCGTCCATGAAGCTCGCGTAAAGGTCGCCGATCTTCTGGCCGTCGGAACCGGGGGCGTGGCCCGTGTCCCGGGCCGCATCCTCGGCGATGGCGCGCACATCGGTCTCGGCGCGCTCGTCGAGCACCGCAAAAGTGCCCCAGCTCGAGCGATCGGCCGGGATCTCGGTGCCGGCCAGCCATTTCGCACCGGTGAAATCGTAGAGGTCGTCCTGCGGCCGGATCGCCGTGTCGTAGCCTGCAAGCAGCAGGCCACTCGGGCGTGCCGGCGCGACAGGGGCCGCCACGGCCGCCGGGGTTTGTGGGACGGGCGCCGGGGCGGGCGCGACACAGGCGGCCAGTACCGTGACCGCGGCGGAGAGGATGAAGTTGCGCATCGGCGCAGTATAGGGTCGATCACTCCACCTTGAGCGCGAGCCGCACTCCGCCCGTCGCACCGGGTTCCGCGGCGCCGGCCACGACGAACACCCGCGCCGGATCGAGCCCCGTGGTCGCGATCAGCGCATCGCGCACCGCGTCGGCACGCTGCCGCGCCAATGCCTCGAGCGCGGCGTCCGGCACGACGAGGCGCTCGCGCAGGGCCGCCTCGCCGGCTTCGATGCCCCGCAGCAGCCACGCATCCCGGGTCTCGCCTTTCACGCGCTCGGGCCGCGGCGCGCGCGCCTCGCCCGTGGCCTCGCGCCAGGCGGCGTCGAGCGCCTTCTGGTACGCGGCGGGATCGCTCGCCCGCAGGGCCTGCAACGCAGGCCCCCCGAGCAGCGCATCGAACCGCGCGGCGGCGAGCGCCTCGCGATCGCCCGCGGCCACCGCCACGAGCGGCACTTCGAGCCGCAGTTGCGGACGGTCCACGAGTGCCCGCCCGACATGGGCCAGCCGCTCGCGCGCCGCCGCGTCGAGTGCAGCACTGCCGTAGTTGAAGTCGACGAAGCGCACTTCCTCGCCCGCGCCGAACAGCGACCCGAGCAGCGCAAACGGCGCCGTCGCGACCTTCACGAGCAGGTTCCCGAGCGCCTTCCACACGAGCGGGCCGACGCGGAACTTCGGGTCGTCGAGCGAGCCCGAGACCGGCAGGTCGATGTCGATCACGCCGTTGCGGTCCTTCAGCAGGGCAATCGCGAGCTTGATCGGCAGGTGGACCGCCTCTTCGCTCTCAACCTTGTCCCCGAGCGTGAACTGGTCGAGGACGAAGTGGTGTCGTGCGTCGAGCCTGCGATGATCGATGCGGTAGCCGAACTTCGCGTTGAGCTTGCCCCTGGCGATCTTGTAGCCCATGAACTTGCCGGAATATGGCGTGAAGGTCGGCAGCTCGATATTGCTGAAGCTCGCGGAGAGATCGGTGTAGACGCTCGCCGCGAGCAGGTTGGCCTCGCCACGGATCTCGACCGGGGCGTAACGATCGACCTTGCCGTCGAGCGAGACCGCGGCGCGCGTCGCCGGGTCCGACGACAGGCCCAGCAGCGTGCCGTGCAGCTGCCCGATTCCGGTCGCGAAGTTTGGGCGGATCGACAGGTCGGCGAAATTCGCGGAACTGTCGCGGACCCGGATCCGGTCGATGCGGGCCTGCAGCGCGCGCCGCGCGGGCGCGGGTGCAACGGCTGCAGCGGCGTCGTCGCCTGCCGCGGGGTCGCCCGCCTTCGCCCGCCGCGGCGAGAGCACGTCGGCGATGTTGGTGGTCTGGTCGGGTGCGATCACGAGCTTGAAATAGGCGCCCTGCGCCAGCACGTCGCGGATGTGCAGGGCGGCGGGCGAGGAGCGATAGCTGAGGCCGGTGAGTGTCAGCTGGCCGAAGCGCACGAAATCCTGCCGCAAGGCGCGATCGACGCTGTGGAAGCCGGCGAGTGTCGCGCCGCCATCGAAGCCGAAGCGGGCAGCGGCGCCCGCGGGACTTTCGATCGCGAGCTGGCCTGCGAGCGAGAGCTGGCCGTCCTGCAGGACGAGGTCGGTCGAGCGATCAAGATAGGGCTGCAGGAAGGGAAGCGGCAACCGCTGCGCGTCGATCTCGAAGGCGCCGCCCGGCGCATCGAGGCGCCAATCGCCGCTCACCGTGATGCGCCCCGTGTCATTGAAGCCCGTGCGCAGCGCGAGCCGCACCGCGCCGGCGTCGCTGGCAAAGCCGTCGGCATCGAATTCGAGCGGGGCGAACTGGTAGGCGACCGGCGCCGCCGCCGTGCGATCCTCGAACACGAGCTTCGATTCGACGACGCGCAGCCGCGGCGCTTCGATGTGCCAGGCCCTGCCGGAGCCTGCCGGCGGCGGTTGCGCCGGTGCGGGCGGTGTCGCGCCCACTGGTGCAAGATCGGCGAGGTTGATGCGTCCTCCTGCATCCCTCCACGCTTGCACGGTCGCGCCACTCACGCGGATCTCGGGCAGCCGCAGACGCGCCTCGTGCACGTCGAGGCTCGCCTCGCTCGCCGCCAGCTCCGCGATACGGATCCATTCGCCGCCGGCGCCGGCAGCGCGCAGCGCCAGGTCATGGACCACGACCCCGAGCGCATCGAGGTTGATGCGCACCCCGTCGGTCGTCGAAGCCACGCGGTACAGCGTCTTCAGGTCGATCGTGCCTTCAGGCGGATCGATGCGCGCGTAGCTGCCAGCGACCTGCCACGCTGTCTGCGCGGCGAGGCCCTCGATGGAAAGCGTGCCATCGAGCGCGAAGGGCGCCACCGCGACCCGGCCGTCGAGCGTGAGCGAGGCGCCATGCTCGCCCTGGCCGACGACATGGAAGCGGCCCTCACCGCCCGCCGAAGTCGTGAAGTGCTGCACGCGCAGGTTGATCGGCGCGAGCCGCTCGCGCAGCGCCGGCGTGCGCCGCAGGTCGGTGGCATCGATCGTGCCGCCCTTCACCTGGATGTCCCCGATGCTGACCGGAAGCGGCCTGTCCGCGGCGTTGCCCTTTGCCGGTTGCGCCGTCTTCGGCGCCAGCGCGGCGAGCAGGTTGAGCCGGCCGTCGGGGCGCAACACGAGGTTGATCGCGGGATCGTCGAGCTCGATCGCTCGCAGGACGACGCCGCGGCGCCAGAGGGACGCGAGTTCCGCATTGACGTACAGGCGCCTTGCGCCGAGCAGGGGCTTGCCGTCCGGCTCCGCGAGCGCGATGTCCGCGACTTCGATCGAAAGCTGGAAGGGCCTGACGACGACGGCGCCGAGCGTGAGGCGCTGGCCGGTGGCCGCGGCGACAGCGGCTGGCAGCTTCGACTGGATGAGGCGCGGTGCGAGCCAGTAACCGGCCCAGGCATAGGCGGCCGCGGCGAGCACGAGGATCGCCGCGGTCCAGGCGTAGGGCTTGATCCCGCGCATCGAACTCCCCCGGACTCCCGGCACCAAAAAAAGACCCCGGTTTTGCGGACCGGGGTCGGAGTATGCGGACTTTCAATGAAGGGAAGGAAGTCCGCCAGGGGATCTCAGTCGATCAATGCAGCCTCGCCCAGTGCAAGATCCGGATGTCCTCGCGGTCGAGCTCGAAACTCTGCGCGAGCAGCCGCGCGAGCTCGCTGGTACCGGCGCGCTGGTCGAGCTCTCGCCCGAGTTCGACCACGCCACTCCACTCATGCGCTTGCCGGGCTTCGTCGGCCGGGGTCACGAAATGTGTGTAGTACCGAGCGGACATGGGGCCTAGGCTAGTCCCGATGCCCCGGGGAGACTGTGAGGGCCGGCACACTCCCTCCCCGGCGCCCGGGGCGGGGATGAGAACTGGCGCAAGAAACGCGAGAATTCACGCCCCATGAGCCGCTACCGACCGCGGGAAACGCCCGGTTCCCGCTTCATCACCCCCGAGGGCCACGCTCGCCTCAAGGCCGAACTCGAACAGCTCTGGCGGGTCGAGCGGCCACAGGTGACCCAGGCCGTATCCGAAGCGGCCGCCCAGGGCGACCGGTCCGAGAATGCCGAATACACCTACGGCAAGCGGCGGCTGCGCGAGATCGACCGGCGCGTGCGCTTCCTGCGCCAGCGGCTCGAAGGCATGGTGGTCGTCGATCGGCCGCCCACCGACAGGGAGCGCGTGTTCTTCGGCGCCTGGGTCACGCTCGAGGCCGGGGACGGCCGCGAACTGCGCGTGCGCATCGTCGGCCCCGACGAATTCGACGCCGCGCCGGGTTACGTCAGCATGGATGCGCCGCTCGCGCGGGCGCTGCTCGGCAAGCGCCTCGATGACGAGGTGGTCGTGCGCGCGCCGGAGGGGGAGCGCAGCTATGCAATCGCCGGCGTGGATTACCGCGCGTAGCGCGGGCAGGGTGCCGGGTCTTCGGTTATTCGGCTATTGACTGAGCGCCGTTCCGTCAATAACCGAATACCCGGCACCCACTCCGTCAGAAGACCCGCACGTTCTTGAACTGCCACGGATCGCTCTTGTCGATGTCCTCCGGGAAGAGGCGCTCGCGATCCGACAGCGGCGTCCAGTCCGTGTACTCGCCCGTGACCGTGCCGAGATACGGCATGCAGACCGCGAGCAAGCTGCGGTGGTCGAGATCGTCGGGCTCGAGCAGGCCGCGATTCGGGTTCTCCATGGCCCAGACCATGCCGGCGAGGCACGAGACCGTGACCTGCAGGCTCGTCGCCTGGTTGTGGGGCGCAAGCCGGCGCGCTTCCTCGACCGAGAGTTGCGAACCGTACCAGTAGGCGTTCTTCTTGTGCCCGGCGAGCAGCACGCCGAGCTCGTCGGTGCCGCTCACGATGTCGTCCATCATGATGCGGGTCGAGTCCTGCAGCTGCCAGTTGCGGCCCTGCAGTTCGTGCACGGAGAGCACCGCCGCGTCGCTCGGGTGATAGGCGTAGTGCACGGTCGGGCGGTAGACGGGCTCGATGCCCTCCTTCACGGTCAGGTAGTCGGCGATCGAGATCGACTCCCCGTGGGTGATGAGGTAGCCCATGAAGTTCTGCGCCTTCGGCGTCCAGGTGCGCACGCGCGTCGCGGCGCCCGGCTGCGTCAGGTAGATCGCAGCCCCGCAGCCGAAGTCATGGCGCTTGCCGTCGCGCGGGAAATTGCGCTCGTGCGTGCCCCAGCCCAATTCGGCGGGCTGGCTGCCCTCGCCGACGAAGCCGTCCACCGACCAGGTGTTGACGAACTCGTTGATGCGCTTCGGCCGGCTCGACACCTGCGTGTCGCGCTCGGCGATGTGGATCGTGGTGACGCCGAGCTTGCGCGCGAGCTTCGCCCAGTCGTCGCGCCGCGCCGGCGCGGCCTCGACGCCCAGGTCCGCCGCGATGTTGAGCAGCGCCTGCTTGACGAAATGCGAGACCATGCCCGGATTGGCGCCATGGGTGATGATCGCGGTCGGCTGCTTCGCGCTACCGGCCTTGAGCGCGATCGCCTCCTCGCGCAGCGCGTAGTTGGTGCGCTTCGCGATCGAAATCGTGGGCGAGGTGTAGCCGCCCGCCCAGGGCTCGATGCAGGTGTCGAGGTACATCGCGCCGCGCTCCCAGCAGTACTTCACCAGCGCGATGCTCGACACGTCGACCGAGACGTTCAGCACGAAATCGCCGCGGCCGACGTTGGCGTCGAGGATGCGGCGGAAATTCTCGCGCGTGAGCGCTTCCTGCACGAACTTGACGCCGTACTCCGCGGCCACCTGCTTGCCGCGCTCGTCCGCGGTGACGATCGAGATGCGCGCCGGCTGGATGCCGATGTGCCGCAGGATGAGCGGCAGCACGCCCTGGCCGATGCTGCCGAAGCCGATGAGGACGATGCGTCCCGGGAAATCGATGTAGACCTTGTCGTTCATCCGCGGAAGGGTACCAACCGCGTCACGCGCTGGCCAGCGCGCGGCCGCGGGTCAGGCGTTGCGCCAGTGCGGCGGCCAGGTCCGGTCGAAGCCCGGCAGGGCGGCGACGCGATCGAGCCAGCGTCCGAGCGAGGGGTAGTTCACCTCGACCGGCAGGAAGCGCGACGCGAGCACGCCCGCGCCAGGCTTGCGCAGCGCCCGCAGCAACACCTGGATCGCGGGGAAGATCACCATGTCGGCGGCGGAGTACGCATCGCCCACGATCCAGTCGCCCTTCGACAGCCGCCCCTCGATCGTGCGCGCCTCGCTCGCCACCGCGAGCATCGCGCGCGTGAGTTCGCCGACGTTTTCCTCGTTGACCCCGCCCTCGAAAAGCGCGCGGACGATCTTCATCAGGTGGTCCTCCGCGTACGCCTCGAACTCGCCGATCACCCGCATGATGACGCCGGCCTCCTCGGGCGTGCGCCCGAAGATCGGCGGCTCGGGGTACTTGAGGTCGAGGTAGTAGAGCACCGCGACCGACTCGAATACGACATAGTCGTCGTGCTTGAGGATGGGCAGGCGCCCCCGCGGGTTCATCGCGACGATGTGCGGCGCCTTGTGTTCCTGCAGGGAGAACTGCAGCAGGTGGCTGCGATACTCGAGCCGCTTGTGCTCGAGCGCGAGCAGCACCCGCCACGAGTATGGACTGCCGCTGCCCCAGTAGACGTCGATCATGTCCGAATTGTAGTGGCCGCCGATTCAGTCGAGAATTGTCGCATGTATTCAACCTTGATCGATGTCTCACAGCTCGGCGCGCTGCTCGGCCGTCCCGAGGTCGTCATCCTCGACTGCCGCTTCGAACTCGCCGCCCCCGATGCGGGAGCCGCCGCCTATGCCGCGGGCCACATCCCGGGCTCGCAGTACGCGCACCTCGAGCGCGACCTGTCGGGCCCGCCCGGCGCGCACAGCGGCCGCCATCCGCTGCCGGACCCCGAGCGATTCGCCATCACGCTCGGCCGCTGGGGCATCAATTCGAACGTGCAGGTCATCTGCTACGACGCCGGTCCCGGCGCCTACGCGGCGCGTGCCTGGTGGATGCTGCGCTGGCTCGGGCACGAGGCGGTCGCGGTGCTGAACGGCGGCCTGGCGGCCTGGCTCGCCGCCGGCCTCGCCCTCGAAACGCACGTGCGCCGCCGCGACCCGCGGCTCTACGTACCGCAACTACAGGCCGCGCGCTCCGTCACGACGGACGATGTCGTGAAATTGCGCGCGGAAGGCAGCTGCAGCCTGGTCGATGCCAGGGGCGCCGACCGTTTCGCCGGCCAGAACGAGAGCATCGATCCCGTCGCCGGCCATGTTCCGGGCGCGCGCAACCGGCCCTTCACCGCGAACCTCGGCCCCGACGGCCGCTTCCTGCCGGTGCAGGCCCTGCGCGAGCAATGGGAAGCCCTGCTCGCGGGCCGACCGGCGACAGACCTCGTGTCGATGTGCGGATCGGGCGTCACGGCCTGCCACAACCTGCTCGCGCTCGAGCACGCGGGCCTGCCGGGGGCCCGCCTTTACGCGGGCTCCTGGAGCGAATGGGTGCGCGACCCCGCGCGGCCCGTCGCGACCGGCGACGGGTGATCTGCTATCGTGCGCGCCGCTTTTTTTCCGGGAGCAGCTCATGGCCGTTGACAAGCCCGGACTGGGCCAGGCCTGGCGGGTCGAGGATTCAGCCGACCTGTACCAGGTGGGGGCGTGGGGCAAGGGCTACTTCGGCGTCAATGGCGCCGGCCATGTCGTCGTCCGTCCCGACACCACCGCGGCCCACGAGATCGACCTCTTCGAGGTGGTGCAGGGGCTCAGGGCCCGCGACCTGACGACGCCGGTCGTCGTGCGCTTCTCCGATATCCTCGCCCACCGCCTGCGCCACCTCGCCGAGGCCTTCGCCCTGGCCATCGCCGAGAACGAATACCGCAACACGTACGCGGCCGTTTTCCCGATCAAGGTGAACCAGCAGCGCCTCGTGGTCGAGGAAGTCTTCCGTTACGGCGCCGAACACGGCTTCGGGCTCGAGGTCGGCTCCAAGCCCGAGCTGCTCGCCGTGATGGCGATGACCGAGGGCGCGTCCGACCGGCTGATCATCTGCAACGGCTTCAAGGACGACAGCTACATCGAAGCGGCGGTGCTCGCCACCAAGCTCGGCCGCACGATCATCCCGGTGGTCGAGAATTTCTCCGAGCTGAACCTCATCCTGAAGCATGCGGAAAAAGCCGGCGTGCGCCCGCGCATCGGCGTGCGCGTCAAGCTCTCGAGCGAGGGTTCGGGCCGCTGGCGCGATTCGGCCGGCGAGAAATCCAAGTTCGGCCTGTTCATCACCGAAATCCTCGAGGTCGTGCAGGTGCTGCGCGAGCGCGACATGCTCGACTGCCTGCAGCTCGTGCACTGCCATCCCGGCAGCCAGCTGCAGGACATCCGCCGGGTCAAGGATGCGATCAATGAGCTGGCGCACGTCTACGCGGAACTGTCGCTGCTCGGCGCGGGCCTGAAGTACATCGACGTCGGCGGCGGCCTCGGCGTCGACTACGACGGCAGCGGCACGAACTTTCCCTCGTCGATGAACTACACGGTGGGCGAGTACGCCAACGATGTCGTGTACCGCATCGCGAGCGTCTGCAACGCGCGCGGCATCGCGCACCCGATGATCGTCAGCGAGTCGGGCCGCGCCATCGCGGCCCAGCACAGCGTGCTGATCTTCAACACGCTCGGCAGCTCGGCGCTCGACCGCTTCCGCGTGTCCGGCGACCCGGCCGCGGACTACGACGGCGACGATGCCTTGCCGCAGCCGGTGCAGGACCTGTTCGAGGCCTACGGTGCGATCAGCGCGCGCCGCCTGGTCGAGTGCTACCACGACGCACTCACCGCGCGCGAGCAGGTGCTGCAGATGTTCAACCTCGGGCTCGTCACGCTGAGGATGCGCGGCCTCGCCGAGCGCCTCTTCTGGGCGACCTGCGCGCGCATCCGCGACTTCTGCCGCCGCTCGGGCGAAACGCCCGAGGAGCTGGCGGGGCTCGAGGAAATCCTCTCCGACATCTATTTCTGCAATTTCTCGGTGTTCCAGTCGCTGCCGGACAGCTGGGCGATCGAGCAGCTGTTCCCGATCATGCCGATCCACCGGCTCGATGAGCGCCCGGACAGGAAGGGCGTGCTGGCCGACATCACCTGCGACTCGGACGGCAAGATCGACCGCTTCGTCTCGCCGCGCGAGGTGAAGCGCACGCTCGAGCTGCACGAGCTGCGCGAGGGCGAGGAGTACTACCTCGCCGTATTCCTCGTCGGCGCCTACCAGGAAACGCTCGGCGACCTGCACAACCTCTTTGGCGACACGCATGTCGTGCACATCCGCCTGCACGAGGAAGGCGGCTGGGCGATCGACGAGATCGTCAAGGGCGACACCGCGAACAAGGTGCTCGAGTACATGGAATACGACGTCGAGGAGCTCTACCCGGCCCTCGCGCGCGACTGCGAGCGTGCGATCCGCGATGGGCGCATGACCATCGGCGAAAGCCAGGCGCTGAAGCGCTTCTACGAGGGTGAACTCAACGGCTACGCCTACCTGGAGCCCGCATAAGCCATGGACGTGAAGACTTTCCTGATGGTGTTCGGCACGGTGTTCATGGCGGAACTCGGTGACAAGACGCAACTCGCGACGCTGCTCTATGCCTCGGACGGCAAGGTCGGGCGCATGAACGTGTTCACCGCTGCAGCGCTCGCCCTCGTGGTTTCGACGGCGCTCGCGGTACTCGCCGGCAGCTTCGTCGCGAAGTACGTCCCGGTGCGCTACCTGCAGGTCGCCGCGGGCATCGGCTTCGTCGTGATCGGCGCCTGGACGCTCTACGGCGCGATCAGGAACTGAGCGGCCTCAGTCGATCTCGAGCGTGCCGCCGCCGATGCGGCGCACTTCTCCGCCGACGCGAACCCGTGCCTGCGCATCGATCGTGAGCCGCAGCGTCGAGGGCCGCAGGATTGCATCGCCCTGCAATACCCGTCGCGACAGCGGCAGCGGCGCGCCTTGCGCGAGATACCAGCCGCCGAGATTCGCGCAGGCCGAACCGGTCGCCGGGTCTTCGCGGAATTCATCGCCGTTCTCGAAGAAGAAGCGCGCGACGATGTCCTCGCCGCCGTCCGGCGCAAAGACCAGCGCCTTGGTTTGCCCCCGGCTGCTCCTCAGGGCGCCCAGCCGCACGCTGTCAGGCCGCGCCCGCGCGACATCGGCCGCGGCGCGCACCGGCACGATCAATTGTTCCGTACCCGCATCGACCCAGAGCGGATGCCCGAGCACGGCGCCCGGCTCGAGCCCGAGCGCCGCGGCGATCGCCGCATGATCGGCATCCGGCTCGCGATGGGTCGGCACGTTGGCCGTCAGGGTCCAGTCATCGCCCCGCGCGCTGACGGGGATCACGCCCGCCGGCATCTCGAGCGTGACCGCATCCCCGCCATGCAGCAGCCGCACTACGTGGGCCGTACCGAGTGTCGGGTGGCCGGCGAAGCTCATCTCGTACTGTGGGGTGAAGATGCGCACGGCAGCGGTCGCGCGGCTCGAGGGCGCGAGGAAAGTCGACTCGGACAGGTTGAACTGGCGGGCAAGCGCCTGCATGCGCGCGGCATCGAGGCCGGGATGGTGCTCGAAGACGGCGAGCGGATTGCCGCTGAGCGCGCCCGCGTCGCGGATGAACACGTTCAACAGGTGAAAGGCAAGCCGCATGCGGCCAAGCATAGCGCGACGCGTGCGTTTAGTATGTCATGGGCACATGACAACACGAGGACCTCCCCGATGAGCCGTTCTGCATTCATCTCCTCCCGCCTGTTCGTGGCCGCGGGGCTGCTCGCGGCAGCCGGTACCGCACACGCGGGCAAGATCGACCTGTCGACCCCGGAGGGCGCGACCCTCGCGATGCGCAAGGTGCAGTGCTCCGTGAAGGACAACGCGCCGGTCATCTACTACTTCAACGGAAACATGTTCAGCCGCATCGAGGGGGAGCCGGATCGCAGGCTCTTCCACGTGGAAGCGATGAACATCCGCACCTGCGTCACGGTGAAGGACCCCGAGAAGGGCACCGGCTGGCGGCTCGTGTCGCGCGAGGTGCTGTTCTACATGGATCCGAAGACCAATGAAGTGCTGAAGACCTGGGAGAATCCCTGGACCGGCAAGACCGTGAACGTGCTGCACATCGACAACGACCCGGTGAACCAGCCGGCGACGTTCCCGGTCGGCCGCGACGGCAAGCCAACGGCCTGGCGGGCCGACATGGTCGGCGACAGCTGGTGGACCACGATCACCGTACCGCTCTTCTACAACAATCCGCTCGCAGGTCCCTACCAGAAGTACATCGGCGGTGACTATCACGCGACCGAGATGTTCAGCTTCATGGGCGACGTGTCGGACCTCGTGAACGACAAGCGCGACACCGCCGCGGTGAAGGTCGGCTGGGTGCGCCTGTCGAACTGGCTGCCGTGGATGGAGATGGGTGGCCGGCAGGGCCTCGTGTACTTCCACACAACGGGCCGCAAGGTCGACAAGTTCGAGGACATGCCGGAGGTGCTCCGGCACGAGATCGAGACGAACTATCCGAAGTACAAGTCGCCGCCGCCGGGCGACGATACGCGCCCGAACGAGACGAGCTGGACCTACTTCATGAAGAAGGTGCCGCCGCCGGCGCCCGCCGGCCGCCACTGACCGGTGCGCAGGCCGGACCGGGGCAAGTGCGCCCCGGTCCGGCCCCGTTTACTTGCCCGTCGCGCGGGGAGTAGCATCTTTTCGTCTGCCTCTCAGATGGGATGACGGGATGACGACGATCTACGTGGGCAACCTGCCTTTCTCGGTGACGGAACAGGATGTGCGCGCGCTGTTCGAGGCGCACGGCACCGTCGAGTCGGTCAAGCTGATCAACGATCGCGATACGGGCCGCCCCCGCGGTTTCGGCTTCGTCGAGATGCGCGAGGGCGATGCGCAAGGCGCGATCCAGGCGATGAACGGCCGCGAGATGAATGGCCGCCAGCTGCGGGTCAACGAGGCGCAGGAACGCCCGCCACGGCCACGCTCGAACGGCGGGCCGTTCAGGCGCTGAGGAACGGGTGCCGGGTTTGCCGAAAACCCGGCACCACCCTTTCTTTGCGGCCCGCGACGGGCTACGGTAGCGCCTCCTGTCACCGGGGGGACTGCAGATGGCCTACGCGAAGAAATCCATGCTGGCGCTGGTTGCGCTGGGCGTCGCGCTCACGGCATGCGCCACCACGGGCAGCACCCGCAGCAACACTGCGGCGGACCTCGATCGGGTCCTTGCCGGCGAGCAGCGCAGCGAGGCGAACCGCGCACGTGACGTGTATCGCCACCCGAAGGAAACCCTGCTGTTCTTCGGCATCCGGCCCGAGCAGACGGTGCTCGAAGTCTGGCCGGGCGGCGGCTGGTACACCGAGATCATCGCGCCGCTCGTCGCGCAGAAGGGCAAGTTCTACGCCGCGCAGGTCGTGCCCAACCCCGACAGCAAGGGCACCACGGCGGCGCTCAAGGCCTACGCGGACAAACTTGCCGCGCACCCCGACCTCTACGGCAACGTGACGGTCACCGCGATGGGCCCGGGAAGCACTGCCGACATCGCGCCGCCCGGCAGCGTCGATCTCATCGTCACCTTCCGCAACATCCACAACTGGATGGGCCGCGACTACGCGCCCGCCGCCTTCGCCGCCATGTACAAGGCGCTGAAGCCGGGTGGCACGCTCGGCGTCGCTGAACATCGCGGCAACCCGGCGGTCACGCAGGACCCGAAGGCCCGCAGCGGCTACGTGAACGAGGACTACGCGATCAAGATGATCGAGGCCGCCGGTTTCAGGCTGGTTGCGAAATCGGAAGTGAATGCGAACCCGAAGGACAGCAAGGACTACGAAAAGGGCGTCTGGACGCTGCCGCCCACCTACGCGGCCGGTGACACCGACCGCGCCAAGTACACGGCGATCGGCGAGAGCGACCGCTTCACGCTGAAGTTCATCAAGCCCTCGGGACCCTGACGGCCCGCGCCGCTACCACATGCCCTTGACGCGCTCGACGGCATCGAGTGCGCCCTGCCCCGACTCGGCGAGCGGCGCCTCGCCGAGCTTCGACCCCTGGAACGAGCTGCTGTCGAGCGCCTTCAGCACCTTCTCGCTCAGGAAGCGGCTCCTGCCCCCGTACACGTGGGCATCGCCCTGCTTCGGCTGGTGCGTGATCGGGAACTTGAGCGGCTGCACCAGCGTCAGGTCGTCCTTGGCGCGCGTCATCGCGACATAGAGCAGGCGCCGCTCCTCCTCGATCGTCTCGGCACGGCCCGTGGCGAACTCCGACGGGAAGCTACCGTCGACGACGTTCAGCACATAGACCGCGTCCCATTCCATGCCCTTGGCCGAATGCACGGTCGACAGCACGAGGTAGTCCTCGTCGAGCAGCGGCTGGCCGGCGAGGTCGCCGCTCGCCTGCGGCGGATCGAGCGTGAGCTCGGTGATGAAGCGCTCGCGCGAAGGGTACTGGCCCGACAGCAGCTCGAGCTGGTCGAGGTCGCCGATGCGCGTGTGCACGTGTTCATAGAGGCGCTCGAGGTGCGGGCGATACCACGTGCGCACCTGGTTCACCTGCCCCTGCCACGGCGTCTGCGGATCGGCGAGCGCCGTCAGCAGCTCGACGAGCTTCTTCCAGTCGAGCGCGCTGTCGGGCGGCGGCTCGAAGCTGCGCAGCGCAGCGAAGCTGCCGCCCTCCTTCACGAGATGATCGAGCGCCCGCCGCGCATTGGCGGGCCCCATGCCCTTGAGCAATTGCAGCACGCGAAAGCCGGCCATCGCGTTGCGCGGGTTGTCGAGCCAGCGCAGGATCGCGAGCAGGTCCTTGACGTGCGCCGCCTCGAGGAACTTGAGGCCGCCGTACTTGATGAACGGGATCTTGCGCTTCGACAGCTCGATCTCGAGCAGGTCGCTGTGGCTCGCCGAACGGAACAGCACCGCCTGGCGCCGCAGCGGCACGTTCGCCTCGCGCGCCTTCAGTACCTGCGTGCACACGTACTCCGCCTGCGTCGGCAGGTCCTCGACCGTCACGAGTCGCGGGCGCGAGCCGGCCCCGCGCAGCGACAGCAGGTGCTTCCTGAACTGGCGCGGCGCCTCGGCCATCAGTGCATTCGAGACATCGAGCACCGCCTGGGTCGAGCGGTAGTTCTGCGCGAGCGCGACCACTTCCGCGCGCGGCTGGAAGCGATCGGGAAACTCGAGGATGTTCTCGACGGTGGCGGCGCGGAACGAGTAGATCGCCTGCGCATCGTCGCCGACGACGGTGAGCCCGCTGCCCTCGGGCGCAAGTCCGTAGAGGATGCCCGCCTGCAGCCGGTTCGTGTCCTGGTATTCATCGACGAGCACATGGTCGAAATGGCCCGCGACGTGCCGCGCGAGCTGCGGCTCGCTCATCAGGATGTGCCAGTAGAGCAGCAGGTCGTCGTAGTCGAGGATCGCGAATTTCTGCTTGCGCTCGACGTAGGTGCGAAAAAGCTTCGTCAGGTCGCCTTCCCACGGGGCGCACCAGGGATACTGGGCCTCGAGCGACTCCTTGAGCGTCTTCTGGGTGTTGACGCGGTACGAATAGATCGCGAGGCAGGTGTCCTTGCGCGGAAAGCGCTGCTCCTTGCCCGCAAGGCCGAGTTCCTGACGGATGCCGTCGAGCAGGTCGGCGGAGTCGGCCCGGTCCATCACCGAGAACTGCGGATCGAGCCCGAGCTGGCGCGCATAGTGGCGCAGCAGCCGGTTGCCGACCGAGTGGAAAGTGCCCGCCCAGCCGAGCCGCTGCAGGATCGTCTGGCTCACGCCGCCGAGCGCCTCGTTGAGCGCGACCTTCGCGACCTCATAGGCACGCCTGCGCATCTCGAGCGCGGCGCGGCGGGTGAAGGTGAGCATCAGGATGCGCGCCGGGTCGACCCCGTGGATCGCGAGGTGCGCGACGCGGTGGGCGAGCGTGTTCGTCTTGCCGGTGCCCGCGCCCGCGACGATCAGCAACGGGCCGGCGCGAAACCCCTGCTGCTCCGCCGGCTCGCCGTAGGTCACCGCCTTGCGTTGCGCGGCGTTCAGCTTCTCGAGGTGCGCGGACTTCGACATGGCCGTGCAATATACGATCGGCCGGCGAGGTTGTCGCGCGCCGCTGATTGCCGGATCATCCGCAGACCATTCCCCAGGGTGACCCATGACGGACGAAACTCCCGGCTTCGGCGGCGTCGCGCTGCGCTTCGCGCTAGCCCTGCTGCTCGTGCTGCTGACCTTCAACCCGACCGGCCATTCCTATTACCACTGGCTCGCGGCAGGCTTCCCGGCGATCGATGCGCCCAAGGCGCTCGCGGGAATCGTCCTGCTGATCGGCTGGGTCGTGTACCTGCACGCCACGGTGCGCTCGCTCGGCATCGCCGGCGTGCTGCTGGCGCTCACCTTCTTCGCGGCGCTCGTCTGGGTCGCCGTGCAATTCGGCTGGCTCGAGGCGAAGGCGCGCGCCTTTGCCTGGATCGGCCTCGTGGTCGCCGCCGCGATCCTCGCCATGGGTGTTTCGTGGTCGCATTTCCGGCGGCGCTTCACCGGCCAGGCGGACGTCGATGAGGTCGACGGCCGATGAAGGGAAAAACCGCCAAGCGCCGCCGCGCCCAGCCAGCAGGCCTCACCGCCCTGCGCCTGCCACGGCGCGCCCTGCCCGCCGACCTGCGCAAGTACTTCGCCATTTGTGAGGAGAAGATCGGCTTCCTGCCGAACGTGCTGGCCGCCTACAGCTTCGACGCGGTGAAGCTGCGCGCCTTCATCGACATGTACAACGACCTCATGCTCGGCGACTCGCGGCTCACGAAGCTCGAGCGGGAGATGATCGCGGTGGTCGTGTCGGCCGCGAACCGCTGCTACTACTGCCTCGTCGCGCACGGCCAGGCGGTGCGCGAACTCTCCGGCGACCCGACGCTCGGCGAGCTGCTCGTGATGAACCACCGGGTCGCGCGCCTGCCCGCCCGCCAGCGCGCCATGCTCGATTTCGCGCACAAGCTCACGGCGACGCCCGCGGAGGCCGGCGCGGCGGACCGGCGGCGCCTCGCGCGCGCCGGCTTCAGCGCGCGCGACATCTGGGACATCGCGGCCGTCACGGGTTTCTTCAACATGACGAACAGGCTCGCAACGGCCACCGACATGATGCCGAACCTCGAATACCACGCGCGTTCGCGCTGAGCCGCCCGTCGTGCTGATCTCGAGCGAGACGAAGTTCCGCGGCCGCATCGTCACCGGCAACGTCGAAGTGGTCGAGCTGCCAAACGGCGAGCGCGTCACGCTCGACATCATCCATCATCCGGGCGGCGCGGCCGTGGCTGCGCTCGATGGCGACCGGCGCGTCTGCCTGCTGCGGCAGTACCGGCATGCCGTAGGCGGCTGGATCTGGGAACTGCCCGCCGGCAAGCTCGAGCCGGGAGAGCCGCCGCTCGCCACCGCCCAGCGCGAGATCGTCGAGGAGGCGGGGGTGCGCGCCACGCATTGGGAGCCGCTCGGGGCCGTGATCAGCTCGCCCGGCGTGCTCACCGAGTCGGTGCACCTCTTCCTCGCCACGGGCCTCGTGCCTGCGACGCAGCAGACCGAACACGGGGAACTGCTGGAAGTGCACTGGATGGGGCTCGCGGAAGCCTGCCGCCGGGCCCTCGACGGCGAAATCAGTGACGGCAAGACCTGCGTGGGGCTGCTGCGCGCCGCCGGACGCCTCGGTATGTGACCTGGGGCGCGGTTCATGGAAAGAGCCGCGCTTAGACTTGGGCGGATCGTGGCACAGGACAACCGCAAGCCCCCCGCTTCCGGCGCCCGCCGGGTCGCCCGCATCGTCCATGACGACCTCGGCAACGGCCGCGTCGAATGGCTGGAAATCCCCGACGACCGTACCGGTTCGTTCGAGCGTACGACGCTCGGCATCGAGGGCCAGGTGGCCGACGACCACGCGGCCACTTATCCCTACGGGCGCACCCGGTCGCCCGACGACAAGCGCACCGGCAACACCACGCGCACCGACCTGCGCAAGCTGTCGGAATGGATCAAGCTCAAGCGCGAGATGGAAGCGCGCAAGGCGCGCGGGGACGACGAGGAAGAATAGCGCCGCGGGCGTCAGGCGCAGCGGTCAATGTGGGCCAGTTTGCGGGACTCCGTCAGCCGGTAGAAACGCCTCAACTCCGCCGCCATGTCGCGCACGGCCTCCTCGGCCTCGCCCTGCATGCGGCCCTCGATCCGCCGGCAGAAGCGGGCCGCATAGTCGCTCGCCCGCCGGTAGAGCGCCGCGCGCTCCCGCGTCAGGCGCGGATCGATGCGGGTGCGCGCGAACAGGATCCGGTGCAGCTCGCGCGGAAAATGCCCGGGCGCCTGGCGGCGCAGCAGCTCGAGCGTCGCGACGTACTTGTCGACTTCCGCCTGCGTCTCGAGTTCGAGTCGCGAGACCTGGTGGTCGTGCCCCGCATGGAATGCGAGGTAATGGAAGTGACTCACGCCCTCGAGCGCCGTCCAGCAATCCGCAAGGTTCGCGCCAGTCAGCCGCTCGAGCGGATTCGCCGCGGCAAGCCTCTCGAGCACCTGCGGGTCGAGGTAGAGCGCAATGGCCATGCCGTCGCCGTCGCGCGCGACCAGCAGCTCCTCGTCGCAGGGCGTCGCCTGTCCCGCGCGCGGCACGCAGCCCCGGTCGGTGATGAGGAAGTCGTACACATCGTGCGCGAGCGGCACGTCGTAGATTCCGGCCAGCAGGTCCTGCAACGCGTTGAGGACCATGGGGGTCGCGCTCAGTGGCGGAAGGCCGCGCGCGCGGCAACGCTCGGCGACACGCCGAGGCCCGCGAGCAGTTTTTCGGCCCGGCGGCTGCCGGTCTTCAACCAGATCTCGTAGAGGCGCAGCGCGTCGAAGTCGCTGTGCTCGCGGCCCGCCTCGCTGACCTCGTTGAGCGCATCGACCAGCCGCTGGAACTTCGCCGCCAGCTCGCCGAACACTGGGCCGAGCGCCGGCCGGCCGCTGCGCTTCACCGCGTCGGACAGGGTGCCATAGGCCCGGCCACCCATCGCGATGTGGTAGTCGATGTCGACCAGCTTGCGCGCAAACCCCTGCGCGAAGAATCCCGCCACGAAGAGCGACACGTCGCCGAGCCGCTGCAGGCCCGTGCAGCGCGCTTCGGCCGTGGGCGCCTCGAGGGCGTCGGTGAGCATCGAGACCAGCGGCCGGATGCGCGCTCCGTCCGGCGTCTGTTCGTAGAGCGCCTCGGAGCGCGCGAAGATCGTCAGCAGGTTCACGACGTACTGCTCCGTCTCGCCGCCCACCGCGACGTGCTGGTGCTCGAGGGCGCTGTGCAGCGACTCGCGGAAGTAGTCACGCAGGCTGTGTACTTGCAACACCATGGGACCCAAGCCTCCACCTCTTCGGCTTGGCAATCCGTGAACGCGCGCAGGGTTTGCGCACGAACCGGCCGGGGTGCTGCGCTGACAGCCGGGCGGTTACACTGCTGACAGCGACGGGGGTCTGCACGCATGACGCGCTATCAATGGCTGGTGCTCGCGGCCGCATGGTTCGGCTGGGGTTTCGATGTGTTCGATGCCCTGCTGTTCAATTTCGTCGCGCCGAATGCCGTTCCGGCCCTGCTCGATCTCGTGCCCGGCAGCGCGGCGGCCCGGGAGGCGACGGTCCTGTGGACCGGCGTCCTCTCCTCGATCCTGCTCGTGGGCTGGGCGATCGGCGGCGTGCTCTTCGGCTGGTATGCGGATCGCTACGGCCGCCGCCGCGCGCTGTTCCTGACCGTGGCGCTGTATGCGATCGGCACCACGCTGTGCGCGGCCGCGACCGACATGACGCAACTCGTCGCATTTCGCATCCTTGCGAGCCTCGGCATCGGCGGCGAATGGGCGGTAGGCGCGGCGCTGGTCGCCGAAACGGTGCCGGAGGAGCGACGCGTGTTCGCCGGCACGATCCTCTACACGGCCTCGCCGCTCGGCTTGCTGCTGGCGGGCGCGGTGAACTACCAGGTCGCGGGCGTCTGGTTCGCCGACGACCCCGCCAATTCCTGGCGCTATGTATTCCTCGCGGGCCTTGCGCCGGTCGTGCTTGCGTTCGCGATCCGCGCCTTCATCCACGAGCCCGAAGCCTGGACGCGCGCGCGCGCCGCCGAGGCGCCGCCGTCGCTGCGCGAACTGTTCGCACCGGGGATACGGCGTGCAACCCTCGCCGGCTTCATGGTGTCGGTCGCGGGACTCCTCACCTGGTGGGCCTGCAACGCCTTCGTGCCGCTGCTGGGAGCCTGGCTCGCGGCCGCGCACGCGCCATCGCTCGTCGAGGAATGGAAGACGCTTGCGGCGAACGCATTCAACGTCGGCGGGCTGGTCGGCGCCCTCGCCGCCCTGCCGCTCGCGCGGCTGATGGGTCGGCGCGCGATGTTCGCGACCTATTTCCTGTACTCGGCGGCCTCGATGCTCGCCGTTTTCGGGCTCGAGTTCGCGCCCGAGATGCGCCTGCGCCTGCTCTTCTTCGTCGGCCTCGGCGTCTACGGCATCTTCAGCACCTACATTTTCTACCTGCCCGAGCTCTTCCCGTCTCGCCTGCGCGCGAGCGGCGCGGGTTTCTGCTACAACTTCGGCCGCATCATCGCGGCGCTCGGACCGCTGGCCGTCGGCGTCGTGACTTCCCGCGCCGACGGCTCGCCGGCGGCCCTGCTCGCGACGATGCTCTCGGTCGCGGTGATACCGCTCGCGGCTGCACTGCTGGCTCCGTTCATCGTCGAAACCCGCGGCAAGGCATTGCAGGCATGAATGCACTGACACTCGTCATCGGCAACAGGAACTACTCGTCCTGGTCGTTGCGGCCCTGGATGCTGCTGAAGCACCTCGGCCTCGCCTTCGACGAAGTGGTGCTGCCGCTCGACACCCCCGAGTTCGGGACGCAGGTCGCCGCATGGAGCCCCGCACATCGCGTGCCGGTGCTGGCCGACGGCGACCTCAGGATCTGGGACTCGATAGCGATCTGCGAGTACGCCTGCGAGCTCGCGGGGCGCGGCTGGCCGCGCGATGCCGCCGAGCGTGCCCGGGCGCGCTCGCTCGCGGCCGAGATGCATTCCGGGTTTGCGGTATTGCGCGACACTTGGCCCATGATCGCGACGGCGCGCAACCGGCATACCGCCATGACGCCCGGGCTCGCCGCGGAGGTGGCGCGCATCGACGCGGCGTGGTCGCAGTGCCGGCGCGACTTCGGCGCCCGCGGCCCCTGGCTCTTTGGCGCCGGGTATGGCGTTGCCGATGCGATGTTCGCGCCTGTCGTGTTGCGCTTCCGGACCTACGGGGCGTCCCTGTCGCCCGCAGCAGCGGGCTATTGCGAGAATGTACTCGCCGACCCGATCCTCGGCGAATGGCTCGCGGCCGCGCAGGCCGAACCCTGGGTGCTCGCGAAGTACGAAAAATAGTCCTTCACCACTTCGCGCCGCGCGCGACTGACCGGGATGTGCGTACCGTTCGAGAGTTCGAGCAGGCACTGGCCTTCGATGTAGCGCAGCGCCCGCACGGCATCGCGCGCCACCCAGTACGAGCGGTGCACCTGCAATCCCGCGTCGCGGCCCATCTCCCGGATGGCATCGTTGAAACGATACAGCACGAGCTCGCTGCCCACTGGCGTCGTGACCCGCACGAAGTGATCCTGTGCCTGCAACGCCAGGATCCGTGGCCCGAGATCGCGCCGGGCGCGCAGCAGGATCGGCATCGCAGGCCGGGTGGCATCGGTGGCCCGGTGGGACTCATGGTCCACCCGTAATGAAGCGCCGATCGAGACCGTCGACGGTTCCGCGGTCGGAACGGCCGGCGATTCCGCCCTGGGGTTCGCGCGGGTCGCGCCGAAGCGCGTCCTGCCGCCCACGCGCACCAGGGCCCAGTTGGCGATCATCCAGAGGCCGATCCACTCCGCGCAGTGAACGATCGCATCCCGGACTTGCAGCAGGGAACCGGGCAGCACCTGCCAGCCGGCTTCCTGCACGAAATCGGGCGCCGGCACGGCGAGCGCCCGCACGAAGCCTCCCGAGTACAGGAGGACCATCGGCCGCTGCACGAGGGTCGCCAGGACCCCGCCCAGGAGGCAGACGAGCAGGATGCGCCGCAGGGTAGGGGCCAGCACGAAGGATACGAGCCGGGTCGCCGGGTCGTTCAGGGTCCAGATGAGGATGGCGAGCCCGACCCAGTAGAGGATGCTGAGGAGGTGTGGCAGCTGGCTCGCCACCTGCCCGACATGGCCCCAGCCCAGCAGGAGCCCGATGCAGGCGGGCAAGAGAAGATAGAAGGCAAGGGCCTCCGATCTCGACATGGCGATCTCCCCCGTGATGCGAACGATTATTGCGGCGGCCCCCGGGCCCGGTCAATGCAGGCCGCCACTCGCGCAGCGTGAACGGCATTCGCGAAGTCGTCGCTGCTTTCGGCGAATTGGCCGGACGATGGCGTGCGGCCAAGTTGGCGCCAGGGCTAGGATGGCGCAGTCGCCAGGTCCCAGGGGGTTCGAACGTGAAATCAGGTCAGTTTCCGGCATGGATCGTGGTTCCGGCCCTCGCCTGCGGCGCGATGGCGGCCGCTGTCGCGCAAGCGCCGGCCGGCGGCGGTGCGGGCTCCGCGGGAGCGCTCGAGGAGATCATCGTCACCGCACAACGCCGCGAGCAGAACGTGCAGAGCATCCCCGTCGCGGTCAGCGCATTCAGCGCGGCCGACATGGAACGGCGGCAGATCACCGAGACGCTCGATCTCGTCAGGGTCGTCCCCAACCTCGTGGGCCACAACAACACGGGCCCGGGCAATTCGAATGCCTACTTCCTGCGCGGCCTCGGCAACACCGAGTCGATCGCCACGTTCGACCCTCCCGTGGGAACCTATGTGGACGACGTCTACATCAGCCGCCAGAGCGCCAACAACTACGCGCTGTTCGATGTCGAGCGCATCGAGGTGCTGCGCGGCCCGCAGGGCACGCTGTTCGGGCGCAATACCACCGCTGGCGCGATCAATGTCATCACCCGAAAGCCGGGCCGCGAATTCGCGGGGCTGGTCGAAGTCGGCGTCGGCGAGTTCGACCGCCGGACGGTGCGCGCCTCGGTCGACGTGCCCTTCAGCGACGCCGTGCTCAGCAAGTTCTCCGGCTTCTACCAGGAAAACAACGGCTACGTGCGCAGCACGGTGACCGGAGAGAAGAATAACGGGCTCGAGGGCTACGGCGGACGGATCGCCCTGCGCCTGCTGCCGACGGATGCGGTGACCTGGGATCTCGCCGGCGAGTATGTCCGCAGCGAACAGTTGAACCTGATCCGCAATCTCGCCGCACCGGAGACCAACATCACAGGCATCTCGAAGCGCGAGGGCCCGGGGTCGCTGCTCGACCAGCTGCGCCGCGGCGAGGGACTCGGGTCGCAGACCGACACCCTGTTTTTCGTCTCGAATCTCGGCTGGCAGCTCGGCGGCGTGTCGCTCAATTTCATCACCGGCTATCGCGACGAGGGCTGGGACTACATCATCGACTTCGTGCCGAACGGGCAGCGCGGCTTCTCGGCATTCGCCATCTCGAACCAGCAGGACACGGAACAGTTCACGCAGGAAGTGAAGGCCGTCGGCAAGCTCTTCGGGGATCGCCTGAACTACACGGCGGGCCTTTTCTACATCGACGAGCAGAACAGGACGGACTTCCAGGACGTCTCCTGCGCCTCGGCAGTGCCCATGGGCCCTTGCGTGGCGCCGCTCGTGCTGATCGATCGGGTCATCGAGAACGGCACCGACAGCATCGCCGCCTACCTGCAGCTCGACTACGCCCTCACCGACCGGCTGACGCTCACGGCCGGCGGGCGCTACACGGACGAGGACAAGGACATCTCGCTGGCGAGCCGCAATGACCGCGGCGGCATCTTCAACATTTCGACGGCCGAGCTCGTCGCGGGGGGCGTGCCCGTCAAGCAGAATGCCTCGAAATTCACGCCGCGGCTCAGCGCCGAGTTCCAGCAGAACGACGACTGGCTCTGGTATGCCTCGGCGACACAGGGCTTCAAGTCGGGCGGCTGGAATGCCCGCGGCGCGGCACCGCACACGGCATCGTCCTACCTGCCATTCGGGCCGGAAGAGGTCTGGTCGTACGAAGCGGGATTCAAGTCGCAGATGCTCGGCGACCGCATGCGCCTCAATGCAACGGCCTTCTGGGCCGACGTGACCGACCTGCAGCTGATCAGTGGCGTCGCCAATCCTGCCGGCGGCGTCCTGTTCCTGACGCAGAACTCGGGAGAAGGGCGTTTTCGTGGCCTCGAGGCTGAATGGCAATGGCTGCCGACGGACCGCCTCAGCCTGTCGGTGAGCCTCGGCCTCCTCGACGCCGAGTTCACGTCGATCAAGCCGCAGCCGCAATCGCAGATCACGACCGCCACGCAACCCACGCGCACACCGGACATCACCGGCAACGCCGGGTTCGTCTACACGATCCCGGCCCCGGGAGGCGAGTTCAGCCTCGGCGCCGACGTCTCGTTCACCGGCACGCACTGGGTGTCTGCCGCCAATTCGCCGCCGGTCTCCTACGTGCCGCGGGAGTGGCTGTACCAGGCGCAGGCCGGATACCGGACCCGGGACGACAGGTGGTCCGCCACGCTTTCCTGCAAGAACTGCAGCGACGAGCGCTACATGACCTCGTGGTTCATCGGCCCCTACTTCGGCGATCCCCGGACCTGGGAACTGCGTGTCGGCTACCGCTTCGAGTGATGCCATGAAATCACCCCGCCTATACTCCGGATTCGCAGGGGCGGTGCTCCTCGCGCTCGCCTGCGCGCAGCCCGTGTCGACCGCCCGGGCGTCGGAGCCCCCGGCGACCGTGCGGGCGGCCATCGAGCTGGCCGGTAACGACTGGGTCGCCGCGTTCAAGGCTGGCGACCTCGAACGATTGCTCGGCCTCTACGCGCCGGACGCAACCGTCGCGCTGCACGATCAACCGATGCTCCAGGGCATCGACGCGATCCGCAGGTACTTCAGCCAACGTGTCGGTCGGGGGGAAGTCGAGTTCCTGACCTCGCTCGAGCGGGTTGAAGCCGACGGGCGCACCGCCTATGCACTCAGCTCGTACTGGTTCACGCTCAGGGTGCCGGGGCGTGCCGAGCCGTTCCGCGATGCCGGCCGGGCCCTGCTCGTCTACCGGCAAGACGACGCGGGTCGCTGGCTGATACAGCTCGACATCGACCAGACGACGCCCGACGTCAAGTTCCCCGAGCCGGCGGCGGGCCCGCCTCCCGCGACCTGACCGGGACGCGCCACCCCCGAGCAGTTCGCCCAGTCCGCCGCCGTCGGCGATAATCGCCTTTCCCGACGGAACCGGCGAAAGGGCATACATGACGTTCGCTTTCCTCGCGGCGCTCGCCGCCGCGCCGTTCACGGCAACCGACCTCGTCTCGCTCGCGCGCGTCAGCGACCCGCAGGTTTCGCCCGACGGCCGCTTCGTCGCCTACGTCCTGCGCGAGACCGACCTCGAGGCAAATCGCGGCCGCAGCGACCTCTGGCTTGCCGACCTCGATGCGCCGGGAGCTGCGCCGCGCCGCCTCACGCGGGATCCGGCCAATGACACGAGCCCGCGCTGGGCGCCCGACGGCCGCGCGATATTCTTCCTGTCGGCGCGCTCGGGCAGCAGCCAGGTCTGGCGCCTCCCGCTCGCGGGTGGCGACGCGGCGGCGGTCACGTCGCTGCCGCAGGACGTCGACTCGTTCAAGGTCTCGCCGGTGGGCGATCGGCTGGTGTTCAGCATGGCGGTGAAGCCACCATCGAAGGCCGGCGAAGCGGCGCTGGAGCAGGACAAGGGGAACGGCCAGCTTTACGACAAGCTGTTCGTGCGCCACTGGGACACCTGGGCCGACGGCTCGCGCTCGCACCTGTTTTCGGCACGGCTCGAGGCGGGCCGCCTCGCCGACACGCCGATCGACCTGTCCGCGAGCCTCGACGGCGACGTGCCCTCGAAGCCCTTTGGCGGCGACGAGGAGTACGCCATTTCACCGGACGGCAAGCGTGTGGTGTTCTCGCTGCGCGTCGCCGGGCGCACCGAACCCTGGTCGACGAACTTCGATCTCTACGAGATCGGAATCGATGGCGGCGCAATGCGCAATCTCACCGCCGCCAACCCAGCCTGGGATACCCGGCCCGTGTTCCTCGCGAACGGCGACCTCGCCTGGCTCGCGATGGAGCGGCCCGGTTTCGAGTCCGACCGCTTCCATGTGGTGCTGCGCAGCGCGCAAAGCGGCGTCGCAAGGCCCCTGACCCTTGCCTGGGATCGCTCCGTGGCGGACCTCGGTGCGAGTCGCGACGGCAAGCATTTGCTGGCCACGGCCGACGACATGGGCCAGCACGCGCTGTTCGCGATCGATCCCGCCAGCGGCAAGGTCCGCAAGCTCATCGGCGAGGGCCAGGTGGATGGCTTCGCGCCCGCACGGGGCGGCACGGTGTTCGCCTGGGCGAACCTCGCGGCGCCCGCCGACCTCTGGTACCTGAGGGATGGCGGCAAGCCCGTCCAGCTCACCCGCGCCAATGGCGCACTGCTCGCCGCGCGTTCGATGGGCGCCTTCGAGCAGTTCAGTTTCCCGGGCTGGAACGACGAAACGGTCCACGGCTACGTGATGAAGCCTGCGAACTTCGATCCGGCGCGCAAGTACCCGATCGCGTTCCTCGTGCACGGCGGGCCGCAGTCGAGTTTCGCGAACGGCTGGGGCTACCGCTGGAACCCGCAGGCCTATGCGGGCCGCGGCTACGCGGTCGTGTTCATCGACTTCCACGGCTCGACGGGTTACGGCCAGGCCTTCACCGATTCGATCAGCGGCGACTGGGGCGGCAAGCCGTTCGTCGACCTGCAGAAAGGGCTGGCCGCGGCGCTCGCGAAGTACGACTGGCTCGACGGCGAGCGCGCCTGCTCGCTCGGCGCCTCATACGGCGGCTACATGCAGAACTGGATCGCCGGCAACTGGCCCGACCGCTTCCGCTGCATCGTCAACCACGACGGCATCTTCGACAACCGCGCGATGTACTACTCGACGGAGGAACTGTGGTTCCCGGAATGGGAGTTCGGCGGCCCCTACTACACGCACCCCGACCTGTACGGGAAATGGGATCCTTCGCGCTTCGTCGGCAAGTGGCGCACGCCCATGCTCGTGATCCACGGCGGCAAGGACTACCGCGTGCCGGACACCCAGGGGCTGTCGACCTTCACGGCCTTGCAGCGGCGCGGCATCGAGTCGCGGCTGCTCTACTTCCCGGACGAGAACCATTGGGTGCTGAAGCCGCGCAACAGCCTGCAGTGGCACGCCGTGGTGCTCGACTGGCTCGATGCACACCTGAGGCAGTAGTCGACGCGCAAACGCCCGGCGCTCAGCGCCGGCCGTGGCGGTTGTACGGGTCGTAGCCGCCGCTCTTCTTGCCGTCCTCGATGCGCAGCTCCTGCTCGTCCTCTATCTTGAGCTCGGGCGCCTCGAGGCGCTTGAGCAAGCGTGAGGTAGCCTCAAGCGCGAACACGCCCGTCGTGACCGCGAGGTCCCAGACGGCATTGCCGCGCTCGTCGTGGCGGACGCGACCGGACGTGCCCTCGCCGGGCGCGGCCGCCACCGGCTTCGGCGGCGGCTCGGGCGGCGGGGGCACCTTGAGCACGCGCATGCGCTGCGTGGTCTCATCGAGGCGCTTGACGACCTTCGAAATGACGCCCCTGAAAGTCATCGCCTTCGGAACCGCTCCAGTGTCGCATCCTGCGGGCCCGCGAGCTGGCGGCCCGCGGCATCGAAATAGCGCTCGCTGCGCGCGTAGTCGTCCGCGGAAACCTCGGCGCGCGAATCGAGGAAGGCGAGGCTGCCGCCAGGCTGAGCGCTGCGGCAGTTCTTGCGGTCGTTCGCGCCGACGAACTTGCCCGCCTTGTCCCGCACCCAGAGCATCTCGCAACCCGAGAGCAGCTTGAGGTCCGGTTCCATCAGGCTCTTGAAGAGGTCGGGATGCAGCAGGCCCGCACGCCAGCGCGCAGGGTCGGCAAACAGGTAGCTCGCCTGCACTATGTGCTTGTCGATGACATCGAACGCGACGACACGTTGTGCAACGACGCGGCGCCCGTCCTGCAACGACGACACTTCCGCCAGGAACACGTGGTCGCTGATGAACGGCGCATAGATCGGCACGAAGGCGAGCGAGGTGTCGCCTTCCCCGTAGGTGCCGGGCAGCCAGCCGGCGAGTTCCGAGAGCTCGGCCTTGCGCAGGTCGGCGGTGCTGGTACAGGCCGCGAGGAAGAGCAGCGCGCAGAGCGTGACAAAGCGTTCAGCCATAGTAGACCCGCCATTCCGCCCGGTAGCCAAGGCCGAGGGTGATGATACGCTCGAGCAGCTCCTCGTAGCCGACGCCCGCGGCGAGCGCCGACTGCGCGAAATCCTCTTCCTGCGCAAGGTTCGGGTTCGCATTGGCCTCGAGCACGTAGATGCGGCCGTCGGGCGCGAGGCGAAAATCCATGCGCGCATACCCCGAGAGGCCGAGCGCCCGGTAGATGCGCCGCGACAGGGCGTCGAGCCGCGTGACGATCTCGCGCGGCAGCTCGTCGGCCGCGCGCGTCGTGATGCCGTATTTCTTCTGGTAGCGGCGGTCCCACTTCACCTTGCGCGTCGCGATGGCCGACAGCGAGTCCGGCATCGAGCCGAATACCATCTCCCACACGGGCAGGCGGGTGAGCCGGTCGTTGCCGAGCACGCCGACGTACAGCTCCTGGCCCTCGATGTATTCCTCGACGAGCGCGTCCGAGCCGATCTGCTCGTGCACGAAGCCGACGCGTTCGCGCAGCTTCGCCTCATCCTCGACCACCGAAGCCTGGGCGATGCCGAGCGAGGCATCCTCCGTGGTCGACTTCACGAACAGCGGGAAGCGCAGCTTCTTCGGCAGCTTGAACTTGACGCCCTTCCTGAAGACCGCGAACTGCGGCGACGGAATGCGGTGGTAGGCGAACAGCTGCTTGCAGATCGACTTGTCGCGCGACAGCAGCAGGCCGCGCGGATTGGATCCGGTATAAGGCTGGCGCATCAGCTCGAGGAAGGCGACGACGTGCTGGTCGTAGGTGACGATGCCGTCGAACTCCTCGAGCAGGTTGAAAATGACATCGGGCTGCCAATCGGTGATCGCACCGCGCAGCTCGGTCAGCGTATCGAGCACGCCGACGCAACGCACCTCATGGCCGCGCCGCTTCAGCGTCGAAACGACGTCGAACTCGGTGCGCCATTCCTCGATTTCCTTCGGCGACCGCCCCTCGATGCTGTCGGGCGGGATGAGGGTCGCGTGTACGACGACCAGCACCTTCAGCTTCTTCATAGCCTCAATTGCGGACTGGCGCCGTCCGCGTAAAGGCGCGCGAGGCGCGAGAATACCCAGCGCGCGCTGCGCAGCGCATCGCGCTTGCTGCCGCGCGGATAAAGCCTCAACTGGTCGCTGCGTTCGATGATCATGCGCAAGATCTGGAACGCACTATAGCGCGCCACGCCCTGCTCCCGCAGCACCGCGTCGATGAGCTCGCGCCGCGCGCCGCGGATCAACGTGCCAGCGCGCGGGGTCGTGGCACGGGCACGGTTCGGCGTGAACACCTTCGAGAGCATCACGTCCACGAGGCCGCGCCGGTACTGGCGATAGCGCTCGAGCTTCTCCTCATAGTGCTCGCCGAGGGTGCGCGTCAGCGCATCGATCGGCTCGATGCGGCTGCGGCTGCGCACCGGGGCACGTCGCCCCCGCAGGTCGCCCATCAGCTCGTCGACCAGTTCGAGCTTCTGGTAGGCGGGCCAATCCGCATAGCCGCGCCGCCAGGACGAATTCGGCGTGAGCCACACGGCGAAGGTCTCGGCGAAGTCCTCGGTCGGATGCGACTGCGCGTACCAGTCGCCGAGGTGCTGTACGTAGCGGCGGCTGCCGGGCCGGGCGCGATAGCGGTCGGGATAGGGCAGCGACGCGGGCCCGAACGCGTCGCGCCAGCGCTTGCGACGGCGCAGTCGGAACGCGGTGTCGATGGCGTGCCCGGCCTCGTGCCGCAGGATGCGCTTGAGCCATTGCGCGTTGCCGCCCTCGACCTGCTTCATCATGGTGCGCTCGAGGCGCTCGAGCCGCGGGTGCGCCAGATAGAACGGAATCGCGATGCCTGGCACGCCGTCGGGCGAGAACCACTCCTCGCCGATCCAAGCATGCGGGCGGAAGCTGATGCCGCGTCGCTCGAGATCGCGATAGAGGCCGCGCATGTGCCGCGCGAGCGGCGTGCGCTCGAGCTTCAGCTTGAGGTCGCAGAAGCGCATCGCCAGCAGTTGCTCGTCGTCGAACCGGGCCCAGGAAGCCGCGCGCGCGCGCGCGCGCTTAGTGCCGCTCTGGCGGCGGGCGGTCACGGCGGGGCGCGGTCGCAGGATCGGCATGGGAACAGCGGCCTCTGGCGCCGCCCCCCCGGGGGGGCGGGCGCGGTGGGAATCTCCGGGACGGGCACAGGATAGCAGCAGGCAGGGGTCGCGGGCTGCGGGCCAGCGGCGCAGCGTTTCATCCGCCTCCTCGCTATCCGGGCGCGCCCCTGCGGGGGCGTCCCCTCGGAACGGGGGCGCTCGGCGCATTCTGTCGTCTGTGACCGAGGCGTCGCGTACGCCTCGCTCTTTCCCCCGTTCCTCGGCGCCCTCCACGCTCGTCCGCGGATGAAACGCTGCGCCGCTGGTGCGCGGTCCGTGACTCAAGGCCTCCTGCTCTTGGTCCCCCGTCGAGGTCAGGACGGCAAGGTCGGATTTCCCACCGCGGGCCTGACGGGGCGCGCCGCCTGCGGCGGTCCCCTCATCGCGGCGGCGCCCGGCGCACTGTGCCGGCAGTAGCTGATAAACCTGTGACCGCCGGACGCTGATCGCCGCTCCTCGGCACTCTCCACGCTCGTCGCCGGAGCTCCCGCTCCCCCTCCAGCGCGCGGCTGGCCACCCGACGGCGAAGCCTGACTGAGGTCAGGGCAAGTCACGTCGCGTATCGATCCTCTCCTCAAGGGCAGCGAGCTGTGACTTGCGAGCGGCCGGCCGGAGGCGCGGTGATTCATCCGCGGACGAGCGTGGAGGGCGCCGAGGAACGGGGGACGGAGCGAGGCGTCCGCGACGCTTCAGGCCCCGACGACACCATGCGCCGGGCGCCCCCGCTCCGAGGGCACGCCCTCGCAGAGGGAGCGCCCGGATAGCGAGGAGGCGGATGAATCGCCGCGCCCGCGGCCAGCGGCCCGCATCGCACAACTCACCGCACGGCCCTACCCCGCCATGCCCTCCAAAACCCGCACCAGTATGCGATCGGCGAAATCGGCGATCTGCTCGCGCTTCATGAGGCTCGCGCGCCAGGCCGCTGGGAGTGCTGCGGCGCCATAGTGGGCGCCAGCGAGTTGCCCATAGGTCGCGGTCAGCACGTCCGAGTCGCGGCCCCGGTTGGCGCACAGCAAGGCCCCTTCGCGCAGGTTCCCCGCGGTGGCGAATGCGCCCAGCGCGAGCGCGAGTACGTCGAGCACGGTGGCATTGGAGCGCGGTGCCGCAGCGAGCGCGTCGCGATATCCACCGCCCGCAATGGCCGTGATCTCGGGCCGCAGCGTGCCCTCTGCCGCGAGCTGGCCCGCCGCATGCAGGATCGCCGCTTTGTCGCGTCCCGCGAGCGCGGCGTGCATCGCCGTCGCCAGCACCCTGCAGGCGTCGAGCACCAGCGGGGCCTGGCAAGTGGTGCGCGCGGCATCCGCCGCAGCCTCGATCGCGGCGGCCGGGTCGTTGAAGAAGAACATGACGACGGGCGCGATCCGCGTCAGCGCCCCGGGCTCGAGCTGCGCCGGGTCGTGCGAGCCGGGAAACCGCTGCCGGCGCCAGCGCGCCGCGCCGAGTGCACGCGTCACGCCCGCGGTGATGCCGACGCACTGGCCCGTCGCCGACAGGTAGCCCTCGCGCTGCCAGCGCGAGAAGCGTTCGACCTGGTCGAGCGGGTCGAAGCCGTCACGCTCGAGCAGGCTGTCGGCGACGCACAGCGCCATCGCCGTGTCGTCCGTCCAGGCGCCGCGCGGCAGGTCGAACGGGCCGCCGCCGAGCAGGTCGCCGACCGGCGTGAACGTTCCCGGCTTGCGGTACTGCGTGGCCGCCGCCAGCGCATCGCCCGCGGCGAGCCCGAGCAGCGCGCCGCTGAAGCGCTCGCGCAGCGCGTGCGTCGCGGCCATCGCATCGTCGTCGAGGGTCGGGTCGAGCGGCGCGGGCCAGCGGTACACGTAGTCGCGCTGCTCCCGCGTCTCCGGGATCGACGGCCAGCTGCGCGAACGAGCGCTGCCCGCCCACAGGGCTTCGAGCGCATCCAGCGCGGCATCGCCGCGCGTGCCGTGCTGCGCGAGGTGGCAGCCGACCACCATGCCGGTGCGGCCGATGCCGGCGCGGCAGTGCAGATAGATGCGCCGGCCCTCGCCGAGCAGTTCATCGATCGAGGCGATGATTTCGCCCATGTGCTCGGGCTCGAGCGGCAGCCCATGATCGGGTATCGGCTTGCGCACATGCACCACGCCGGCGGCGAGTTCGCTGTCGTAGGCCGGCAGTTCGCCCGGCACCGTCAGGTCGAGATAGGCGTCGATGCCGAGCGCCGCGAGCGCGGCAAGGCGCGTGCGCGTTTCCTCGCGGGTCGCTCCGCCCGGGTATTCGCCCGCGAGCCAGCGCTCGCGCTGCACCCAGTACGCATTGGCGAGCGGCAGGCGGGTCACTGCGGCTGGCGGGCGAGCGACGCGAAATCGAACAGCCTGGGGTCGGCGAGGTGCGCGGGCTCGACCTGTGTCAGCGCCGAAAAGATCGAAGCGACCCGGCCGGGGTGCTCGCGCTCCCAGCCCTCGAGCATGCGCTTCACGGCGAGCCGCTGGTTGTTGTCCAGCGAGCCGCAGAGCCGGCAGGGAATGATCGGGAAGGCGCGCGCGCGCGCGTAGCGCTCGATCTCGCGCTCGGGCACGTAGGCGAGCGGGCGGATCACGACATTGCGCCCGTCTTCCGAGGCGAGCTTCGGCGCCATCGCCTTCAGTCGCCCGCCATGGAAAAGGTTGAGGAACAGCGTCTCGACGATGTCGTCGCGATGGTGGCCGAGTGCGATCTTCGTGTAGCCGTTCGCCGCGGCGAAGCGGTAGAGGGCGCCGCGACGCAACCGCGAGCACAGTCCGCACATCGTGCGGCCTTCCGGGATCACGCGCTTCACGACGCTATAGGTGTCCTGCTCGATCTGGTGGAACGGGATGCCGAGCCCACGGCAATGGGCGGGCAGCACCTCGGCCGGAAAATCCGGCTGCTTCTGGTCGAGGTTGGCCGCCGCGAGCTCGAACTCGACCGGCGCGCTGCGCTGCAGGGACAGCAGCAGGTCGAGCATCGTGTAGGAGTCCTTGCCGCCCGAGAGGCACACGAGCACGCGATCGCCGGGCTCGATCATGCGGAAGTCCTCGATTGCCTTGCCGACGAGGCCGCGCAACTGCGCGGCGAGACGCTTCGAGGTGTTCGAATCGGAGGGTGCGGTTGCGGCCATGGCCGCCATGTTACCTGCGCCTACGCGGCGGCGCTGCGGGAGGCGGGATCCTCGAGGTACTTGCCCTCGAGGTAGCGCAGCGAGGCGGCCGCGGTCAGCGGCTTGCCGGTCGCGAGCTTCAGCAGTTCCTGGGTCGAGAGCTTCGCGCCGAGGCCGTGTACATGCTCGCGCAACCAGCCGAAGAGTCCGCCGAACTCGCCGCGGGCAAGTTGCTCGTCGAGTGCCGGGACATCGGCACGCAGCTTCTCGAAGAGCTGGGCCGCGATGGCCGCGCCGAGCGCGTACGAAGGGAAGTAGCCGAAGGATCCGGCGGCCCAGTGGATGTCCTGCAGGCAGCCTTCCTGCTGGGTCACCGGCCGCACCTCGAAGCGCGCCTGCATGAAATCCGCCCAGGCATCCGGCAGCTCGCGCACCGCCAGCGCGCCAGAGAGCAGCTTCTTCTCGAGCTCGTAGCGCAGCTGGATGTGCAACGGATAGGTCAGTTCGTCGGCATCGACCCGGATCAGCCCGCGCTGCACCCGCGTCAGGTGGGCGTAGACGTTCCCGGGTTCCCACTCGGGGCCGCTGACGGCGAAATGCTTCCGCAGGAGCGGCAGCAGGTAGCGGACGAAGGGCCGGCTGCGGCACACGATCATCTCGATCATGAGCGACTGGCTCTCCTCGATCGCCATGCCCCGGTCGCGCCCGACCGGCTGGTCGCGCCACTCGCGCGGCAGGCCGAGGTCGTACATCGCGTGCCCGGTCTCGTGCAATGCGGCCAGCAGGCCCGAGAACACGTCGTCCACGTCATAGCGCGTGGTGACGCGGATGTCGCCCGGCACGCCCTCCGTGAAGGGGTGTTCGCTCTCGTCGATGCGGCCACCCTCGAAGCGGAATCCCGCCGCCTTCATGATCTCGACCACGAGCTGGCGCTGCTTCGCGACCGGGAACTTGCCGGCGAGCGGCAGCGCGGGATGCTTCGCCTGCAATTCCATCGCCTCGCGGATGAGGCCCGGCAGGCGACGCGACAGCGACTTGAACATCGCATCGATGTCGGCCATGGTCACGCCGGGGCTGAACTCGTCGATCAGCGCATCATAGGGCGCGAGGTTGAGCGCCTGGCCGAGCAGCTGCGCCTTGTCGCGCACCAGCTGCAGCACTTCCTCGAGGTGCGGCGCAAAGAGCGCGAAGTCGTTCGCGCGGCGCGCCTCGAGCCACGTCACCTCGGCCCTAGCGGTCGCCCGCGCGAGGCGCGATACGAGCGTCACCGGGGTGGCGATCGCGTGGTCGCGCTGGCGGCGCATTTCGCGCAGGTTGCCGAGCTGCCATTCGTCGAGTCCCGGGGCGCTCGCCTGCGCGCGGTCCAGCAGGCGGCTGATCCGGGGCGCCGTCAGGAGCGTGTGGTGCTCGGTCTCGAGCGCGGCGAGCTGCTCGCCGCGGATGTCGGCACTGCCCTTGGGCATCATGACCGCGGCGTCCCAGCGCAGCAGTGCAAGCGCGCCACGGAAGGCGTGGAGTCGCTTCCATTCCTGCTCGAGCTGCTGGTAGGGCGTGGCGGACACGGGGCACCAAATGGGAACCGGGGATGGCCCATTGTACCTGCCGGCCGGCCCGGCCACCCATTTACAGCAACATTATTCTTTTACATTCAATAGCTTATCTGCCGCCGACGTGGTTGACACAGTGGCCGTGAGCCGGTCGATCAGGCCGCTCACGTAGTGCGGCGAGCGAGTGTTGCGGGCGATCAGCAGGTAGAGGGTCGGCACCACGAGGAGTGTCAGGGCGAGGGAGAAGACCGTGCCGAAAAAGACGGCCGAGCCGATCGACTGGCGGCTCTCGGCTCCGGCGCCGGTCGCGAGCATCAGGGGCACCGCGCCGCAGGCCGTGCAGAGGCTCGTCATCAGCACCGGGCGCAGCCGGATGGTCGCCGCCTGCACGACAGCGTCCACGAACTCGACCCCGCGATCGCGCAACTGGTTCGCGAACTCCACGATCAGGATGCCGTTCTTGCAGGCGATGCCGATCAGCATGATCGCGCCGATCTGGCTGAAGACGTTGATCGAGGAGCCGAACAGCCACAGGCCGACGAGCGCGCCCGAGAGCGCGAGCGGCACGGTGGCGAGGATCACGAGCGGGTGCACGAAGCTCTCGAATTGCGCGGCGAGCACCAGGTACACGATCAGCAGCGCGAAGCCGAAGGTGAGCCAGAGCTTGCCGCCCGACTGCTTCAGTTCGCGCGACTCGCCGTCGTAGTTGATCGTGACGCCTTGCGGGACTTCCTCGCGGATCACGCGCTCGACGTCGGCGAGCGCCTCGCCGAGCGAGTAGCCGGGCGCGAGGTTGGCCGACAGCGTGATCGAGCGCAGGCGGTCGAAGCGCTTCAGCTCGTTCGGGCCCGCGATTTCCTCGGCCTGCACCAGCGCGGACAGCGGCACGAGCGCCCCGGTCGTCGTCGAGCGCACGTAGATCGCGCCGAGGTCGTTCACGGAAGCGCGCTCGTCGTCGCGCGCCTGCACCACGACGTTGTACTCCTCGCCGCCGCGCAGGAAGGTGGTCACGATGCGCGAGCCGAGCATCGTCTCGAGCGTGTGCCCCACCGTGGCGAGCGACACGCCGAGGTCGGCCGCCTTGTTGCGATCGATGCGCACCGCGACCTGCGGCTTGCGCTCGAGGTAGTCCGATTCGAGCGCGAGGATGCGCGGGTTCTCGGCCTGCAGGCGCGCCATGACCTTGTCGCGCCAGGCGGCGAGTTCGTCGTAGTCGCTGCCGCCGAGCACCACCTGCAGCGGCTTGCCGCCGCCGCGCACGCCGAGGCCCGGCGGCTGGATCACCACGATGCGCAGTCCCGGCAGGTCCGCGACGCGCTGGCGCACGCGGGCCGCAATCGCGGCCGCGCCCTCCTCGCGCTCGTCCCAGAGCGTGAGCGGCATGTAAAGGATGCCGGTGCTCACCTCGCCCTGGCGACCGAAGCCGCCCGAGCGGCTGATGACGCGCTTCGCGTTGCCGCGCCCGACCTCATCCATCAGCACCGCCTCGAGCTGGCGCATGTGGCGGTCGAGGTACTCGAGGCTCGAACCCTCGGGCGCGGTGATCATGACCGGCAACACGGCGCGATCCTCGACCGGCGCGAACATCACCGGCAGCTTGAGCCACGGCACGGGCTTGCCGGCAATCATCAGCGCGACCACGAGCGCCGTGAAGGCGCCCGCGGCGCCGAGCACGATCTTCGGGCCATGGCCCGCGAGCGAGCGGCGCACCAGGCGCTCGTAGGAACCCGCCGCCCGGCGGAAGAGCTCGTCGACCACGTGCGCGACACGGCCGCGGTGCAACCCGCCGGTGAACAGCTTCGACGCCATCATCGGGGTCAGCGTGAGCGCGACCAGCGCCGAGAAAGCGACGGCCGCCGCCACCATGACGCCGAACTCACCGAAGAGGCGGCCGATGTTGCCCTCCATGTACGACACGGGCAGGAACACCGCGCACAGCACCAGCGTGGTCGCGATCACCGCGAAGCCGATTTCGCGGCTGCCGGAGAGCGCCGCAAGCAGCGCCGGCTCGCCGCGCTCGATGCGCCGCACGATGTTCTCGAGCACGACGATCGAATCGTCGACCACGAGGCCGATCGCGAGCACGGCGCCGAGCAGCGTGAGCGTATTGATCGAATACCCGAGGAAGGCCATCACGAGCGCCGCGGCGAGCAGCGACACGGGGATCGTGACCGCGGGGATCAGCGTGGCGCGCACCGTGCCGAGGAACAGGTAGATCACCGCCAGCACGATCACGAGCGTCTCGGTCAGCGCCTTCGCGACGCTCTTCATGGACTCGACGATGAACACCGAGAAATCGACGTTCACTTCCATGCCGATGTCGGGCGGCAGGGTCGCCTTGACCCGCTCGAGCTCGGCCTTCGCGAGCTGCGCGACCTCGAGCACGTTCGCCTTCGATTGCGGCGTGATGCCGAGCGAGATGCCCGGCAGTCCGTTCGAGCGCGAGAGGCTGCGCTCGCTCTCGGCCGCGAGCGCGACGCGGGCCACGTCGCCGAGGCGCACGACGTAGCCGTCCGCGCCTTTGCCGATCGCGAGCTGGCGGAAGTCCGCCTCGTCGGTGAAGTTGGTGTCGGTGCGCAGCGTGAACTCGCGCTCGCGCGACTCGATGCGGCCGGCGGGCAGCTCGACGTTCTCGCGCCGCAGCGCGTCTTCGACATCGGCGACCGTCAACTGGCGCGCCGCGAGCGCGTCGCGGTCGAGCCAGATGCGCATCGCATACTGGCGCGCACCGCCCGTGCGCACCAGCGCGACGCCCGGCACCGCGGAGAAGCGGTCGACGACGTGGCGGGTCACGTAGTCCGTCAGCTCGAGCTGGCTGCGGGCCGGGCTCGACACGTTGATGTACATGATCGCGTCCATGCCCGAGTCGACCTTGGTGATCTGCGGCGGGTCGGCTTCCTCGGGCAGGCGGGCGGTGACGCGCGACACGCGCTCGCGCACGTCGTTGGCTGCGGCGTCGAGGTCGCGGTCGAGCGAGAACTCGAGCGTGACGCGCGAATTCTCGTCGCGGCTCGAGGAGGTGAGCTTGTCGAGCCCCTCGATGCCGGAAATCTCGTCTTCGATCAGCTCCGTGACTCGCTTCTCGATCACGCTCGCGGAGGCGCCGCGGTAGAAGGTGTCGATGGTGACGATCGGCGGGGAGACGTCGGGGTACTCACGGATCGGCAGGCGCAGCGCGGCCATCACGCCGAGGATCGCGAGCAGCAGCGACAGCACGGTGGCGAACACCGGCCGGCGGATCGAGATGTCGGAGATCGTCACCCCTCGCCCTCGCGCACGGCGCTGCCGTCGCGCACCTTCTGCGTACCCTCGACCACCACGCGCTCACCTTGCGCGAGGCCGCCGACGATCTCCACTTTGCCCGGTTCGCGGCGGCCGATCTGCACTTCGCGCCGCGCGACCTTGCCACCCGCGACGACGAAGACGAACTGCCGGCTCTGCTCCGGCACGAGCGCCTGCTCCGGGATCACGAGCGCCTGGTACACGTCCTTCGTCAACGTGACGTTGACGAACATGCCCGGCCTCAGCAGCGACTCGGTGTTCGGGACGAGCGCGCGCACCGTCACCGAGCGTGTCGCCGGATCGATGCGCGAATCGACCGTCAGCACGCGGCCCTTCAGCGGCCGGTCCGGTTGCGCCGCCGTGCGGGCCGTGAGCTCGAGCCCGTCGCGCAGGCTGCCAAGCTGGTTCTCTGGCACCGCGAAGTCCACCTTCATCACGCTCGTGTCGTCGAGGGTGGTGATGACCGTGCCCGGGCTCACGAGGCTGCCGACGCTCACGCGCCGCAGGCCCACGCGACCGCCGAACGGGGCGCGGATCACGGTGTCGCCGAGTCGTGCCTCGGCGGCCGAGACCCGCGCCTGGTCCGCCTTCATCGCGGCCTCGAGCTGCTCGTACTGCGACTGCGACACGACGCGCGTCGACAGCAGGTCGCGCGCCCGCTGGTACTGGCCGGTGCTCTCGGTGAATGCCGCCCTTGCTTCCTCGAGGTCGGCGCGTGCCTGCTCCGGATCGAGCTCGACGAGCACCTGGCCCCGCCTGACCCGCTCGCCGTCGCGGAAATGCACGGCCGACACGAGATTCGAGGTCTTCGATGTCACCTCGATCGATTCGTTGGCGAGCGCGGAACCGAGCGCGGTCAGCTCATGCGAAACGCGCTCGCTGCGCACCTCGGCGCTGACGACCACGGTGGGCGGCGCGGCGGGGCCTGCGCCAGGGCCCTGGCGCGACATGCCGGGCGGCGGTCCGCCGGGGGCGCCGGCATGCTTGCTGGCATAAATGGCCCAGCCCGAGGCGAGCACCGCGAGGACGAGGCTGGCAGTGGTGACGATGTTGCGTGAATCGGCCATCGGGAAAGTATTGCATCGTTATCGTGCGGAAAGCATGCGATCGCCCAAGCCGACCGAAAACGCCGTGCCGGCGAGCACCACCCCGCAGCCCGCGACCAGGCCCGGTGTCACGGGCTCGTGCAACACGAGCGCGCCCCACACGATGCCGAAGGGCGGATAGAGGAATGCCACGGCAAGGGCACGACCGGCGCCCACGTTCTGCAGCAGGCTGTAATAGATCCGGTAGGCGACCCCGGTGCACAACACGCCCAGCGCGAGGGCGGCGAGCCATGCCTGCGGCGGAACCGGCGCCGCCGGCCAGGCCGCCACGGAAAATGGCGCAATGGCGAGCAGCGCCCCGAGCACCGAGCCCGCGGCGACCGCCACCGGGTCGACCGCGGAGAGGAAGCGGCGCGTGAAACAGGCGCCCACGCCGTAGCAGAGCGAGGCGGCCAGCGCCGCCATCACGCCGGGGACGGCGCTGCCGCCAGTCGTGCCGATCGCCCCGCGCACGAGCCAGGCGACCCCTGCGAAGGCAATCACGATGCCGGCGATCCGCAGCACGGTCAGCCGCTCGCCGAGCCACACGCGCGCAATGAGGATGCCGAAGATCGGCGTCGTGGCATTCAGCAGCGCGCCGAGCCCGCTCGTGATGCCGAGCATCGCGTAGGCGTACAGCCAGAACGGAATGGCCGTGTTGATGACCCCGAGCGCGAACAGCGCCAGCGGTCGCGCACGCAGGTCCCGCCAATGGCGCAGGAACAGCATCAGCACCAGGAACGCGACCGCAATGCGCACGCCCGCGAGAGCCGTGGCGCCGAACGCGGGCGAGGCCATGCGCAGCAGCACGAACGCCCCGCCCCAGATCGCGCCGAGGAGCAGCATCGCCGCGAGATCGCGGCTGCGCATCAATGCAGTGCGCCGCGCAGCAGGGCGGGCAGGACCCCGGAATCCCATCCCGCCGTCGCGGGGCCGAGACGCAGGACGACCAGTTGCTCACGCGGCCAGGCCCACAGGGCACAACCATCGCCGGCGAGCATGACACCGCCATCGTCGAGCCCTCGTGCATCGAGCCCATGGTGCGGATTCGGCGCGGAACCACGCGCCAGCTCGAGCGTCCAGCCGGGCGGCCACAACGGCCGGCCCCCGACGACCCCTTCGGCGGCAAGGAATGCGCCGAGGCGCAGCAGGTCACCGGG
The DNA here is from genome assembly GCA_963204835.1 of Pseudomonadota bacterium. Lineage (GTDB taxonomy): Bacteria > Pseudomonadota > Gammaproteobacteria > Steroidobacterales > Steroidobacteraceae > CADEFQ01. The sequence continues at coordinate 58,788 of CAUJHJ010000006.1, forward strand.
CGTCGCGCGCAGGCCGTCGAACATCGCGGCCGTGCCGCCGCGCCGGTCGAGGCGTAAGTCCGCCGGCCCCGCGCCGATCGGCTGCCAGAGCGCTTGCGCAATGAAATGCGGATAGGACTCGCCCGTCGCACGCTCGAGCACGAGGCCGAGCAGCTGCGCATCGACGGCCGACGGCGCGAAGTGCGTACCGGGTTCATGCGCAAGCCGGAAGGACAGCGCGGCGCGCGCCGACCGGGTGCCGAACTGCAGGCGCCCCTCCCTGCCGAGCAGTGCCATCCAGTCGTCGAGCGGGCGCGCGCCGAGGCCCGAGACGTTCCAGAGGAGTTGTCGCAGCGTGATCGCGCCGCGCTCCTCGCCCTGCCATTCCTCGAGCCACCGATCGACCCTTGCATCGAGCGAGTCGATGCGGCCGTCCGCCAGTGCACGGCCATAGGCGAGGCCGAGCAATGCGCGGCTGAACCCCCGCACCGGGTAGCGCGTCTCGCGCGTGAGCCCTTGCCAGTAGCGCTCGAGCTGCACCTCGCCCCGATGCAGCACGAGCAGCGCCTCGCTGTCGTCCGCGGCCGCGCGCGCCTCGGCCTGCGCGAGCGCGGCTGCATCGATGGTCCGTGCAGCCGGCGCAGCGAGCGGAAAGAAGGCCGTGGCCGGCCCACCGAACGACTCGCGCGGCGGCGGCGCGGTCGCGCGCCAGCCATTGCCCTCGGGAACGAGCTGCCACAGGCGATGCAGGAACGGCCAGTCGGCGGCGAGCACGCCGATGCCTGCGGACAGCATCAGCGCGGCCGACGTGACGATCACCAGCAGCAGGCGTCGCAACATGCCGCCATGATAATTAAACTCACCGCGTGCCGCTTCGCATCGCCTTCCTCGCATCGGAGATCGCGCCCTGGTCCAAGACCGGCGGCCTCGCCGACGTGGCCGGGGCGCTCACCCGGCAACTCGCGCTGGCCGGCCATGCGGTGCACGTCTTCACGCCGCTCTACTCGAGCATCGATCGGCGTGCCGCCGCCGGGGCGATGCGCGCCTCGCCCGTCACGCTGCACTTCCTGGACGATGCGGCGCTGTACGCGCGCGCGGGCCTCTACACGCAGGACGCCGACGAGCACCGGCGCTTCATCGCCCTCACCCGCTTCGCCTTCGACACGTGCCGGCGCATCGGCTTTGCCCCGCAGATCCTCCATTGCAACGATTGGCACACCGCCTTCGGCCCGCTGCTGCTGCGCGCGCAGTTCGCGCAGGATCCGCTGTTCGCCGCCACGCGCAGCGTGCTCACGATCCACAACATCGGCTACCAGGGCGTGTTCGATGCGCGGCACGCACCCGACCTCGGACTCGCGGACCTGCGGTGGCTGCACCAGGACGACCTGCGCGCCGGCGTCGTGAATCCCCTGAAGCACGGCATCCTCCACGCCGACGCGATCACCACGGTGAGTCCCACCTATGCGCGGGAGATCCGCACCGCGGAGTACGGCATGGGGCTCGAGGAGGCGCTGCGCAGCCGCGGCGACGCGCTGACCGGCATCCTGAACGGCGTCGACTACGACGAGTGGGACCCGCGGCACGACCGGCACCTGCCGCATCACTACGATGCGGGCACGCCCGCCACCAAGGCGGCGCTCAAGCAGGCCTTCCTCGCGCGCATGGGCCTCGCCGCGCGGCCCGGCGTCCCGCTGCTCGGCGTCGTGAGCCGGCTCGCCTACCAGAAGGGGTTCGATCTGCTGTTCGACACGCTGCCGCCGCTGCTGGCGCAGGGTCGCGTGCAGCTCGCCGCGCTCGGCAGCGGCGAGGCGCGCTACGAGGAATTCTTCGCGAGCCTCGCGCGCGACTATCCGCAGGCCGCGACGTTCCGCTGCGGCTACGACGAGGCCCACGCGCACTGGATCGAGGCCGCGGCCGATTTTTTCCTGATGCCGTCGCGCTACGAACCCTGCGGCCTCAACCAGATGTACAGCCTGCGCTACGGCACGGTGCCCATCGTGCGCCGCACGGGCGGGCTCGCCGACTCCGTCGAACCCTTCGACGCCGCCACCGGCCGCGGCACCGGCATCGTGTTCAACGATTTCGATGCGCCGGCGATGGCGTGGGCGCTGTCACAGGCCCTTGTGCTCTACGCCGACCCCGCAGCCCATGCGCGGGCCGTCACGAACGGCATGGCTCAGGATTTCTCGTGGGAGCAGCGCGCGGCGCAGTACGTGGCACTGTACGAGGCACTGCCCGGCAGGTAGCTCAGGAGCCGGACCCATTGCCGCGCTGGCGATCCAGGATGGCCAGCGTCGCCGCATCGCCCCGGCCCGCGAAGAAGCTGGCCAGCGCCTCGCCATAGAGCGGATTGCGGCTGTCGGCGCGGTCGAAGAGCGTGAGGCAGGAGCGAAATTTCTGCGCGTCGATGTCGCCGAGGACCAGCTCCGCACCCTGGGCCGCATGCGCCCTGAGTGCACCGATGCACTCGAGCAGCCGTGCGCCGAGGACGGGGTGCGCGAGGTACGCCCTCGCTTCCGCCAGCGAGCGGATGGCGTAGCGCACCGACATGGCACTCGAGCCGAGGCCCAGCACCTGGGGAAAGATGTACCAGCTCCAGTGCGTCTGCTTCTGGCCCGCCCTCAGTTCCGCGAGCGCCTGCCCGTAGCTGGCACGCTGCGCGTCGAGGAAGCGTTGCAGGTCGAAGGGATCGGATGGGCCCGGCATTGGATGGCCCGGCGGCCGGAGGGCGCCGCGGCTAGGGCCGCGTCGCGCCCTTGAGGTCGCGCAGCGGGAGCGAGCCCCGTTCTTCGAATGGAATCGTGCGCAGCAGCCCGGATGCAAGCGACAGCTTGCCGCGGACGCGGTACTCGAGTGCATCGCGCACCCTGCCGTCACGCGGCCCGGCGAGGAGCTTCAGGATCGCGCCGGCCATGTTCGCCGAGAGCAGCAGGTCGAACTCCGCTTCGCCCAGCGCCGGCACCGTGAAGGCATCCGCGGCGACGCCGTGCGCGAACTCTTCGCCGTTCAGGTCCATCGTCGCCGTGATGCCCTTGACCGGCAACGCGCGATCGTTCGGGTTCTGCACGCGCAGGCGAACCTTCAAGCGCTGGTCGAACAGTTCGCTGCGCTGCAGTTCGACGCCGACGACCTGCAACCTCGGCGTTTCGAACCGGGTTGTCGCGCAGGCAGTGACGGCCAGGGCGATGGCCGCAAGCAGCAGGATCCTCATGGCCGCCATCCTACCAAAGCCCGGCCCGACGCCTCGTTCGCCCGGGCATGCCTGGCCGCGAGCGCATCCGTCAGCGCGCCGCGGGGCAGCCGCCACTGCCAGTTGCCCGTTGTCGTCCCCGGCACGTTGAGGCGCGCGGCGCTGTCGAGCGCGAGCAGGTCCGCGACGGGCAGGATGGCGAGGTCCGCCACCGATGCGAGCGCCGCGCGGACCAGCGCGTCGGGCATGCCCCCCGCGTGCACACCGAGCCGCTCGTCGACGCGCGCACGCGTCGCCGCATCGAGGCTGCGGTACCAGCCGACGGTCGTATCGTTGTCGTGCGTGCCGGTGTAGACGACCGAGTCGCGGGTGTGACGATGCGGCAGATAGGGATTGTCCGGTGACCCGTCGAACGCGAATTGCAGCACCCGCATGCCGGGCAGCGCGAACTCGCGCCGCAGCGCCTCGACATCAGGCGTGATGACGCCGAGGTCCTCGGCGACGAAGGCCGCCGCGCCCGCTTCCTCCACCAGGGCACGCAGCAATGCGCGGCCGCCCGCCGGCCGCCATTCGCCCTCGCGCGCCGTTGCCGCGCCCGCCGGTATGCGCCAGTAGGCGACGAGGCCGCGAAAATGATCGAGCCGCAGCAGGTCGAAGCGCGCGAGCGCGCGGCGCACGCGCGCGCGCCAGAACGCATAGCCATCCGCCGCCATGGCCTGCCAGTCATAAAGGGGGTTGCCCCACAACTGGCCATCCGCCGCGAAGTAGTCGGGCGGCACGCCCGCGAGCGCCAGCGGCCGGCCTTCAGGGTCGAGCTGGAACTGGCGCCGGTGCACCCAGGTCTCGACCGCATCGGGCGCGACATAGATGGGCAGGTCGCCGAAGAGCGCGACGCCGCGTGCATTCGCATGGGTTCGCAGCTCCGCCCAGCCCTGTGCGGCAAGGTACTGTTCGATCATCACGCGCTCGATCCCGGCGGCATGCCGCGCGCGTGCCGCGGCGAGCGCTCCCGGCTCGCGCTCGCGCAACGGCGCAGGCCATTCCTGCCAGGGCGCGCCGCCCAGCGCTTGCGTGAGCGCCGCGTGCAGCGCGTAGTCGAGCAGCCAGTTCCGCTCGCGTTCGCGCCAGGCGGCGAACTCTTCCGGGCACAGTTCGCCGCCGCGCGCCAGGACCGGATGCGTGGCGTGATCGGACCGCAGCCAGTAGGGCGATCCGTCGCTGCCCGCAGGGCCGATCGGCAGCACCTGCCACACCGCGAAACGCGCCGCGACGAGCCATTCGACGAAGTCGCGTGCCGCCGCGGCGAGGCCGGCGCCGTCGTTGGCGAGGGAGAAGATCGGCAGCAGCACGCCCGCGCGGCGCGGACTCGACGCAGTCAATGTGCCTCCGTCATGCGGCGCCGGCCCGCCGCATCACGCCGCCCTGCTCCATCGTGCCGCCGCCACGCGAAATGGGTTTGCCGAGCGCGGCCGGCGGCTCGAGCCCGAGCAGCCGGTAGAGCGTGCTCAACTGCCGGCGATAGAGCTGGTCGAATTGCGCGACCGCTTCCGCAGGGTTGTAGTCGCCGAACCACCAGAACCAGTCGGAACTTTCGCACAGCGCCAGCTGGCGCCCGGCCGCAATGGCGGCATCGGGCGCGAGCCCGCCGCCCGCGAGCACGCGGTCGTACGCGAGCTTGGCATCGCACAGCAGGTCCCAACCCGCGTTCTTGTCGGCGTCGCCGATCCAGGTCGCGAGCGTCGCGTGCACCCAGCTTCCGGCGCGCACGTGGGGAAGCGGTGCCGGCTGGAGGTCGCGCGCGGCGAGCGCGGCAAGCGTGGTCAGCTCGAGCGCCGGGTGATCCGCGAGCGCGGCATACAGGCCCTTCAGGAAGTGATAGCCGTTCTGGGGGTAATGCTCCCACGCGTTCTCGCCGTCGAGCGCCACGAGCACCGCATGCCGGCCCGACGCCGCTTGCGCCTGTGCAATCTGCGCGAGCGATGCGACGAAATGGGCGACCGCGTCGTCCCCATGCCAGCCCGCGTAACTGAAGCCGATCAAGTCGGAGAGCCCGTCGTCGCGGAACCAGCAGTCGAGCTGCCCGTCCGCGAGCCGGTACGGCCTGTGAGGCCCCGCCCCCGGCAAGCTGCCTGCAAGGACGCCCGCGCTGCTCGCGGCCCAGGAGAACCCGTGGCGTTCGATGAGCGCCAGCGCCTCGTCGCTCACCGCGCCTTCGGAGGGCCAGCAGCCCGCGGGGCGCATGCCGAAGGCGCGCGTGAACACGCGGACCGCCTCGGCCATGTGCCATTCCGCCCGCGCCCGCCCGCCCGGATAGGCGGAGTGCCGTGGCAGGGGGCTGTCCGGCAACGACTGCCGCGCCACCGAGAAATCGCACAACAGCGGCAGGATCGGGTGCGAGTACGGCGACACCGAAAGCTCGCAGCGGCCCGTCTCGGCGAGCGCCCGGTAGCGTGGCACGATGGAGGCGAGCGTCTCGCCGATCACCGCGAGCAGCCGGCGGCGATCGGCGGGCTGGAATCCGCGCCCCTGCGCCATCAGCGCGGCGATGCGCGCATCACCGCGGCGCAGCGTCTCGCCGGTCCACGCAAGGTGATACCAGGTGGCGAGGTCCGCGAAGTAGGCGTCGCTCGCGTAGGCAATCCGCTCGGGCGTCGCGAAGGATTGCGCGAGATCGACGAGCTCGCGGAAGGCGGGCAGCGGCTCGATCATCCGCGTGCGCTGTGCACGCAGCAGCGCGCGCAGCAACTGCAGGCGCAGCGGCGGATCGGCGGGCGCCGCCGCGACAAGCGATGCGAGCACCGGGTCGCGCAGCGGCGCGCCGCCCTCGAGGTACTCGCCGACTTCGCGCGCGAGGCCCTCGATCTGTTCGATCAGCACCGGCGTGAAGTTGACGACGGCGCGCGCGGCCGCGTGGGCCTCCAGGTGCGCGGCCATGTCGGCGTAGTCCTTGATCGCGTGCAGCAGGGTCCAGGGCTGCACGTACTCGCCCGTGAGCGCATCGCGATACTGCGGCTGGTGCATGTGCCAGAGCAGCACGACGGGCAGGCGGGTGGCCATGGTCAGGCGGGCGGCGGGCGCAGCATCCCTGCGGTCACCAGCACCACGCCCCGATCGGTGACGAAGAAGCGCTCGCGGTCCAACGCGGCGTCGAAGCCGATGCGCGTGCCGTCCGGCACTTCGCAGGCCTCGTCGATGATCGCGCCGCGCACGTGGCAGTCGCGGCCGATCGTCACGCCCGGCAGGATGATCGAGCGGTACACGCTGCTGCGCTCGTTGACGCGTACGTTCGTGAACAGCAGCGATTCGCGCACCTGCGCGCCCGACACGATGGCGCCGCCCGCCACCATCGAATTGACGGCGGTCCCGACCCGCTCGCCGTCGTCGAGCACGAACTTCGCGGGCGGCTGCTGCGACTGGTAGGTCCAGATCGGCCAGTCCTCGTCGTAGATGTTGAGTTCGGGGGCCACGTGCACCAGCTCGAGGTTGGCCTCGTAGTACGCATCGATCGTGCCCACGTCGCGCCAGTAACTCTGCGCGCGCGTCTTCACGTCCTGGAACGGGTAGGCGAACACCTGCAGGCGCTCGATCGCGTCGGGAATGATGTTGCGGCCGAAATCGTGCTGCGAGACGGGGTTCGCCGCATCGGCCGCGAGCAACTGCTCGAGCAGGCGGGTGTTGAACACATAGATGCCCATCGAGGCGAGCGCGCTGTCGGGGCGCCCCGGCACGGCATCGGGATCGGCGGGCTTCTCGGTGAACTTCGTGACGCGATGCCAGTCGGTCACCGTGAGCACGCCGAACGCCTTCGCCGCCTCGCTGCGCGGCACCTCCACCACGCCGACGGTGATGTCGGCGCCCTTCTCGACGTGGTAGGCGATCATCGGGCCGTAGTCCATCTTGTAGATGTGGTCCCCGGCGAGCACCAGCACGTACTTCGGGTGATGGCCCAGGATCGCCTCGAGGTTCTGGTAGACGGAATCCGCGGTGCCGAGGTACCAGTGCTCGCCGCGCTGCTGCTGCGCCGGAATCACGTCGACGAACTCGCCGAACTCGCCGCGCAGGTAGCCCCAGCCGCGCTGCACATGCTGGATGAGCGACTGTGCCTTGTACTGGGTGAGCACCATGACCTGGCGGATCCCGGAGTTCACGCAGTTCGACAGCACGAAATCGATGATGCGGAACTTGCCGCCGAAGGGCGCGGCCGGCTTGCAGCGCTTGGCGGTGAGCGGCCCAAGCCGCTCGCCCCGGCCACCCGCCATGATCACCGCGAGCGCCCCGCCGGTGAGACGGCTGACGTAGCGGCCGGACGACGCGCGTGCGGCAGGCTTCGGCATATGGTAGATACACGTTATCACACGCCGACCACCGACATCCGACACGCTGCTCGACACGCTCGCGCCCGACCTCGAGCGCATCGCGGCCGGTCGCCACCACCACCCGCACGGCGTGCTCGGCCGGCACGACGCGGGCGGCGGACAATGCGCGATCCTGCTGCACCTGCCGCGCGCGCAGGCCGTCTCGATCGCCGGCGGGCTCGAGCCGCGCCGCATCGCGCAGTCCGATTTCTTCCTGTGGCGCGGTCCAGCAGGCCTCGCGCCTGCGCACTACCGGGTGCATTGGCGCGATCCGGGCGGGACGCATGCGCGCGAGGACCCCTACAGCTTCGCCCCCGAGATCGATGCCGGCTCGCTCGCGAGCTTCGGCCAGGGCGCACATCACTCGGCGTGGGACATGCTGGGCGCGCTGCCGCGCGTGCGCGACGGCGTCGCGGGCGTGCGCTTTGCGGTCTGGGCGCCGCACGCGGAACGCGTCAGCGTCGTCGGTCCCTTCTGCCAGTGGGACGGCCGCCAGTATCCGCTGTCCGCGCGCGGCTCGAGCGGCGTGTTCGAGCTCTTCGTCCCGGGCCTCGCGGCCGGCGAGCTCTACAAGTTCGAGATCCGCCATCGCGACAGCGGCGCGCTCGCGCTCAAGGCGGACCCTTATGCACGCGCCGCCGAACTGCGCCCGGCCACCGCCTCACGGGTGACCGCGGGCACCCCGTTCACCTGGCGCGACGCCGACTGGCTCGCCGCGCGCGCCGCGCGCAACTGGCTGCATGCGCCGATGAGCATCTACGAGGTGCATGCCGGATCCTGGCGCCGCCACGCGAACGGCGGCTACTACAACTGGCGGGAGCTCGCGGACACGCTCGTGCCGTACGTGAAGGACCTCGGCTACACGCACCTCGAACTGCTGCCGATCACGGAACACCCGCTCGACGCTTCCTGGGGCTACCAGGCAACCGGCTACTTCGCGCCGACCAGCCGCCATGGCACGCCGGAAGACCTGCGCCACTTCATCGATGCCTGCCACGGCGCCGGGCTCGGCGTGCTGCTCGACTGGGTGCCGGGCCATTTTCCGCGCGATGCGCACGCGCTCGCGCGCTTCGACGGCGCGCCGCTCTACGAGTACGCCGATCCGCGGCGCGGCGAGCACCGCGACTGGGGTACGCTGGTGTTCGACTACGAGCGCCACGAGGTGCGCTCCTTCCTGCTCTCGAGCGCCTGCTACTGGCTCGGCGAGTTCCATTTCGACGGCCTGCGCGTCGATGCCGTCGCCTCGATGCTCTACCTCGACTACAGCCGCAAGGACGACTTCCTGCCGAACCGCCACGGCGGCAACCAGAACCTCGAGGCGATCGCCTTCCTGCGCGAGCTGAACTCGATCGTGCACGCGCGCTTTCCGGGCGCGGTGGTGATCGCGGAGGAATCGACCGACTGGCCGATGGTGAGCCGCCCCGTGGGCGGCGGCGGCCTCGGCTTCTCGATGAAGTGGAACATGGGCTGGATGCACGACACACTCGCCTACTTCGGCAGGGACCCGCTGTACCGCTCGCACCACCACCGGCAGCTCACCTTCGCGATGATGTACGCGTACACGGAGAACTTCGTGCTGCCGCTCTCGCACGACGAGGTCGTGCACCTGAAGCGCTCGCTGCTCGGGCGCATGCCGGGAGACGCCTGGCAGCGGTTCGCGAACCTGCGCCTGCTGTACCTCTACATGTGGACGCTGCCCGGCAAGAAGCTGCTGTTCATGGGCGGCGAGTTCGGCCAGGAAGGCGAGTGGGACTTCGCGCGCGAGCTGCCGTGGGCGCTCGCCGCGGAGCCGGGACACGCCGGGCTCGTGCAGCTCGTCCGCGACCTGAACCGCGTGTACACGGGACAGGCGAGCCTGCACCGCCACGAATTCGAGCCGCAGGGCTTCGAATGGCTCGAATGCGACGATGCGGCGAGCTCCATCCTCGCCTTCATACGCAGGAACGGCGCGGAGTACGTCATCGTCGCGCTCAATTTCACGCCGGTGCCGCGCCACGGGCTGCGCATCGGCCTGCCGCAGGCGGGCAGGTTCCGCGAGGTCCTGAATTCCGACTCCGCGTTCTACGGCGGCAGCAACCTGGGCAATCCCGCGCCTCTCGCCTCCTCGCCGGTGCCGCATCGCGGCCGGGAGCATTCGATCGCCATCACCCTGCCGCCGCTCGGCGGCGTGATCCTCACGCCAGTCGCTTCATGAGCCCGAGCTCGTACGGATGGGCAAGCAGCGGGTGCGCCGGTGTCGCGCGCACTTCGAGGGCGTACTGGCCGCTCGCGGGGGCAGGCGTGTCGGCGGCGTAGATGCGCGCGCCGTCCTCGCGCGATTCGTCGGTGGCCGAGAAGCGCACCCGCCACTGCCCGTCGCGGCGGTGTTCGCGGAAAGATGACAGCAAGGGCCCGTCGGGCAGGGGATGCGGCAGGCGCCGCTCGCCGACCATCTCGACCCTGACCTCCTCCGGATGCAATCCGCCGAGCTGCACGGCGACCCGCATCCTGAAGCGGCCGTCGAGCGCGATCTGCGGCTCCGGGTCGACGGCGCGCTCGAGCGCGACGCGCGGCCATGCGGCGCGCGCGCGCCGCTTGAATTCGACGATGGTGCGCGCGCCGGCGTAGCCCGCGGCGGCGAGCGCGGCGCCACGCCGTGCGGCGGGCCGGTAAATGCCCTGCGCGTAGTCATTGACGACCCGGCTCATGTTGAAGCCGGGGATGACAGTCGCCATCGCGTGCTTGCAGCGCTGCACCCAGCCACGCGAGAAGCGCGCACCCTCGCGCGCGTAGTAGAGCGGCACCACTTCCTCTTCCAGCGTCTCGAACAGGCCCGCCGCCTCGAGGTCGTCGCGGCGCTGCGGATCCTCGACGCTCACGGGCGACAGGCCCCAGCCGTTCTCGCCGTCGAAGGCCTCGGCCCACCAGCCATCGAGCACGGACAGATTGAGCGTGCCGTTGGCCGCCGCCTTGATGCCCGAGGTACCGCTCGCCTCGAGCGGCGCCACCGGATTGTTGAGCCAGACGTCGCAACCGGCCACGAGCCAGCGCGCGAGGCGCATGTCGTAGTCGTCGAGGAAGACGACGCGGCCGGCGAACTGCGGGGTCAGCATCAGTTGCTTGATTTCGCGCAGCACGGCCTTGCCGGGCTCGTCGGCCGGGTGTGCCTTGCCCGCGAACAGCAGCAGCACGGGGCGCTGCGGATCGCCGAGCAGCTTCGCGAGCCGGGCACGGTCCTTCAACAGCAGGGCTGCGCGCTTGTAGGTCGCGAAGCGTCGGGCGAAACCGATCGTGAGCACGTCGGATCGATCGGGATCGAGCAGCCGCACGACCTGGCGCCACTGCGCGCTGCTCATGCCCTTCTCCGCGAACTCGCGCTGCAGGCGGACGCGCACGCTCGCTAGCATGCGCGCCTTGACGTCCTGCGAGGCGGCCCAATAGTCCTCGTCGGGCACCCGCGCGAGCGCGCCCCACAGTGCCGGGTCCGAGAGCCGATCCATCCAGCCCGCCGGCAGCTGCCGGTCGAAGAACTCGGCCCAGGTCTGGTGCAGGAACGTCGGCACGTGCACGCCGTTCGTGATGAAACCCACGGGGTTTTCCCGCGGCGTGAGCTCCGGCCAATGCGACGCGCAGAGTTGCGCCGACACCTCGCCGTGCACCCGGCTCACGCCGTTCACCGAACGCGCACCGGCGAGCGCGAGCCATGTCATGTTGAATTCGTGTGGCGCCGCAGGCGCGCGACCCAGCGCCAGCACCTGCTCGGCGGGCCAGCCGAGCGAGTCGAGGTAGGCGCCGAACTCGCGCCGCACCAGCTCGTGCGGGAAGCTGTCGTGCCCGGCGGCGACCGGAGTGTGGGTGGTGAACGCGCATTGCGCGGCGACGGCCTCGAGGGCCACATCGGCCGCCGCGCCTTCCGCCACGCACTCGCGCATGCGCTCGAGGATCAGGAAGGCCGCGTGTCCTTCATTGATGTGCCAGACGGCGGGCGCCAGCCCGAGCGCGCGCAGCGCGCGCACGCCGCCGATGCCGAGCACCATTTCCTGGCGGATGCGCAGCGCCTTGTCGCCGCCGTACAGCCGGTGCGTGATCTCGCGATCCTCGGGCGCGTTGTCCTCGCAGTTGGTGTCGAGCAGGAAGACGCTCACGCGCCCGACCTGCGCGCGCCAGACGCGCGCGCGCACCGCGCGGCCGGCGATCTCGAGCGAGACGCGCAACCAGCCGTTGTCCGCGCCGAGCACCGGCTTCACCGGCAGGTCGCGCGGATCGTGGTCTTCGTAGGCGGCGTGCTGCACGCCGTCGCTGTCGACCGCCTGCACGAAATAGCCCTGCCCGTACATCAGGCCGACCGCGACGAACTCGAGCCGCTCATCGCTCGCCGCCTTGCAGTGATCGCCCGCCAGCACGCCGAGGCCGCCGGAATAGATCGGAAAGCTCTCGTGGAAACCGTATTCCGCGCAGAAATACGCCACGAGGGACGCGTCGGTGGCCGTCCCGGGCAGCGCGGCGACATAGGCGTCAAAGGTGACCAGCACCTGTTCGTAGCGCGCCAGGTAGACCGGATTGGCCGCGGCCCGGTCGAGCGCCGCCTGGGCCACGCAACGAAGCATCAGCTTCGGATTGCCGTCGGTTTGCCGCCAGAGCGCTTCGTCGAGGTCCTCGAAGAGCGAACGACAGGGCCGATTCCAGCTGAAGAAGAGATTTCCCGCAAGTTCCGGCAGTCTTTGCAGACGTTCTGGAATGGTTGGCGTTATTTCGACGAGGATCGTGGCGCTCATGGGTGCTTGGGCTTCGGCGGATGATGGTGCCGGCGGTCAACGCCGAGTCTAGCAGGAGCGCTGCCTACGATTGACTCCATAGTATTAGTTACTTTATAGTACTAACAAATGGACGATAGCAGCGCACGCAAGTTCCAGAAGGACCTGAATGGAGGCCTGGTGGCGCTCGTGCTGTTGTCGGTCCTCGACGGTGCGGACAGCGAACTGTACGGCTATGAGATTGCCAAGCGCCTGCAGCGGGCCGCCGAACGCGAACCGCTATTCAAGGAGGGCACCGTCTACCCGGTGCTGCGCTCACTGTCCGCCAGCGGCCTGCTCTCGAGCCGCGTCGAACCTTCCCTCGCCGGTCCGCCCCGCAAGTACTACCGCATCACCACGGCCGGCCGTGCCGTGCTGGGCGAATGGCGCGCCATCTGGGAACAGACCCGCGATTTCGTCGACCGCTTCACTTTGGAAGGGAAACCCTCATGAACAGGGCAGCGCCACGCTCAATTGATGCCTATTTGAAACAGCTGAGGGCAGAGCTGTCGGATTCCGATCCCGCCCTCGCCCAGGATGCGCTGTACGACGCAGAGGAATACTTGCGGGCCGAGATTGCCGCCCATCCCGGCAAGTCCGAAGCGGACGTACTGGAGCTGATTGCCAGCACCTATGGTTCGCCCGAAGAAGTCGCGGCGGCCTATCGCGAGACCGAAGTGAAGGTGGCCGCCGCCCTGAGCTCGCCGAAACCCCAGGCGGGGAAAGGCGCCCTGCGCCGGTTCTTTGCCGTCTACTCCGACCCCCGCGCGTACGCCTCCCTCTTCTACATGTTCCTCGCCCTCGCCCTCGGCATCTTCCATTTCGTGTTCGCGGTGGTCGGCGTATCGCTCTCCGTCGGGCTCGCCGTACTGATCATCGGCGTCCCGTTCTTCCTCGCCTTCATCGGCCTCACGCGCGTGATCGCGCTCGCCGACGGGCGGCTCGTCGAAGCGGTGTCGGGCGAGCGGATGCCGCGGCGGCCGCGCCATCCCGGGCCGCGCCAGTCATTCTGGGCGCGCATTGGCGCCATGCTGCGCGACACGCGCACCTGGACCACGCTCGCCTATTTCGTGCTGTCGCTGCCGCTCGGCATCGCCTACTTCACGATCGCGGTCACGGGACTCGCCGCCGGGCTGTCGCTGACCTTCGCGCCGTTCTTCGAGATCGCACGCCGCCTCGGCTGGGTGACGATCTCCGGCGGCATCACGCCCGAGTTCAGTCCCGCCTGGCTCGGCAGCGCCTTCATGTTTCCGGTCGCGATCCTGGTCGGGGTCGTCCTCGTCACGACCCTGTTGCACCTCACGCGCTTCCTCGGTCGCGCGCACGCGCGCTTCGCCAAGCACATGCTGGTCGTGGGATCGTGATGCCGCGCCCGCTCGCCGCCCTTGCCCTCGCCTTCGTATTGCCGGCGGCCTGCACGGCCAGGGAGGGGGCGGCACCGGCCGTCGCGACCACGACGGGCCCGGCGCCCGCCGGCGCCGCGTCCGCCGCGGGCTGCCTCCCCGACGGCGACGGCTATCTGCGGGCGCGCGTGCGCGGCGCACTCGACCTCGACCTCGACTGGCGCAACGGCGAAATGGAATGCACCGGCGGCATCCGGCCCGACGGCAGTGGCCTGCGGGTGTCGATCGCCGGCCCCTTGCGGAGCGACGGCCGCCGCCTGCGCTTCGTGTTCGGCATCGTGGGCGCGACCGAAGGCGCCGCCGCGCGGCAGCGCCCGACGAATCTCACGGTGATCTTCGAGGGCGAAAGGCGGCTCTTCGCCACCCAGGGCGACGACAAATGCACGGTCGATTCGCTCACCCAGCAACGCACCGGCCCGCTCGGTGGCGACAGGCGCAGCTGGCGCATCGAGGCGCACGGCTTCTGCCTCGGGCCCGCGGCCACCCTCGGCGGCGACTCGCGCCTGCTGGTGACGCGCTTCGACTTTGCGGGGCGGATCGATCTGCAGGAAGATACAGGTCCGTGATGAAGCACACCCCACCACGACTCGCACGCCTTGCCCCGCTGTGGCTGCTGCTTGCGGGCGCCGCGTTGGCACAGGCCGTGCCGCCGCTGGAGGACCTGGGCCGGTTCCCGCGCGCGTCCCTCGAGATAACCGGGCCGGGCGGCACGCACCGTTTCGACGTATGGGTCGCCGACACGCCCGCACGGCGCATGCAGGGCCTCATGTTCGTGCGCGACCTCGCTCCGGACGGCGGCATGCTGTTCACCGAGGAAGCGCCGCGCGTCATGTCCATGTGGATGAAGAACACCTTCATCCCGCTCGACATGCTGTTCATCGACAGGCAGGGCCGCATCGTGCGGATCGCGGCGCGCACCACGCCCCACTCACTCGACAGCATATCCTCGGGCGAACCTGTCACGCGGGTGCTCGAGTTGCGGGGCGGCGAGGCGAAGGCGCGCGGGATCCAGGCGGGCGATCACGTACGGGTCGGCACGGACAAGCCCTAGCATCCCTGCCGCCGAGGCGCCTGGCGGGTGGTCAAATCCGCTCGTTTTACCTATAATTTCCCTCGTGTTGTCGCAGGCCGGCATCGGACGCCATCAGGCTCTTTCGCGCAACACCCCCCCCAAAAATCACGAGAGACAGAAGATGAAAAAGAACCTTGCCATTGCCTGTGGCGCAGCCGCATGGCTGCTCGCCTCCCTGCCTGCCGCGGCCGGCCCGCCGGCGGGCAGCTGGTATGTCGCCCCCGAGGCGATCTACCTGTGGACCGACCGCGATCGCCTCGCCGACGATGAATTCGGCGGCGCATTCGCATTCGGCCGCTCGTTCGACAAGTGGGATGTCGAGCTGCAGTACAGCTTCGTCAGCCCCGACACGGCGGGCGGCGGCTCGGTCGACTTCAACAACGTCTTCGTCAACCTGCACCGCGTCTTCTACCGCGATGCGCGCGTCTCGCCGTTCCTCAAGCTCGGCGTGGGCCGCGTCGATCCGCATTACTCGGGCGCCTCCCCGCTGTTCGGCGCCGACGTCACGAACTGGGCGCTCGCGTACGGCGCCGGCGTGCTCGCGAACCTCAGCCGCAATGATTCGCGCGGCAGCTCGCTCGCGCTGCGCGGCGAGATCTATGGCCTCGTGAGCTCGAGCACCGAGCCGCCGAATGGCGATCACCTGAGCGACACGGTCGCGGGCATCGGCCTGCAGTACAACTGGGGTGCGCCGGTCGCGGCGCCGGAACCCGCCGCAGCGCCGCCAGTCGGCGACGCGGACGGCGATGGCGTGAATGACAACCTCGACAAGTGCCCCGGCACGCCGGCCGGCACGGCGGTCGATGCGAACGGCTGCGAACTCGACAGTGACGGCGACGGTGTCGTCGATCGCCTCGACAAGTGCCCCGGCACGCCGGCCGGCGCCACGGTCGATGCGAACGGCTGCGAGCTCGATGCGGACCGTGACGGCGTGGTCGATCGCATCGACCAGTGCCCGAACACGCCCGCGGGCGACAAGGTCGACGAGGTCGGCTGCTCGTTCAACCTGCGGCTCGAGGTGTTCTTCGACACCGATTCGGCGACCATCAAGCCCGAGTCCTACGCGGACCTCGACCGCGCGGTGCGCCTGATGACCACCAACGATCGCCTCGCAGGCACGATCGAGGGCCACACCGACAGCCGCGGCAGCGACGCCTACAACCTCAAGCTGTCGCAGCGCCGCGCCGAGTCGGTGCGCCAGTACCTGATCGACAAGGGCGTGCCCGCGGCCCGCCTCGACGCGGTCGGCAAGGGCGAGAGCAACCCGATCGCGGACAATGCGACGGCCGAAGGCCGCGCGCAGAACCGCCGCGTGCTGCTCGTGCGCACGAGTCGATAAGCCGACCCGTTGCTGCGACGAAGGCCCGGCGCCGCGAGGTGCCGGGCCTTTTTTATGCAGGCGCGCAGCTGCAAAGTGGCCGGATGCTGGACCTGCCCGGCCATCCGGTCATCGACAAGGCGCTGCTGATCGGCGGCTGCACGCGCCTGCCGCTCGCGGTCGACGCCGCGCGGCTCGCGGGCGAAGTGGCTGCGTTGCCCGCCGAGTACTGGGGCAGCCAGGGCGGCCGCATCGGCGTGCACGCCAGCGCCGAAGCGATCTTCCTGCGCGGCCACGCGCCCGCCGAGGGCGACCGGCCGATCGAGGAGCGCCCGCCGCTCGCGCTGCTGCCCTACGTGCGAAGCCTCGTCACCGCGCTGATTCCCGCGCCCGCGCAGCGCTGCCTGCTCGCGCGCCTGCCGGGCGGTGCGATGATTGCGCCGCACATCGACCAGGCACCGTATTTCGCCAAGACGATCCGCATCCACATCCCGGTCGAGACGCATGAGCGCGCCTGGATGATCGCGGCCGGCCGCCGTTTCCGGATGGCGGCCGGGGAAGTCTGGGCCCTCAACAACAGCGCGCCGCACGCGGTCGAGAACGCGGACCTGGAACGGGCCCGCACGCACCTCATCTGCGATTTCCTGCCGACGCCCGCGCTGCTCGAGCTGCTGGTGCGCGGCGAACGCAACCCGTGATCGTCACGGCGCGGTTCGCCTTCCTCCACCTGCACAAGTCGGGCGGCAGCTTCGTCAACGAGGGCCTGTTGCGCCACGAACCGGGCGCCCGACAGATCGGTTACCACCTGCCGCGCAGCCTCCTGCCCGCAGCTCACCGGGCGTTGCCCGTGCTCGGGCTCGTGCGCAGCCCCTGGGCCTACTATGTCTCCTGGTATGCGTTCCAGTCCGCACGCGAGCGCCCGAACGCGCTGTTCCGCGTACTGAGCGAGGATGGGACGGCGGGATTTGCCCCTACCATCCGCCGCCTGCTGACGCTCGCCGACGACGACGCCCTGCTCGATCGCGCCATTGCCGCCCTGCCCGCCCAGTACACGAACCGCGGGCTCAATCTGCCCGGGCCTGCGCTCGCGTCGATCCGCGGCAGCGGGCTCGGCTTCTACTCCTTCCTTTTCCGGCATCTCTTCGGCGAAGCAGGTGACTTGCACATCGCGCGCCTCGAAGAGGTGCGCACGGAACTGCCCGCCGTGATGGCGGCCGCGGGCGTACCCGCCGGTGCCCCCCTGCTCGCCTGGCTGCAGGCGGCGGCACCGCGCAATGCGTCGGCGCACGACGAGCCGGACAGCCACTACGATGCGCCGCTCGCCGCGCTCGTCGCCGCGCGCGACACATCCCTCGTCAAGCGCTACGGCTACGCTCCGCCATCGCCTGCGGCGCGGCCCGCGGCGCAAGCGCCGCAAGACGCTCCCAGGTCGGCCTGATCCGCGGCAGCATCGACTCGATCGCGCGCTCGTGCCGCCGCCATTTGTCGGCCCGCGGCACGGTGTGCGTGTAACGGGACAGCGGCAACGCGCCACGCACGCGCAGGTCGAGCGCGGCGTCGAAGTCGAGGCCGGCGAAACGGCACAGTGCCGCGATCGTGCCGCGCGGATCGGCGACGAGGTCCTCGTAACGCAGCGAGGTCCAGCGTTCCCGCGGCAACTGCGCCAGGTCGCCAAGCGCGATGCGATTGGCGCTCTCCCACTGGAAGGCGGCCAGCTCCTCGAGCGGCCGGCCGCGCATCTCCTGCCAGCCCGGCGGCAACAGCATCGACCAGGGGCCGTCGAAGCCATCGAGGCGCTCGTAGGTGCGCCACGCCCCGGACTGCCACGCCTCCATGATGCTCGCGAGATTGCCGCGCGGATCGCGCCACAGGAACACGTAGAGCGCGTCCGGGAAGATGCGCTCGATGAACGGGATGCGCAGCACGTTCTTCGGCGTCTTCTCGAGGAAGCGCAAGGCGCAACCGGCACCGGCGGCCCGACCGGCCGCATCGACGCGGTTCGCCAGGATGTCGTGCACGACGCGGGCAGACACCGCCTCGGTCGCCTCGTGCGCGGTCAACCGGTTCGAATCGATCCCGGGCGCGCCCGGTCGCAGCGCCGGGATACCCTCGATGAGCCAGTGCGCCTCGCCGCCGAGGGTCGCGACCTCGCGGCTCGCCGCGAGCGTCTCGAAGAGGAGCGTGCTGCCCGAGCGCGGCGCGGCCACGATGAACACCGGCCGCCGCGGGCGTGCCGCGACCTTGCGCCCGAGCGACAGGCAAGCCCGCAGCACGCGCGCCTCGAGCACGCGATTCGACGCGACCCGGTTCGAGGCGACGACGATGCGATCGCCGAGATCGATCGCGGCCTCGCGCACGCCGTCGCGCAGCCGCTCGAACTCCGTCCAGCCGGACGGCGCCTCACCGTGCAGGGCGTGCAACTGGCGCCAGTCGCGGGCGAGCGCATCGAGGAGGCCGAGGTAGCGCGACAGCCGCGCGCGGGCAGCTGGTGAGTCATCCAGCGCCGTCAGTTCGCTGCGCAGGTCAAGGAGCAGCAGCTCGAGTTCGCCCGGCGCCATCACGCAAGGCGACGAGGCTCGCTCGGTCCACGGCTCGGCTTCCCGGCCCGGCTCGAAGGGCAGCTCGCGGGCCTGGGCACCGGGCAGCGCGCTGCGCTCGGCGAACTGCCAGAACGCTGCGCTGCCCGACGTGTCTGCGACGAGGTGGATGCGTGCCTCACTGCCCGCATTCTCGACGCCGTGCAGGCGCCAGTTGTCGAAGATCCATGCCTCGCCCGCCGCCATGTGCACCGACTCGCCGCCGCAGTGGAAGCGCACGCCGGATTGCGTGACCACGGGGATGTGCACGCGCACACGGCTGAACCAATGGTGGTTGATGTCGGCATGCTCGGGGACGATCGCGCCGGGCGCGAGGCGCAGCAGCCGCGATCGGCTCCACACGACGCCGAAGCTCGCCAGCACCTGGCGCAGGTAGGGCGAGCGCTCGAGGTGGGGCGTCGGCAGCATGGGGCCGTCCACGAGATCGTTCTCGCCGCCTTCCACCGAGACCAGGCGCAGCGCGCTGTTGCCCGGGTGGCCATCCGGGTGCCGCGCCCACGCCTCGGCCGGCAGGGCTTCGACCTCCGCGCGCAGGCGCTGCGCATCGAAGCGCACGGCGAGCTGCTGGAAAGGGCGCGCGAGCCGCATTCTCAGGCCGCGTCGACCGACGCGCGGAAGTGGCCGATGGCCGGTACCAGCGCCGCGAGCGACTCGCGCTCCACTTCGGTCAGGTGCGGATTCCACACGTCGAAGATCAGCACGATCCGGGGAGACGCGCTGCGATTCCAGGCCTCGTGCTCATAGGTGTCGTCGAAGACCACGACCTCGCCCTCCCGCCAGGCATGCTCGGCATCGGCGACACGCAGCGCGCAATCCGCCGGAACGATCAGCGGCAGGTGTCCGACGAGCCGCGTATTCGTGACACCCCGGTGGGGCAGCAGGTGCGTGCCCGGCGAGAACACCGAGAACAGCACTTCGGGCCCGTGGCCCGGCACGCGCGACAGGGGCAGCGCGTCGAGGGCCGCGACGGTCGACGGGCAGCGGCGGCAGTTTTCCTCGCGCCGCTCGCCGTGACGGTGGAAGTAGTAGCCGTTCCAGGACGGCGCACCCCGCGTGCCGCGAAGATTGGCGTGCTCGAGCTGCGACGTATCGAAAACGCGCTCACGGCCGATGGCGAGCGGCAGGAGCGACTCGAGCTCGGCACGGATCGCAGGCGTCGCCGCCTCGAGGCCGGCTAACCACCCGAACAGCGAGCGGTCGAGGATCGGTGCGGCCGGCAGGTCGGGGAACCACAGGAAGCCCGGCTGCTGGCGCGGATCCGGATTCTCCGCCGCCGCTTCGCGCAGGTAGATCGCGAGCGCATGGCGCACGCGCGCGAGCGCGGCAGCGCCGTGCCGCGCTTCGAGCGGCGCGAGGACCGCGGCCAGCATGTCGAGCCGGCGCGCACGCACCGCCGTCACCGCCCGCTCGACGAGCGGCGCGAGACCCGACGGCGTCGTCGCCGGATCGAGCCAGCGGCCGAGTGCCTGCGCGTCCCGCAGGGCGCGCGCCCATTGCCACAGGGCCCGCTCGGGTTCACCGGCGCGCTCGAGCGCGGCGCCGAAGTTCAGGCGCGCCACGTGGAAAGCGGGCGCAAGCTGCAGCGCCGTGTCGTACCAGGCGAGCGCCGCGATCGTGTTGCCCGCGAGTTCGTGGGCGCGCGCGAGGTGGTAGCGCGCGATCGGATCGGCGGGATCGAGCGTCGCCGCACGCGTGAGGCGCGCGATCGCGCGAACCGGATCACCACGGCGCAGCGCTGCCACCGCCACGACCTTCAGTGCCTCGATGTCGTCCGGCTCCGTTTCGAGGCGCAGCAGGCAGGCCTGCTCGGCTTCGAGCACCTGGCCGCCACGGAAGAGGCGCAACGCCTCGGCGCGCGCCTCGTCGCGACCCGCGCTCAACGGCCACCCGCCGTGCTAGCGTAGCCGGCGGCATGGACATCGCCGACCTTCGTCATTACGTGCGCGTCTACGACGGCAGCCTCGAGCCGGCGCTCTGTGCGCGCATGCTCGATTCCTTCGGACAGCTCGCGCGCTTCCACCAGGCGAATGGCGCCTCGGTGCGCCGCGGGCTCGAGGATTCCGCGTGGACGGAGCTCAATGTCACGCGCCTCGCGGACGAGGCCTTCCTCGCCTCCTTCCGCCGCACGATCGCCGCGGCGCTGGCGCGTTACAACGCGGATGTCGGCCTCGCGATCGGGGTGCCTGACTCGGGCGCCACTTCGGACCTCGTCATCAAGCGCTACCAGCCGGGCGGCACGGAACGGTTCCAGCTGCATTTCGACGCCATCCATCATGTCGCCAACCGCTATCTCGTCCTGCTCTGGTACCTGAACGACGTCGCTGCAGGCGGCGAAACCTGCTTCCCGCAGCTCGACCTCGCCGTCGCGCCGCGCGCGGGCAGGCTGCTGATGTTCCCGCCCTACTGGATGTACCAGCACGAAGGCCGGCCGCCGCTCTCCGGCGACAAGTACATCGTGTCGACCTATCTGCTGTTCACCGATCATCCTGCGTCGTAGCCCCAGCGTTCGAAATAAGGGGCCAGCATCGGCAGCACCGGTTCGAACTGGCGCGCGTAGGCGCGCCAGCGGCCCACGGCCCTCGTACTCACGGGTTGCACGACCTGCGCGTAACTCGGCGTGCTGATGAAGGCCTTGCCGCGGGCATGCGCGCCCGGCGCGAGCAACGCGTCATCCCACGGCAGGCCGAGGAAGGCCGCGATGCGGCGCACCTCGGCTGCGAAATTGCCGACCAGGGTTTCGTAGCGCACCTCGTGCACGGCGGCCGCGAGCACCGCCTGCTCGCGGTACCAGAAGTCGAATGCGCGGCGGTAGCCCTGCGCGAGGGTCGGCAGGTCGGCGCAGAGCAGCGCGAATTCCGGCGCCGTGAACTGCTGCATGTAGCAGGAGAGCAGCACGTCGCAGGGATGGCGGATCGCGAGCAGGATGCGCGAGTGCGGGAAGAGGCGGCGGATCGCGGGCAGGCGCAGCAGGTTGAGCGGGTTCTTGTCGACGAGCCGTTGACCCGGCGTGAGCGGGATCTTCGACTGCACGCGCTCGAAATAGCGTGCCCGGATCGCCGCGAGTTCGCGCGGGCCGATCGCGGCGAGCGCCCCCGGATAGTGCCCGCCGGCCGCCTGGTCGAGATCCTCGAGCGCGTACTGCAGGAACGGCTGCTCGTCCATGGAGCACAGTTGCGGGTGCGCATCGAGCACCTGCTCGAGCAGCGTCGTGCCGGAGCGCGGAAAGGCCACGATGAACACCGGGCTCGAGGCGGCATCGGGAGCCCCAGCCTCGTTCCAGGCCGCGACATCCTGGCGCTCGGCGCCGCGCCGCGTGATGAGGAAGGCCGGGGCGCCGCGGGCAGCGACCAGCGGAGCGGCGAGGCGCAATTGCGCCACTTGCGAACGATGGGCTTGCCCGAGCACGGTCCAGGCGTCAGCCGCGCGGCCCACTGCATCGAGCGAGCGGGCGAGCGGGAACTGGTCGAAATGGCGGCGGTGCGTCTGGCCGTTTACGGCGAGCGCGCGCTCGAAATGCGCGATCGCCTCAGCGTGGCGGCCGGCGCGCTGTGCGAGCAGGCCTGCGGCAGACTCGCAGCGATCGGGCAACGCCGCGCGCACCCGCGCGAGAAGGCGCCCGGCCTCTTCGAGGCGGTTCGCCCGCTCGAGCATGTGGACGAGTTCGAGACCGGCCTCCGGGGCGAGATCGGCAGCCGCGGCCAGCCGGTCCATCGCGGCAGCGGCCGCCGCTGTCTGCCCCGCGCCCTGCAACCGCCGGCCGATCTCCGCGACCAGCGCCGGCTGCAGACCCTGCAGGTCCTGCCAATCGGCGAGCGAAGCCACGCCGTCATCCGTACGCCCCAGCTCGAAACAGGCTTTGGCATGTTGCAGGCGCATCTCCGCATCGCGCGGCGCAAGCGCCACGCCCTGCGCAAGCACCGCGCGCGCCGCCTCGTAGTCGAAGCGGTCGAGATGGGTCAGGCCGACGTTGAAACAGAAATCCGCCGTGGCGCCGCCGAGCGCGTGCGCCCTGGCATAAGCGAGCAGCGCGTCGTCGTAGCGCGCCAGGCCGCGCAGCGCCGTGCCGAGGTTGAGCCAGTGCCCGGCCTCGCGGGGCTGCAGGCCGGTGAGCGTCCTGAAGTCCCGCTCCGCCGCCTCGTACCGCCCCTCGCCATGGGCCGCGGCGCCCCGCATCGTGAGCGCCGCGGCCCGGCTCTCGTCCTGCCTCGTCAGAACTTCTGGGTCACACCGAGATACCACTGTCGCCCCAGCAGGTCGTAGGTCGAAACGTCGGTGTTCGCGTTCGTCACGTTGTTCTGGTACATCAGCGGCGGCTGCTTGTCCGTCAGGTTCTGCACGCCGAGCTGGATACGCGTATTCGTCCTGTCGTACGTGTAGCCGAGCGTCAGGTCGAGGTAGGTCACCGACGGCACATCGAGCCGCTGGTCGGGGATCAGGCCGTCCGCATCCTTGATCACGAGGCTGTCGAAGTAGCGCGTGGTCAGCAGGCCGTCGAAGCCGGCCATCGACCAGCCGATGCCGAAGACGCCGCGCCATTTCGCGTAGTTGCCGTACTGCGGATCGTAGGTACCCGCCACTTCGACCGCCGCCGCGCCCGGCGTTGCGATGGCCGAGAAGCTGTTGATGTGGGTCGCCTCGAGCTGGAAGTTCCAGGAACCGAGGGCCGTGTCGCGCAGCTGGTAGCGGATGCCGACGTCGATGCCGTCGGTCTCGAGCGAGCCGAGGTTCACGTTCGGCAGCTCGAACACGAGGAACTCGCCGGCGTTCGGGCCCGTCTCGTAGCGGTGCATCAGGCCGCAGAACTGGGGACTGCCGCTCTGCACACACTGGTCGGCCGCGAAGTTGACGTCGAGCGCGGTGATGACGTCGTCGATCTTGTATTTCCAGTAATCCACGTTGAACGACAGGCCCCGCACCAGGCTCGAGTCGTACACGAAGCCCGCCGTCAACACGTCGCCCGTCTCCGGCTTCAGGGTCGGCGTGCCGATGAGGAGGCTCGTGATCTGGCTGTTCGGCTGCGAGAAGCCGGTATCGGGCGCCACTCCGACGCAGGCGAGCGCGAGGTTCGGGTTCGCGGCAAGCTGCGCCGATGTCAGGCTCGCGCAGGGATCGTTGAAGGTCGCGGCCGACTGGGTCGGTGCGAGCGCCAGGTCGTTGATGGTCGGGGCGCGAAAGACCTCGGCATAGGAGGCGCGCAGCAGCAGGTCGCGCACCGGCCGGTACTCGAGCTTCGCCTCGAAGGTCGTGTCGTCGCCGATGGTTTCCTTGCTGTAGTCGGAGTAACGCACACCCGCCGTCAGGTTGAGCGCATGCACCGCCGGCAGGTCGGCGAGCAGGGGCACGAAGAACTCGCCGAACACTTCGCGCACGTTGTACTTCGCCGACGAGTTGCCCGTGCAGGTCTCCTGCGCGAGGAGGCAGGAGAGATACAGCGGCGCGACGCCGCGCGTCAGCGCATCGGTCTCGAACTGGCCCTGCTGCGAGCGGTACTCGACGCCGAACGCGGCTTTCACCGCGCCCGCAGGCAGCTCGAACAGGTCGCCGTTGAGGCCCGCGGTGAACTGCGAACTGCGGAACGTGTAGTCCGTGCGGTAGTTCGTCGAGATGGCCTTGAGGGCCGCGATCTGCGCCGGATCCGAGACATTGAACATGTTGATCGGCGTGCAGCCGCTGATCACCGCGCCCGGCGTGCCGCAATGCGCACCGCTGCCGTCGATGAACGACGGCCCGAGCGCCTGCGCCAGCTTGTCCTTCAGCAGGTAGCCGCTGATGTTCGTCGACTGGCCCATCCGTCCGAAGCCGCCGCCGGCTTCCCATTCCCAGGAGCTGCCGAAGGAGCCGCGGAAGCCCGCGTTGGCGAAGGCCTGGTCGGTGGTCACCTCGCTGCGTCGATTGCCGAGCGATTCGAGGCGCACACGCAGGTTCGGATTGATGCCGTCGATGCCGCCGAAGTCGTTGCCGAAGGGGTTGTAGATGCTGTTCGCCGACACGATCGTGTCGTCGGCCACCGCGTCGAACGGCAGGGAAGCGAGGGCGAAGCCGGAGCGCGTCTGGTTGTAGACCACCTGGCCGTACGCCTCGACATTGTCGCCGAGCTGGTAGTTGACCTCGGTGAAGAGGCTGCCACGCTCCTGCGGCGTCATCAGCAGGTTGAAGGGCTGGTAGTTGTAGAGGTCGGCGCCCGTGAAGCAGCGGTAGTCGGCCTGGCTCGCACCGCTCGCGCCCGCGATGCGCGTGACACTGCCGCAGCCGAAGGTCGCCTGCTGGGCGGCGGTGAGGTTCACGCGCCCGTTGGGCGTGCGGCTCGAGCCGCCAGCCGTGACGACACCCCCGTAGAGATACAGGGCATCCTTGGCGAAGGCCCGGTCCGCGGCGGAAACCTTCTCCTGCTTGTTGTAGTTCGCGCCGAAGACGATGCCGACGCGATCGGTCTGCGCGCCGAGCGTGGCGCTCGCGGATTGCCGCACGCCATCCGACTCGCCGGTCTGGCCGTACTGCACGCCGATCTCGGCGCCGTCGAAATTGCGGCGCGTAATGAAGTTCACCACGCCCGCGATCGCGTCCGACCCGTAGACCGCGCCGGCGCCCTCCTTCAGCACCTCGACGCGCTCGATCATGTTCATCGGCAGCATGTTGATGTCGACGGCCGAGGTCTGCGTGTTGCCGTAGACGCCCACCCGACGGCCATCGACCAGAACGAGCGTGCGTTGCGCGCCGAGGCCGCGCAGCTCGACGTTCGACTCGCCGGTGCCGCCGCCGTTGTTCACGGTCGGGTTCGTGGCGGCGCCCGCGACGGTCGGCAGGCGCTGCAGCACGTCACCCATCGTCGTGAGGCCGGTCTTGGCGATATCGTCGGCCGAAATCGACAACACGGGGCTCGCGGTCTCGGCGTCGACGCGCCGGATGCGCGAGCCGGTCACGACGACGGTGTCGATCTCGTTGCCCTCGCCTGCAGCCGACTGCTCTTGCGCGCACGCAACACCCGGCAGCGAAGCGGCCACCGCGGCGCTCGCGCCCGCCATGAGTGCGATGCGCACGGCTTGGCGCACGACTGGATTCGTGTCTGCGATCATGGAAATCATCCCTCCCGGAAACGGGTTCGCTGAACGTGGGAAGGACGCTACTCCCGGCCCGAATCGGCGGGAATGGCACTTGCGACGAAGCCACGGCCCGCGCGCGACGAAGCGAACGTTGCTCGCCCGCCACGACGCGAAGCGGCTGCTGTTCAGCCGCTCGCGACCCGCATGCGGCCCGCGCGGACCGCACCCAGGGCGATCGCCCATCCAAAGAGGAAGATGTGCGAGCAGAGCTCGCCGACGATGTCGGCCGTCTTCGGCATGTGCAAGCCGATGTGTGACAGCGGCAGGACGATCAGGCGCATCGCCAGGTACATGAGGACGCCGAAAATCGCCCCGGAGAGGAGCGGCCTGCGCGTCGCCAGCGGCAGGCGCAAGCTCGCCACGTAGTAGACGAGCGCGGCCGAAGCGGCGATGAGGAAGTGGAAGAACGCCCCGAGCATGGCGCTGCCGGCACCGCCGCGAAACGCGCTGTCACCGATCGCGGCGCTGGCGATGCCCTGCAGGAGCGCGACGGCGCCCAGGCCCCGCTGGCCGTAGTAGATCACCGCAAACGCGAGGTCGAGGGTGCCCGCGACGAGGCCGGCCAGGATCATGCACGCGATCTCGCCGCGTCGCGAACTCCGGCCTGGATGCAGGCTCGTGGCGCTCAACTGCGCAGGCGCAGTTCGGCGAGGCGGAAATCGATGGAGAAGGTATCCATGGCGCCGAGCACGTCCATGCCGATGATCAGTGCCGGCTCGTCGGTCAAGTCCCAGACATCGAAGATATGGAAGTCGCCGAAGGTCACCAGGATGTGGCGAAACACGGTCCCGTCCATCGTGATGTCCGGCGCCGATGCGACGTCGCCCGTCATGATGTCGTCCGTCGTGCCGTAGACCGTCGCCTGCGCGCGCGCATCGGCACGCAGCGCCTCCTGCAGCGCGCGGTTGCCGAGCGTCTTCTCGGCGCCGGTGTCGATGACCGCCAGCGCCCGCACATGCCCCATGCGCACCCGCACGCCGAGCAGTCCACCCACGACGCGATCGGCACGGATGCGCAGCTCGTCGCCCTGCGCGAATCGCGAACGGGAAATCGTCACGAGATCGCGCCGGAAATCGACGACCAGGCGGCGGTCGCGCAGGCCCGCGACCCCGAGGATGCCGTCCGCGCCGCCGATGAGCCGCGGCTCGACGACCGGCACCTGCTGGTCGTCGAGCACGAGGTCGCCCGCACGGATGCGCTGGATCGCGACCATCGGCACCTCGGCGCTGCCGGTGACGCCGTTCAGGACAACCGTGGGCGCGGTCGCGAGATCGAAGCCGAGGCGCTGCGCGACGACCGTCGAAATGGTCGTGCGGTTCGCGCCGGTGTCGACCAGCATGCGGAACGGCCCCAGCCCGTTGAGGGTGACGGGAACGACGATCCGCCCGACGCGATCGAGGGTGGTGGGCGTGGCAAAAACGGGTTCTGCGCCCGCCACGGGAACGGGCTCGGTGGAGGCGGGGATGAGCGGCGTGGCAAGCGTGCCCACGATCGCCAGAGCCCATGCTGCCTGGCCCTTCATGCGAACCAGTATGGGCGCGGTGGCGGCGAGCGGCAATTCGGCTCGTCGCAGCCCGGCCGTCGGTCCGGCGCCCTATTTGATTCGCTTCACCTTGATCGAGCGGTGGCGGGGCCCCACGAGGAAGAAAGATCCCATGACGCCCGGCTTGAGCGTGACCCGGTCGCCCACCTCGAGCCGGAAGGCCTCGCCGGTGGCGAGCTGTTGCCATACCTGGCCGTTGTCGAGCGTCACGATGAGCCCGCCGCCCGGGCGCATCGCAACGGCCGCGACGGCCCCTTCGAGCTTGTCGAGTTCCTGCTCCGCGGGCTGCGACGGGCGCTCGATATCGCGCCTGAGGTCGCCGCGCGCGCCGAACTTTTCCTCGGGTGTCGGCGGCGGCGCGGCCGGCGGCAGCGCATCGAGCCGCGCCATGGCGGCATCGAAACAGGCGAGGCGCCGCGCGTCGTCGCGCTCGGCGACACATTTCCTCATCTCGGGCATCGTGGCCGCGTCTCCCGCTGCCCGCACCGCGCCCGCGAACGACAGCGCTGCCGCGATGCCCGCCCATGCAATCCGTGTCGCCATGCTCAGATCTCCCATTGCGGCTTCGTGCCGCTGTGTGCGTCGATGGCCTCGAAGAGGCTCACGACGAGCGCGCGCTCCTCGTCGGTGAGTTCCGGCCGCCAGATATCGAACAGCAGGATCACGCGCGTTTCCCGGCCGTTGTTCCATGCCTCGTGCTCGATCGTGTCGTCGAAGGCCCAGGCCCTGCCCTCGCGCCAGTCCCGCACGTCGTTTCCGACACGGAACGTGCAGCCCGTCGGCACGACGAGCGGCAGGTGGCAGATGAGCCGCGTGTTGACGAGGCCGTGGTGGGGCGGAATGTGCGCGCCCGCCTGCAGCAGCGAGAACAGGATGGAGGGCGAACGGTTCGGCACGACGGCGAGCGGCGCATTGCGCAACGCGCGCATCGTGGCGGGACAGCGCGCGGCGTTCTCCGCCACGACCTCGCCGTTCTTCCAGAGGTAGAACGCACTCCAGGCCGGGTTGTCCTGCAGGCCCATGTTCGACTTGCGCGGCCGGTTCGCGTTGCCGGTCACGTAAGGCGTGAACGCAGCCGGCTCCCGCATGACTTCGAGCAACTCGGCGCGGATTTCGTCGGTCGCGGCCTCCAGCGCATCGAGCCAGGGAAAGCGCTCGCGCGCATAGAACTGGATCTGCGGCAGCTCCGGGAAGTAGTAGGTCTTCGGCTGCTGCACGTAGACCTGCTTCTCGCCGAGCACCATGTCGAACGACTGCGCGAAGCGGGCGCTCGAACGCTGCGGATCGAAACCCTTCGCCGCGAGCTGCGAGCGCAGCCACTCCTTGTACTGCGCCGCATGGCGCGCACAGGCCTCCTCCGCGCGGCGCAGGTCCTGCAACAGGTCGGCCGGCAACTCGGCGGCGGGGGGCGCGGTCTGCAGGGCCCGCCGGTAGTAGGCCACCGCCGAGCGCGTATCGCCCGCCGCCACATGGCATTCGGCCCGAAACAGCAATCCGCGCGTGTGGCGCGGCTCCGCCGCGAGCAGCCGGTCGACGGCGGCGACCATGCCGGGCTCGTCACCGAGCAGGCGGCAGGCATGGGCGACACCGAGCAGCACCGGTGCGTCCGCGCGCCCGCCTTCGATGACACGCAGGTAAAGCTCGCGCGCCTCCTGTGCCCTGCCTGCCCGCAGGGCGTCGAGGGCTGCCTGCATGTCGCCATCGCGAGTCGAAGTCGTTTGCATGCGCCCCATTGTTGCCGACGGCGCGACTGCCGGCAAAGCCCTGTATAGTGCCCCGGCATGAGCACGACCGCGCAATCGCCTGCCACGAATGAGGCAGCGGTACGGGCCATTGCGGCCGGCGACTTCGCGGGTGCCGAGGCCGCCCTGCTGCAGGCGCTGGCGCAGGATCGAGGCAACCTCGCGACCTGGCTCAACCTCGCCGCAGTCCGCCGGCAACGACAGGATGTCGACGGCGCCTTCGACGCGCTGCGCGAAGCGCTGGCGGTCGACGCGCGGGATTTCCGCGCATTGCTGATGAGCGCCACGCTGCTCGAACAGATCGGGCATGCGAAGCCCGCCGCGAGCGCCTACGGCATCGCGCTCGCCAATGCGCCACCGGACTCGATGCTCGACCCGCCGACCCTTAAGGCCGTGCGCCACGGCCGCGAAATGCAGGCGAAGTTCGCCAGGGACATGGGCGACTACCTCCGTGCCGCCTCGGCCGAGGTGGCGAGCCAGTGCACGCCCGCGGAACGCCGGCGGCTCGAGCATTTCATCGGCATCACGCTGCGGGTGCAGCCCCGCTATCCGCAGCTGCCGCTCGAGTACTATTTTCCCGGCCTGCCTCCCATCGGATTCCACGAGCGCGAGGACTTCCCGTGGCTCGCGGAATTCGAAGCGGCAACCCCGGCCATCCAGGCCGAGTTGCGCACGATCCTTGCGGAAGACGCCGCCGAGTTCAGCCCGTACATCCACTACCCGGATCACCTGCCGCTCGACCAGTGGCGCGGCCTCAACAATTCCCCGAGCTGGACCGCTTTTCATTTCTACGAACAGGGCAAGCCCATCGAGGCGCACTGCCGGCGCGCCCCGCGCACGATGGAGGCGATCGGCCTGCTGCCGCAGGCACAGGTGCCGCTGCGCTCGCCCACGGCGCTTTTTTCCGTGCTGAAGCCGCACACGCATATCCCGCCCCACACCGGCGTCGCGAACTTCCGCCTCCTCGTGCACCTGCCGCTGATCCTGCCCGGCCAGTGCCGCTTCCGGGTCGGCAGCGAGACGCGGGAATGGCGCCTCGGCGAGGCCTGGGTGTTCGACGACACGATCGAGCACGAAGCCTGGAACGACAGCGACGAGACGCGCGTGATCCTCATCTGCGACCTGTGGAATCCCTACCTCTCGGTGGAGGAGCGGCAGGCCATCGCCCAGGTGATCGCCGCCACCGACGCCTACAACGGCACCGTACCCTCCGCGAGCGTCTGAGTATCCCGCCATGTTCCTCAAGATCGGAAACCTGCTGTCGGATGCGGATGTCGGGCGCCTGCGGGCGCTCGCCGACGAGCTGCATTTCGTCGACGGCCGCGTATCGAACCCGGCGAACCTGACCAAGCAGAACCTGCAGGCGGATGCGGGCGACCCGAAGTACGCCGAATCCGTGCAGATCGTGACCGCCGCGCTGTCCCGATCGCGCGAGTTCGCCGATTTCGCGATGCCGCGGCGGGTTGCGCCGCCGCTGCTGTGCCGCTACGAGCCGGGCATGAAGTACGGCGCGCACGCCGATTCCGCCCTGCTGCAGATCGGCAACGCGCGCCTGCGCTCGGACCTTTCCTGCACGGTGTTCATCGGCGACCCGGCGAGCTACGAGGGCGGCGAGCTCGCGATCGTCGCCGGCAACCAGACCATCGCCTTCAAGTGCAAGGCGGGCGGCGCGATCGTCTATCCCTCGACCACGATGCACGAGGTCGTGCCGGTGCGCAGCGGCCGGCGCCTCGTATCCATCACCTTCATCGAGAGCCTGATCGCCGACGCGCACCAGCGCGCGCAGGTCTACGAGCTGAACGAACTCGCGGCGCTCGAGGGCAACACCATGAAGTGGGAGAACCGCGTGCGGCTCGACGTGGTGCGGCAGAACCTGATGCGGATGTGGTCGGCGACCTGAATGGCGGCGACGGATACCACGGGCGCCGAGGACCCGCGCATCCGGGCCCTGTTCAATGCCGCCGGCCGCGCCGCGGCGGAGGGACGCGGCGATGATGCCGCGCGGTTGCTGCGACAGGCCGAGCAGGAGTCGCCGCGGCATCCACTCGTTCGCAACGAGATCGGGCAGCGGTTGCTGCGCGCGGGCGATCCGGAGCGGGCCCGCGAGCAGTTCGAGCTCGCCGCGCGGGACGATGGCGCGAATGCCGCGCTGTGGATCAACCTTGCCGCCTCGCTGCGCAGCCTCGAGCGCCACGACGAGGAACTGCGGGCGCTGGACCGTGCGCTGACGCTCGAACCGGACAACCTGCGGGCCCTGCTGCAGAAGGCGTCCGCGCAGGAACTGCGGCAGGACGCGCGTGCGGCCGCGGTCACCTATCGAAGGGCGCTGCAGTCGGTGGCGCCCGACGCGCCCATACCGCCCTGGATGCGCGAGGTGCTGGCGCACGCGGCACAGGTGGTCGAGTCGAACAACCGGGCGCTCGAGTCCTTCCTGGAGGAGCGCATCGCGGGGCTGGGCACCGGCGGACCCGGGCTGTCCCGGCGGCGGTTCGACCGTTGCCTGTCCATCCTGATGCAGCGCACCCGCATCTACCAGCAGCAGCCGACCTTCCTTTATTTCCCCGAGCTTGCGGCAATCGAGTTCCACGATCGCGCGGACTTCCCCTGGCTCGATGCGATCGAGGCGGCCACCGACGACATCCGTGCGGAGCTGCTCGCGGTAATGTCCGAGGAACGGGGATCGATCGAGCCCTACCTGTCGCAGGGAACCGTACGCCCGTCGGACCCGAAATGGCGCGAGCTGAATCAGTCCCGCCGCTGGAGCGTCTTCTACCTGTGGCGTGAGGGCGTCGCGCAGGCGGAAAACCTGGCCCGCTGCCCGCGCACCGCCGCGGCCCTCGAGGCCTGGCCGCGCTGCGAGATTCCCGGCTCGAGCCCGAGCGCCGTGTTCTCGATCCTCGACGCGAAGACCCGCATCCCGCCGCACACCGGCGTGAACAACACGCGATTGCTCGTCCACCTGCCACTCGTCGTGCCGCCCGGCTGCGGCTTCCGGGTCGGCGGAACGCAGCGCGAGTGGGTGCCCGGGCAGGCATTCGTGTTCGACGACACGATCGAGCACGAGGCCTGGAACGGCAGCGAAGTACCGCGGGCCGTCATGATCTTCGACATCTGGAATCCGGCCGTCAGTGCGCAGGAGCGCGCCATGGTGGGCGCGGCGGTCGCCGGCATGAGCGAATGGTATGGCAGGCCGCTGTTGCGGGAGGACGGACGCTAGCTGGCGGCCGTTGCGGCTTCCAGCCTGTCGAGCAACCGCAGCCCCTTGAGGATTTCCTCGCGATTGCGCTGCCGGGAGTCGTGCAGCACCGCGGCGCGCAGCGCCGGGTCATACGGATGCTCGGGCGCCTTCGAATAGCGGGTGAGCACGGGGCTGCGTTGCACTCCGGCGAGGAATCCGGGATCCGCCGGCAGCCCGAAGTGGGAGAGAATCGTCCGCAGGTGGGCGGGCACGTCGGCCAGGAATTCGTCGAAGTCGATCGCCAGCACGCGCTGCGGATAGCGCGCCAGAACGGCCCGCCGGGTCGTCGTTTCCGCGAGCCAGCTCATCGCCGCGAGCTCGCCGAGCGATGGGGTCGCCGGCATGGCAGTCGATGAGCCCCGTTGCGCGATGAGGCGCCGCAGCCTTTCCGGCGCGTGGCCGTTCAAGTCGATGGGAGAGTTCTCGCCCGCCAGCAGGGTCGCGAGCCACGGTTCGGCGCGCAGGTCGAGGTAGATCGCCCGCGCCCGCGGCGCCGCGTCGAGCAAGGCAGGTGCGATGCGCGCGGCGCTGCTCGTCGCCTTGACGATCACGGCTTCGGTCGCCGCGAATCCACGCTGCCACTCCCGCAGCAGGGCCGCCAGCAAGCCATCGAACAGCTCGCGGGAGCCGGGGGCAGGCGCCTCCGGCAGCGCGTCATGCATCCCCGCCAGAGTGCGCAGCGGCAGGGGCTCGCGCAGCGGCAGCACGCGCGCCGCCTCGTCGAGCAGCCGGCTCACGAGGGTCGAGCCCACATGGCCCGTGTGAAAGATGAAATGCAGTGGCAGGACCGGCTGCGGTGCGGCGGCCGGCTGCAGGAAATCCTGCATGGGCACCCAGCCCCCCTGGGTCGCCGGGGTCAGGATGCGCTCGTCGAGGAAGCTCGCGGCCCGGAAGGCGGCCTCGTCCATCTCGATGCGCAGCACGCGTTGGCGCGCGAGGTCCAGCTTGAAGGGATAGGGCATGGCGCCGGGTTTTCGGTTATTCGGTCATTGATGCCAAAAAAAACGGCGGCCCCTTTCGGGACCGCCGCCAGTGTCTCAAGCAGGCCTGATTCTTTCGATCAGGTCGTTATCAGAACGCCACCTTGGCACGCACGAAGATGAAACGACCCATGGCGTCGTACAGCTGCGGATACGTGTTGCCGTTGCCGGTCGTGCCGACGGAACCGCTGAGCGGCGGATCGTCGTCGAGGATATTGTTGATACCCACGAGGACCGAGGCCTTGTCGGTGATCGCGTAATTGCCGGTCAGGTCGATGTAGCTCTGCGCGCCGAGCACCCGGTCGATGCGGGTCGACGACGAAGCCACGCCGAACTGCGACACTTCCGAGTAGTACCGCCACGTCAGCGACATGTCGAGCGGCCACGGCGACTGCCAGCCGATGCGGGCATGGTGGCGCCAGCGGGGGCTGGGCACACCGGCCGTGCCGGAGGCGCACGACGACGAGAACTTGCCGGCGCAATCGTAGAGCGCGGTGCCCGGGCTGCCCGGATCCGTGACCAGTTCCTCGAGGTAGGTGCCGGTCAGGTTGAAGTTCAGGCTGCCCGCCGCACCGATCTCGAGGCCGGAGTAGTTCATGTTGATGTCGTAGCCGGTCGTCTCGAGCGAACCGATGTTCGTGTTGAGGTCGACCACGCGGCCCACGTCGCCGGCCCAGAGATTGCCGCTCTGCGGGTTGCGCTGGATGCGCGCGCAGGCGACCGGGTCGCCGTTGTCGTAGCAGGCATCCCAGGTGACGGTCGGGCCCACGGTCGAGATCGTGTTGTCGATCTTGATGTTGAACCAGTCGACCGACATGCTGAACTTCGGCAGGAAGCGCGGCTGCAGAATGAAGCCGACCGTCTTCGTGTCCGATTCTTCCGGCGTCAGCGTCGTGCTGCCGCCCTGCAGGAAGTTGTATTGCCCGGCCGGGCTGTCGAGCGAGGGTGAGTGGTACTGGTTCGCCGGCATTCCCGTCGCAACGCACTCCGCGAGCGTGGCGTTCGGGTTCGGGTTCTGGGCACCGCAGGGATCGCCGTCCG
The DNA here is from genome assembly GCA_963204835.1 of Pseudomonadota bacterium. Classification (GTDB taxonomy): domain Bacteria; phylum Pseudomonadota; class Gammaproteobacteria; order Steroidobacterales; family Steroidobacteraceae; genus CADEFQ01. The sequence goes on from CAUJHJ010000006.1 coordinate 93,118, forward strand.
CATCGAACAGGTTGAGGCCCTGGGCGGTGAACAGCTCGACGATGTTCGCCGCACGCACCGCACGCTGGAAACTGCCGCGCAGCTTGATGTCCTGCACGGGCGCCCACTCGAGGCCCATCTTGTAGGTGTCGGTGGTGACTTCGCCGTAATCCGAATAGCGGTACGCGGCGTCGAGGGCCAGCTGGTCGAAGCCCGGCTTGTCCTGGACGAGCGGTACCCGCACTTCGCCGAAGAGGTCGACCACCTTCGTCGAGCCCGAGATGCCGATCGTGGCGCCGCCGGCACCCGACAGTGCGTTCGCCTCCTGCAGCGCGTCGACATCGTTGCGCAGCGAATCACGCCGGTATTCGGCGCCCAACGCCACCTTGACCGACTCGGTCGCGGTCGGCAGCGTCCAGCCGAGGTCGCCGGTCAACTGGCCGGTATAGACCTCCTGGCTGATCGTGCCGGTCTGGATGCCCTGCGCCTGGATATAAGCCAGCTGCTGCGGGGTGATGCCGTTCGGGTTGAACACGTTGTACGGCACGCAGGCCGTGTCGGTGCCGTCCACGACCGAGCGGCAGGTCGGCACGCCGTTCACGTCGATGACGTCGAGCGCGCGCTTGACGCGCTCCTTGACGAAGTAGCCGCCCGTCTTCTGGCTGCCCACGCCGCTCGCCCACTGGGCGGAAACGTCGTACTGCCAGGCCGGGTTGATGTCGCCGCGGACGCCGATGACGCCCTGGTACACCGACTTCTCGAAGATCTGCACGCGACCGCCACCTTCGACATTGCGGCGACCGATGTACAGCGGCACCGATTCGTCAGCCTGGGGGTCGACATCGCAACCGATCGCGGTCTTCAACTGGGCAGACATCAGCGGGTTGCCGCAGTTGATGGTCGATGTGTCGCCGATGAAGATGCCGCCCGGCGCGATCTGCGCGGTGGAATCGTAGTTCGTGTACGACAGGCGGCTGTACACATCGGCGTGGTCGTTCAGCTCGAAGTGGCCGGATGCGCCGAGATTGTAGCGGCGGCTCGGGCGCAGGAAGTGGTTGACCGGGCCGAAGTTGTACTGGTCAAGCGCGTTGCTGAACGGCGCGAAGCTGTTCGCACCCGTGCCGGCCTGCGGCTTCAGGTTGTAGGACGGCAGCGGATTGGTATCCGGCACGTCGTCAGGGGTTCCCGCGATGCCATCCGGGCCATTGTTGGAATTGTTGTTCGCACCGAAGTCCGTGAAGCGGCCGGGATAGGCTGTGCTCGAACCGCCGCAGGAGAACGAGGTATCCATCGGCGTGGTGACGTTCAGCGAGCAGGCCGAGTAGTCACGATCACGCTCGAGGATCTGGTCCTGGTCCTCGACGCCGCCGTACAGGGTGATGTTGCCCCGGCCGTCGGCCGAGTTCACGCCCATCATGAAGTTGAAGCTCTTGCCGTAGCCGTCCGTGACATTGTCGGGCGGCAGCTTGAACTGCGCGGGGTTGGTCGCCGCACGGCCCGCGATCACGTCGCGCAGCTTGACGGCGCCGGGGCCGCCGAAGTCGTTGTTGTGCTGGTAGAAGCCGTACTGGGCGTCGATCTGCACGCCCTCGAAGTCCTTCTTCATGATGAAGTTGACGACACCGGCGACGGCGTCCGAACCGTACACGGCCGATGCACCGCCGGTGAGCACTTCGACGCGCTCGACCATGGCGCTCGGGATCGCATTGAGGTCGGGGGCTGAATTGGTGACACCACCGTAGGGCAGGCGCCGGCCATCGACCAGCACCAGGGTGCGGGGCGAGCCGAGGCCGCGCAGGTAGATGGTGGCGGTACCGGCCGAACCGTTCGCAACGTTCGCGTTCTGGGCGGCGAAGGCCTGCGGGAGCTGGTTGACGAGGTCTTCAACGCGAGTCACACCCTGGGTCGCGATGTCCTGGCTCGTGACCTGCGTGACGGGCGTCGTGCCCTCGAGGTTGGCTGAACGGATGCGCGAACCGGTGACGACCACCGTCTCCACCGACTGCGCACCTTCCTGATCCTGCGCGAGCGCCGGTACCGACGTGCTCGCTGCGGTCACTGCGCCCAGTACGAGCGCGCGGCGAACCGCCTGCCGAACGTGACTGTTCAATTCCATTATCTGGATCCTCCCGCGGACGGTTCAACCGCCCTGAAATTCTGAATATTGATTCTGCTCAAAGAACCTGCGGGGACCGGTAAACCCTTCCGGCGCGCCACCCGTCCCCGCGTTGCGGCCGATTATTAGGCAACACGCGATCCGGACACAAGTGTCGTTGCGCATATGCCACACATCCTCGCTGGGGGCGTAAACGCCTGATCCCGCGCGCCCGGTCGGTTCGACCCACGAAAATGGTCACTTCGCCGCGCTCATTTGCGATGAAGCGTGCAATGTAGCTGGCCTGCAACATGGGCTATCGCATTGCAATTTCGCCGCAACAGCGGGCGGTCGCGCGGCGAATTGCCTATGCTTGCGCACCCATGAACGCCTCCCGTTTCGACATCGCCTTGCAGAATGGCGTGATCGCGCACCACGCCCGCCGCTTCCCCGAGGCCGAAGCCTGTTTTCGCGAGGCCCTCGAGATCGCGCCCAATGACCCGCAGGCCACCAGCCTCCTCGGACTCGCGCTCGCCCGCTGCGAGCGCCTCGAAGAAGGCGCCCGGCTGCTCGAACGGGCCGTGCAGCTCGATCCGCGCCAGCCCGGCCTGCGCTTCAACCTCGTGGATGGCCTCGTGGCGGGGCAGGATTACGGCCGGGCGCTCGGCGTGCTGCACACCGTGCTCGACAGCGATCCGGGCAACCTTCAGGCCTGGCTGAGGGCCGGGGACATCGCACAACTGCAGGGAGATGTTGCCGGGGCCGTCGAGGCCTGGAACCGGGCACATGATGCGCATCCGGCCGCCGCCGCACCGATCGCCCGGCTTGCGAAGCTCGAACTCGGCCGCGGCCGGATCGCCGAGGCGATGCTGATCCTCGACACCCTGCTGCAGCAATCGACCGGCGACGCCGAGATCCTCGACCTGTGGTGCCAGGGACTCACGGCCCAGCGGGAATGGGGATCCCTCGAAAGGACGGCGTCGAACTGGTGCGCCGCCGAACGCACGAACCCGAAGGCCTGGCGGCACCTGGCTTGTGCGCAGTTCGAGCTGGGCAGGGTCCGCGATGCCGCCGCGACCTTCATGAACGCGCTGGCCATCACGACGCCCACCGCCGAAGACCTGTCGATGCTGGCCGGCCTGCAGCTGCACGTCCTCGACTACGAGCGCGCGCTTGCCACCCTGCGCCGCGCGCAGGCCCTCGACCCCGAATGGCCCGGGATGCTCTCGAAATTCGCGCTGCTGCACATGTACTACGGCCGCCTCGCCGAGGCGGAGGACTGCGCCCGGCGCTGCCTCACCCGCTCGCCCATGGATGCGACGGCGCTCAAGGTGCTCGCGCGCGTGCGGCGCGGCGACCTCACCGACACCGAGTTCTCGCGCGTCGTGCAGTTGTCGCGGCAGGCCGATGCGCTGCCGGACGACCGGATTGCAGCCGCTTTCACGGCGGCGCTGGTGCTCGATGCGCGCAACGAGGCGGATGAAGCGTTCGCCGCGTGCCAGTTCGCGCAGCAGCTGTCGCTCGAGCGCGATCGGCTCGAGGGCCGCGGCTACGACCCGGTGCGGGAGACGGAGCGCATTGCGCGGCTGGTCGCGCACTTTCCCGCCGCGCCCGCCCTGGCCGGAAAGAGTCCCGGGCCGCGCCCTCTCTTCATCGTCGGCATGCCGCGATCGGGCACGACGCTCGTCGAGGCGATGCTCGGTGCGCATTCGCAGGTATTCGCCTGCGGCGAGCGTGCCGCGATGAGGCAGGTGCTGCGCGAATTCCTCGCGCTGGACCCGGCCGGGCAGGCCCCGGATGAGCGGCAGCTCGCGCAATGGGCGGAGCAGTACTACAAGGACCTGCCTGACACCGGCAACGCCCGCTGCATCACCGACAAGCACCCGCGCAACCTCGAAGCCGCCGGACTGATCGCGCAGCTCTTCCCGGACGCGCGCATCGTGATGCTTCGGCGCAATCCCGTCGAGACGGGCCTGTCGATCTTCCGCCAGGAGTTCAGCAAGCACTGGGAGTTTGCGCACCGGCTCGCCGACATCGGCCACTACTACGGCCTCTGTTCCCGGCTCATTGCGCACTGGGAACGCACCCTCCCGGGCCGCGTGCTGACCGTGCAGTACGAGGACCTCGTGGCGGACTTCGAACGCGGCGCCGCCGACATCGTGCGCTTCTGCGGCCTCGACTGGGAGGCGCAATGCCTCGAGTACGCGCGTTCGCCACGCCCGATCGCAACCTTCAGCGCGATCGAGGCGCGCGAGCCCGTGCGCCTGAAGCCGCGCGCGGACCGCTATCGCGCCCACCTCGCGCCGCTCATGGCTGCGCTGGAAGCGGCGGGCGTCGATCCGGAAACCGGAGCCTTGGCCGCGTCGCACCAGTAGAATGCCCTGATGTCCCCTCGCACCGCCGCCCTCACTGAGGGGCCGATCGCCCGTACCCTGCTGGTTTTCGCGCTGCCGATGCTCGCCGGCAACGTGTTGCAGTCGCTGAACGGCTCCGTCAACGCGATCTGGGTCGGCGGCTATCTCGGCGAGGCCGCGCTCACCGCCACGTCGAACTCGAACACGGTGATGTTCCTCTTGATCGGCTCGATCTTCGGCGTTTCGATGGCGGCCACGATCCTGATCGCACAGCACCTCGGCGCGAGGCGCACCGGCGAGGCGCGGCGGGTGGTGGGTTCGAGCGCGTCATTCTTCGCGCTGGTTTCCGTCGCGATCGCGCTGCTCGGCGTGGCATTCTCCGACCGGATCCTCGCGGCGATGCAGACGCCGCCCGACGCCATGCCGCTCGCGCACGACTACCTGCGGATCATCTTCGTCGCGATCCCGTTCATCTTCATGTACGCGTTCGTGATGGCGGTGCTGCGCGGCGCGGGCGACTCGCGCACGCCGTTCTTCTTCCTGCTGTTGTCGGTCGGGCTCGACATCCTGCTCAACCCGCTGTTCATCTTCGGCGTCGGGCCGCTGCCGCGCCTCGGCATCGCGGGTTCCGCCCTCGCCACCCTGGTCGCGAACATCGCGAGCCTCGTTGCGCTGGTCGCCTACCTCTACCGCAAGCGCCACCCGCTGGTGCTGCACCGGGGCGAGCTCCACCTGCTGCGCATCGACCGCGCGATCACGGCGACGCTCGTGAAGAAGGGCGTGCCGATGGGCCTGCAGATGGTCGTCGTGTCGGTGAGCGCGATCCTGATGCTGGGCCTCATCAACCAGTTCGGCTCGCACACGACGGCGGGCTTCGCCGCCTGCATGCAGGTGTGGAGCTACGTGCAGATGCCGGCGTTTGCGATGGGCGCCGCCGTGTCGTCGATGGCCGCGCAGAATGTCGGCGCGGGACGCTGGGACCGGGTGGCGCAGGTCGCGCGGGCCGGCGTGGGCTACCAGACGGTCGTGACCGCCGTGTCGGTCGTGCTGATTGCCGTCTTTGCGCGACCGCTGCTCGGCATCTTCCTGCCGGCGGGCAGTCCCGCCCTCGACACCGCGGTGCACCTGAACCTGATCGCCACCTGGTCGTTCATTTTCTTCGGCGTCACGATGGTGCTGTTCGGCGTCATCCGCTCGACCGGGGCCGTGGTCATGCCGCTCATCATCCTGATCGTCACGCTCTGGGTCGTGCGCTTCCCGGCGGCCGCAAGCCTGATGGGCCGCTACGGCGAGGATGCGATCTGGTGGAGTTTCCCCGCGTCGTCATTGCTGTCGATGGTGTTCGCCCTGCTCTACTACCGGCACGGCGAGTGGCGGAAGGCGCGCATGACCCCGGCCGTTACGGCAGAGCCGCCGCCGCCCGCGAGCGCCTGAAGAAGGGACCTGACGCGGGATAGACCGTAAAGGCACCCGATTCACGGTTGGCCAAACGCTGCCGCCGACGCGACGAATGGAGTTGCTGCGCAGCCCCGTGACGATTCGGCTCGGCTCGATCCAGGTCGTCAGCCTCGGCCTGCTCTTCGCCGCGGTGCCGCGCAACAACCGAAAACCCGGCACCCCGCCTATTCCTTGCCGATCCCCGCGATCACGCCACGGGCCGCCCGTTTGCCTGACGCCGCGGCGGCATCGAACGCAAAGGGCAACGTGTAGCCGTCCTCCACTTTCGCGAACGGCACGCCGTTCACGGCCGCGGTGGAGCCTGCGCACAATTCAAGCGGGGGCAGCTTCGGGAACTTCACGTCGGCGAGCGGAATCTCGACCTTCACCTCCCTGATCCCGAGCCCCAGAGCGCCGGCGAGGCGCATGACGAACTCCGCCAACTCCTTGCGGAAGTCCTCGACCAGCGACGGATCGCGCCGCTGGTAGTACACGCTGAGGTAGCGCGCGATCGGCGACGCCCGCGCGATCTCGCGGTTGACCAGCGCCTGCTCGTTCACGAGGTTGAGCCACGGGGAGGTCGAGAGGTAGTCGAGGAAATCGGTCGGGATCGACGGCTCGTCGGCGCGGATCGCGCCGGTCTTCACCGTGAGCACGTCGCCGCTGCGGGTCACTGCAACGTCCGCGAGGTCGAGTTCGTACGACAGCTTGCCCGGCCACGCGACGAAGATCTCGGGATTGACCCCCGCGACCTCCGGGCAGGAGCGGTACCAGATCGCGACCTGGCGCTCGTGCTCGATGATCGCGTGGGTCTTCACCTCGGCCGTGATCACCTGCACCGGGTCGGCCGGCGCGCGCCCCCACCAGGCGCGCGCGAGCAGCACGCCGACGGTCAGGGCGAGCGCGGCGATGAGCAGGCTGCGCATGCCTTGCCCCTCAATCCTTCAGGTACTTCGACAGCCAGGCCTGCACTTCGCCGTAGAAGTAGCGGCTGTCCTCGCCCCCCAGGATCCAGTGGTTCGCGTCGGGGAACACGAGCAAGCGGCTCGGCACTTGCTGCCGCTGCAGCACGCTCCAGTACTCGAGCGTGTTGTTGATCGGCACGCGGAAGTCCTTCTCGCCGATGGTGAGCAGCACCGGTGTCTTGAACTGCCCCGCATAGGTGAACGGGCTCTGGTCCTTCCACAGCGGCGCATCGCTCCAGGGCGGGCTGCCGACATTGACCTCGCGGTGGTAGATCACGTCGCTCGTGCCCCACTGCGAGCGCAGGTCGAGCAGCCCCGCGTGGCTCACGAGGCAGCGATAGCGGGTCGTGCTCGCCTGCATCCAGTTGGCGAGGTGCCCGCCGTAACTCGCGCCGCCGGCGCACTGACGATTGCCGTCGATGAAGCCGAAACGCTTGATCGCCTCGTCCGCCGCATCGTTGATGTCATCGGCCGGCCCGCGCAACGGGTCGCCCTGGATGCTCTGCGCGAAGGCTTCGCCGTAGCCGGTCGAACCCTTGTAGTCCGTCATCACGACGACGAAACCCGGTGCCGCGAGCAGGTGCGGATTCCAGCGGATCCCGAAGCTGTCCGCCCACATGCTGTGCGGGCCGCCGTGCATCAGCACGAGGAGCGGGTATTTCTTCTGCGCGTCGAACCCGGGCGGCAGCGCGAGGAAGCTGTGTACCTGCTCACCGCGCCGGTTGGTGGTCCAGAACTCGCGCAGCGGCTGCCAGTCGATGCCCGCGGCGCGCGCGTCGTTGAACGCCGTGAGCTGCACATGGCGGCGCGCGCGGGGATCGAGGCGTGCCACTTCGGGCGGATGCACGGCGCTTTCCCAGGTCGCCGCGAGCACCGGCGCTTTTGCACCTGCCGCCAGCGAGAGGCCGGAATAGCTGCCCGCCTCGAGCGGGTAGGCGAGACGGGGCGCCGCCTTGTCGGTGGGCGTGCTGAAGAGCTTCGTGCGTCCCTGATCCTCGGCGAGGAACCAGAGCGTGCGCCCGTCGGGCGACACAGCGAAGGAATCGACGGGCCGATCGAGTGGCGCGGTCAGCGCGAGCGGCGCGCCGGCCTGCGGCCAGCCGAGCGCGACCACGTTGTCGATGTTGTACACCTTGCCGGTTCGCCGTTCGTATCGCGCGAACAGCCGGCGTCCATCAGCGGAGAAAAGCGGCCGGCCGTAGCTGTCGGCGCCCGAGGTGAGCTGCGCCGGTTCACCGCCGGCCGCGGCGACACGGTAGAGATGGCGGCTGACGAAGTCGTAGGCCGCCCGGTCCTCGTTCGTCGTCGCGACGAACACGAGATCGCGGCCATCGCGCGACCACACGGCGTCGAGTTCGTCGTCGCCATTGGTCCTGCGCCCGGCGTAGCCGCGCGCCTGCACGAGCTGCGTGCCGGCCAGCAGGTCGCGCGCCGCGCCCTGCGGCGCACCCGCCGCATCGAGCGCCTGCACGAAGAGGTGCGGCCGCTCCGCCTTGCGCCAGTGGTCCCAGTTGCGGATCGGGAAGCTGTCATAGGCGCGCGCCTGGTATTTGTGCCCGGCGGCCTTGGGATCGTCCGGCACATCGCTCACATAGGCGAGCTGGCGGCCATCCGGCGACAGTACGGGTGAACGCGCGCCCTGCGCGGCGCTCGTCAGGCGATGGGCTTCTCCTCCCTGCGCGAGATCGAGCGCATAGACCTGCGCCGCCTCGTCGCCCGTGCGCTTCGCGACGAACACGATGCGCGTGCTGTCGTCGCTCCAGGCCACGTCGGCCTCGGCGCCCAGCGTCTCGGTGAGGCGGCGCGCCGCCGCACCACCGGAGGCCGGCACGATCCACAGGTCCGCCGACTTGTCCTTGTCGTCGTAGGCCGGCTGCGACACGAGGAACACGATCCATTTGCCATCCGGGCTGACCTGTGGCGCCGACAGTCGCTTCGCAAGCCAGACATCCTCGTGGGTGATCGGCCGCAGATCGGCGGCCTGGGTCGCGGCGCCCGCCAACAGCAAGGCGGTCAGGGCAAGGCATTTCTTCATCAGGGCACCTCCCAAAAAGTGACCATGCCGGAGCCGGGGCGGCCCCGTCAACGCGGCGGCGGCTACCTTCGCGCCGGATGCGGCTCTGGCGCCGGCAGCCATACGCTCGCGAGCGCACCGCCGCCTTCGCGGTTGGCGATCGTGAGGTGGCCGCCGTGCGCCTCGACGATTTCGCGACAGATCGTGAGCCCGAGCCCGGTGCCGCTCTCCTTGGTGGAAAAGAACGGCAGCAAGGCGGAAGCGAGCGCGTCCTCCGTGAGGCCTGCGCCGCGGTCCGTGACTTCGATCAGCACTCCGCCTCGATGCGCGCGGATGGCGAGCGCGACTTCCTCGGCGGCGGAGCCCGATTCACCCGCGTTCTTCAGCAGGTTGATGACGACCTGCTCGAGTTGCGCGGCATCGGCGTGCGCGGGCTCGCGCGGCGGCTCGCCGCGCAGTTCGAAGGGCGCCACCGCCCGCAGGCGCGCGATGAACGCCGCCCAGTCGAGCGCGGCGATCCGCGGCTTCGGCAGCTTGGCGAAACGCGCATAACCGTCGATGAAGCCGGCGAGATGCGTCGCGCGGTCTTCGATGGTCGAGAACACGCGCTCGAGGCGCTCATCGCCCGACTCCGTGAGCAGCAGCCGCCCCGAATGCGCGAGCGAGGAAATCGGCGCGAGCGAGTTGTTCAGCTCGTGCGCGATCACGCGGATGACCTTCTTCCAGATCTCCACTTCCCGCGCCGCCAGCTCGCGCGTGAGGCGCTTCAGGAGCTGCAGGCGGTGCGGCTGTGCGTTCAGCAGGAAATGCCGCTGCGACAGGTGATAGACCTGCGGCTCGGCATCGAGGTCCACGGTGAACAGCCGGTCGTCCTGGCCCGACAGCGCCTCCCGCAGCGGCGGCGGCGCGCGCGCCAGCAGCGCCTCGAGCGCGAGGCCCTCGAGCTTGCGCCCCGCGCCGAGCAGCTCGCGCGCCGCGACATTGCTGTAGATCACGACCCCCGACGCATTCGTAAGGAGGAGCGCGAGCGGCGAGGTCTGGATCACGGTGTCGAGCAACAGCTCACGCTGGTAGAGCTCGACGCGCTCGCGCCGCAGGACCGCGCCGAGGGAGTTGTAGGCCTCGACGAGCTCGCCCAGCTCGTCATCCGAGGTGCGCGTGATCGACACGCTGAAATCGCGGTCACGCAGGCTCGCGATGCCGTCGCGCAATGCGCCCGCCGTGGCCCGCCAGCGCCGCGCTGCGCCGCGCACGGCGAAAGCGCCCGCCAGCACGCCCGCGAAGAGCCCGCAGAGTGCCGCGACCCAGGGCGGGAGCCACTGCGCCGCGAGCACGGCACCGCCGGCCGCGACGAGGGCGACCACGCCGGCGGCCGGCAGCAGCCGGCCCTCGAGGGAGCGTCGCATCAGGCCGTGGACTTGAGGCCGAGCTTTTCCATGCGGCGATAGAGTGCCTGACGCGAGAGGCCGAGGTCACGCGCCGCGTGCGCGACGATGCCGGCGCTGCGCGCAAGCGCCTGCTCGATGGTGTCGCGGTCGAGCAGCGCCTCGTCGGCCGTGGCGGGCGCGGCGTCGCGCGAGGCCGGCAGGCCGAGGGTGGCCGTGGTGATGACCGGGCCGGTCGCGAGCAGGGCGGCGCGCTGCATGGCATTGCGCAGCTCGCGTACGTTGCCCGGCCAGTCGTGGCGCGCGAGCGCTCGTTCGGCGTCGGGCGACAGCGAGAGGTCGGAGTCGAGGAAGTGCCGCGCGAGCGGCAGGATGTCCTCGCGCCGCTCGGCGAGCGGCGGCAGCTCGAGCTCGATCACGTTGAGCCGGAAGTAGAGGTCTTCGCGGAAGCGACCCTCGCGGATGGCCTGGCGCAGGTTGGCGTTCGTCGCGGCGATCAGCCGCACGCGCACGCGCCGGGTCTGGTTCGAGCCGAGCCGCTCGAACTCGCCGGTCTGCAGCACGCGCAACAGCTTCGCCTGGCCGCTCGCGGAGAGATTGCCGAGCTCGTCGAGCAGCAGGGTGCCGCCGTCGGCGGCCTCGAAACGCCCGGGCCGCGCGCGGGCACCCGTGAAGGCGCCGGTTTCGGTGCCGAAGAGCTCGGCCTCCATCAGGTCGTCCGGCAGCGCGCCGATGTTCACCTTGATGTAGGGACCGCGCCGCACCGCCGAGTTCGCCTGCACGATGTCCGCGATCACTTCCTTGCCGGCGCCGTTGGGCCCGGTGATCAGCACCGGCACGTCGGCCTGCGCGACCTGCGCCGCCATCGACACGAGGGTGTGCATCCGCTCGCTCGAATACACGATGCCGCAGAGCTCGCGGCGGGCGGCGAGCTGCTCGCGCGCCGCGGCCCGCTCATTCCGCAGGGCTTGAGCGTCGGACTGCGCCCGCTGCAGGTCGAGCAGGTTGCGCACGGCGGTGAGGAGCCGCGCATCGTCCCAGGGCTTCGCCACGTAGTCGGCCGCGCCCTCCTTGACGAGCTCGACTGCGGTCTCGAGGTGGGTCCACGCGGTCAGCAGGATCACCGGCAACTGCGGCTGCCGCGCCCGGATCGCGCGAAAGAGCTGCACGCCCTCCTCGCCGCTCGTCGCTTCGCGCCGGAAATTCATGTCCTGGATCACGAGGTGCACCGCCTCGCGCGCGAGCACCGCGAGCCCCTGCGCGGGCGACGCGGCGGTCAGGGTCCGCACGCCGTGGATGGACAGCAGCACCTCGAAAGCGGTCCGCACGGCCTCGTTGTCGTCGATCACGAGCACCGTGCGATTCATCAGGCTGCGACGCAGGGCGTCCGTGGTGGCTGACCTCATGGCTTGGATGCGGATGGCTGGCGGAAGGTTGCAGGGTACCCGGCATTACACCGTGCGGGTAGCGACGGAAGGCGAGATCTTCGCCGCCCGGCGCGAGGGCTGCCAGGCCGCGACCTGGCCGGTCGCCCAGAGCGCGACCACGCCGCCCACCAGGTAGTAGAGGTCGAGGCGCGGCAACTGGTAGGCGCGCGACAGCGAGTAGCCGACGCCGAGCGCGAGGGCCGCGCCCAGCAACACGCCCGCGGTCGTCACCAGCCAGTTCTCGACCATGAAGTAGCGAACGATGTCGGCCTTGCGTGCGCCGATCGCGCGCCGGGTGCCGATCTGGCGGGTGCGCAGGTTCACGTTGAAGGTGGCGAGCGCGAAGATGCCGAGCGCGGTGACGCAACCGAGCAGCGCCGTCACCGTGACGAGGAAGATCGCCATGTTGCGGTCGGCCTGGTAGCTGCGGTCGCGGTAGTAGTCGAGCGAGCGTACGTACTGCAACACGCGGCGCGGCTCGGAAACGGAGAGATGCTCCTCCGCAGACTTGATCAGCGCATCACGCTGGCCCGGCGCGGTGCGCACGAGGTAAAGGGCGCGCGGTCCGAATGCGCGCCGCGGCAGCAGGCCCACCTGGCCGATCTTGTCCCAGTCGACCCAGGAGCCCTGCATGTGATCGATCACGCCGATCACGGTCATGGGCCGGCCAAGCCCGTCGTAGGTCACCTTTCCGACGGCGTCTTCGGTGCCGAACAGCGCCTTCGCCAGCGTCCGCGTCACGATGAAGCCCGGCACCGGCTTGCGGTAGGTCGGGTCCTCCGGAAGGATCTCGTCGGCGCGGAAGTTGCGGCCCGCGACGAGCCGGACCCCGAGCGTGTCGATGCCGGACTCGTCGACGTCGAAGTAGTTCATCGACGTTCCCTCGCCCTTGACCTCCGGCGTCGGATACAGCGTGTTCTGCGAACCGCCACCGCTCAGCGGCAGGCCGCTCGTCAGCGTCGCCGCCCGCACGCCGGGCTGGCTGCGCAGCCAGGACAGGTCGGCGGCGGTCGTCGCGGCATGGTCGTAGTCGGCGGCGAAGCCGGCGCTCGTGACCATGAAGATGTTCTCGATGTCCATGCCGGTCGGCCTGCCGATCTTGTCGACGCGCTGCTTCACGACATATACGGCGTTGACGAGCACGGCGAGCGCGATCGCCACCTGCAACGCGACCAGCACGGCGCCGGTGCGATTGCGCAGCAGCGCGGAGAGAATCGGGCGGATGTCCTGGGTGATCATGGGATCCTCACTGCGACTTCAGGTACACGGCCGGCGCGATCCGGCCGACGCGCCAGGCGGGATAGAGGCCGGCGGCAAGCGTGGCGCACACGGCGAGGGCGACGGTGATCATGAGGCTCCAGCTGCTCACGTGCATGAGACCCGTGAAGCCGTCGCGCGGCGTGGCGTACATGATGCGCAACGCCCAGAGACCGGCGCCGGCAAGCACGACACCGAGCGCGGCGCCCACCGCGGCGAGCAGGCCCGCCTCGGTCAGGTGCTGCAGGAAGACCTGCCGGCGGCTGGCCCCGAGCGCACGGCGCACGCCGGTGATCGCGGCATGGCCGAGGAACTTCGCGAGCAGCAGCCCCACCGTGTTGATCAGGCACACGCTCAGGAATGCGAACGCCAGCGCGACCAGCATCCGGTTGTCGTTGCCCACCACTTCATTGTCGACGAGCCACTGATCGACGTTGGTCAGGCGATTGTTGTTGGGTCGCTTGAATCGGCCGCCGCGGCGCTCTCCCGCCACATAGTTGTCGAGGAAGGCCTGCATGCGCGCCTTCGATGCGGCGTCCGGCAATTCGACCCACACCTGTATCCAGACGCAACCCGAATTGAGGAAATCGGCGAACGACTGGATGTCCTCCGCGTTCCAGCAGTTGGTGTTGCCGCCGCTCGGCAGCTCGAGCTTCTCGGTCCAGCCGATCGGCACGTAGATGTCTTCCGGATCGTCGAACGCGCCGTTGTTGAGATCGTAGAAGGTGGGCGCGGGATGCCAGGGCGCCAGCACGCCAACGACGCGATACTCGCGGTCGTCCCAGCGGATCGTCTTGCCGACGCTGTCGGCGCCGCCGAAGAATTGCTCGTTGACCTTCGAGCTGAGCACGACCACGGGCTCTGGGCCCGCATCGGCCGTGGCCTTCCAGCCGCCACCGTAGCGGAACGGCACGTCGAACATGTCGAAGAAACCCGCGGTCGTCATGCGGGCGATCACGCGCTCCGGCCGCGCCGGGACCCGGGAATCGCCGGAACTCAGCACGCCGCCCGCCTTGTGCATGCGCACGGAGCGCAGCGGGATGTCCGACCGGGTGACTGCTTCGGCGTCGCGCCAGGTCAGCTCGGACGGCGGCAACTCGGGATGGTCCTCGTCGGCCGGCCGCTCCGGGTCCCAGCTGTCGAGGGTCACGGCGTACAGGCGGTCGTTCTTCCACCAGATCGGATTGGACGACATGCCGTGATGCACCGTCAACGTGATCACGCACACCGCGATTCCGAGCGCGATCGCGAGCACCATCAGCGAGGTGATGCCGGGGCTGCGCCTGAGGCTGCGCACTGCGAGCTTGAGGTAGTAGCTCATCATGGCGGCGGCTCCTCAGGCGCCTGCGCCGGCGGCGAGCGGCACCGGCTCGCGCGCGGCGGGCGCGTGCGGCTCGTAGGGCCGGTAGTCCGACACCTGACCGTCGATGATCTGCACGTTGCGCTGCGCGCGGCGCGCGAGCTCAGGATCGTGGGTCACGAGCACGATGGTGGTGCCCATCTCGTTGATCTGCTCGAGGAGATCCATGACCTGCCGCGCCATCAGCGAATCGAGGTTGCCGGTGGGCTCGTCGGCGAGCAGGAACTTCGGGTCGCCGGCGATCGCGCGGGCGATCGCGACGCGCTGCTGCTGGCCGCCGGAAAGCTGCGACGGCATGTGGTGCGCGCGCGAGCCGAGGCCGACGAGGTCGAGCGCGCTCGTGATGCGCTCGCGCCGGTCGGCCGCCTTCATGCGCCGGTAACGCAGCGGCACATCGACATTGTCGAAGATGTCGAGGTCGGGAATCAGGTTGAAACTCTGGAAGATGAAGCCGATCTTCTCGTTGCGCAGCCGTGAGCGCGCGTCATCGGAGAGGCCGCTCGTGTCGACGCCGTCGAGCTGGTAGCTGCCCGTGTCGAAGCCCTCGAGCAGGCCCGCGACATTCAGGAAGGTGGTCTTGCCCGAGCCCGAGGGTCCGGTCACGGCGACGAAATCGCCCTCGGCGACCTCGAGCGAAAAATCGCGCAGCGCGTGGGTCTCGATGAGGTCGGTGCGGAAGACCTTGCTGATATGGCGCATGGCAAGCATGGGTGGGTTCCTTGGGTTGGGTCTCAGTCGACGATCGTGATTTCAGGGGCGTCCTGGAAGTCGCCGGTGCCGGAAACGATCACGCGGTCGTTTTCGGCAAGCCCGGAGATCGCCTCGATCTTCGCGATCGAGGCGGCGCCGAGTTGCACGGGCGTGCGCACGGCGCGATCCCCGCGCACGACATAGACGGCGCGGGTCAGCTCGTCGAGCGAGGCGCCGCGGTCGAAGGCGAGCACGCCGTCGCGCTCGTCGAGCACGATGCGGATCGAGGCGCGCTGGTTCTGGCGCAGCGACTTCGGCGGCTCGCCGGCGAACTTGAGTCGCCCGGTCACCTGGCTCTGGCGCACCTCGGGCGAGATCGAGGCCACGGTGCCCGGGTAGTTGCGGCCGTCGAGCATGATTTCCGCGGGCATGCCGGAGCGGATTTCCGTGGCGTAGCTTTCGGCGACCTGGAACTCGACCTCGAAGACACCGAGGTCGACGACCGTCACGAGCGGCGCATTCTGCGCGACATTGGCCCGCTCGGCCTGCGCGAGGTTCGCGACCGTGCCGTCCACGGGCGAGCGCACGGCGAGCTCGGCGACGCGGCGCTCCAGGTCTTTCACCAGGAGCGCCTGGCGGTCGCGATCGAGGCGGCGCGTGCGCAGGTCGAGCTGCAGGCTCTCGCGCTCGAGGCCCGCAGTCGCGTTCGCGTGATCGTGGTTGAGGCGGGCCGTCGCGACGTCGTCCTGCGCCTTGCGCAGGTCGCGCTCGGGAATCACGCGCGAATCCCACGCGGACTGCGCGCGCGCGAGCTCGCGCTCGGCCGCGCGGATCTGCACGTCGGCTAGGTCCGCCTGCTCCTGGTTCAGCAGGTTCTGGCGCCGGATCTCGATGGCCTGGCGCGCGAGCGCGGCATCGAGCCCGGCGAGCGTCGCGCGCTCGCGCTCGAATTCATTGCGCAGCGTGGGGCTGTCGAGCGTGGCGAGCGTATCGCCCCGCTTCACGGCATCCCCGGCTCGCACCTGGTAGGCGATCGTGCCGGCCGCGGTCGCGAACAGCGTGGGACTCACCGCGGCAATCACGGTCCCCTGGGCCGCGACGTCCCGCACGAAGTGCCCGCGCGTCACCGTGGCGATGCGGAGTCGCTCGAGCGACACCGTATGGCTCGAAGCGAGCCAGCCGCGCACCAGCCACGCGAGCACCAGCACGACGAGCAAGGCCGCGCCGCCGATGACCAGGAGCTTTCGCCGGCGATCCTCCCCACGCGTCGCCGGGTCGCGGGCCACGTCCTGGTGGGAGGTATCGCGGATCGAACCCTCTGCGGCGGTGGTCGCGGGCGTTGTCGGCTTGCGCAGGGCGGTGATCTTCATGCCCTGTACATTGCAGCTTGCGTGCCAACCACCAGAAACGCCGCAAGCCATTGAACATGAAGGCCTTGCTCACCACTACCCTGCACAGCCTGCCGCCGCGGAAGTGTCCGGCATCGGACACCGGACACGTCCGCGGACAGCCGCGCGGGCGTGGGCGCTCACGATGCCAGCAGCGCGGCGTAGTAGGTGAAGTCGTACGGCGACACGCCGAATGCCGTGACGAGCGCCGCGCCGACGAGCGCGAAGATGCGGATGCTGAAGAGTTTGGCGTCCATGATTCCTCCGTGGGGGCCGGGTCCGTGATAATTCACGGGAAGTACTTTCCGCCCGCGGGCGTCCCGGAACAAACGGACTCCCTGAAGCTCGCTTAAGAAGGAATGCCGATGGAAGCGGCCTACGACCGGTTGCCCCTGAATGCCCTGCGCGTCTTCGAGGCAGTGGCGACACGCCTGAATTTCGCGGAAGCCGCCGAGGCGCTGCACGTGACTCCCGCGGCCGTGAGCCAGCAGGTGAAGACGCTCGAGGACTACCTGCAGACGCCGCTCTTCCGTCGGCGCGGCCGCACGGTCGAGCTGACGAGCGAAGGCGCGGACCTGCTGCCGCGCGTGCGCCGCGGGCTCGACGAACTCGAGGCGGCCTTGCAGCAGTCCCGCAGGCAGCGCGAGTCGGGCGTGCTCAACGTCAGCATGCTGTCGTCCTTCCTGCAAAAGTGGCTTACCCCGCGCCTCGGCACGCAGCGCGAACACTTGCCCGACATCGAGCTGCGCGTGCACACATCGCGCGAGGCGGTCGATTTCGCGCGCAGCGACTTCCACGCGGTGATCCGCCTGGGCAAGGGCCACTACCCGGGGCTCTATTCCGAGAAGCTCATGGACGACTGGCTCGTTCCGGTCGCAACCTCGGCGCTCATCCGCAAGTACGGCAAGGTCCCCTGCACGAAGGACCTGAGCGCATTTCCCCTGCTCTACAGCTCCGACGAACCCTGGTCCGCCTTCGTGTCCGACGAGACGGCGAAGACCGCGAAGACGAAGCCCGCGCTGCTGGACGATTCCGTCTCGGTGATATCGGCGGCGCTCGAAGGGCACGGCTTCGCGGTCGCGCGCTGGTCGCTCGTGCAGCGCGATGTCGCCGCCGGCAGGCTGGCCGTTGCCTGCGACATCGTGCGTCCATTCCGCTATTCGTATTACTTCGTCTGCCCCGAGTCCTACGCCACGATGCCCAAGGTCGTGCGGTTCCGCGACTGGCTGCGTGCGGAGACGGCCAGACATCCGCTGCCGCCGCCGCTGGTAGCCAATGCGGGAGCGGTGGGAAGCAGGTAGCGGGCCGGAGCGGGAGCGGGGCATCCGGTTCCTCACGGGTCGAGCGCCGCCTGCGGCGGTCTCCTCGTCGCAGCGGCGCCCGGCGCACTGTGTCGGCAGACACAGAAGAAACTGCATACGCCGGGCGCTGCTCGCCGCTCCTCGGCGCCCTCCACGCTCGTCACCGGATACCCCGCTCCCCCTCCGGCGCGCGGCCAGCTACCCGACGCTGACCACATGGCTGAGGTGAGGAATGTTGCCTCGCTTTGCGATCCTCTCCTCAAGGACAGCGAGCTGTGTACTGCGGGCGGCCGGCCGGAGGCGCGATGATTCATCCGCGGTCGAGCGTGGAGGGCGCCGAGGAGCGGAGGAGAGAGCGAGGCGAACGCCGACGTCTCAGCATCTGACGACACAGTGCGCCGAGCGCCGCCGCTCCGAGGGCACGCCCTCGCAGAGGGCGCGCCCGGATAGCGAGGGAGCGGATGAATCACCGCGCCTCCGGCCCGCAACCCGCCTTGCACGTCGAAACGCCCGCGCTGAACGATGAGCCGTGCAACCCGCCGGCGGGCACGCGCATCCAATCCTGCGAGACACAGGTAACCACCCCCGGTACCCCAGAGGAGCGCAGATCATGAGGAACATCTTCATCGGCGCGGCAGCGATTGCCGCGCTCGCAGGCAGCGCGGCACTGTTCGCCGCGACGGACGCGAACAGCGTGCAGCATTCAGTGGCCGTGCGCTATGCGGGCCTGAATGCGAACAGCACGGAAGGCGCAAGCGCGCTGTACGCCCGGCTCCGCTCCGCCGCGAAGGCGGCCTGCGGCACGGCGCCCGGCCGCGGCCTCGCGGCCGTCAGCGACTTCAACGCCTGCCGCTCGGACGCGTTGTCGGAGGCGGTCGCGAGGGTCGGCAGCCGCACGCTCACGGCATTGCATCGCTCGAGTGTCTCGCCGCTCGAGCTGGCACGGTTCGACAGCGCGGCGAAGGTCCGCTGAGTCGGAGGCGGAGCGTCAGCCTCCCGCGGCGCTCCGCCTTTTCTTTCCAGCCGTTTCCGGCAGGAACAGCGCGCCCACGATGACGGTGAGTCCGGCGACGGCGACGGGATACCAGAGTCCCGCGTAGATGTTGCCGGTCGCGGCGACGATCGCGAAAGCGGTCACGGGCAGGAAGCCGCCGAACCAGCCATTGCCGATGTGATAGGGCAGCGACATCGCCGAGTAGCGGATGCGCGGCGGGAAAAGCTCGACGAGCCAGGCGGCGATCGGCCCGTACACCATCGTGACGAGGATCACGAGCCAGGTGGTGATCGCAATCACGACCGGATAATCCACGCGGCTCATGTCGGCGCGCGCGGGATAGCCCGCCGCATCGAGGGCGCGACGCAGCGCGGTGCGTACTTCGGCTGCGTCTCCCGCCGCATCGATGACGACGGCCACATCCCCGGATCCGATACGCACCGCGGCATGCGCCCCGGGGGCCGCGGCTTCATTCCCGTACGGCACGCCAGCGCGCGCGAGCGCGGCCTTCGCCACATCGCAGGGGTTCGAAAATACCTTGCGCCCCACGGGATCGAACTGGAATGAACAGCTCGCCGGATCGGCGACCACGGTGACTGGCGTGGTCGACACGGCTGCATCCAGCGCCGGATTGGCGGCGTGGGTCAGCGCACGAAAGCCCGGAAAATAAGTCAGCACCGCGAGCGCGCAGCCAGCCAGCACGACCGTCTTGCGGCCGATTCGATCGGACAGCGCGCCGAACACGACGAAAAAGGGCGTCGCGAGCGCCAGCGACGCGATCATGATCATCGTCACGGCCTGCGCTTCGAGCTGCAGCACTTTCTCGAGGAAGAAGAGCGCATAGAACTGGCCGCCGTACCACACTACGGCCTGGCCGGCGGTCGCGCCGATGAGCGCGAGCAGCACGAGGCGCAGGTTGTCACGCCGCCCGAAGGCCTCGGCGAGCGGCGCCTTCGAGAGCGCGCCTTCGCGCCGCATTGCGACGAACACCGGAGACTCCTCGAGCTGCAGGCGGATGTAGACGGATATGCCGAGCAGCACGGTCGAAAGCAGGAACGGGATGCGCCATCCCCAATCCTCGAACTCCTCGCCCAGTGCGAGGCGGCAGGCGAGGATCACGATCAACGACAGGAAGAGCCCGAGCGTGGCCGTCGTCTGGATCCAGCTCGTGTAGAGGCCGCGCCGGCCCTCGGGTGCGTGCTCGGCGACATAGACGGCGGCGCCGCCGTACTCGCCGCCGAGCGCGAGGCCCTGCAACAGGCGCAGCGCGACCAGGAGGATCGGCGCCGCAACGCCGATGGAAGCATAGGAAGGCAGGAAGCCCACGAGGGCAGTCGAGGCGCCCATGATCACGATCGTGATCAGGAATGTGTGCTTGCGCCCGACGAGGTCACCGAGGCGGCCGAAGACGAGCGCACCGAAGGGCCGCACGAAAAACCCGGCTGCGAACGCGAGCAGCGCGAAGATGAAACCGGTCGTCTCGTTGACGCCCGAGAAGAACTGCCGCGAGATGATCGCGGAGAGCGAGCCGTACAGGTAGAAGTCGTACCACTCGAAAACGGTGCCGAGCGAAGACGCGAAGATGACCCGGCGGTGGGAGCGGGCGATGCCGCGCTCGCCGCTCAAGCGACCGCCCGTCGGACCAGGAAGGCCCCGCAAGCGATCGCACCGCCTGCGTGCTCATCGAGGAGCATGCGTCGCTGCGCATGCACCCCCGCGGACATCGCGCCCATGGATCCACCCCCGTTGCGGCATTAAAGCCCGGGGGGCCCACCACGTACAATACGCGCGTGAAAAACAATCCCGGCAAGCCGGTCCCCGTGAGGGTGGGTCGCGAGACGAAGGGACGCGGCGGCAAGGGCGTCACCGTGATCACCGGCCTGCGCCTGTCGGCGGCCGAGCTCGAGGCGATTGCGGGCGAGCTGAAGCGCCGCTGCGGCTGCGGGGGCACCGTCAAGGAAGGCGTGATCGAGATCCAGGGCGATCAGCGCGACACGATCGTCGCCGCGCTGCGCGCCCGCGGCTTCGACGCCAAGCGAGCAGGGGGATGAGCCCGGCACCATTCGGAGCTCAGAAGAGCACGCCGTCGTCGTCCTTGCCGAGCATGGCCTTGCGCACCATCGGGATCGGCGGGCCGCCGTAGGACAGGAACTCGTCGTGGAACTGCTTCCACGCGCCGCGCCCGCCGCGGGTCGACGTCCAGTCCGTGCGCAGCTTCATGATCATCAGCTTGCCCATCGTGTAGTTGAGGTAAGCCGGATCATAGGTGCCGCGCGCAGCCTGCTGGCGCGCATTGCCCGGGTCCTGGAACGCCTGCTCGCGGAACATTTTCTCGGACTGCTCCACCGTCATGCCGCCCGTGTGCAAGCCGATCGCCGACACGAAGCGGACATTGCGCAGCAGCGCGTTCGAGAGCTGGCCGACATGCGCCTCCGCATCACCCGCGTCGAGCCCCATGTCCCACATCATCTCTTCGGTGTAATGCGCCCAGCCTTCGGCGAAGGCGTAACCGACGAACAGGCGCCCGATCATCGACTTCGACTCGTTGGCGTGCAGGAAGTTGAGGAAGTGGCCCGGCCACACTTCATGCACCGAGGTGAACAACAGGTCGTCCGCACCCGGGATATAGGCGAGCTGGTCCGCCTTGCTCCACGCCGGATCGGGCGGCGCGATGTAGTAGATCGCCGGCAGCGGCTTTTCGAACGGCCCCGGGATCTCTATGTACGCCGAGTTCGCCCGATTGTAGGGCGGCGCCTCGCGTACCAGCGCCTGTTCCTCGTTCGGCACCGAGACCACATTCTTGTCGACCACGAACTTGCGCAGTTCGACCAGTTGCTCCGTCGCGGCCGCCACGGGCCCGCCCTTGGGCTTGTGGGCATTCAGCTTCGCGAAGCAGGCCGGGATCGACTGGCCGGGCGCGAATTTCGCACAGGCTTCCTTGACGGCGGCGAGGTTGCGGTCGAGATCGGCCTGGCCGATCTTCTGCAGCTCGGCGAGCGGCGTCGTGACGCCCTCCGTCATGGCCAGCATCTTCGCGAACTTCTCCGCGCCGAGCGCGTAGCCCTGCGTGGCAGTGGCGCGCTGCCCCTCGAAGTACTTCGAGAGATCGCGCATCGCGTCGGCTGCGGCCTTGTTGGCCGTCTTGAAATCGGCCTGCAACGCCGCGTCCTCCACCGATGCGAAGATCTTCGGCACGTCCGCGCCGAAGAAATCCGCATATCCCGCGAAGCCCGAGACGGCACGCTCGACGAAGGTCTGCGGCAGCGGCAAGCGCAGGTTCTCCTTGATGAGCGCGGCGGCGGCAGGCACGGCCTTCGCGTAGGCGACATAGGCGCGCATGCGGTCGGCAAGCGGGGCATAGTCGCGCGTCAGATACACGGACGGATTCAGCCCGTCGAGGTAGTAGGTCGGGTTGGTGAACGGCCGCTCGGCCGTCTCGAGCCAGAACAGTTCGCGGTCGACGCGGGCGACCAGGTAGTCCCGCTCGAACGCGAGCGCGGCATCGAGCCGGGCCGGGTCGATTTTCATCGCGGCGTCGCGCGCGGCGTGCAACCGCGAGATGTTGGCCGCGATGCCCGCCTTGCTCCAGTCCGCGAGCTTGCCGTCGTACTCATGCCGGCCGCTGTCCACTGCGAACGACGGATCGCTGCGCAAACGGTCCTCGATGAAATCGTCGCGCACGCTGGCCCACGCGGTGGCCGGCGCGACGGCCTGCGCGGCAGGCTCGGTCCCTGACTTCTGGCAACCCGCGACGAGCGCGGCGAGCGCCGCGAAGCAAGCGAGGCTGGATACACGATGCTGTGTCATGTGGGGTGTCCTCCTGGCGCGCATCCTACTCCAGGGGCGCCATTGACAATCGCGGCCGGACGTTTACGGTACGCCCATGAGGCATCGTCTCGTCCTCGGCGCGATGGTCGCAGTGGCAGCGGCGGCAGGCCTTGCGCTGCTGTTCTGGCCGAAAAAGATGGCCGAGCCGCCACCGCCGCCCATGAGCGGCCCTTCGATCGACACGCCCGCGATCGAGCATCCCCTGCCGCCGGCGCCCGCCGAAGCAGCGGCGGCGAGCCTGCCCCCGCTGGCGGACAGCGACGCGTACACGGTCGAGGCGCTCGCGGGGGTCTTCGGGGCGCAGCCGGTGCACGATTTCCTCGCCACACCGGGCGTCGTGCGGCGCATCGTCGTCACCGTGGACAACCTCGGGCGCGAGAAGCTGCCGCTGCTCACGCGGGCGGTGGGCGCCATTCCGGGCAGCCTCGCGGTGCGCCGCGACGGCGAACGCATATTCATCAGCGAAACGAACTACGCGCGCTACACCCCCTATGTGCAGGCGATCGCGCAGCTCGATGTCGCGAAGCTCGTGGCGCTGTACCGCAATCTCTATCCGTTGCTGCAGCAGGCCTACGGCGAAGTCGGCAAGCCGGGGCACTACTTCAACGATCGCGTCGTCGCGGTCATCGACGACCTGCTGGCGACGCCGGCGCTCACGGGCAACGTCGAACTCGTGCAGCCGAGCGTCTACTTCCGCTTCCGCGATCCCGCGCTCGAGGCGAGCCCGGCGGGCCAGAAGCTGCTGCTGCGCATGGGCCCGGCCAATGCGGCCGCGGTGAAGGACAAGCTCGCGGCGCTGCGCGCGCTGATCGCCACTCAATAGAGCAGCACGCCGGCACGCTCCGCTTGCCAATCCGCCTCGTCGCGCGCGGCCAGAGCATCGAGGTCGCCGGCCACCGCGGCCGGATCGTCCACCCATTTGCGCAGCGCACCGCCACCGTTGATGAGGTCGATCGCGAGTCGGTCGCTTTCGTACTCATAGGGGAAATCGCGCCACAGGGGGTAGTCCGGGTGCAGCCGGCGGATTGCCTTGAACGCGGCGGCCACCAGGCGCCACGGGCGAAAGGCCTCGTGCGCATAGCTCGCCGCCTCGACGTGGATCTGCACGCCCGCGCACAGCTTGCCCGCGTGCTTGTGGAAGGTCGGCTCGAACCAGCAGGGCCGCAGCCGGCAGCCCTCGAGCCAGCCGGGCGAGATGCGCTGCATTTCGCGCAATACGGCCGCCGCATCGAGATCGGGCGCACCGAAGAGCTCGAGCGGGCGCGTCGTGCCGCGGCCTTCCGAAAGTGTCGTGCCCTCGAGCATCACCGTTCCGGCGTAGCAACGGGCCATCGACAGGTTCGGTGCATTCGGGCTCGGATTGACCCACTCGCGTTCGCCGAGCGGCCAGCCATGGCCGGGCGCCGCATGCGGCTGCCAGCCGAGCATCGTCACGACCTGGTAGTCGACCGGGAGGCGCAGCGTGCCTGCGAACCAGTGCGCGAGCTCACCCATCGTGAGTCCGTGACGCATCGGCAGCGCGCCCGCGCCGACAAAACTCTCCCAGCCGGCCGCGAGACGCGTGCCCTCGATGGGTCGCCCGACGGGGTTCGGCCGATCGAGAATCCACACGGCCTTGCCGTGCTTCGCGGCCGCCTCGAGCACGTAGCGCAGCGTCGTGATGAAAGTGTAGATGCGACAGCCGAGATCCTGCAGGTCGACGAGCAGCACATCGAAACTGTCCATCATCGCGGCGGTCGGCTTGCGGACCTCGCCATAGAGGCTGAATACCGGAATGCCGAGCCGCGGGTCGATGAAGCCGGGCGATTCGACCATGTTGTCCTGTTTGTCACCCCGCAGGCCGTGCTGCGGACCGAAGGCCGATGAGAGCTGCACATCGGGCAGCGCCGCGAGCGCATCGAGCGAATGGGTGAGATCGGGCATCACGGAGGCGGGGTGCGCGAGCAGCGCGATGCGCCGCCCGGTGAGTGCGCGGCGCAGTTCGGGTTCGCCCGTCAGCCGTTCAATGCCGCATTTCATGCACGAAACTTTCCGGGTGGTGGAAATCGGGGCGCTGCGGATCAGGATGCGCGAGTGCCCAATACGAGAGTGTGCCACTTCGCGCCTCGATTACCGCCGACAGCGCCACCTCGTAGGTCGCAGCCGCTTCATGGACGAGTGAGGCGAGTGGCAACGTGGCGACGAGCGTGAGCAGATGCGCCGATGCTGCAACATCGATCTGCGCCGAGACGGGCCCGATCGGGCGCATGCCCGCGCGATAGGCACTGAACGCATACGCAGCCCACTCCGTCGAAGGCGCGAGGTTCACCTCCGAATAGTCCGCCGCAGCGCGCGGCCGCACGAAGAACTCGAAGCAGGTATGACGCCAGAGGCCCTCTGCGCGGCCTCCCGGCCCGCGTGGTGGTATGGCGAGTTGCGCAAGGTCGCCGACGAGCCGGAATCGCACCACGAGCGCTGCCGGCCCGTCACCCTTTTCGAGCTGCAGGCTCGCCTCGACTCGTTCGATCGGCAGACCGGCGGGGTCGCCGTGGGCGTGAAGCAGGTGCACGCCCCATGATGCATCAATTTTCGACCCCGCGTGCTCGCGCTGGCCTCGCGAGACGCACTTGCGCACACTCGCGGCATGCTGCCTCTCCTGCTGCTTGCCGGCTGCCTGCTGCTCGGGATCGTCGCGAATCTCCTGTGGGTCGTGCCACAGCGCCTCATCCACCTGCTCAACGCCTGGATCCTGCGCATTGCGCTGCCGGCGCTCATCCTCGCGTTGCTGCCCCGGTTGTCGTTCGAGCGCGACCTGTGGTTCCTCGTCGCATCCATGTGGATCGTATTCGCAGGCGGCTGGGGTGTCGCGGCGTTCGCCGGTGGACGCCTTGGCTGGTCACGCGCGCGCACCGGCGCAGTCGCGCTCGTCGGAGGTTTCGGCAACACCGCGTTCATCGGCTACCCACTCATCGAAGCGCTGCGCGGCATCGAGGCACTGCCGCTGGCAGTCGTCGCGGACCAGTTCGGCGGCTTCATTGCGCTCGCGACGGGCGGCGTGATCGTGGCGTCCTGGTACGGTGGCGACCGCACTCATCCTGCGACACTTGTGAGGCGCATCGTGCTGTTCCCGCCGTTCGTCGCCTGCCTCGTGGGCGTTGCAGCCGGGCGCTTCGGCGGCTGGCCTGACGGGCTCGAGCGTGTATTGCATCTCCTTGGCGCAACGCTGTCGCCGCTCGCATTGCTCTCGATCGGGCTGCAGCTCAGCCTGCGCGTGCGCGCAGATGCATGGCGCGCCATCGGCATCGGGCTCGCCTGGAAGCTCGCGGCCGCACCGGCGCTCGTTTACGCCTTCGGCCTCGCCGTCGGCGCGCGCGGTCTTACGCTCGTCGTCGCGGTGCTGCAGGCTGCAATCGGGCCGATGGTGTCCGCGGCGATCCTTGCAGAGGAGCACAAGCTCGATGCCACGGTCGCCAATGCAACGCTCGCGATCGGCGTCGTCCTGTCCCTGATCACCGTACCCGCGATCGACGCGCTGCTCTGAGCGCCGCAAACCCTAATCGCGAAAGTCGAGCGGCGGCATGCGATCGCCGACCATGGGCCGGTAGACGAAATCAGCGCCGCGCGCTGCATCGAATTCCGCACGCGCCTTCTTCACGAGTGCCGGATCGAGGTACAGGCGCGCCGCAGTCAGCGCGAGCACCTTCGACGCGTTCTCCATGCCTTTGATGCCGATACTCATGCCACCCGCAGCCGCCGCCTGCCAGCTGTGCGCGGCAGTGCCGGGTACCCAGGTCGCCGTATTCAGGCCGACGGTCGGCACGGTCCAGCTCACGTCGCCCACGTCGGTCGAGCCATAGTGCTGCTCCGGCGCGTAGGGCTGCACCACGCGCTCGGTGCCGAGCGCGCGCGACGGGCTCGTCAGCGTGGCGTGAATTTGCTGCGCGAACGCGGACTCCTGCGCGTCGTACTGCACGCCGCCCACCCGCTCGAGACCGGCCTGCATCACGTGACCGAGCGTGTGGTTCGGGAGCAGCGGATACGCACCATGGATCACTTCGACATCCCACGTCGTGCCGGTGCCGAGCGCCGCACCTTGCGCGATCTTCGTGAGCCGCTCCCACAACGCCTGAACGACCTCCGGATCCGGGTGGCGCACGTAATAGAACACTTCCGCGAAATCGGGAACGACGTTCGGCGCCGAACCCCCGCGCGTGATCACGTAGTGCAGGCGCGCTTCCTGCGGCATGTGTTCGCGCATCATGTTCGCCATCATGTCCATCGCCTCGACGGCATCGAGTGCGGAGCGCCCCTTCTCCGGCGCGGCGGCAGCGTGGCTCGACACGCCGTGGAAGCGGAACTTGCCCGACTTGTTGCTGTTCGAGCCGTTCTGGCTCGCGTCGTTGCGATCGGCCGCATGCCAGTGCAGCGCCACGTCGACGTCGTCGAAGAGGCCCGCGCGCACCATGTACACCTTGCCGGCGCCCCCTTCCTCCGCCGGTGTGCCGTAGACCCGGATCGTGCCCGGCAGCTTGCGCGCGGCGAGCCATTCCCTGATCGCGATGGCCGCGCCCGCTGA
>CAUJHJ010000007.1 GCA_963204835.1 Pseudomonadota bacterium
CGCCCAGCGCCGAATGCGGTCGCACCCCGTTGTAGTCGCGCTGCCAGGCGGCGAGCACCGCGCGCGCAGGCCAACGAGGTGAACAGCGTCTCGTCCAGGCATTCGTCGCACAGCCGCCCGTTGGAGCTTTCCACGAACGCGTTCTGCTGCGGTTTGCCTGGCGCGATGTAGTGCCACGCCACCTGCTGGTCCTGCAACCAGGTCAAGGTCGCCATGCTCGTCAGCTCCGTGCCGTTGTCGCTCACCACCGTCAGCGGCCTGCCGCGACGCGCGATCAGCGCATCCAACTCCCGCGCCACCTGCTTGCCTTCCCGATGCAGCATCACATGCAGTCGCCGATACCCGAACCGCCGCCGCTCGCCCGACAGCGCCCGCAGCCGCGCGCGAACATCGGCGTCATCACATCGCAGAGGGCGGTAGCGCATCGACGCCCGATCAGCCCCCACAACCAAACACGCCCGACGCTGGCTCACCGCGTGCCCGGCACGCAGATATGCCACGGCCTCGCGCCGTGCGCCGGGCGTCACCATTTTTTTGAGGCGATGTCTTTCAGCATGGCGACGTCCAGCATCACCTCGGCCAGCAGCTTCTTCAGCTTGGCGTTCTCGTCCTCAAGCGCCTCCAGCCGCCGCGCCTCGGACACGTCCAACCCGCCGAATTTGGCCTTCCACTTGTAGAACGTCGCACCGCTGATCCCGTGCCGGCGGCAGACATCCGCCGTCGGCTGCCCGCCCTCCTGTTCTCGCAGGATACCGATGATCTGCTCCTCGCTGAACCTCGACCGCTTCATCGTCCGTCTCCTTCAAAACGGACTCTCCCCAAATCTGGAGGAGTTTCAGGGGCTCAGGTCATCTCCTGCCCTGGAACTGGAAGCCCGCGCGCCCAAGAGCCGCAGCCCGATCACATTACCTGCGGCCCTCGCCGGAGGGATGCGCGGTATTTTGGAAGCATGGTTCCGGAATCACGAAGCCCGCCAACCTTTTGAGTTGACGGGCTAATTTGGTTGCGGGGACAGGATTTGAACCTGTGACCTTCAGGTTATGAGCCTGACGAGCTACCGGGCTGCTCCACCCCGCGGTGGTTGGTATTGATTGTTGGAGGGGTGCATTGGAAGACCTGGCGGCGACCTACTCTCCCACGGCTTGAGCCGCAGTACCATGGGCGCTGGGGG
Source organism: Pseudomonadota bacterium (assembly GCA_963204835.1). Taxonomy (GTDB): domain Bacteria; phylum Pseudomonadota; class Gammaproteobacteria; order Steroidobacterales; family Steroidobacteraceae; genus CADEFQ01. Next base: position 1,172 of record CAUJHJ010000007.1, read on the forward strand.
TTTTCACGGCCGAGTTCGGGATGGGATCGGGTGCGGTCCCCCCGCCAAAGCCACCAGGTCATCCAATGCACCCTGTGTCTCCTGTTTGGGACACGTGCCGCGCCCGTTTCCGGGTTCTGCGGGTGGTCAGGTTCTGGGATTGGATGCGTGCAAGCGTTTCCGGCTTTGTGCGCGTCATCCTGGGGAGTGGATGATTGCTGCACATGATGGGAAGTCGCGGCCTCTGCGCTGGTTCAGGGCGCTTTGGTTTGACTTTGTGGTATCGAGCCTATCGGGCGATTAGGACCGGTTAGCTGAATGCGTTACCGCACTTACACACCCGGCCTATCAACGTGGTGGTCTTCCACGGCCCTCAGGGAGACCTGGTTTTGAGGTAAGTTTCCCGCTTAGATGCTTTCAGCGGTTATCTTTTCCGCACGTAGCTACCCGGCCATGCCGCTGGCGCGACAACCGGTTCACCAGAGGTGCGTCCATCCCGGTCCTCTCGTACTAGGGACAGATCCTCTCAAGTCTCCTTCACCCACGGCAGATAGGGACCGAACTGTCTCACGACGTTCTAAACCCAGCTCACGTACCACTTTAATCGGCGAACAGCCGAACCCTTGGGACCTGCTCCAGCCCCAGGATGTGATGAGCCGACATCGAGGTGCCAAACCTCCCCGTCGATGTGGACTCTTGGGGGAGATCAGCCTGTTATCCCTAGAGTACCTTTTATCCGTTGAGCGATGGCCCTTCCACGCGGGACCACCGGATCACTATGGCCGACTTTCGTCTCTGCTCGAGCTGTCACTCTCGCAGTCAGGCGGGCTTATGCCATTGCACTCAACAGCCGATGTCCGACCGGCTTGAGCCCACCATCGCGCGCCTCCGTTACTGTTTGGGAGGCGACCGCCCCAGTCAAACTGCCCACCATGCAGGGTCCCGGATCGGGATGACCGATCGCGGTTAGACATCAGAAGAGGTCAGGGTGGTATTTCAAGGTTGGCTCCACCCAAGCTAGCGCCCAGGCTTCGATGCCTCCCACCTAACCTACACAGCCCCCTCCTAATGCCACTGCAAAGCTGCAGTAAAGGTTCATAGGGTCTTTCCGTCTGACCGCGGGTACCCCGCATCTTCACGGGGAATTCAATTTCGCTGAGCCGATGCTGGAGACAGTGGGGAAGTCGTTACGCCATTCGTGCAGGTCGGAACTTACCCGACAAGGAATTTCGCTACCTTAGGACCGTTATAGTTACGGCCGCCGTTTACCGGGGCTTCAATTCAGTGCTTGCACACCTCCTCTTAACCTTCCGGCACCGGGCAGGCGTCAGACCCTATACGTCGTCTCTCGACTTCGCAGAGCCCTGTGTTTTTACTAAACAGTCGCTACCCCCTGGTCTGTGCCACCCACCCATGGTTGCCCACGGATGGGTCTCGCTTATCCCGAAGTTACGCGAGTAATTTGCCTAGTTCCTTCAGCATCGTTCTCTCAAGCGCCTTGGTATTCTCTACCAGTCCACCTGTGTCGGTTTCGGGTACGGTCTATACGCTGGAGCTGTTTCCTGGGACCATCCAGTGGCACACACAATCCGATAAGCATGCACCAAACTTCAGATCCGTCACTTCCAGCAGGCTGGGGAGTGTTAACCCCATTCCCATCGACTACGGCTTTCGCCCTCACCTTAGGGGCCGGCTCACCCTGCGCGGATTAACCTTGCGCAGGAACCCTTGGACTTTCGGCGACAGAGTTTCTCACTCTGTTTGTCGCTACTCATGTCAGCATTCGCACTTCCGATACCTCCAGGACCCCTCACGGGTATCCCTTCGCAGGCCTACGGAACGCTCCGCTACCGCTTACAGGATGCTACACCTGTAAACCCGCAGCTTCGGCAGATGGCTTGAGCCCCGTTACATTTTCGGCGCAGGGTTTCTATTAGACCAGTGAGCTATTACGCTTTCTTTAAAGGATGGCTGCTTCTAAGCCAACCTCCTGGTTGTTTTGGAATCCCCACATCCTTTCCCACTTAGCCATCATTTGGGGGCCTTAGCTGGCGGTCTGGGCTGTTTCCCTCTCGACGACGGACCTTAGCACCCGCCGTCTGTCTGCCAGGCTATACTTCCGGGTATTCGGAGTTTGGTTAGGTTTGGTAAGTCTTTGGGACCCCCTAGCCCATCCAGTGCTCTACCCCCCGGGGTAAACACCTGACGATCTACCTCAATAGATTTCGCGGAGAACCAGCTATCTCCGAGTTTGATTGGCCTTTCACCCCTAGCCACAGCTCATCCCCGACTTTTTCAACAGGCGTGGGTTCGGCCCTCCAGTGCGTGTTACCGCACCTTCAGCCTGGCCATGGCTAGATCACTCGGTTTCGGGTCTTCTGCCCGCGACTGAACGCCCTGTTCAGACTCGCTTTCGCTGCGCCTACACCTACCGGCTTAAGCTTGCCGCGAACAGAAACTCGCTGACCCATTATACAAAAGGTACGCCGTCACTCCAGATGGAGCTCCGACTGCTTGTAGGCATTCGGTTTCAGGTCTATTTCACTCCCCTCATCGGGGTGCTTTTCACCTTTCCCTCACGGTACTTGTTCGCTATCGGTCACCAGGGAGTATTTAGGCTTGGAGGGTGGTCCCCCCATGTTCAGACAGGATTTCACGTGTCCCGCCTTACTCAAGGACCTGACGGTATTTACGCATACGGGGCTATCACCCGCTATGGCCGGACTTTCCAGACCGTTCTGCTTATCCCCGACAGGCCACTGGCCTGTTCCGCGTTCGCTCGCCACTACTAGCGGAATCTCTGTTGATGTCTTTTCCTCCGGGTACTGAGATGTTTCAATTCCCCGGGTTTGCCTCACAACCCTATGTATTCAGATTGTGATACCCCAAAGGGGTGGGTTGCCCCATTCAGATATCCACGGATCAACGCCTGCTCGCGGCTCCCCGTGGCTTTTCGCAGCGTGCCACGTCTTTCATCGCCTCCTGGTGCCAAGGCATCCACCGAATGCCCTTCTCATGCTCGAGAACACAGAACCCTCCTCGCGGAAGGTTCAAACCATCATGTACAGGAACCATCCACACCCGGATTGCTCCAAATGCGATGAACCCAACACAATGCTCGAAACTCAGCTTGCACACACGGACACCACGGCATCACGACCGCAGCATCCGCAAAACGCCTCTGAACACATCTGCCGTCGATCGCTAGGTTGTACCCGCACCATGGTTGCCCACGGCAGAAGGCCTTGACCGGTCAGACTTCGCGATCCCCGCACCCCGGCTTGCGCCGCGGCTTGGGAGGAGGGCACCCGCTCGCACGGATCACCCACCAAACGGCGCGCCCAGAGACGCACCAGAACCTGATTTACAATTCCAAAGAACACATGCCGCACACCCCCTTCAGGGGACGTCCGACACCATCAGCCACCGCAAAAATCCCTCCCATCGGAGGTGATCCCTGTCATGGCCGAATACTTATCTTCTCTGCGACGAGACCCGGACGGGGCATCCAATGAATGCAGCCGTCCGAAAGAATGGAGGTGAACGGGTTCGAACCGATGACCCCCTGCTTGCAAAGCAGGTGCTCTCCCAGCTGAGCTACACCCCCACAAAGGACCTCCTCGCGGGAACCGCCTCCCTCCACCAGAACCTGGTGGGCCAGGGAGGATTTGAACCTCCGACCCCACGCTTATCAAGCGTGTGCTCTAACCAGCTGAGCTACTAGCCCATCAACCATGCCCGCCACCTTGCTGCCGATCCAACCAGGACCCGCGGCACAAAGGCGCCAAGCCCCACCCCCGCCGCATAGACCGGCCGGGCCAGGATCAACTCGTCGCAGGGAAGGGATACGCTGGCGGCGCCCGATCGATGATCCGGCACCGGAGTGCCACCGGCATCCGCCGATGGACTTGTTCAGGTCCCGCCGAAGCAGGACCCATGAGGACCAACCCAAACCGAACCGCTCCGAGGAGCAATCCGATACTCAGGCCGGTTCCTTGAAAGGAGGTGATCCAGCCGCAGGTTCCCCTACGGCTACCTTGTTACGACTTCACCCCAGTCGCTAACCCGACCGTGGTCGGCTGCGTCTCTTGCGAGTTCGCGCACCGGCTTAAGGTCGAACCAACTCCCATGGTGTGACGGGCGGTGTGTACAAGGCCCGGGAACGTATTCACCGCGGCATGCTGATCCGCGATTACTAGCGATTCCACCTTCATGCACTCGAGTTGCAGAGTGCAATCTGAACTGAGACGGCTTTTAGAGATCAGCATGGCCTCGCGACCTAGCTTCCCACTGTCACCGCCATTGTAGCACGTGTGTAGCCCAGGACATAAGGGCCATGAGGACTTGACGTCATCCCCACCTTCCTCCGGCTTGTCACCGGCAGTTCCTTTAGAGTGCCCACCCAAACGTGCTGGCAACTAAAGGCGAGGGTTGCGCTCGTTGCGGGACTTAACCCAACATCTCACGACACGAGCTGACGACAGCCATGCAGCACCTGTGCGGGAGGTCCCTTGCGGGAAACGACCATCTCTGGCCGCGGCCTCCCCATGTCAAGTCCTGGTAAGGTTCTGCGCGTTGCTTCGAATTAAACCACATGCTCCACCGCTTGTGCGGGCCCCCGTCAATTCCTTTGAGTTTCAACCTTGCGGCCGTACTCCCCAGGCGGTGTGCTTATCGCGTTAGCTACGACACTGAGTGACTAGGTCACCCAACATCCAGCACACATCGTTTACGGCGTGGACTACCAGGGTATCTAATCCTGTTTGCTCCCCACGCTTTCGCGCCTCAGCGTCAGTAATGGACCAGGTCGCCGCCTTCGCCACCGGTGTTCTTCCCAATATCTACGAATTTCACCTCTACACTGGGAATTCCACGACCCTCTTCCACACTCTAGCCTGGCTGTATTAAGCGCAGTCCCCAGGTTGAGCCCAGGAATTTCACGCCTAACTAACCAAACCGCCTACGCGCCCTTTACGCCCAGTCATTCCGAGCAACGCTAGCCCCCTTCGTATTACCGCGGCTGCTGGCACGAAGTTAGCCGGGGCTTCTTCTACGGGTACCGTCATCATCGTCCCTGACAAAAGAGGTTTACAACCCGAAGGCCTTCATCCCTCACGCGGCGTTGCTGATTCAGGGTTTCCCCCATTGAGCAAAATACCCGACTGCTGCCTCCCGTAGGAGTCTGGGCCGTGTCTCAGTCCCAGTCTGGGTGATCGTCCTCTCAGACCACCTACCGATCGTCGCCTTGGTGAGCCGTTACCCCACCAACGAGCTAATCGGACGCAGGCCCCTCCCGAAGCGCCTTGCGGCTTTACTGATGCGAATGGACGCATCACCACATGCGGTATTAGCCACCCTTTCGGGCAGTTATTCCCCACTTCGGGGCAGGTCACCTACGCGTTACTCAGCCGTCCGCCACTAGCACCGAGCAAGCCCGGTACTCGTTCGACTTGCATGTCTCATGCACGCCGCCAGCGTTTATCCTGAGCCAGGATCAAACTCTCCGCGAAAACTCAGTGTTGCCACCGAGTTGAATCTCAAGAGCTTGTCCAGGCACGTTCTCGTGCTGAAGTTCCTACCACTCTTCACTTGAAGATTTTGAACACTCGAAATGAATGGCTCAAAAGTACATTGCTGGACTTTTGGTCACTCGGTTTTTGCATCCAAAGGACGCATCGACGCGAGTCCCCACACAAATTACCTGCCGAACTTTTAAAGAGCTGCCGGCGCGCTGGGCGCAGGCGGGGGGCGGAAGTATAGCGACCGCCCCGGATCCGTCAACTTCCTTCCGACAACAAGCTTCCAACCGCGTTTCCGCGGGGCACTCACCGTGGGAAGGGCGCGCAGTATAGCGACCGCGAGCGGCCTGTCAACGCGCGAAAGATACGGGTGCCGGGTTTTCGGTTATTCGGCTATTGGCGCGCCGAAGGTCAATGGTCGAATAACCGAAAACCCGGCACCAGCCCAGCCAAATCAAGGCTTTGCGACCACCTTGATACGTGCGAAGCGACGCGGGCCGAGCTGCAGCACATGGCTCGCGCCAAGCGGCAGGCGTCGCTGGGGATCGGTCACTTTCTCGCCGTCGATGCGCACGGCGCCTTCGGCGATCTTGCGGCGCGCCTCCGAGCCACTCGCGGCCAGCCCGGTGCCGGCGACGAGCGCCGCGGCCAGCGCGATGTCGCCGGTCTTTTCATCGGCAAAGACAGCCGTTTCAGGCAGGTCCGTCGGCAGCGCCTTTTCGCTGAACCGCGCGATGAAGTCGGCCTGGGCGCGCCCGGCCGCGCCCGCGTCGTGGAAGCGCTCGACGATCTCGCGGCCGAGCTCGAACTTCACGTCGCGCGGATTGCGCCCGTCCGCGACCGCCTGCTTCAACGCCGCGATTTCGCCGAGCGGACGGAAGGACAGCAGCTCGAAGTAACGCCACATCAGCTCGTCCGAGATGCGCATGAGCTTGCCGAACATTTCCCCCGCGGGCTCGGCGATGCCGACGTAGTTGCCGAGGGATTTCGACATCTTCTGCACGCCGTCGAGCCCCTCGAGCAGCGGCATGGTCAGCACGATCTGCGGCTCCTGGCCGTAGGCTTCCTGCAGGTGACGGCCGACGAGCAGGTTGAATTTCTGGTCGGTGCCGCCCAGCTCCACGTCCGCCCCGAGCGCGACCGAATCGTAGCCTTGCACGAGCGGATAGAGGAATTCATGGATCGAGATCGGCTGGCCGCCCTTGTAGCGCTTCGCGAAATCGTCGCGCTCGAGCATGCGCGCGACGGTGTGTTTCGCGGCGATTTCGATCAGGCCCACGGCGCTCATCGAGCTGAACCAGCGCGAGTTGAAGTCGACACGCGTCTGCGCCGGATCGAGGATGCGGAAGATCTGCTGCTCGTAGGTGCGCGCGTTCGCCTGCACCTCTTCAGGCGTGAGGCGCGGCCGCGTCACGTTGCGGCCGGTCGGGTCGCCGATCAGGCCCGTGAAATCCCCGATCAGGAAGATCACTTCGTGCCCGAACTGCTGGAACTGGCGCATCTTGTTGATCAGCACGGTGTGCCCGAGATGCAGGTCGGGCGCGGTCGGATCGAAGCCCGCCTTGACGCGCAGCGGCTTGCCGCGCGCGAGCTTCTTCGCGAGCTCCGCTTCGATCAGGAGGTCTTGTGCGCCGCGGGCAATTTCGGCGAGCTGCGTGGCCACATCGGCGGCCGGTTTCGGAGCGTGGGTCATGGGCGCAAAACTCTAGCAGTCCCGCGCCGCGATCGCGATCCGCTGCACTGTCCATTCTGCCAATGCGCGACGCCGTGCATTGACCCGGCGACCCGCCCTCGGGTACGGTCGCGTCTCCTTTCCGGATCAATGGCTTCCATGCGTTTCGATCGCGGCCTGCAATGGCGTCACCTGCATGTTTCCGGCGCGCTCGCCCTGAAGGTCGGCTGTTGCGCCCTGCTCGCCCTCATCTGGGCGCGCTTTGAGCCGCTGGACAGCGCCGTCGACGTCACCGAACACTCCGTGGCAAGCACGCTCTCGCTCGCCGATGCGCCGCAGGCCGCCCAGGCCAGCCTCGCGGGCACCGCCATCGAAGTGATCGTGCGCCGCAATGACACGCTCGACCGGATCTTTCGCCAGCTCGAACTGAGCCTCGGCGACCTCGCGACCCTGCGCGCGCTGCCGGACCTGCGCGCGACAATCGACCGGCTGCACCCGGGCGAAGCACTGACGTTCTTCCGGGACGGTGCTGGCCGCTTGCTCGGCCTCGAGCGCCAGTTGTCGGAAAGCGAGCGGCTCACCATCGCGCGCGACGACGCGGGCTTTCGCAGCCACATCACCGAGAACCCGCTCGAGCACGAGGTGCGCACCGCCAGCGCCACGATCACCAGTTCCCTGTTCGAGGCGGCGCGCGCAGCCGGCATCTCCGACCAGACCGCGATCGCCATCGCCGATGTGTTCGCGTGGGACATCGACTTTGTCCTCGACGTGCGGGACGGCGACCGCTTCGTCGTGACTTACGAGCAGCTATCGCAGGACGGCGAGTACCTGCGCGACGGCGCATTGCTTGCGGTCAAGTTCGTGAACCAGGGCCATGAATACCGGGCCGTGCGCTACGTCGATGCGCAGGGCACGGCGCGTTACTTCACGCCCGACGGGCGCAGCCTGAAGAAGGCCTTCCTGCGCGCGCCGCTCGAGTTCACGCGCGTCTCCTCGCGCTTCAACCCGAATCGCAAGCACCCGGTGCTGAACCGCATCCGCGCGCACCGCGGCGTCGACTACGCGGCGCCGACCGGCACGCCGGTGCGCGCCGCCGGCGATGGCCGCGTGCGCTTTCGCGGCGTGAAGGGCGGCTACGGCAACGTCGTCGAACTGTCGCACGCCAGCGGCGTCGTGACCGTCTACGGCCATCTCTCGAGGTTCGCCCGGCAACTACGCACGGGCGAGCGGGTCGCGCAGGGCGAAGTGATCGCCTATGTCGGCCAGAGCGGCCTCGCCACGGGCCCCCACCTGCATTACGAGTATCGCCTGAACGGCGCCTACAAGGACCCGCAGAAGGTGAAGCTGCCGGACTCGGCGCCCCTGCCGCAGGCCCTGCTCGCGGATTTCCGCGCGCAGACGGCGCCGCTCCTCGCGGGCCTCGACGCGCCCGCCCCTGGCGCGACGCCCGCGCTCGCCGCGACGCCGGCGCTCGCCGCGCGCTGAAGCCGCAGCGAGGGTGGACGCCACCGACCCCAAGGCGCCCGCGCCCTACATCAACCGCGAGCTGTCGCTGCTCGAGTTCAATGAGCGGGTGCTGGAGCTCGCCCACGACCCCTCCGTTCCGTTGCTCGAGCGCCTGCGGTTCCTTTGCATTTCCTCGAGCAACCTCGACGAGTTCTTCGAGATCCGCGTCGCTGCCCTCAAGCAGAGGCTCGAACTGGGCTCCGTGGCGGCGTGGCCCGGCGAGCTGTCGATCCCGGAGCAGCTCGCCGCGGTCCACGCGCGAGCCACGACACTCATCGCACGCCAGTACGAGTGCCTGAACGGCCTCATCCTGCCGGCGCTGGCCGAGGCGGGCGTGCGCCTCGTGCCGCCGGAAGACTGGGCCGCCGCCACGCGCGGCTGGCTCGAGCAATATTTCCGCCGCGAGATCGAACCGGTTCTCTCGCCCCTCGGCCTCGATCCCGCGCGGCCCTTCCCGCGCATCCAGAACAAGAGCCTCAACTTCCTCGTGCGCCTCGAGGGCCGCGACGCCTTCGGCCGCGACAGCGAACTCGCGGTCGTGCAGGCGCCGCGCTCGCTGCCGCGCGTTGTGCCGCTGCTTGACGGCGGCGGCAGCCGCTCGTTCGTGCTGCTCTCCGCGATCGTGCAGGAATTCGTGCCGCTGCTGTTTTCCGGCATGCGGGTGCGCGGCTGCTGGCAGTTCCGCGCCACGCGCAACAGCGACCTGTACGTCGACGACGAGGAAGTCGACGACCTGCGCCGCGCCCTCGAGGGCGAGCTCGCGCAGCGCCGCTACGGCGTCGCCGTGCGGCTCGAGACGGCCGGCGATTGCCCCGCCGACCTCAGCGATTTCCTGCTCGCGCAGTTCGCCCTCGAGGAGCCCGACCTGTACCGTGTCGCCGGCCCGGTGAACCTGAACCGGCTGTCGACGCTCTACGACCTCGTGCAGCGGCCTGACCTCAAGTACCCGCTGTTCACGCCCGGCACGCCGCGCCGGCTCGTCGGCGTCACCGACCATTTCGCGGCGATTCGCCAGAAGCCGCTGCTGCTGCATCATCCCTACCAGGGATTTGCGCCGGTGATGGACTTCCTGCGCCAGGCCGCCGCCGATCCGCAGGTGCTCGCGATCAAGCAGACGCTGTACCGCACCGGAGCGGATTCCCCGATCGTGCAGGCGCTCGTCGCCGCCGCGCAGGCCGGCAAGGACGTCACCGCGATCATCGAACTGCGCGCGCGCTTCGACGAGGAAGCCAACATCGAGCTGTCGAACCGCCTGCAGGAAGCCGGCGCGCACGTCATGTACGGCGTGGTCGGCTACAAGACGCACGCCAAGCTGATGCTGGTCGTGCGCCGCGAAGCCGACGGGCTGCGCCGCTACTGCCACCTGGGCACCGGCAACTACCATCCGCGCACGGCACGCACCTACACCGACTACGGCCTGCTCACCTGCGACCCCGGCATCGGCCAGGACGTGCATGAGCTGTTCCTGCAGCTCACGAGCCTCACGCAGACGCCGCGGCTCACGCAGCTGCTCCAGTCGCCCTTCGGCATGCAACGCGCCGTGATCGGCCTGCTCGAGCGCGAGGCGGCGCACGCCCGCGCCGGCCGCCCCGCACGGGCCGTCCTCAAGATGAATTCGCTGGTCGAGCGCGAAGCCATCGAGGCGCTCTATCGCGCCTCGCAGGCCGGCGTGCAGGTCGACCTGGTCGTGCGCGGCATGTGCGCGCTGCGCCCCGGCCTGCCGGGCGTATCGGAGCGCATCACGGTGCGCTCCATCGTCGGGCGCTTCCTGGAGCACTCACGCGTGTGGTACTTCGCCAATGGCGGCGAAGCCGAGGTCTACTGCTCGAGCGCCGACTTCATGGAACGCAATTTCTTTCGCCGCGTGGAAGTGGCCTTCCCGCTGCTCGAGGCATCGCATCGCGCGCGCGTGTTGAGCGACCTGGAACTTGCGCTGGCGGACGACCTGCAGGCCTGGCAGCTCGGCAGCGACGGGCGCTACACGCGGATTGCGCCCCGTGCCGGGGCGCCGGTCTCGTCGCAGGGCACGCTGCTCGAACGCTACGCGGCCGGCGCTTCCACGACGAGCTGAGTGCGCGCGCCGAATACGCGCAGGCGCACGCCGATCGCGCGCAGCGACGCGATTTCATTGCGCAGGTCCGCGACCGTCAGCGGGTGATCGCCGAGCCAGCGGGCCGGGAAGCGCACGGTGAGGGTCCGGCCCTGCGCCTCGAGCGCGATGGCGGGCAGGGGCGCTCCGCTGCGGCCCCGATGCAGCAGCACCGCGAGGCGCAGCAGCACGATGAGCCAGCGGCCGTGGCCGTCCCAGGGCGGCGCCAGCCGCTCGAGGCCGTCGAGCGCCGGCTTGCGCCGATGGGCGCCGACGATGCGGGCGAGCAGCCACTGTTCTTCGCGCGGGAAGCCCGGCATGTCCGCGTTCTCGAGAAGGTACGCGCCGTGGCGCTGGTAGCCGTTGTGGGCCACGTCGAGGCCGATCTCGTGCAGGCGCGCCCCCCATCGCAGCATGGTGGCGGCGAGCGGGTCACCGAGCTGCCAGGCGTCCTCCACCTGCTCGAGGAAGGCGAGAGCGGTCGCCTCGACGCGCCCGGCCTGCGCGAGGTCGACCTGGTAGCGGCGCTGCATCGCATGCACCGTGCGGTCGCGCGCGTCCTCGTTGGTGATGCGCCCGACAAGGTCGTAGAGGAGCCCCTCGCGCAGCGCACCTTCCGCGACACGCATCTCTCCGAGCCCGAGCGTATCGAACAGCTCGGCGAGGATCGCGACGCCGCCGGCGAAGACCTCGCGCCGTTCCTCGGTCACGGCCTCGAGCCCGAGCTCACGGACATCGCCGACTTTCGCCATTGCGGCGAGCAGCGCCTCGAGCCCCTCGGCGGTGATCGTGCTGGCCGCCGGATCCATCTCCCGCAGGCAGTCGCCGACGGCGCGCACGCTGCCCGCGCTGCCGAGCGCGTATTGCCAGCCGAGCCGCCGGAACCGCACGCTCGCCGGCTCGAGATCGAGCCGCACCTCGACCCGGGCGCGCGCCAGGCGCTTGGCCGACAGCCGCCCGCCGGGGAACCAGCGTTCGCTCAGGTTGACGCAGCCCATCTGCAGGCTCGCGAGCTCGATCGGCTCGAGCCCCTCGCCGACGATGAGCTCGGTGCTGCCCCCGCCGATGTCGCAGACGAGGCGCCGGCCCGCCTCGGAAGGCGAGGTGTGCGCGACGCCGCCGTAGATGAGTCGCGCTTCCTCGATGCCGGAAACGATCTCGATCGGATGGCCGAGCGCCTCGCGGGCGCGTTCGAGGAAGGCCTGCTTGCGGCGCGCGCGCCGCAGTGCATTGGTGCCGACGATGCGCACGTCGCGGGCGTGCATGTCGCGCAGCCGCTGGCCGAAGCGCTCGAGGCAGGCGAGCGCCCGCGCCGCGACCTCGCGATCGAGCTGCCCGCTCTCGTCCACCCCGGCGCCGAGCCGCACGACTTCGCGCAGCTTGTCGATGACGGTGAGCTGGCCGTGCGCATAGCGCGCCACGACGAGATGGAAGGAATTGGAGCCGAGATCGACCGCCGCCAGGACCTCGGGCCCGGAACCTGCGGCGCCCCGTGCCACGGACCGGTCAGGCGGAGAAGGAAGAACCGCAGCCGCAGGTGGTTGAGGCCTGCGGATTGCGGATGACGAACTGCGCGCCGTCGAGGTTCTCGCGATAGTCGATTTCCGCGCCCGAGAGGTACTGCGCGCTCATCGGGTCGACAAGCAGCTTCACGCCCTGGTTCTCGACGCAGGTATCGCCGTCCTGCATTTCCTCGTCGAACTCGAACCCGTAAGACAGGCCCGAGCATCCGCCGCCCTGCACGAACACGCGCAGCATCAGCTTGGGATTGCCCTCACCCCGGATCAGGTCGCCGACCTTGCGGGCGGCGGCATCGGTGAAGACCAGCGCGGCGGATTCATCAGTCATGGCGGCACGTCAAAAAATACTTGAGTTAACAATAGTTTATGCGCTGGCGCGCGAATGGTCAAAGCGCCGGCTAACTGGCTGTTTCCGTGACGGTATACCGCCCGGTGACGGCCTTCGGATCGTCGAGCACCCGGGGCGCACCGCCCGCGCCCACCGGCACGAGCTTGCCGCGGATCTCGGCACCCATCGCCATTTCGATCTGGCCATAGTGCACGCTGCCCTCGACGCGCGCGCCGGGCCCGAGCACGACCCGCGATTCGGCGTGGATGTCGCCGTTAACCCGGCCGTTCAGCACCACATTCGCGACGGTGACCGACCCTTCCACGTGTCCCTGCTCGCTCACCGACAGGGTGGCGGCGCCGGCGCCTTCGCCCCGCACATTGCCGGTGACCCGGCCGTCGAGGTGCAGGCCGCCCTCGAACACGAGGTCGCCATCGATGCGCGACGACTTGCCGATCAGCGTGTCGACGCGCAGCTTCAATGCCTTGTCCTTGCCGAACATCATTCCACGCTCCACAGGAGGCTCTGGACGACGGGCGCGACCCCCTTCTTGGCCGAGCGTACCTCGACGCTCACGCGTTCGGGACTGAAACCTTCCGGAAGTGTGATCTCCGGATCGATGTTCTCGAAATAGCGGAAGGAAAAGGCGATCTCGGCACGCTTGTCCGCGCTCAGGGCGGCAAGGTCGAGCGCCAGCGGCCCGCCTTCGCGCTCGCCCTCGACCCGGGCGGTGACCGTGCCTTCGACGCTGCGTTCGCTGCGCACCGGCTGCACGAGCGTGATGCGCAGGCGAAAGCGCCGCGGCGCATCGCCGGCCGTGATGCGCAATTGCTGGATCTTCACTTCGGGCGCATTCGCGCCCTGCTCGACCACGCCCTTGTAGAAGGCGAGCTCCTGGGCCTGCTTCGCGACCTGCGCCTGCAGGTCGCCTATGGCCTTCGCGACCTCCGCGCGCTCGCGGCCCTGCCCGACCCGCGCCGACTCGTACTCGGCCAGCTTCACGCGCAGTTCGCGGTTCTGCTTCTCGAGGCGCTCGCGCCCCACCCGCGCCTCGGCGTCGCGCTGCGAGACGGTAAGGCGGTCGTAACCGCCATCGAAGCGGCCGTATTCGTAGGTGACGTAGAACGCGAACACGGCGAGCAGCGCCAGCACGGCGAGCAGCCAGCGCCTGCGCATCGGCGCATAGGTCCGCACGACGAGCCGGGGCACCGTCTCGGTCACTGCGCCTGCGCCTCCCACCAGTCGGGATAGGCGGGCAGGCCGCCCGGAAAGGCGATCGCGCCAAGTTCGTGCAGGGCGCGGCGATAGACGGGGCGCTTGAAATGGATCACTTCCCGCACCGGTTCCCAGTAGTCGGCCCAGCGCCATTCGTCGAATTCGGGCTCCGCCGTCTGGTCGAAGCGGAAGCGCACATCGTCGTGCGCGAGCCGCAGGAGGAACCAGCGCTGCTTCTGGCCGATGCACAGCGGCTGCTGGTGGCGCCGCACGAACTTCGCGGGCAGGCGGTAGCGCAGCCACCGCTGGGTGCTGCCCGCGACATTGACGTCCGCGGGCTCGAGGCCGATCTCCTCGCGCAGTTCGCGCAGCAGCGCGACCTCGGGCGCCTCGCCCGTACGCATTCCGCCTTGCGGGAACTGCCAGCCGCGACCGCCCACCCGGCGCCCGAGGAACACGCGGCCGTCATCGCGCATCAGGACGATGCCGACATTGGCGCGAAAGCCCTGCTGGTCGATCACGTCCGTCATGCGATCTTTTTAACCCGTGGGGCGCACGCCGGACAAGGCACTGTTACGCTCCCGCCCCGTGAGCACCACCGGCACCCTGCTGCGCTTCCTGCTGATCGCGGCGCTCGCCGTGACCGCCGTCTCGATCTCGCTGTTGCACGGCAGCTCCGGGATCGGCTGGCGCGAAGCGCTCGCCGCCCTGGCCGGAGGGGGCGACGAGACGGCACGCAGCATCGTGCTGGGCGTGCGCCTGCCGCGCACGCTCGCGGCGCTGGGCGTCGGCAGCGTGCTCGCGCTCGCGGGCGTGCTGCTGCAGGCGCTGTTCCGCAATCCGCTCGCCGACCCCTATGTGCTCGGCGTCTCGGGGGGTGCAGCAGTCGGCGCCCTGGTGGCATTGATCGCCGGCGCGGGCGCGGTGGCCACCCGCGGCGGCGCGTTCGCCGGTTCCATGGCCGCCATCGGCCTCGTGGCCATCGCCGGCCGCGGCGGCGGCATGACCCGCCTGCTGCTGACGGGCGTCGTGGTCGCAAGCGCCTGCGGGGCCTGCGTCGCGGTGCTGCTCGCGCTCGCCGACAGCGGCCAGTTGCGCGGCATGGTGTTCTGGCTCGCGGGAGACCTCGGCTGGGCGGCGGATCCGTGGGCCAGCGGGCTCGCCGCGCTCGCTGCCCTCGCGCTGGCGCTCGCCTTCGCCCGCCCGCTCAATGTGCTCGCGGCGGGCGAACTGCGCGCGCAGGCCGCCGGGCTCGACCTGGCCTTCGCCCGCTGGGCGATCTTCCTCGCGAGCGCCGCGCTCACCTCGACCGCGGTGATCACCGCGGGCACGGTCGGCTTCGTCGGGCTCGTCACCCCGCACGCGGCGCGGCTCGCATTCCGCACCGGCGACCACCGGATCGTAGCGCCGGCCGCCGCGCTGCTGGGCGGCAGCTTCGTCGCGCTCGCCGACCATGCCGCCCGCATGATCGCCGCCCCGCGGCAACTGCCGGTCGGGGCGATCCTCGCGCTGATCGGGGCGCCGCTGTTCCTCGTGCTGCTGCGATCGACGGTCAGCGAACCGCGCGTTCGGCGATGACGTAGCGGTCGCGGCCGCCGCTCTTGGCGCGATAGAGCGCCGCGTCGGCTTCCGCCAGCAACCGCTCGGCAAGCGTGCGGTAGTCGCGCTCTTCCGGGGCGGGCTCCGCAAGCGCCCCGCCGATCGACAGCGTGACCCGTTCGCCGCCCTCGCCGCCCAGGGGCACGGGGCTCGCGCCCATCGCAGCCGTAAGGCGCCCCGCGAGCCGCTCGAGGTCGGCCGCGCGGCCGCCGCCGAGCAGCACGGCGAACTCGTCGCCGCCGAAGCGCGCACCCGTGTCGCTCGAGCGGATCTGGGAGGCGATGCGGCGCGCGATCTCCTTCAGCACGGCGTCGCCGGCGAGGTGCCCGTGGCTGTCGTTGATGCGCTTGAAGTGATCGACGTCGATCATCAGCAGGCCGACGGCGCCCGCGGTGCGCTGCGCGCGCGCGAGTTCCTCGCGCAAGCGGGCGCTCAGGTAGCGCCGATTGTGGAAGCCGGTGAGGAAATCGGTGACGCCGGTGCGGGTCAGGCGTGCGCGATTGATCGCGTTCTCGAGGCAGATCGCGGCGACAACGCCGAGGTGGCCGAGGAAGTCGCTCGCGAGGTCGGCGGTGAAGCGCGCGGGATCGCGGCTCTCGAACACGAGGATGCCCACGCGGCGATCGCCCCGCGGCAACGGCAGGAAGGCGTAGCTGCCGCCGACCGCGTTCGAGCGCAGCGCCCGCACCACCTCGGCGGGCAGGCGGCTGCCGAGCCAGGGCTTCAGGAGGCCGCCGAGGGCGAGCGCCATGGCATCGAGCAGGTCCTCGTGGCGCACGCAGGCGAGGATCTCATGGTCGACATGCTCACCCGTCGCGAGGTGGCGTACCTCGTGCTGCGGGTCGTTCAGCAGCAACGTCACCCGATCGAGCTGGTAGGCCTCGCGCAGGCCGTCGATCGAGCGCCCGAGCAGCTCCGCGAGCGAGCCGGCGCGCAGCAGGTCGAGCTCGCGTTCCTGGGTCTTCGCGAGCAGCGCCTCGTTGCGCGCCGCCGCCGCGGCCAGTTCGACGAGCCGCGCGCGCAGGATGCGATTCTCGCCCTCCGTGCCCTCAGGCCCTGGTGCGCGCGCGGCGCCCGGCCGCAGTGGGGCGAGCGGTGCCGGCGGGCGCAGCGGGCGGCGGGGCGGGCGGCGCGGCGGTTCCATCGTCATAGCGTAGTGACCCGCGGTCAGGCCCGCCGTTCCGTGACGCTGCGGCGATCCTCGAAGTAGTCCTTGCCCCGCAGCATCATGGCCGTGAAGGCGCCGCGATCCTGCGCGAGCACCGCGGCCCGCAGGTGCTCGACCGCCTTCGCCAGCGCCTCGAGCGACTCGGCGCCGTAGTCGTTCAGGGACTGGATTTCGAAATAGAGGTCGGGGCTTTCCTGCGCCACCTTGCTCGCGACGTCGAGCTGGGCATCGAAGGTGGTGCTCGAAAGCTTCGCGAGGCGCGGTGCCGCCTCGCCGCTGTCGGCGAGCGCGTTGTAGAAGGCGATGTTGAGCGCATGCGAGAGCCCGAGCACGTAGGCGATCAGGCGATCGTGGTCATCGAGGCTCATGACCACCTGCTCGACCATGGTCGGCGCGAACAGTTCGCGGGCGCGCGCCAGCGCTTCCGGCACGCCGAGATCGACGAAGATCACGTGCCGGCCGGAGAGCAGTTCGGTGTCGGGCCCGAACATCGGATGCAGCGAGGTCACCCTGACCCCGTGGGAGCGCAGCGCCATGAGTCCGCCGCGCAACGGCGACTTCAGCGAACCGAGGTCGAAGACGATGCCGCGCGGCCGGCGCATCGCAAGCTCGCGCAACACGGCGTCGGTGGCGCCGAGCGGCGTCGCGACGACCAGCAGGTCGTGCGCGAGGTCGCTTGCACGCCAGTCGATGCGCGGCACGCCCGCGATCGGGGTGCCCGCGAGCGTCACCGCGGAAGGATCGGCGATCTCGACCTCGTAGCCCTGCGAATGCAGGAACTCGGCGAACCAGCGCCCCATCTTGCCGGCGCCGCCGATGACCAGCGCCCGCTGCCCGGAACCGGCGCCGAGGGCCGCGACGCTGGCGCGCTCCTGCGTGGTGAGAGAGGAGCGGATCAGCTGGCGCATGAAAGTCTCGGCGAGCTCGGGCGACACGCCGAGCTTCGCGGCATGCGCGCGCGCGCCCATGATGACTTCGCGCTCGCGTTCGTAGTCGCGCGTCGCGTGTCCCGTCGCGCGCTTCACGCGGGCGATCTCGCGGCTCGTCTGCTGGCGGTCCGCCACCAGTTCGAGGAGCTGGGCGTCGAGGTCGTTCAGGTGCTGGCGCAGTTCGTCGAGGGTCATGCGGTCCTTCCGCGTCTTGCCGACCCCCTTTGTACCGGGCCGCTCCGCCCGGCGGCAAGCACGGGGACGGCCATCCGTCCCCGCGCGTCGCCCGTTGGCGTCACCGGCGCACGGGTGTCACTTCAGCGGGATGTAGAGCTGGATGCCGAGGGAGGGCTCGCCGCCGTAGCCGTAGACCGGCGCGGGGTAGTACTGCGGCGGCGGGTAGTACACCCGCGGCGGCGGGTAATACACGCGCGGGGCCGGGTAGTAGGCGCGCGGAGGGGCCCGGTAGTAGCGCGGTGGCGCGTAGTAGCGCGGCGGTGCGTAGTACCGGTAGGCATCGTGATGGCGATGCTGGTGGCGCTCGTACCGGTCGCCACGGTCGTGGTCCCGGTCGCGCCCGTGATCGCCGGCAAAGGCGGTGGCACCGATCGCGGTGAGGGCAAGGGCAAGCAGGGCCGAACGAATCATGGTGGTTTCTCCAGGACCCCCAACAGCGGGAGTCCGCTCACGGCCCAGAGATTGCCAGCCTGTCAATGAACCCTCCCTGAACCGTGCGGTACGATGGCGGCCATGCTGCCCACCGAATTCCTGCCCGAGCCCCTGCCCCGCGAACCCCTCTCCCTGGCGGCCGCCTGGCTCGCGGAGGCCACCCGGCGGGCCGACCAGCCGAACCCCAACGCCATGGTGCTCGCGACCGCCTCCGGCGACGGCCAGCCTTCGGCCCGCGTCGTCCTGTGCAAGGAAATCATCCCCGCGCCGGGTTTCGTGTGCTTCTACACGAACTACCGCTCCCGCAAGGGCCGTGAGCTCGAATCGAACCCCCGCGCCGCGCTCGTGATGCACTGGGACCACCTGCATCGCCAGGTGCGCATCGAGGGCCGGGTCGTCAGCGCACCGGCCGTGGAAAGCGACGCCTACTTCGCGAGCCGGCCCTGGCAGCGCCGTGTCGGCGCGTGGGCGAGCGCGCAGAGCGAACCGGTCGATTCGCGGGCCGCCCTGCTGGCCGGCGTCGTGCGGGCCGCCGCGCGCTTCGGCGCGCCGACACCGGGGCCGGAGGACGATCCCGAACCGGCGGGCCTGCAGATCCCGCGGCCGCCGCACTGGGGCGGCTATCACCTGTGGGCAAGTGCCGTCGAGCTCTGGGTCGAGGGCGAGTCACGCATCCATGACCGCGTCCGCTGGGAGCGCCCGCTCGCGCCGGCCAGCGGCACCTTCGAACCGGGACCCTGGCGCGCGACGCGGCTGCAGCCCTGAGGCCCCGCGCGTGTGGCGCATCCTGCGGGTGACGCTCCTCCTGCTCGTGCTCCTCGCCGTCGCAAGCACCGCCTGGCTCGACCGGCTGACGACGCGCGACTGGAAGGAACCGCTCTGGGTCGGCCTCTACCCGATCGCGGCGGATGGGGATCCGCTCACCGAAGCCTACCTCGCGGGGCTCGATCGCGCACCGTTCCGTGCGATCGAGGAATTCTTCGCCGCCGAGAGCCGCGGCTACGCGGTCACGCCCGAACCCGTCCACATCGAGCTCTATCCCCGGCGCGACGTGGCGCCGCCCGTGCTGCCCGCGGACGCCGGCCCGCTGCGCACGGCGCTCTGGAGCCTCGCGCTGCGCTGGTACGGCTGGCGCAACGGATCGGCCCCGGGCCGCGCGCCCCCGAACATCCGCATCTTCGTGCTCTACCACTCGCCCGCGCGCGAGGCCGCCCTGCCGCATTCGCGCGGCCTCGAGAAGGGGCTCATCGGCGTCGTGCACGCCTATGCCGACCGCGGCCAGGAGGGTGCGAACGACATCGTGATCGCGCACGAATTGCTGCACACCCTCGGCGCGAGTGACAAGTACACGGCCGACCTCCTGCCGCGCTGGCCCGAGGGCTACGCCGAGCCGGACAGGCAGCCGCGCTACCCTCAGCCCCTTGCCGAGATCATGGCGGGGCGGCGTGCCGTATCGGCACGGGAGGCGGTCATGCCCGACACCCTCGCCGAAGTCGTGGTGGGCCCGGCCACCGCGCACGAGATCGCGTGGGCGGCACCGTGAGCCGGCCGATCCTCGCGGCCCGCGGCCTCGACATCGGCGTGGACGGTCGCGTGCTGGTGCGCGCGCTCGACCTCGACGTGCGGGCGGGGGAGTGCGTTGCGCTCCTCGGCCGCAACGGCGCGGGCAAGAGCCTCACCCTGCATGCGCTCGCCGGACTGGGAGGCGCCGGCACCGGCAGCATCGCGCTCGACGGCCAGCCGCTCGATGGACTGCCGCGCCGCGCGATCGCGCGGCGGATCGGGCTGCTGCCACAGGACCTCGAATCGGGCCACTCCGAAACGGCGCTCGACACCGTGCTCGTCGGCCGCCACCCGCACCTGCCGCCCTGGCGCTGGGAGCGCGACGAGGACCGGCGCCTGGCGCGCTCGATGCTCGCGCGCGTCGGGCTCGGCGACCTCGGCCGGCGCACCACCGCCACGCTGTCGGGCGGCGAGCAGCGGCGCGTCGCGATGGCGACGCTGCTTGCGCAGCAACCGGCGCTGTTCCTGCTCGATGAGCCGACCAACCACCTCGACCCGCACCACCAGCTCGCGATGCTCGAGCTCTTTCGCGAGCGCATCCACGGGGGCTGCTCGGTCGTCACCACGCTGCACGATCCGACGATGGCGGCACGCTGCGCCGACCGGGCGGTGCTGCTGTTCGGCGACGGCCGCTGGCTCGCGGGCCCCGTGCGCGAGGTCCTTACGGCCGACAATCTCTCGGCGCTCTACCTCGTGCGCATCGTGGAAGCCGAAATCGGCGGCCGGCGGGTGTTCGTCAGCGCGTGAAGCGCGGCGCGACGAGGGCGTGCAGCGGCGCGTTCGCCGCGAGCACGGAAGTGGTCCCGAGCCCGACATCACCGCCCTCGAGATCGGTGAACACCCCGCCCGCCTCGCGCACGATCACGGTGAGCGCCGCGATGTCGAGGATGTTCACGTCGGACTCGATCACGACGTCGAGCGCGCCGCGCGCAAGCAGGTGGTAGTGCACGAAGTCGCCGTAGCCGCGGATGCGGCTCACCCGCGTCACGAGGTCGGCGTAGTTCGACCAGCGGCGCGGATCGCGCGCAAGCGTCTTCAGGTTGCCGGTCGAGACGATCGCATCTTCGATGGCGGCCGTCGTGCCCACGCGGATGCGCTCGCCATCGAGGAACGCGCCTTCGCCGCGCGCGGCCCAGGCGAGCTCACCGAACGCCGGTGCGCTCGAGACGCCGAGCACCAGCTCGCCGCCGCGCATGAGCGCGATCTGCGTCGAGAAGAACGGGCAGTCGCGCACGAACGACTTGGTGCCATCGATCGGATCGACCAGCCAGACGCTTTCGGCGTGCATCGCGCTGCGGCCGGTTTCCTCGCCGTAGAAACCGTAGGACGGGAAGCGCTTCGCGAGCACCTCGCGGATCGCCTCCTCCGAGCGGATGTCGGCTTCCGTGACCGGTGACCGGTCGGCCTTGGTCGTGACCGTGAGGTTGCGGCGGTAGAGGCCGTTGATGACGGTGGCGGCCGCGCGTGCGGCATCGAGCGCGGCATCGAGTTCGGCGGTGAGCGGCATAGGACCGCCAGTGTATGTGATAGAGTTCGCCCGCTGCCAAGGTGTACGGGAAGCCGGTGAAGCGCGACGCGCCATTCCGGCACTGCCCCCGCAACGGTAAGCAGGCGAAATCCGCATCGGTCTCCAGGCTTGGAGACGCCACTGCGCTGGTGCGCGGGAAGGCGATGCGGCGAGGCGCAAGGATGCATCCCTGGCCTCAGCCTGCGAGTCCGGAGACCGGCCTGGTATCGGTTCCGATCGTCACACACTCACCATGCGGGCGAGCATGGGGAAAGGACCATTCAATGTCGACCGTCTCAGCTGCGGCGCGCGCCGCCGCTTTTGCGTCCCTCACCCTGGCGGCGAGCGCCGTGCTGGCCGATCCCCTCGAGGAAACCGTCGTCACGGCGACGCGCACACCCGTTGCCGCCGGGGAGCTTGCAGCGCCGCTGTTCGTCATCGATCGCGATGAAATCGAGCGCTCGCTCGCCCCCGATGCGGGCGAACTGCTGCGCACGCACGCAGGTCTGGAACTCGCCCGCACCGGCGGCCCCGGCCAGCCCACCTCGCTCTTCACGCGCGGCACCGAGAGCAACCACACCGTAGTGCTGGTCGATGGCGTACGCGTCAATCCCGGCACAATCGGCAGCCCCGCGCTGCAGAACATCGCACCGGAGTCCGTGCAGCGCATCGAGGTCGTGAAGGGCCCGCGCTCGACGCTCTATGGTTCGGATGCGATCGGCGGCGTGGTCAACGTGATCACCCGCGCCGCTGCCGCGCGCGGCCTCACGGGCCATGCCTCCGCGGGCCGCTACGACAGTTTCGCCGGCGGCCTCACCGGCGGCTGGCAAATCGGTGCAGACGCCGGCGTCGGCTTCGGCATCGACTACCGCGACAGCGCGGGCTTCCCGACGCGCACCGGCGATACGGTCGACCGCGGCTACGACAATCTCACGCTGAACCTCGCCGCGGACTATGCGCCCGCGCAAGCGCTCGACCTGCGCGCACGGGCCTGGCGCGCCGCAGGCAACGTCGGCTACACGAACATGGTGTTCGACCCCATCACTTTCGAGTCGCACCTGGCCCCGGTTGACCAGGACTTCGTGAACGCGAGCTATGCGCTCGAGACGCTCTGGCGACCGGACGCCGCGATCGACGTGCGCGCCGCCGTCACGCGCACGCTGGACGAGATCGAGCAGAACCAGGACAACCAGGGCAATGCGGCGCCTCCCTACGACTACCTGCGCACGGCCCGCAACGGGCTCGAACTGCAGGCCAACCTGCGGCTTGCCGGCGCGAACGAGCTGACCCTCGGCACGGTGCTCTCGCGCGAGCAGACCGAGGCGCTGTCCTACGGCACCGCCTTCGACATCGACACCGCGGTCAACCAGTTCTTCGCGCAGGATCGCATGAGCTTCGGGCGACACGGCCTGCTCGCGGCGGTCGGCCTCGTGGACCACGAGACGTTCGGCGAGGAGTTCACCTGGAACGCCGAGTACAGCCTCACGCTGCCGGCGGCGACGCGGCTCACGATCGGCGCGGGCCGCGCCTTCCGCGCGCCCGACAGCACGGACCGTTTCGGCTTCGGCGGCAACCCCGACCTCTCGCCGGAGATCTCGCGGCAGGTCGAGATCGGCTTGCGCCAGCCGTTCGGCACGGGCCACAGCGTCTACGCGAACGCCTGGCGCAACGACCTCGACGACCTGATCCTGTTCGTGTTCGATCCGGTGACGTTCGCGGGGCGCAATGAAAACGTCGAACGGGCGCGCATCGAGGGCGTCGAGTTCGGCTACGAATTCCGCGGCAGGGCCTGGCACGTGCGCGCGGAGGCGACCCTGCAGGATCCGCGCAATCGCGACACGGGCGAGCGCCTGCTGCGCCGCGCGCGCGAAAGCTACGTGCTCGCCGTCGAGCGCGTGGCCGGGCGGCTCGCGTTCGGCGCCGATGTGACATATGCCGGCAACCGGATCGACGCCGCGTTCCCGGCGAACGCGAGGCTCGGCAGCTACACGCTGGTCAATGCCACGGCGCGCCTCGCGGTAACCGGGCGCTGGTCGGTCCAGGCGCGCCTCGACAACGCGTTCGGCGAGGACTACACGCTCGTCTACGGCTACCGCACGAGCGGCCGCGGCTTCACGCTGGCGACCCGCTTTGCATTCCAGTAGCGTTGGGAGGCATGGGAAACCGCCTCTCCAAGATCTACACCCGCACGGGGGATGACGGCACGACAGGCCTCGGCGACGGCACGCGCGTCCCGAAGGACGATGCCCGCGTCGAGGCCTACGGCACCGTCGACGAGACGAACAGCACCATCGGGGTGGTGCTCGCGCACGCGGCGGTGCCGGACGAAGTCCGGCGCTGCCTCATCGAGGTGCAGCACGACCTGTTCGATCTCGGCGGCGAGCTGTGCATCCCCGGCTCGCGCGTCATCACCGACGAGCACACCGCGCGGCTCGAGAACGACCTCGACCGCTTCAACGAGGACCTGCCGCGCCTGAAGGAATTCATCCTGCCGGGCGGCGGACCGGCGGCGGCGGCCTGCCACGTCGCGCGCACCGTCTGCCGGCGCGCGGAGCGGCAGGTCTGGACGCTCGCCGACGGTGACCACGTCGCCTTCGAAGTGCCCCGCTACCTCAACCGCCTCTCCGACCTGCTGTTCGTGGTCGCGCGCGTGCTGGCGCGCGCCGAGAGCGGCAGCGAGGTGCTGTGGCGGCACGACCGCGGCCGCTGACGTCGTTCAGGCGAGCCGCAGGAAGCGCTCGATCACCCCGACGTATTCCTCTGCCCTTGCCGGGTCGAGCAGCGGGTGAGCCCCCGCGAATACATGCTGCTGCACGTCGCGAACCGCCGCGAGCACCGCGGCGTGCATCGGGCGCAGCGGTTCCGTGTCCGCGCTGAGCGCCAGCACCGGCAGAGCGAGCAAGGGCAGCCGCGCGCGCATGTCGTAGGCACCGAGTGCCGCTTTCGGCTTGAGGCCTGTCTCGAGGTAGTCGCACAGGTAGGCGTAGAGGACCGGCAGGCTGTCCTCCGTGACGCGGAACCGGTCGTCCCATTGCGCAAGCGAACGCTCGATCATGTCCCAGGCAAACGTCTTGTGGGTGCCGCTCTCCGCAAGCCGCGGGGACAGGCCCGCGAAACTCGTGAACAAGGCCGCACGCTCAGCGGGCGTCCAGGCCGGCGAACCGTCGAGCACGAGTCGGGCGATGCCGGCGGGTTCCGCGATCGCAAGCTCCGCGGCGATCGCCGCCGACAGGTGCCCGCCGACGACGTGCGCGGGCCATGCCTCGAGCGCGCGCAGGGTTTCGCCCAGGTTGCGGGCGTGGTCGGCAATGCTCCAGCCGGCATCGTGCTTGTCGGAGCGCCCGTAGCCGTAGACATCCGGGGCGAGCGCGCGAAAGCCGCGCGCGGCGAACAGCGGCAGCAGGTGCTCATACATGCGCCCCGACGCGGGCGCCCAGTGCAGCAGGATGAGCGGCGGGCCCTCGCCGCAACTGCGAAAATGCACCTGGCCGGCGCTCGTGTCACAGTAACCGCGGCGCACGCGCGCCGCGGCGGCACCCGCGCCGCCACTCACGCAAGCAGCCCGTGCAGCCGCGCCCAGTCGAAGGCTGGGCCCGGGTCGGTCTTGCGTCCCGGCGCGATGTCGCTGTGGCCGGCAATGCGCTCGCGCGCGAGCGACGGGTAGCTCGCGAGCAGGGTGCGCACCAGCGCCGCGAGCGCCGCGTACTGCGCCGCTTCGTAGGGCAGCTCGTCCGTCCCCTCGAGTTCGATGCCGATCGAAAAGTCGTTGCAGCCGGCACGGCCGCAATACTCCGACGCGCCCGCGTGCCAGGCGCGCTGCGTGAATGGCACGTACTGGGTCACGCTGCCGTCGCGCCGCACGAGCGCGTGTGCCGAGACGCGCGCGCCCTTGATGGTCTCGAAGTACGGATGCGCGGCTGCCGGCAGCGTGCCCGTGAACAGCGCATCGATCCACGGCCCGCCGAAATCACCAGGCGGCAAGCTGATGCCGTGCACGACGATGAGCTCGGGTGCGGCGCCGGCGGGGCGCGGGTCGAAATGCGGTGACAGCACCTGCCGGACGCCCTTAAGGAGACCGGTGGCGGAGTCGATGTCGAGCGGCATGGATCGATCATGCCACAATCGGTGCATGCGACAGGTGCGTGTCTATTCCGGCGAGCCCCTCGCGGCACACAGTGAACAGCGGCTATCGCGCGGCGCCACCGAACACGTGCTGCGCGTCCTGCGGATGCGCGCCGGCGAGGCGCTCACGCTGTTCGACGGGCGGGGCGGCGAGTACCCGGCGCAGCTGCTGCGTACGGAAAAGGTGTCGGCCGTCGTGGCAGTCGGCGAGCATCATGCGATCGAGCGCGAATCGCCGCTTTCGATCACGCTGCTGCAGAGCCTCGCGCGCGGCGAGAAGATGGACTGGATCGTGCAGAAGGCGACCGAACTCGGCGTGGCGCGCATCGTGCCGGTTGCGGCTGGGCGCAGCGTGGTACGCGTCGCGGACGACGGACGCATGGATCGCAGGCGCGAACACTGGCTCGCGGTGGCGGCCGGTGCTTGCGAGCAGTGCGGGCGCAATCGGCTGCCGGCCATCGAGGCGCCCATGGACCTGCCGGCCGCCCTCGCAAGCCTCGATCAGGCCAGCCTGCGCCTCATGCTGTCACCCGATGCGCAGGACACGCTCGCGATGCTCGCGCGCCTGCCGTTGGCGACAGGCAGGCCGCTGCGGGCTATCGCCGTGCTGATCGGTCCCGAAGGCGGCTTCGAACAGGACGAGGCCGCCGCCGCAGAGCGCGAGGGCTTTCGCCCTGCGCGCTTCGGGCCGCGTATTCTGCGCACCGAGACGGCTGCGATTGCGGCGATCGCAGCCTTGCAGGCGTTGGCGGGCGACCTCGGCGGTGCTACGGCCGATAGCGGCTGAAGACGTAGTCGCTCGCCTTCTGTGGCGCGTGGCAGCTGAAGCAGGCCGTCGCCGCCTGGTTGCCCACCGCGCGCTCGGTCTTGCTGTCGCCGGCGAAGCCCTCGAAGCCCCAGCCTCCCGTGGTCGCGTACTTCCTCGCGTCCCGGTGCATCACGCCGACGACCTTGCGCTTGCCCTCCGTGACCGCATGGTCGGCGGTCTGCGCCTCGAGCAGGTCGAACACGATCACCGCGCCGTCGGGGAAGTGGCCGCTTTCGTAGCCCTTCATCGCCTTGTCGTTCGCGTAAAGGTGATGGATGCCGCCGAACGAGGCGTGCAACGCGTGGCCGGGCTCGATCACCATGCTCTTCACGTGCCGCCAGGCGCGATATCCGTCCGGATAGGGTACGGCGGCCCCATCGGCACTGATGGCGGCACCGGCGACGATGGCGGCAACGACGGCGGCACCCGCCGCGAAACAACGCATGTTCATCGGCATTCTCCCCCCAGGCTGGCCACGAGCGGCCGTGCGCGTGACAATCTAGGCAGGATCGCGCGGCGGCAGAAGTCCGCACGAGACGGTGCCTTGCTTACCTTTCGGTGCAAATTGATGCCAGCCATCGGAAAAAAAAGATCGTCGTCGGGCAGCCGGCCGCCGGCCGCGCGCATGGTCGAGGACATCGTCGGCTGCAAGTGGTCGCTGATCGTGCTCGACCTCGTGACCCGCGGCGTCGCGCGGCCCGGCGCGATGCAGCGCGAGGTGCCGGGCCTCACCGCGAAGGTGCTGAACGAGCGGCTGCGCAAGCTGATCCGCTTCGGTCTCGTCGAACGCGAGGTGTTTGCGGAAGTGCCGCCGCACGTCGAGTACCGCCTGACCGCGCTCGGCCGGCGCTTCGGCGACATCCTCGAGCGCATCGGCGCGCTCGACCGTGACCTCGGCGCGGGGACCTGACCAGTGACGTCCTATCGGGTGGCGCGGGGCGAGATCGGCTATTTTCACAGCGAACGGGGCCTCACCGGGCACGAGGCCTTCACGATGACGTCGGCGGCCGATGGCAGCCGCACGGTGCGCGCACTGTGCCGGATGGACGATGGCGACCTGCTGCGCGACGTCACCTACACGGTCGACGCCGACTGGCGGCCGAGGCATGCGTTCGTGCAGCTGATGCTCGCGGGCCGCGCGGCCGGCGCGGGCTGGTTCAGGTTCGGGCGCGAGTCGATCGCGTTCGAAGGAGTGGGTGCGACAGGGGAACCACGCGGCGCGCTCGTGCCGGTATCGCCCGCGCCCGCGGTGTTCGCGCCGCACCCGCTGGTGATCGATGGCTGGCAATCCGCGGCCTTCGATCCAGCGGGACCGCCGCGGCAGGGTTATCACAGCGCGACCTGCTCGCTCGAGCCCAATGGCGGCTCGGCGCCCTTCCCGGCGTTGACGACCAAGGTGATGGAGTTCGTGGGGCGCGAGACCATCGAGGTCGAGGCCGGGCGCTTCGACTGCGATCACTTCCTTATCCATCCGCACCGCAAGGACTGGACGCCGCTCGAAATGTGGGTGAGCGGCCCGGACCGTATCCTCTGCCGCATGGACTGGGCGGTGCTCGACAGCTCCTACCGCCTGCTGCGCCTCGGCTAGGCCCGGGAACCGGGACCTATGCGGCGACGGAAGTCTCGTCCGCGATCATTTCCTCGAGCAATTCGAGGTCGGGCACGAGCGGCACTTCGTTGATCATGCGCACCTGGCAGATCACCGGGTGGCGCTCCGGGAATGAGCGCGTGTTGTCCGGACGCACGACATCGGAACTGACCCGCACGAGTTGCGGGAAACCCTGCGACACGAGGCCGAAGTAGCCGCCCTCGACACGCGATCCGATGCAGTGGAACACGACGATGCGGCTCCTGCCGGTGGCCGGCGGGATGCCCTGGCCGCAGGTGCCCTCGAAGCACACGAGCGGGATGCTGCGCCCGTTCCACGGCACGGTGCCGAGGTACCAGGGCGGCGCACCGGTCATCTCGGCGGGCGGCTGGAAGCCGATGACCTCGGCCACGCAGGCACGCGGCACGATCAGGCGGCCATCGACCAGCGGGATGAGCAGGCTGTAGATCTCGCTGACGCGCTCGGCCATCGGTCAGTGCCTTCCGCCCGCGCCCGAAGCGGCGGCAGGTTCACGACGCCGCGAAACGAGCGGCTCGATGGCCTCGAGCAGCTGCGATTCCTGGTACGGCTTGCCGAGGTAATCGTCGACGCCGATCTCGATGGCGCGCGCCCGGTGCTTGTCGCCGACGCGCGAGGTGATCATGATGATCGGGATATCCTTCAGCCGCTCGTCGTTGCGCACGTGCGCGGCGACTTCGTAGCCGTCCATGCGCGGCATCTCGATGTCGAGCAGGATGACATCCGGCTGGTGCTCCTGCAGCACCTCGATCGCATCGACGCCGTCGCGCGCCGTCAGCACGCGCATGCCGTTGCGCTCGAGCAGGCGCTGGGTCACGCGGCGCACGGTGATCGAGTCGTCGACGACGAGCGCGAGCGTGCGCTTGTCGGTGCGGTCGCGCGGCACCACGGCTTCGCCGCGGCCGCGCCATTCGGCGCGCACCAGGGCATTGATGTCGAGGATCACGACGATGCGGCCGTCGCCGAGGATCGTGGCGCCCGAGATGCCGCGGATCGCGGCGATCTGCGGCCCGACGGACTTGACGACGATCTCGCGGCTGCCGATCAGCTCGTCCGCGACGAGGCCGGTCGAATGCTCGCCGGCGCGCACGAGGATCACCGGGATCGTCACGTCCTGTTCGGGCAGCGGCGAGGGCTCGAGGCCCACATAGGCCGCGAGGTGCTGGAAGCGGAACCGCTGGCCGTTGTGCTCGAAGGGCGGCGCATCGGGCCCGACGTGCGCGCCGACCTCGTCCTTCGTGAGGCGCACCACGCCTTCGACGGTCGGCAGCGGCAACGCATAGAACTCATCGCCCGTGCGCACCACGAGCGCGTGGCTGATCGCGAGCGTGAAGGGCAGGCGGATCGTGAAGGAGGTGCCTTCGCCCTCCTTTGTCTCCATGTGAAGGGCGCCGCCGAGCTTCTTGACGCTGTCGGCGACCACGTCCATGCCGACGCCGCGCCCCGAATGCTGCGTGACCTTGCCGGCCGTGGAGAAGCCCGGCTCGAGCACGAGCTGCATCACGTCGTCGTCGGCGAGCAGCTGGCCGGGGCGGATCAGCCCGAGCGCCTGGCCCTTGTCGCGGATCGCCTTGAGGTTCATGCCCGCGCCGTCATCGCTCAGCTGCACGATTACCTCGGCGCCCTCGCGGCGCAGCGCGAGGGTGATGCGGCCGGTGGCGGGTTTGCCGCGCGCTTCGCGCTCGGCCGGCGGCTCGATGCCGTGCGCGACGGCGTTGCGCAGGATGTGCTCGAAGGGCGGCAGCATGCGCTCGAGCACCTGCCGGTCGAGCTCGCCCGCGGCGCCCTCGACCAGCAGTTCCGCGCGCTTGCGCGTGTCGGAAGCCGCCTGGCGCACGATGCGCGCGAGGCGTTGCACGTGGCGCTGGAACGGCACCATGCGCGTGCGCATCAGGCCGTTCTGCAGCTCGGTGATCGTGCGCGCCTGTTGCTGCAGCAGGTTCTGGGTGTCCTGGGTCAGCGTCTCGAGTAGCTGCTGGATGCTCGCGACGTCGCTCGCGGTCTCGGCGAGGCCGCGCGAGTATTGCTGGATCGTCGAATAGCGGTCGAGTTCGAGCGGGTCGAACTCGGCGCGATGGCCCGCCTCGTCCTCGTGCGTATGCAGGATCTGCGACTCGGTCTCGATCTCGAGCTTGCGCAGCTGTTCCTTCAGGCGGGTGACGGTACGCGACAGTTCCGCGAGGTTGAAGTCGATCGAGGCGATCTGCTGCTCGAGACGCGCGCGCCCGATGCTGACTTCACCCGAGTAGTTGAGGAGCTGGTCGAGGAGGTCCGCATCGACGCGCGCCAGTTCCTGGCGCTCGCCATGCACGGACGGATCGCGGCCCGGCGGTACGGGCGCGGGCGGTGCGGGTGCATCCACCGCTCGGGCCGCATCCTGCGCCGGCCCGAATACGGGCGGCGGCGCGGGAGCCGGCACTGGCGCGGCTGCGGGCATCGCCACGGGCACGGGTGCATCGATGGGCTCCGCCGCCACCAACCCCGCTGCTGCGGGCTCGGGCACCGGCAATGAAATTTCGATCTCCTCGACCTGCACCGCGACTTGCGCGGCGAGCGGCCCGGGGACGATGGCCGGCGCTGGCGCACGTGCAGGATCGAGCGCGTGGATGCGCTCGATCAGTGCCGTCGCAGGCGGGACCGCTCGGTTGCCGACGATGGCATCGCGCATGTGGGCGATTTCGTCGAGGCTCGCGACCAGCACGGCCAGCACCGGATCATCCGCCGCGAGTGCGCCGAGCCCGATCTGGTTGACCAGCGTCTCGAGCTCGTGCGCGAGATCGCCCATCGCCAAGACACCCGCCATGCGCGCGCCGCCCTTGAGGGTGTGCAGGGGCCGCTTGAGGGCATCGAGGTGCGCGCCATTGCCGCGGTCGGCGCCCCAGGCCGAGAGCGCCCGCTCGGCGGCCTCGATGAGTTCGCCCGCCTCCTCGGCGAAAATGCCCGCGATCTCCGGATCGTAGTCCGCCGATATCCCGGACGCCGGCGCGACCGGGGGCACCGGCGCGGGCTGGGGCGGCAGGCTGGCCGCCTGCTCGGCTTCCGCGGCCGCCACGGCCTCGGCAATCCGGTGGTCGAGTTCGGCTTCGGCCCGCGCGATGCGGGCACGCAGCAGGTCATGCGTCTGGAAGAAGCCGGTGGCCTCGTCGAGGTGACCCACCACGCCCTCCATCGCCTGCATGCAATCGGCCACGAGCGCGAGGTCCTGCGACGCGAGGCCAACGCCGCTGTCGAAGGACTTGCGCATCCAGTGGTCGAGCGGGCCGGCAAGCCGGATGCCATGGCGCGCGACCGCCGCCTTCGAGCTGCCGCTCAGGGTGTGGCAGGCGCGATAGACCTCCTCCGGGATGACATGCGGCGCCGCGCGCTCGCGCTCCGCCTCGAGGAAGGCGCGCACCGTCGCGATATGCGCGGCGGTCTCGCGGCTGAAAATCTCGCGCAGCGCGGGGTCGGCCTCCGGCGCACTGGCGGCCGGTGGCGGCTCGGGCCGGGCGGCATCCGTCGCGACCATCGTGGTGCCCGCGAGGCGGGTCGCCGCGGTCGTTTCGCCGCTCTCGGCGCCTGTGCCCGTGCCCGGCTCCTGGCGTGCCGCGAGCGCATGGGCACGCGCGATGATCGGCGTG
The DNA here is from genome assembly GCA_963204835.1 of Pseudomonadota bacterium. Lineage (GTDB taxonomy): Bacteria > Pseudomonadota > Gammaproteobacteria > Steroidobacterales > Steroidobacteraceae > CADEFQ01. The sequence goes on from CAUJHJ010000007.1 coordinate 32,612, forward strand.
GTGTCGATCTCGCAGGCCGTACCGCCTTCGAGCGCCGCCAGCAGCTGCGGCAGGGCCTGCACGCCATCGCGCAGCGTCGCGAGGATCTCCGGCGTGCGCGTCAGCGTCTTGTCGGTCAGGCGATTGAGCAGGTTCTCGATCGACCAGGAGAACTCCGCCATCTCGCGCGCGCCGACCATGCGGCCGCTGCCCTTCAGGGTGTGGAACGAACGGCGCACCGTGGCGAGCGCCGCGTCCTCGAGCGGGTTGTCGTCCCAGCGCGGGAACTCGCGGCCAATCTTCGCGATCTCCTCGCCCGCCTCCTCGATGAAGAGGCTGACGAGCTCGGGATCCGCGAGCGCTGCCGGCGGCGGTCCCGCGGGCACCGGGGCAAGGGTCGGCGGGCTGCCCGCCCGCGCATCGGTTGCGGCGAGGTCGATGGCGGCATCGGCGCCGTGCACGATGCGGTGGGCGCCGCTCGCCGAGGTCGGCGGGGCGATGCGCAGCGTGCGCGCGAATGTCGTTTCGGACAGCGGCGGCACGGTAGGCACCGCGGGCTCGGGCTCGGCCGCGAGCGCATCGAGGCAGGCCTGCGCATTGTCGAGCATGTAGAAGGGTTCGCTGCGCCGTGCCTGCAGCGTTTCCATGTAGTACTCGACGCTCACGATCGCGTCGGCGAGCCGGTCGAGGAGGTGCGCGGGCAACCCGGGCTGGCCGGGGCGCATCACGCGCTTCAGGTGCACGCTGATGCCGTCCACGACCTCGACCGCGCGGGTGCGGCCGAGCATCACGAGGCCGGACTTGATGCCGCGCATCAGCTCGCCCCAGCTGTCGAGCGCCGCGGTGTCGAGCGTGCCGCCGACGCTCTGCGCGACCGCTTCCTTGACGCGCGCGAGGTTGAGCATGCACTCGCGCAGGACCGCCGCCTGCACGAGGTGGAAATCGCCGTCGTCGCCAGGCGCTTCCGCGGCGGCCTTCGCCTTCGGCACGATCATGCCGACCAGCTGGTCGTCGAGGTGGTCCTCGATGCCGATCAGGGTCGAGGCGATCCCGATCAGCGTGGCGTCGTCGACCTGCGCGGCGCCCGAAACGATCGCCTCGAGGCGGCCGATCTCGGCCTGCACGCGCGTGCGCAGTTCGCCGAGGCCCAGCACGCCGAGCGTATCGCCGATCTTGCGCAGCAGCTCGACCTGCGGCCCGAGCTCGGCCGCCTGCCCGCCGCCGCGGCGCACGAAGATATCGAGCACGTCCTTGACCTTGGCGAGGTCCTCGCGGATCGCCGCGGCCACGGTGCGCATGAGCTTCACGCTCGGTGCTGACAGGCTCTCGCGTTCCTGCTCGACCGCCTCGTCGACGGGCAGCAGGTCGCCGAGGCGGAACGACGCGCGCACCGCCGACACCTTCGGTCCCGAGGATTCGGCGCGCGCGATGTAATAGAGGAGGTTGTTGAGCAGCTCGACCGGCGGGCCCTGGCAGTAACGCGCCTCGCCTTCCTCATAGAGGCGCTTGACCTCGCGGTCGGCGAGGCCCAGCAGGCGCTTGATCGACACCCCGCCCTCGAGCCCGCGCTCGCGCAGCGCTTCGATCAGTGCGCCGGTGACCCACCAGAGCTGGAACACGGGCTGGCGCGTCGCGACCTGCTCGATCTTGTGGGCGACCGCCGCCAGGATCTCGAGGTTCTGGTCGATGCGTTCGCCGCGGATCCAGCCAATGAGCCCGACCTGGAAGCGCGCGCGCAGGCGGCGCGCCCACTGTTCGATCGTGAGCGGCTGCTCTCCCGGCGTCGGCGCCACCGGGGTGGCCTGCCGGTCGGACTTGAGGTTCAGCAGCAGCAACGTGCCTTCCGACAGCAGCGGGCTGCCGCGCACGGCCCGCAGGTCGTTCAGCAGCGGCAGCAGCACGAGCGCGAGGTCGCGCCCGCCGGCGATTACGCGCTCGAGGTAGCCCGGCAGCTGCACCATCGAGCGCAGCAGCGCATCGAGCGCCTCCGCCTGATTCTTGCGCTCCGCGGAGGTCGCGACGAGGTAGCGCGTGACCTGCTCCATCTCCTCGGCGAGGAGGGCCGCGCCGTAGATCTCGAGCACGCGCAGCACGCCCTGCACCTGGTGCAGGTCGGCGGCGACCCGCTCGAGCAGCGCGATGTTGTCCGGCTGCTCGACGAAGGCCTCGACCGCATTGCGCGCCTCGGCGAGCGTCGCGGCGATCTCGCGACCGACGAGTTCGAGGGTCTGGGTGGCGACGTCCGACATCGGTTAGCTCGCCTTGACCTTGCGCGCGAGCTCCGCGGGCACTTCCGGGCGCTTCAGGCCGCGCATCGTGAGGCCCGGATCGGGCGCACCGGGCAGGCGGAATCCCGCCGCAGCCTTGCGCATGCCGGCGGACAGCTCCGCGAGCTTGGCGATGGCGACCGAATTGGCGCTGGTCGACTCGGCGGTCTGCGCGCTGATCTCCCGCAGCACCTGCAGGTTTCGGGCGATGCTGAGCGCCGAGGTCGCCTGCTGGCGCGAACTGCCTGAGATGTTCTGCACGAGGCTCGCGATCTGGTTCGACACCTGCTCGATCTCCTCGAGCGCTGCCCCGGCGTTCTCCGCCAGCAAGGCGCCGCCCACCACGTCGGTGGTGCTGCGCTCCATCGAGACAACGGCTTCGTTGGTGTCGGTCTGGATGGTGCGCACGAGCACTTCGATCTGCTTGGTCGAGAGCGCGGCGCGCTCGGCGAGGCGCTGTACCTCGTCGGCGACCACCGCGAAGCCCCGGCCCGCGTCGCCGGCCATCGAGGCCTGGATCGAGGCGTTCAGCGCGAGAATGTTGGTCTGCTCGGCGATATCGTTGATCAGCTCGACGATGTTGCCGATCTCCTGCGAGCTCTCGCCGAGGCGCTTGATGCGCTTGCTCGTTTCCTGGATCGTCTCGCGGATCGTGTTCATGCCGTCGATCGTGCGACGCACCGCATCGCCACCCTTGTGGGCGACATCGACCGAGTGGCGCGCGACATCCGACGCGCGCTCGGCATTACCCGAGATCTCCTCGGTATTGGCCGCCATGGCGCCCGCGGATTCCGAAGCGGAAGCGATCTGCTTCGACTGCGCGGTGCTCGCCTTGGCGAGGTGCTGCGACAGCGCCTGTGTCTGGCGGGTGGCGCCGTCGAGCTGGATCGAGGACTGGTTGATCGTCGTCACGAGGCCGCGCAGGGCCTCGATCGCGTAGTTTATCGAGTCGGCGATTGCGCCGGTGATGTCCTCGGTGACGGTGGCCTGCACGGTGAGGTCGCCGTCGGCGAGGCTCGACAATTCGTCGAGCAGGCGCAGGATCGCCTGCTGGTTGCGGTCGTTGTCGCGCGCCTGGGTGTCGGCGAGCAGGCTCTGGCGCTCGACGCCGCGGCGCAGGGCCCCGAGTTGCAGCAGCAGCCAGGCGAGCGGCAGCAGCGCCGCGACGCCCAGGGCGATCGGCAGCCAGCCGAGCCAGCCTGCCCCGCCACCGGCACCACTGAGAGCGGCAGCGCCGAGTGCGCGCGCCCCGCTCGTGGCACGCTCCGCGGCCTGCTTGCCGGTGGCGAGCGCCGTGGCCGCACCGACCACCCGCGTGACGGCGCCCGAGAGCGCATCGAACTCTTCCACGAGCGCGCGGGCGCGCCGCTCCGCCTCGGCGCCCGAGGCGCGCGGCAGGCCGAGCGCGGCATCCGTCCCCGCAAGCCCCCGGACGACCTTGCCGACGTAATCGGTGTTCTCGGCGAGGCGCCTGGCGATGGCGGCCGGATCGTCGCTCGCCGCGGCCAACCGGCCCACATCGAGCTCGATGCGGGCGAGCGCGGTGGCAAAAAGATCGAAGGGCCGGCCGATCACCGCGCTCGTGGCGGCGCCCGGGACGGCGGACTGCATGCGCGCGACTTCGTCGGCCATCACCGCGGCGGTATCGCGCACGGTACGCGCGGCCGTGGCGGCCCCCGCGAGCGCGACCGCCGAATCCGAAAGCGCGGCGGCGTCCGCCTGCAGGCCCGCCCAGCGCTTGTCGCGCACCCACGCCGCATCCGGTGCGCGCCGGGCGATCCCGGCCAGCGCGGCGGCATTGTCGGCAACACCCCGCAGTGCGGCCGCGTCACCGCGCGCCGCGGCCGTGGCGTCGAGCGAGAGGCCCTGCAGGGCTTTCGCCGCCGCAGCACCGTCCGCCGTCATGCCGCCGCGCCCGAGCAGTGCATACGCGGCCACCGCTGCCAGCGCGAGCGCGGCCGATGCCACTGCGTAGGTGCCGAGCCGACGGGCGGCACGGGACAGCGACTGGTTGTCTTGGGTTGTCATCGTCTTGTCAGGCTGCCGCATCCAGGAACGCCGGGCTCTCGATCAGCGTACGCAGGCTGAGCACGGGCCACTGCTCCTGGCTACGCCGGAAATTGCCGGCGAGGTAACGTTCGCACCGCACCACCGTGGGCGGCACGTCCCCGGAAAACTCCGCTTCCGCGAACCGCCTGAAGCCGAGCACCTCATCGACCAGCAGGCCCGCGGGAATCTCGCGGTGGTGCGCGACGACGATGCGCGCATTGCGCGTCACCGGCGTCTGGCCGCTACCGAGGAACTGACGCAGGTCGAGCACCGGCAGCAGCTGGCCACGGACGTTCGCGAGCCCCTTGACCCAGCCCTTCGCGCCCGGCACCCGCGTCAGCGCACCGGGCACGCCGAGCACCTCGCGCGTCTCGTCGCGCGCGACGAGGAACAGTTCGCCCGCCATGCGCAGCGCGACCCCGACCCATTCGCGGCCGGCCGATCCCTCCTGCGCCACCTGCGCCGAGACGGCGCGCCCGCGCCGCTCGAGCTCCGAGAGCAGCTCGTAGGGCCGGTCGCGCAGGCTCCTGAGTGAGACTGCGTCGGTCATGTCAGGCGGCAAGCGTCGCCTGCGCCTTCGCGACGAGCTGGTCGGGCGACACGGGCTTGACCATGTAGTCGATGGCGCCCTGGCGCAGCCCCCAGATCTTGTCGGTCTCCTGGCCCTTGGAGGTGACCATCACGATCGGGATCGCGCGCGTGTGCGGGTCGTTCGACAGCGCGCGGGTGGCCTGGTAGCCGTTCATGTTCGGCATGACGATGTCCATGAAGATGAGATCGGGCCGGATCTCCCTCGCCATGCGCACGCCCTCGGCGCCGTCAGTGGCGGTCGCCGTCTTGTAGCCGTGCCGCTCGAGCGCCTTCTGGAAGACGTGCACTTCGGTCGGCGAATCGTCCACGATGAGTATCAGCGCCATCGCCTTCATCTCCCGACATGCGACTCGATTGCGGCCAGCAACTCGTCCTTGGTGAAGGGCTTGGTGAGGTAGTGCTCGGAGCCGACGATGCGGCCGCGGGCGCGGTCGAACAGCCCGTCCTTCGAGGACAGCATGATCACGGGGATCGACTTGTAGACCTTGTTGTGCTTGATCAGCGAGCAGGTCTGGTAGCCGTCGAGCCGCGGCATCATGATGTCGACGAACACGATGTCGGGCTGGTGGTCGGCGATCTTCGCGAGCGCGTCGAAGCCGTCGATGGCGGTGAAGACCTCGCAACCTTCCTTCGTCAGCAGCGTTTCGGCCGTGCGACGGATGGTCTTGCTGTCATCGATGACGAGGACCTTCAGGCCCTCGAGCTTCGAACTGGCGCCATTCACTTGAGCACTACTCCCGGCGCATTTTCGCGCAGAATCGACAAGCAAGCTGCTGCGCGTTTTAACATATCGGTATACCCCCCGCCATGCCGGTCGCGTCACGTTTTTGGCATGCGGCGGGCGACAAGGAGCCCCGGATGACAGTGGAGCGAAACCTCGCCGTGGTGATGGATCCCATCGCCGGCATCAAGTACGCCAAGGACTCGACCCTGGCCATGCTGCTGGCCGCCGCCCGCCGCGGCTGGCGGCTGTGGTACCTCGAGCTGGCGGACCTCACGCTGCGCGACGGCGTCGCCCGGGGAAGCGCCAGGGCGCTCACGGTGCGGGCGGATCCCGTGAACTGGTTCACGCTCGGCGAGGCCCGCGAGCTCGCTCTCGGCGAACTCGACTGCATCCTCATGCGAAAGGACCCTCCTTTCGACACCGAATACATCTACACCTCATACATCCTCGAGCGGGCGGAGGCCGCCGGCGCGCTGGTCGTCAACCGGCCCCGGGGCCTGCGCGACATGAATGAGAAGGTGTACACGGCGTGGTTCCCCCAATGCTGTGCGCCAACGCTCATTACGCGCGACATGGCCCGCATGGGCGCCTTCCTCGCCGAGCATGGCAGGATCGTGGCGAAGCCGCTCCACGGCATGGGCGGGCGCTCGATCTTCGTGGTCGAGGCGGGCGACAAGAACGCGAACGTGATCTTCGAGACGCTCTCCGATTACGGCAGCCGCTTCGGCATCGTGCAGAAGTACCTGCCCGAGATCGTCGAGACGGGCGACTCGCGCATCCTGCTCGTCGACGGCGAGCCGATCCCGTACGCACTCGCGCGCATCCCCGACGCGAGCGACCACCGCGGCAACCTGGCGGCCGGCGCGAAGGGAGTGGGCCGCCCGCTCAACGACCGCGACCGCTGGCTCGCGGCCGAGATCGGCCCGAAGCTCGCCGCCGAGGGCATGCTGTTCGTCGGCCTCGACGTGATCGGCGGCTTCGTCACCGAAATCAACGTGACGAGCCCGACCGGCATCCGCGAACTCGACAAGCAATTCGGCCTCGACATTGGCGCAGTTCTCATGGAAGCGATCGAGCGGCGCCTATAATCCGCGCGTGGCCAGTGCAGCGCTCACGGTGAAGGAAGGCATCGCCCCGGTCCGGGACCGGCTGGTGACCACGGCGTTCCTCGCCGCGCTGCTGCATGGCGTCGTGATCCTCGGCATCACCTTCGGCGCGGCGAGCGGCAGCGGCGCGGCCCCCGGCCTGCAGGTGCTGCTGGTCTCGACCGAAGTACCCGAGGCCGACCGCAACGACGACGCCGCCTACCTCGCGCAGCGCACGCAGCTCGGCTCGGGCTCGGGAGAGAACGCCCGCACGCCGCGCAGCCAGGCCCGTGCCGGCGGCCCGCCACCGGAACCACCCGAACAGCAGGCCGAGGCCGCGGAGCGCGTCATCGCCTCGAGCGCGCCGTCGAGCACGATGCGCTACCTGGGATCGGTCGCCGCCCTGCGTCGCGACTCGAGGTCGGCGCCGGCGACCCGCCCGAGCGACGCGCCAAGCGCCGTGGCCGGCGAGGACCTCGACTCGAGCGATCTCGCGGGCAAGGAACGCGCCGAACTCTGGATCACGCCGGATACGCGCGAGTCGAGCCTCGCGCCCTACCTCGATGCCTGGCGGCGCAAGGTGGAACGGCTCGGCACCCTGAACTTCCCGGCCGCAGCGCGCCAGGCGCCCGGCACCTCGAGCCCGGTGCTGGAAGTCGCGATCGGCGCGGACGGCAAGCTCGAGTCGGCGATCGTGCGGCGTACAAGTGGCTCGCCCGCGCTCGATGCGGCAGCGGTCTCCATCCTGAAGCTCGCGAGCCCTTTCGAGCCGTTTCCGCGCGAGCTCGCGGCGAATTACCGCGTGTTGCGTTTTGCCTACGCGTGGGAATTCGCGGGCGGGCGCGCGGCGCGCGGAACCGTGACGGCGCCGGCCGATTCTCGCTAGCGCGATCCGGCGTGAGTGCCCATACTTCCGGCATGGGCTCTGAGTCTTCACTCACGAATCACCTGCTGGTCGCGATGCCCTCGCTGGCGGACCCGAATTTCGCCCAGACCGTCACCCTGATCTGCGAGCACAGCGTCGAACGGGGCGCGCTCGGCATCGTCGTCAACAAGCCGTTGCCGATGAAGCTCGCCGACGTGCTCTCGCAGATGAAACTCGACCCGCGCGACGACCGCATCGGCGAGCGCCCCGTGCTGCGCGGCGGCCCGGTGCACACCGATCGCGGCTTCGTGCTGCACCGGCCGGGCGGCAACTGGGACTCGAGCCACCAGGTCTCGGGGCTCATCCAGGTGACGACCTCGCGCGACGTGCTGGCGGCCATGGCAAGCGGCGAGGGACCCGAGGACGCCTTCATCGCGCTCGGCTACGCGGGCTGGGAGTCGGGACAGCTCGAGCGGGAAATGCTCGACAACGCCTGGCTGTCGATCCCTGCCGACGAAGGCATCGTGTTCGGGCTGCCCTACGAGGAACGCTGGCCCGCGGTCTGGCGCCTGCTCGGGATCGACCTCGGGAAGATGACTCCCTTTGCCGGGCACGCCTGACCGCGTACGCATCGCGCTCGCCTTCGACTTCGGCCTGCGGCGCATCGGGCTCGCGGTGGGCGACACGCTCACGCGCAGCGCAGCGCCGCGCGGCGCGATCACCGCCGTCGCGGGCGAGCCGGACTGGGACGCCATGGCGCGCGCGGTCGCGGACAGTGGGCCGCACGTACTGGTCGTGGGCGCGCCTTATAATACCGACGGCGAGGCCAGCGAGATGACTGCGCTCGCGCGGCGATTCGCCGCCGGGCTCGCGGCGCGCTTCGCGCTGCCGGTCGAGCTGGTGGACGAGCGCTACTCTTCGATCGAGGCGACCGCGAAGCTCAAGGCACAGCGCGCGAGCGGCGCGCGCCGCCGCCGGGTGCGCAAGGAAGACATCGACAGCGCGGCCGCGGTGGTGATCCTGGAACGATGGCTGGAAGGGCAACGATGACGAGACAGACGCGCGCGGACGGTTCGCTGCGCCACTTGCTGACGCTCGAGGGCCTGTCGCGGCGCGAACTCGAAGCCCTGCTCGATCGCGCGCAAGCCTTCGTGCGCCCGCTCGGCGCACGCCCGCCGTCGACCGGGCTGCTGGCCGGCTTGACCGTCGCGAACCTGTTCACCGAACCCTCGACGCGCACCCGCGTCTCCTTCGAGCTGGCCGCCAAGCGCCTCGGCGCCGACGTCGTCAACCTCGAAATGCAGCTCTCCTCGCGCATCAAGGGCGAGAGCATGCTCGACACCGTCTTTACGCTCGAGTCGCTGCACGTCGACGTGTTCGTGATCCGCGATGCGGAGGCCGGCGTGCCGGCGCTCGTCGCCGCGAGCGTGGCGCCGCACGTCTCGGTGCTCTCCGCCGGCGAGGGCAGCGTGTCGCACCCGACCCAGGGCCTCCTCGACGCGCTGACGATCCGCCAGCGCAAGGGCCGCATCAAGGGCCTCGCCGTCGCGATCGTCGGCGATATCCGCCACTCGCGCGTCGCGCGCTCCGCCTACCACGCGCTGGCGACCCTCGGCGTGGCCGAGCTGCGCGTCGTCGCGCCGCCCGCGCTGCTGCCCGGCGACGATGAATTCCGCGGCTGCGCGCGCTACACCGACCTCGAGGCGGGGCTGCGGGACGCCGACGTCGTGATGATGCTCAGGATCCAGCGGGAACGCATGCTCGACGAGGCGCAACTCGACCCGGATGCCTACTTCCGCGCGTTCGGCCTCACCAGCGAGCGCCTCAGGCTCGCGAAGCCCGACGCGATCGTGATGCACCCGCAGCCGATGAACCGCGGGGTCGAAATCGCCTCCGAGGTCGCCGACGGACCACAGTCCGCGATCCGCGACCAGGTGCGCAATGGGGTCGCCGTGCGCATGGCGGTGCTCGCGACCGTGGCCCGCGCCGGAAACGGAGCCACCGCATGAGCAAGGCGCACCGCGGCAGCATCCACCTCGAGGAAGGGCGCCTGCTGCGTACCGAATCCTTCCCCGGCGAACAGTACATCCTGCGCATCGAGGCGCCGAAGTGCGCCGCGATGGCGGCGCCGGGCGCGTTCGTGCACCTCACCTGCGACCCCGACATCCCCATGCGCCGGCCCCTGTCGATCATGCGGACGGACCCCGCCGCCGGCTGGATCGACGTGCTCTTCAAGGTCGTGGGTGGCGGGCTCGCCGCGCTCGCCGCGCGCAAGGCCGGCGATGCGATCTCGGTGCTCGGCCCGATCGGCCACGGCTTCGCGCCACACCCCGCGCGCCCGCTCACGCTCATGATCGGCGGGGGCGTCGGCATCCCGCCCATGGTGTTCCTCGCCGAGCGGCTGGCCGGACGCGACGACGCGCGCTGGCAGCCGCTCGTATTGATGGGCTCGGAGATTCCGTTCCCTTTCGCGATGCGCCCCTCGACGATCCTCGTGCCGGGCATGCCCGAGGGCGTGATCGCGGCGATGCCCTTCCTCGACGGGCTCGGCGTGCCGAGCCGGCTCGCGAGCAAGTCCGGCTTTCCCGGCTGCCACGACGGATTCGTCACCGACCTCGCTGACGCGTGGCTCGCGGCGCAGCCGCCGGCGCGCCTCGCGGAAATCGAGATCTTCGCCTGCGGCCCGACGCCGATGCTCGCCGCGACCGCGCGGGTGGCGCGCAAGTACGCACTCCCCTGCCAGGTCTCGCTCGAGGAATTCATGGCCTGCGCGGTGGGCGGCTGCGCCGGCTGCGCGGTGCAGGTCGAGACGGACGCGGGCCCGGCGATGAAGCGGGTGTGCGTCGATGGGCCGGTGTTCGATGCGTATGCGGTGTTCGCGGGCTAGCGTCGGCCCGGAGCGGACGCCGTGACCAGAAGGACGTTCTCCCCTTCCGCCCAGACGGGCAGCGGCTGCCGGCCCCCGATCACGAACGTCACCTGGATGCGGAACCTGCGCCAGGGCCCGCCGCTCGCTTCCCAGCCTTTCGGCACGGCAAAGCGCATGTCCATGAGCATCTGCACCGCGCCGGGTTCGAAGGCGGCAGAATCGGAAACGAGTGGGGTGATGCGGATGACGCGGCCATCGGCATCGACCGAGTAGGCAAGCGACACGCGGCCCGGTGTCGCCGTCCTGCGCATCGCGGGAGGGTAGTAGTCGCGCACTATCCTCGATTGCATGATCAGGCCGTTGATCTCGACTCCCTGCGGCTCGCCCCGGTCGCCCGCGATGGCGTGCAAGCCGCCCGTCGCGCCAAGCAACGCGAGCAGCAGTGACCTGCCGATTCCCTGGCCGCAGTGCTGCATTCAGCCGAAGTTGATCTTCGCCTCGAGGTTGGTGCGCGAGTCGGCGTTGTTGAGCGCCTCCTCGAGCTCGATGCGGCCCTGCTTGACGAGCTGGTAGAGCGAGGAGTCGAAGCTCTGCACGTTGCGCTCGCTGCTCTGCACGATCGCTTCCTTGATGCCCGACACGTCGCCCTTCTTGACGAGTTCGGAGATATGCGGCGTATTGAGCATCACCTCGACCGCGGCAAGGCGCTTGCCGTCCTTGCCGAACACGAGCCGCTGCGCCGCGATCGCCTTCAGGTACTGCGACAGGTCGAGGAAGATCTGCGCGTGCTGGTCGCGCGGGAACATGTTGATGATGCGATCCATCGTCTCGGCGCAGTTGTTCGCGTGCAGCGTCGCGAGCACGAGGTGGCCGGTGCCGGACAGGTTGATGCAGGCCTGCATCGTGTCGCGGTCGCGGATCTCGCCGACCAGGATCACGTCGGGCGCGGCGCGCATCACGCTCCTGAGCGCGCGCTCGTAGCTCTTGGTGTCGAGCCCGACCTCGCGCTGGTTGACGATCGAGCGCTTGTTGGTGTGCAGGAACTCGATCGGGTCCTCGATCGTGACGACGTGGTCCGAGGAATGTTCGTTGCGGTAGTTGATCATCGACGCGAGCGTGGTCGACTTGCCGGAACCGGTGGCGCCGACCAGCAGGATCAGGCCGCGCTTCAGCATGATCAGCTCGCGGAACACCTCGGGCAGGCCGAGCGTCTCGAGTTTCGGCATGTCCGCGGTGATGTAGCGCATGACCATCGCGGGGAAGCCGCGCTGGTGGAACACGTTGACGCGAAAGCGCCCGAGGCCCGGCTCGGAGATCGCGAAGTCGATCTCGAGCTCGCGATGGAAGAACTCGAGCTGTTCGGGCGTCATCAGCGCGTAGGCCGACTGGCGCACCGTCTCCGGCGTCAGGATCTGCTTGTTGACCGGGAAGATCTGCCCCTCGATCTTGATCTTGATCGGGGCGTTCGAGGTGAAGAAGAGGTCCGAGGCCTTCTTCTCCACCATCAGCTTGAACAGCGGACGGGTGTTGATCGCGAGCGATGATTCCGGCACCGCGGGTGCCTGCGTCGTCGTGTCACCGCTCGAGCCCACGGCCTTCGGCGTCGCCTTCATATCACGCGCCCCTGCTCTTCCTCGACGATGCGCAGCGCACCGCCGTCATCGACGTGCTTGTTCTCGCGCTTGCTCTCGAGCTTGATCTTCAGGCGCAGCTCGTTCTTCGAGTCGGCGTTGCGCAGCGCGTCCTCGTAGGACACGTAGCCCGTCTCGTAGAGCTCGAACAGCGCCTGGTCGAAGGTCTTCATGCCGATGCGGGTCGAGCGCGCCATCACTTCCTTGATCTTCGCCACCTCGCCCTTGAAGATCAGGTCCTGGATCAGCGGCGAGTTGAGCATGATCTCCATCGCCGCGATGCGCCCGCTGCCCGATTCGCGCGGGATCAGGCGCTGCGAGACGAGGCCGCGCAGGTTGAGCGACAGGTCCATCAGCAACTGCTCGCGCCGCTCGTCGGGGAAGAAGTTGATGATGCGGTCGAGCGCCTGGTTGGCGCTGTTGGCATGCAGGGTCGCGAGCACGAGGTGGCCGGTCTCGGCGAACTGGATGCCGTACTCCATCGTGTCGCGGTCGCGGATCTCGCCGATCAGGATCACGTCGGGCGCCTGGCGCAGCGTGTTCTTGAGCGCCGCGTGCCAGCTGTCGGTGTCGACGCCGATCTCGCGGTGCGTGATCACGCAGCCCTTGTGCTGGTGCACGTATTCGACCGGGTCCTCGATCGTGACGATGTGGCCGCGGGTCTTCTCGTTGCGGTAGCCGACCATCGCGGCGAGCGTGGTCGACTTGCCCGAGCCGGTGCCGCCGACGATGATCACGAGGCCGCGCTTCGACAGCACGACTTCCTTCAGGATCGGCGGCAGGTCGAGCTCCTCGAAGCTCGGGATCTTGGAGTTGATCAGGCGGATCACGCAGCCGGTCTGGCCCTGCTGCACGAAGGCGCTGACGCGAAAGCGGCCGATGCCGGGCGGCGCGATCGCGAACTGGCATTCCTTGCTGGCGTCGAATTCCTTCGTCTGCCGGTCGTTCATGATGGCGCGCACCAGCACCGCGGACTGCTCGGCGGTCAGCGCGCGCTCGCTCTGCGGGCGCACTTCGCCGTCGATCTTGATCGCCGGCGGGAAGCCGGCCGTGATGAACAGGTCGGACGCCTTCTTCTCCACCACGCGGCGGAGCAGGTCCTGCATGAGCTTGATGCCTTGATCGCGATCCATGGCAGTCCTCTAGAGTGCGTCCTTGTTCTGCGCCTTGTAGCGCGCCTCTTCCTTGCTTACGACGCCCTTCTGCACCAGCTCGGTGAGGCATTGGTCGAGCGTCTGCATGCCCTGCGCCTGGCCGGTCTGGATCGATGAATACATCTGCGCGATCTTGCCCTCGCGGATCAGGTTCCGGATCGCGGGGGTGCCGATCATGATCTCGTGGGCCGCAACGCGGCCGCCGCCGATGCGCTTCATCAGGGTCTGCGAGATCACCGCGCGCAACGACTCGGAAAGCATCGAGCGCACCATTTCCTTCTCGGCCGCGGGGAACACGTCGACCACGCGGTCGATGGTCTTCGCAGCCGAGCTCGTGTGCAGCGTACCGAACACGAGGTGGCCGGTCTCGGCGGCGGTGAGCGCGAGGCGGATCGTCTCGAGGTCGCGCATTTCGCCGACCAGGATCACGTCGGGGTCCTCGCGCAGCGCCGAGCGCAGCGCTTCGCTGAAGCCGAGAGTGTCGCGGTGCACTTCGCGCTGGTTGACGAGCGAGCGCTTCGACTCGTGCACGAACTCGATCGGGTCCTCGATCGTGAGGATGTGGTCCGGGCGGTTGTCGTTGCAGTGGTTGACCATGCCGGCGAGCGTGGTCGACTTGCCGGAGCCGGTCGGGCCGGTGACCAGCACGAGACCACGCGGCAGCATGCACAGGTCGCGGAAGATCTTCGGCGCGGCGAGGTCGTCGAGCGACAGGATCGTCGACGGGATGTTGCGGAACACGGCGCCGGCGCCGCGGTTCTGGTTGAAGGCGTTGACGCGAAAGCGCGCGAGCTTCGGGATCTCGAACGAAAAGTCCGTCTCGAAGAACTCCTCGTAGGACTTCCTCTGCTTGTCGTTCATGATGTCATACACCATGCTGTGCACTTCCTTGTGGGACAGTGCCGGCATGTTGATGCGCTTCATGTCGCCGTCGACGCGGATCATCGGCGGCACGCCCGAGGACAGGTGCAGGTCCGAGGCGTTGTTTTTTACGGCAAACGCAAGCAGTTGCGCGATATCGACGGCCATGCGAAATCCTCGCGAGAAGCGGCCGCAGTATAGCGGAGGGGGTCCGCGTCCAATATGTTAATCGGTCCGCAGAATTTGCCGGAGAATGTGCGAAATGTGCGCGCGGCGATCGCCGCCGCCGCCCTGCGCTGCGGCAGGAATGTCGACTCCGTCACGCTGCTGGCGGTGGCCAAGGGCCAGGGCGCGCAGAGCGTGCGCGAGGTCGCGGCGGCGGGCGTGGCGCACATCGGCGAGAACTACCTGCAGGAAGCCCTGCCCCGCATCGAGGCGCTCGCGGACCTCGACCTCACCTGGCATTTCATCGGCAGCCTGCAGGCCAACAAGACGCGGGCCGTTGCCGAACACTTCTCGTGGGTCCATGGCGTCGACCGGCTGAAGCTGGCCGAGCGCCTCGCGGCGCAGCGCCCCTTTCACGCGCCGCCGCTCAATGTCTGCATCCAGGTGAACGTGGCGGCGGAAAGCGGCAAGGGCGGCGTGGCCCCTGGCGAGGTGGCAACGCTCGCCGCTGCGATCCGCGCGCTGCCACGCATGCGCCTGCGGGGCCTGATGTGCCTGCCGCCGGCGGAAACCGAGCCGGCGCGGCAGCGCCACTGGTTTGCCCTGTTGCGCGAGTCCCTCGCCTCGCTGCGTGCGACGGGCTTCGACCTCGACACGCTGTCGATGGGCATGAGCGGCGATTTCGAGGCGGCGATCGAGGAAGGCGCTACGCTGTTGCGCATCGGCACGGCCGTTTTCGGCCCGCGCAGCGCGCCGCCGCCCTGAGCAGGTAACATCCGCGCATGTCCGGACAGCACATTGCCTTCATCGGCGGCGGCAACATGGGCCGCGCCCTCATCTCCGGCCTGCTGGCGCGCGGCGCGGCGCCGGCCGGCCTGTTCGTCGCCGAGCCGCACGCGCCGACGCGCGAGGCGCTGGCGAGGGATTTCGGGATTCGCACCTCGGCGGACAACGCCGAGGCGGCCGCC
Source organism: Pseudomonadota bacterium (assembly GCA_963204835.1). Classification (GTDB taxonomy): domain Bacteria; phylum Pseudomonadota; class Gammaproteobacteria; order Steroidobacterales; family Steroidobacteraceae; genus CADEFQ01. The sequence continues at coordinate 47,820 of CAUJHJ010000007.1, forward strand.
GCAGCCGACATCCTCGTGCTCGCGGTCAAGCCCCAGCTCATGGCGCAGGTCGTGGCGCCGCTCGCGCCCGTGCTCGCCGAACGCCGGCCGCTCGTCATTTCGATCGCGGCGGGCATCCGGCTTGCCTCGCTTGCCGCCTGGTGCGGCGCCGGCGTGCCTCTCGTGCGCGCGATGCCCAACCGGCCGGCGCTCTGCGGCGCCGGCATCACGGGGCTGCACGCCCCGACCGACACCCCCGCCGAGGCGCGCCAGCGCGCCGAGGCGGTGATGGCGGCGGTCGGCGAAACCGTCTGGGTCGGGCGCGAGGCCGACATCGACGTCGTCACCGCGGTCTCCGGCAGCGGACCTGCCTATTTCTTCCTGCTCGCCGAGCAACTCGCGCAGAACGGCACGCGCCTCGGCCTCGAGCCGGCGACGGCCCATCGCCTCGCGGTCGCCACGCTTTACGGCGCGGGCTGCCTCGCGAGCCTGGGCGACGGGGATCTCGCGCGCCTGCGCGCCGAGGTGACATCGAAGGGCGGCACGACGGAGGCGGCGCTACGCAGCCTCGAACTGGCGCAATTCGGCGACGTGGTGGCGGCGGCGGTCGATGCGGCCGTGCAACGCGGCCGGGAACTGGCGGAGGTTGCTTGAGCGCACTGATCTACATCGTCGAGACGCTGCTTTCGCTCGTCTATTTCGTCTTCCTGCTGCGGCTGCTGCTGCAGCTCGTGCGGGCGGATTTCCGCAATCCGCTCAGCCAGGCGATCGTGAAGCTCACGAACCCGCTCATCATGCCCCTGCGCCGCGTGCTGCCGCCGGCCGGCAAGCTCGATACCGCCTCGATCGTCGCGGTGCTGCTCGTCGCGCTCGCCGAGGTCGGCATCCTCTACGCGCTGCGCGCCGGCGCCCCGCCGGACGCCCTCACGTGGCTGCGCCTCGCGGTGCTCGGCATGCTCTCGAAGCTGCTGTGGGTCTACTTCTACGCCATCCTGCTGTATGCGCTCGTCTCGCTGATCGCGCCGAACCAGTATTCGCCGGTTGCCGCGCTGCTCGCCGCGCTCTGCGAGCCCGTCCTGCGGCCCATCCGGCGCCTGATTCCCCCGGTCGCGGGCCTCGACCTGTCGCCGCTGTGGGCCTGCATCGCGTTGCAGGCGGCGCTGATCCTGCTGCGCGGATGAGCGAGAACTTCAGTGGGTTACCTCGCGTCATTCATCGAAAGTCGAGCAGGCCGCGCGTGCGCCGACCCGGGCGGTGTGCGCGCGACACTGGAAAACAAGCGGTTTTATGCGCGGCCCGGTTGCGAAAAAACCCTTGCGCGCGCATACGCATATGCTATGTTGCCGCCCGAATCGCGATCGCGCGACTTGCGCGCCGCGTGATCGGCTAACCAAATCTTTCAGGAGAATAGGCAATGGCGAAAAAAGGTGGCGCACCGACGAAGTCGGAAATCCTTGCGGCGATCTGCAAGGACACCGGACTCTCGCGCAAGCAGGTCTCGTCCGTGTTCGACTCGCTGTCGGGGGTGATCCGCAAGAGCCTGCGCGGCAATGGGCTGTTCACGCTGCCCGGCCTGCTGAAGCTCAAGGTCGTGAAGAAGCCCGCCACCAAGGCGCGCGAGGGTGTCAACCCGTTCACGGGCGAGAAGATGACCTTCAAGGCGAAGCCGGCGTCCAAGAAGGTTCGCGCGATGCCGCTCAAGAGCCTGAAGGCCTTCGTGAACTAAGGCCAGCGCCTCTGTTCTTCGAACAGCAAGCCCGGCGGGGTCACCCCGCCGGGCTTGCTGCTTTTCGGGCAAAGGTTCCGACCCGCTCGCGCAGCTCCGTGAGCTTGCCGTGGAAGAAATGCCCCACGCCGGGGAACACCGCGATCTCGGGCGCTGGCGCCTGCTCCCGCGCCCAGTCGAGCACCGCATCCGCGGCAATGACTTCGTCGGCGTCGCCCTGCACCAGCAGCCAGGGACAAGCCGGGCCGTCCACCTTGAAGGTCGACAGTCGGCCGACGGCCGGTGCGACGACCGCCACACGCTGCGCACCGCGCTGGCGCGACGCGCTGATCGCGACGAAGCCGCCGAACGAGAAGCCCGCGAACCACACGGGCAGGCCCGGCCAGCGCGCGGCCCCCCACGCGGCGACCGCGAGCGCATCCTCGGTCTCGCCGCGCCCTTCGTCGTAAGTGCCCTCGCTCTGCCCGACGCCCCGGTAATTGAACCGCAGGGTGGGCATGCCGACGTCCTGCAGGGCGCGGGAGAGCGTGTAGACGACCTTGTTATCCATCGTGCCACCCTGCAGAGGGTGTGGGTGGCAGACGACCCCGAAGGCACGCGGCGGCGTCCCGGCCGGCTCCTCGAGCAGGATCTCGAGTTGGCCAGCCGGACCGCCGATCAGGTTTCGGCTGCCGCGGGCCATCAGGGCGCCTTGTAGACGACGCCTTCCTTCATCACGAAGTTGACGCGCTGCATGGCCGTGATGTCGGCGAGCGGATCGCCCGCAACGGCGACGAGGTCGGCCTGCTTGCCCACCGTGACGCTGCCGACGCGATCGTCGATCTCGAGGAACTTCGCCGGCACGCTGGTCGCCGAACGGATCGCGGCTATGGCCGGCATGCCCGCCTCGACCATCAATGCAAACTCGCGCGCATTCTGGCCGTGGGCGGACACCCCGGTATCCGTCCCGAACATGATCGGCACGCCGGCCTTCCAGGCCCTGGCGAAGGTCTGCTGGATCTGTGGCCCCACGGCAAGCGCCTTCGGCCGCACGACCTCGGGCAGGAAACCGGGCTGCTGCGCGCGCTCGTAGACATACTGGCCCGCGCTGATCGTCGGGACGTAGAACACGCCCTTCTCCTTCATCAATCGCATGGCCTCGTCGTCGAGGAAGGTGCCGTGCTCGATGGAGTCGACGCCGCCGCGGATCGCACGCTTGATCCCCTCTGTGCCGTGCGCGTGGGCCGCGACCTTGAAGCCGTAGTCGCGCGCCGTCGCGGTGATCGTGCGGATCTCGTCCTCGGTGAACTGCGGGTTCATGCCGTTCTTGGCGATCGAGAGCACCCCGCCCGTGGCGGTGATCTTGATGACGTCGGCGCCATCCTTGTAGCGCTGGCGCACGGCCTGCGCGGCATCCGCCTGCCCGTCGGCCACACCGTCGAGCGGCCCGCTCTCGCCGTGGCGCAGGTCATCCGCCATGCCGTTGGTCGGATCGCCGTGGCCGCCGGTGGAAGCAATTGCCTTGCCGGCCGCGAAGATCCGCGGTCCGGGCACCTTGCCGGCATTGATCGCGTTGCGCAGCGCGATGTCGGCATTGAACTCGGAACCGAGGTCGCGCACGGTCGTGAACCCGGCGAGCAGCGTGCGCTGTGCGTAAACCACGCCGTCGATCGCGACATCGGCCGGGTTCTTCTTGAAGCGATCCAGTTCGCTCGTGCGGCTGTTCTCGCTCGTGATGTGCACGTGCATGTCCATCAGGCCAGGCATCACCGTGGCCGAGCGCAGGTCGAGCACGCGATCGCCCTCGGCCGGCGCGCGGAACCCGGGTTCGATCGCGGCGATGCGGCCCGCATCGACCACGATGGTCTGGCGTTCCGCCACTTTGTCGGAGAGGCCGTCGATCACGCGTCCAGCGTGGATCAGGGTCGCGGCACCTGCGGGCGACGCCAGCAGGAACCCCAGGGCCGCGAGCGATGCGGCCGGGCGCTGCGCGACGCTCATTGGATGCCGACGAGTTCGACGTCGAAGACGAGGGTCGCGCCCGGCGGAATCACCCCGCCGGCGCCACGCGCGCCGTAGCCGAGTTCGGGCGGGATCACGAGCCGGCGCTGCCCGCCCACCTTCATGCCCGCGACGCCCTGGTCCCAGCCGGCAATCACCTCGCCCGCACCGATGCTGAAGGAGAAGGGCTGGCCGTGGTCATGCGAGCTGTCGAACTTCCTGCCCTTGTGCCCGGGCGCCGCGGCGTCGTACAGCCAGCCGGTGTAATGCACGACGGCGGCCTGGCCGGCAGCGACAGCGGGGCCGCTGCCTTCTTTCAGGTCGGTGATGGCAACGGACACGGTGGCGGACTCCTTCTGGTCGGTGGCGGGGGGCTGGTCGGTTGCGCTGCACGCCGCGAGGGGCAGGAGAGCCAGCAACAGGGCAGTCAGGCGGGACTTGGGCATTCAGCGGGGCTCCCGGTCAGGTTTGAAATCGAGCGAAACGGAATTGATGCAGTACCGCTGCCCCGTGGGCCGCGGACCGTCGTCGAACACATGGCCGAGGTGCGCGCCGCACCGGGCGCAGTTGACCTCGACACGCACCATGCCATGGCTCGAGTCGCGCGCTGTCGTCACGCGCTCACCGGCCAGCGGCAACCAGAAGCTCGGCCAGCCCGAGCCGGAATCGTATTTCGTATCGGAGCTGAAGAGCGCCGTGCCGCACACCACGCAGCTATAGGTGCCCTGCGCCTTGTTGGCGTTGTACTCGCCGGTGAAGGCGCGCTCGGTGCCCTTCTCCTGCGTGACATGGAAAGCGAGCGGCGACAGCCGCTCGCGCAAGTCATCGAGGCGCTTGGTGTCGGTCATGGCGGGCCTCCCGCATCCGGGCGGGCATTATCGCAGGGCGGCGAGCCGCAACAACACCCGGTTGAGCCGGCGCACGAAATCGCCGGGATTGGCCACTTCGCCGGCCTCGGCGAGCGCGGCCTGGTCGTGGAGCAGCAGCGCGAGCTCGTCGAAGGCCTCGCCCGCCTCGAGCTCCTCGAGCCGCTGCACGAGCGGGTGGGCGACGTTCACCTCGAGCACCGGCTTGCCCTGCGGCGCCTTCTGGCCCGCACTCGCGAGGATGCGGCGCATCTGCGCGCCGGGTTCGTGTTCGGCGAGCACGAGGCAGGCGGGCGTCTCCGCGAGCCGCCGGCTCACGCGCACTTCGCTGACCCGCTCGCCGAGCGCATCCTTGATGCGCTTCAGCAACGGCTTGCTTTCCTTCACCGCCGCGTCGTGCAGCGCCTCCTCGCCGGCCGCCAGCTTGCCGAGGTCGAGGTCGCCGCGCGTCGCATCCTGGAAGCGCTTGCCCTCGAAGGCCGTGAGGCGTCCCATGGCCCACTCGTCGATCCGGTCGGCGAGCAGCAGCACCTCGACGCCCTTGGCCGTGAGGCGCTCGATGTAGGGGCTCGTGCGGGCCGCGGCCACGCTGTCGGCGATGAGGAAGTAGATGAGCTCCTGCCCGGGCTGCATGCGCGCGACATAGTCCGCAAGCTTCACGCTCGCGGCGTCGCCCTCGGCCTTCGTGCTCGCGAAGCGCAGCAGCGGCAGCAGCTTCTCGCGCGTCGACTCGTCCTCGGCCACGCCTTCCTTCAGCACCGGGCCGAACTCGCGCCAGAAAGTCGCGTACTTCGCCGGGTCCTCGTCCGCGGCGAGCCTCGCCACGAGGTCGAGCGCGCGCTTCGCGAGCGCCCCGCGCATCGCTTCGACTTCCGGACTCTGTTGCAGCAGTTCGCGTGACACGTTGAGCGGCAGGTCGTTCGAATCGACGAGCCCGCGCATGAAACGCAGGAAGGAAGGCAGCAGCTCGGCGTCGTCCATGATGAACACGCGGCGCACGTAGAGCTTGAGGCCGCGCGGGCTTTCGCGGTGCCAAAGGTCGAACGGCGCGCGCCCGGGAATGTAGAGCAGGCTGGTGTACTCGCGCCGCCCCTCCACCTTGTTGTGGCTCCAGGCGAGCGGGGCGTCGAAATCGTGCGCCACATGCTGGTAGAACTCGCGGTACTCCTCGTCGCCCACCTCGCTGCGCGGGCGGGTCCAGAGCGCCTTCGCCTGGTTGACCGGCTCGTAGTCGAGCGACGCGGCGCCTTCCTTGCGCATCTGCACGGGAAAGGCGATATGGTCGGAATAGCGGCGCACGAGGGCGCGCAGCCGGAAGGCGTCGAGGAATTCCTTCGCTTCGTCCTTCAGGTGCAGGACGACGCTCGTGCCACGCTCCGCCCGCTCGATCGTCTCGACCGTGAACTCGCCGTCGGCCCGCGAGGCCCAGCGCACGGCCGCCGCGGCGGGCAACCCGGCCTTGCGGCTGAACACCTCGACTTCGTCCGCGACGATGAACGACGAATAGAAGCCGACGCCGAACTGGCCGATCAGCTGCGAATCCTTCTGCTCGTCGCCGGTCAGCCGGCGGAAGAACTCCGCCGTGCCCGACTTGGCGATCGTGCCGAGGTGCTCGATCGCCTCGTCACGCGAGAGGCCGATGCCGTTGTCGCGCACCGTGAGGGTGCCGGCCTTGTCGTCCGTCTCTATCCACACGCCGAGTTCGGCGCCGCCCTCGAGCAGCGTGGCATCGGCGAGCGCGGCAAAGCGCAGCTTGTCGTTCGCATCGGACGCGTTCGAGATCAGCTCGCGGAGGAAGATTTCCCTGTGGCTGTACAGGGAATGGATCATGAGCTTCAGCAGCTCACGGACTTCGGCCTGGAAGCCGAGCGTTTCGGTGGCGGTTGCGGTCATGGCGCGGGGAATGTAGGGCCCCGCGCGGGAAAATCAAGGGGTGGCCGCCGGCGTGGGCGACCGGGCCGCCGCGTCAGCGGCCGAGCAGCCAGCCGAACGGGCCAGATATCGCCGTGACGACGACGTGGCGGCTGGCGCCGAACCAGTCGTCGAGCTCGTCCCACAGCAGCAGCATGCGTTCCATGCAGGCGCAGGTTAGCGGGATGGCGTGGCGCTCGCCGTGCGCGGGCTCACAGTGTAGGCTTCCCGGAGGATGCAAGGCCCACAGCGCATCGTCGTGCTCAACCCGAAGGGCGGATCGGGCAAGACCACCATTGCAATCAACCTCGCCAGTTATTTCGCGACCCGCGGGCTCACGCCGTTGCTGATGGACTTCGACCCGCAAGGCTCCTCCATGCGCTGGATCAGGAAGCGCCCGCCCACCTTGCCGGAGATCCGCGCGGTCGCCGCCTTCGAGCGTGACACGCGCCTCACCCGCAGCTTCCAGTTGCGCGCCCCGGAGGGCACCGGCCGCGTGATCGTCGACACGCCGGCCGCCGTGCCATCGCATGGCTTTCCCGACATCACGCGCGACGCCCACAAGATCATCGTGCCGGTGCTGCCCTCCGACATCGACATCCACGCCGCTTCCAAGTGCATCGCGGACCTGCTGCTCGTGGCGAAGATCCGCCGCGGCGACAACCGCATCGGCGTGATCGCCAACCGCGTGCGCAGGAATACGCTGGTCTACCAGGCGTTGATGCGCTTCCTCGAAACCCTCGGCATCCCGGTGGTGGCCACGTTCCGCGATTCGCAGAGCTATGTGCGCAGCGCCGAGCTCGGCATCGGCATCCACGAGATGAAGAGCTACACGGTGCGCGAGGACCTCGACCAGTGGCAACCGCTGGTCGAGTGGCTGGAAGCGGGGGCGTCGCCCGTGCTGGAGCATGCCGGCGGGGCGATGGCCGCGGGCGCGGCGTCGGCGGGCTGAGGGTCGGCGCGGGCCTATTTCCCTTCGCCGTCGTCCCAGTCTGTCTTCACCCGCTCGGCCCAGTTCTTGTAGCTCGACCAGGTGTAGAGGTTGCGCGTGATCGCGGAATGCCGGCCGCGCGCGCGCTGCATGCGGTCGGTCCAGTTGGCGAAATCGCTGCCCGAGGGCGTCGGCGTCGCACCTGCCGCCACCGGGACTTCGCTGTTGTTTGCACCTGAAGGTTTCATGACGGCCATCCGCAACTCGACGAGGCGAGCGTAGGAAACGCGCGGCCGCTCCGACAGGAACTGCGTCACGGCATCGCGCGGCGCCTGCTTGCGCGGCGTTATGTCATGCAACGAGGCGGTAGCACGGCTGGTACTCCGAGCCGGGCAGCTTCATGCGGCCCTGCGCGACGAAGGCGCGCAGCAGGTCGTCGAGCAGGCGCATCACCGCCGGGTCGCCGCTCAGTTCGTACGGCCCGCGCGCTTCGATCGCCTTGATGCCGTGGTCCTTCACGTTGCCGGTGACGATTCCCGAGAACGCCCGGCGCAGGTTGGCGGCGAGCTGGTACGGCGGCAGGCTGCGGTGCAGGTCGAGCGCGCGCATCGTCTCGTGCGTCACCTCGAAGGGCAGCTGGAAATCGGGGCGAATGCGCAGCAGCCAGTTGAAGTTGTAGGAATCGTTGGCGCGGCGGCGGTGCTCGCGCACTTCCTCGAGCGACTGCGACATCTGGCGCGCCGCCTCGGCCGGGTCTCCCGGCACGATGCGCAGGCGTGCGAGCGCCGCCTTGCCCACGGTGCCCTCGAGGAACTGCGCGATGCGCTCGAAGTACGCGCCGCTGTCCTTCGGCCCGGTGAGGATCACCGGCAGCGGTTGCTGCGCATTCTCCGGATCGAGCAGGATGCCGAGCAGGTAGAGGATTTCCTCCGCGGTGCCCGCCCCGCCCGGGAACACCATCACCCCGTGGCCGAGCCGCACGAAGGCCTCGAGGCGCTTCTCGATGTCCGGCATGATCACCAGCTGGTTGACGATCGGGTTCGGCGGCTCGGCCGCGATGATGCCGGGCTCGGTGATGCCGATGTAGCGCCCGCGCGAAATGCGCTGCTTCGCGTGGCCGATGTTCGCGCCCTTCATCGGGCCCTTCATCGCACCCGGCCCGCAGCCGGTGCAGACATCGAGGCCGCGCAGGCCGAGTTCGTAGCCGACCTTCTTGGTGTAGTCGTACTCCTCGCGGCTGATCGAGTGCCCGCCCCAGCAGACGACCAGGTTGGGCGGCGCCTTGTGATCGAGGGCGTGGGCGTTGCGCAGGATATGGAACACCGCATTGGTGATCGAGCGCGGATCCCCGAGGTCGAAGCGGGTGCTGTCGTTGATCTCGTTCGAGATGAACACCACGTCGCGCAGCACCGAGAAGACATGCTCCTTGATGCCGCGGATCATCTCGCCGTCGACGAACGACATCGCCGGCGCGTTGCGTATCGCGAGCTTGATGCCCCAGGGGTGTCGCACGATCTCGATGGCGAAGTCGCGGTAGCGCTCGAAGATCTCGCGTGCGTTGTCGGTTTCGCTGCCTGAATTGAGCACCGCCAGCACGCACTGGCGAAAGAGCGGGTAGAGGCCGCGCTGGCTCGAGTCGAGCAGCTGTTCGATCTCTTCCTGGGACAGGGTCTCGAGGCTGCCGCGCGGCCCGATGCGCGCGTCGACGAATTCGGGGATGACGATGCTGGTTTCCATCCCCGCCACGCTAGCGCGTGTCAGGGCCGGATGTCGATTGGCACGTGATCGGGAGTGAGCAGCCAGATCTCGAGCATCTCGGCGTTCGTCACGGCGATGCAGCCGTCGGTCCAGTCGGTGCGCTCGTAGTACTCGGGCGTGCGCTTCAGCTCGTTCGGCAGGCCGTGGATCATGATCGCACCGCCCGCATCCCAGCCGTTCCTGCGCGCATGGCGCAGGTCGCGGGCGCTCGGGTAGGAGACCTGGATCGAAAGGAAATAGTCGCTGCGCGCATTGCGCCGCGTGAGCATGTAGCTGCCTTCCGGCGTGCGGAAATCGCCCGAGCGCTCCTTGTGGCCCACGGGATTCAAGCCGAGCGCGATCTTGTACTCGCGCAGGACCTGTCCGTGGCGCAGCAGCTGCAGGCGCCGCTCGCCCTTCAGGACGAGGACCCGGTCGGCCACCGGCAGGCTCTCCGCGGCCGGCTGCACCACCGATACGCGTTGCGCGCCCGGCAGGCTGTCGGCGGCCGCCGGCATCGCGCAAAGCGCAGCCAGCAGCGCGGCCACTCCTGTCAGCGACGGCAACCCGGAAAACTTCATGGGCGGGATTATAGGTACGCCCGGCCTCCGGGGCGACCGTGCCGCTGTCACGATCCGGCGACAGTCCCGGCCCGTTGCCGTGGAGCGTGCGGCGCGTCACGATCGGCGCTCCTGCCAGGGAGGCTGCCGGAATGACGAAGTTGTCCCTTGCCACCCGCCACCGCGGGCGGGTGGCGATCGCCGCCGCGCTGTTTGCGATACCCGGCCTCATCAACCTCTACCCGCTCGTCGGCGTGCTCGGCGCGAAGCAGCTCGAGTCGCTCTATGGCGTGGACGTGGCTGCGCCGGATCTCGCGCTGCTGCTGCGGCACCGCGCCGTGCTCTTCGGCCTGCTCGGCGCCTTGCTGCTGGCGGCTGCATGGCGTCCCCGCCTGCGCGCGCTCGCGACAGGCGCGGGCCTCGTCAGCATGCTTGCGTTCGTGGTCCTCGCGCTACCGCTCGGCGCACACGGCCCGGCCGTGGTCCGCGTCGCGTGGGCCGACCTGCTCGCCTCGCTGCTCCTCGCTTGCGGCGCATTGCTTGCCCGGCAGGCCCGCGCGCCCTGACTTTCAGCCCTCCGCCACCTTCGGAACGACGATCTGCGCGCCCGGCCGCAGCTCGCCGAGGTCGACATCCGGGTTGTACTGCTGCAGCAGCCAGGTTGGCACTCCGCTGTAGCGCTGCGAAATGCTCCACAGCGAGTCGCCGCGACGCACGACATAGATCTCGGTGCCGAGGATGCGGTGCGCCTCGAAGTAGTTGGCCTGCAGGGCGTAGTGATAGTCACGCCGCTTCTGTTCGAACTGCTCCGCCGTCACCCTCGACAGGTCGACCTTCAGCTTGCGGCCGACGAGCACCGGCTGCCCGCCTCGCAATCCATTCAACTGGCGCAGGCGCGACGCGCTGACCCCGGCCCAGTCGGCGTAGTGGCCGAGCGTTTCCGCGGCCACGACCCTTATCGTGTGGTCCCTCGCGACGCTGTAGTCGACCGCGTCGGCGGCGGATGGCGCCGCCTCGGAGCCGGTGACCAGCGCCGGCCCGAGCGCCTCGGCCTCGCCCGCCGAAACCGGCTCCGCACGGCTCGCACGTCGCACGCTCGCGATGACCGCCGCATCGTCTTCCTTGCTTTCCTGCACGGCTGCGGTGGTCGGCGCATCCGACTCCCCGGCCGTCGTGGCTGCGCTGGCCGCGAGCTGCAGGCGCTGGCCCTCGTAGATGTAATTCGGATTGCGCAGGCCGTTGACACGCATCAGTACGGACTCCGCCACGCCTGTCCGTGCGGCGATCGCCGACAGCGACTCGCCGCGCTTGACGACGTGCACGCCACCAGCGCCCGCGGGAGCCGCGGCGTCGATCGCCGTCGCGGGCGCCGCCGCCACCGGCGCCGCGGGCGTTGCAGGCGGCGCGACCGGGACAGCCGCGGCAAGACCCGCCACGCGCGCCGGCATCAGCTCGGGCAGGCGCAGGTTGCGGCCGCGCCGCAGCTCGGCATCGGCGGAAATGCCGTTGAGCGCGGCCAGTTCGCGAGTCGACAGACGATAGCGCTTCGCCACCTCGGCCAGGGTCTCGCCCTTGCGCACGCGATGGGAGCGCGACTGGACCTGCCCGGCATACTGCTCGGCGGCGGGCAGGCGCTGGGCGAGCTGCGCACTCGTGAGCGCCTCGCCATTGCCGGGCAGGCGCAAACGGTAGCCGCGCGGCACGAGCCGCTCGCCGCTCCAGACGGCGGGCAGGAGCGCGGGATTGAGGGACTTCAGCGTGGCGCGGTCGACGGGAATGCCGCGTTCGAGCGCCTTCACCGGCACATACGCCGGCACGTCCACTTCGCTGAACTTCGCCTCGGGCGCGCGCTCGATCGGCCCGAAGTACTTCTCGGGATTCTGGTCGATGGTGAGCGCCGCGAGGAACGAAGGGTAGAAGTTGCGCGACGCGAATCCGAAGCTCGCGCTCTTGTAGCCGCGGTTGATGCGCACGTAGTCGGTCGTTCCCATCGCCTCGGTGGCTCGGCGCATCCCGGCCGCGCCATGGTTGTAGGCGGTCAGTGCAAGCGGCCACGAGCCGAGCAAGCGGTAGTTGTAGGCAAGAAGTTGCGCGGCGCCCTCCGTCGAACGGAACGGGTCCATGCGTTCATCGACCGCGCTGTCGATGCGCATGTAGCGACGCCCGGTCGAGCGCATGAACTGCCACAGGCCCGCGGCGCCCACCTTGGAATAGGCGGCCGGATTGAAGGACGACTCGACATGGGGCAGTGCCGCAATCTCGGGCGGCAGGCCCAGATTCGCCAGCGTCTGCGCGATATGCGGCTCCCAGGCGCCGGAGCGCACGAGGCCCGCATGGAAGCGGTCGGCCTGGCCGAGCTGGAAGCGGATGCCATCATGCGCCTGCTTCAGGCGCTCGGCCCCCGCCTTGCCCCACAGCCCGGCGACGCGGCGCTCCTCGTCGCTCAACGACTGGTGCACAGGCTGCGCCGCGAGCCGCTCGAGAATCGCCTGGTAGCGCTTGCGCGCCTCATCCACCACCGCGGCGCGCTGCTTCGGCAGGCTGTTCGGCGCAAAGCGCAGGGTTTCGTAGATGACCGACAGGTCGCGCTCGTCGTGCAGGAAGCCTTCGTTGGTCGTGACCTGCGAGTAGACGCGAATCCAGAAATCGACGTCGGCCTGCAACTCCGCCGGCCGCGGAACGGCATCGCGCGCCGACTGCGCGCGCGCGCCGTCCGGCACCAACAACGCCGCGGTAGCCAGCGCGAGCGCCAGGGCCGCCAGGCGCTTCGCCGTCCGCCTCATCCGATCCATGTCCACCTCGCGTGGGATCCGTACCCGCCCACTGTCGGAATTCCTGACAGTCCGCGACGGCAGCCCCGGCACCATGGGCGCTTCCGTCGTGGCGGGCTGCCGCCAAGTGCGGCATGGCTCACATATTGGCATCAGTTTGCGCACCTCGACCCGACATATTCCCGGAATCGTGATGCATGGCACAGGCCTTGCTCCTTGCCTGCCTGAGCGGCGATCACGCCGCGTCGTGCAGAAAGGTTTCCAGATGACGATGAAGGCTTCACTCTCCCTCGCCTGCCTATCGCTCGCCCTCGGGGCAGCCGCACAGGCGACGCCCGTCAACCTGTCGGCTGGCAATGGCGAAATGAACCTGCAGCAGATCCTCGATGGCATCACGGTGGGCGGATCGAGCAGTGTCGACGTGCTCGCCGACCAGTACGCCAACGACGCGCAGTGGTCGCTCGGCGGCTCGGGCGGCGCGTTCTCGCAGATCGTGATCGAGCTCGCGGGCTACGCCGCGATCAACAGCTTCGGCATCTACGACATCATGGACCCCTCGCGACAGGTCGAGATTTTCTCGGGCGCCGCCACCGCGGGCACCAGCTCGTCGCGCGCCACGTTCTCGATCATGGCCGACGGCCAGGTCGTGCGTAACCTCTTCGAGGAAACCGGCGTCTACTTCTCGGGCAATCTCTTCGGCTTCTATCTCTCGACGCCGGGGCACTCCTGGTATTCCGACGCCGGGCGCAACGCGGACGGCGCGGACCACATGGTGGCCTACCAGGGCAGCGGCGACACCGTGAAGATCGGCAATACGATCGCGGGCCCGTGGGCCAACAACGAGTTCGTCATGGCCTGGGAAGACCTGGCCCGCGGCCAGTGGGACTACGACTACAACGACTTCGTCGTGATGGTCGAATCGGTGAACGGCGTGAAGGTGCCGGAGCCCGGCACGCTCGCCCTGTTGGGATTCGGGCTGGCGGGCCTCGCGCTTGTGCGCCGCCGCCGGGCCACGGAATAACTACAAGAAGAAGCACTCCTCAGCAAGCAAGCGACCATGGCCCCGCTGCGAGCGGGGCCTTTTTTCTACCAGCGCCGTATGTCGCGCCGGTAGGCGGCATAGTCCGCGCCGAAGAGCGCCGCGAGCGCGCGCTCCTCGGGCCCGATCTGGAACCGGTTCATGTACAGCATGAAGGCCGGGGCCAGCAGCAGCGACAGCCAGCTCCACAACCAGGCGGCCCATGCGATGAGGCACAGCTGCATGCCGAGGTACATGGGATTGCGCGTGTAGCGGTACACGCCCTCCCTCACGAGCGTGCTGGTCGCACCGGGGCTCAGGGGGCTGATTGTCGTGCGCGCGCGCCGGAAGGTGGCGACGCCGCACGCCGCGATCCCGACACCGAGCACAACCAGCACGACCACGAGGCCGATGCGCAGCGCGCCTGGCATCGGCACGGGCGGGGCGAGCGGCGACACGAGCCACATCGATAATCCGGTGAGCAGCGCCACCAGCGGCGGCGGAACCTTCAACTCGAGCCTGTCAGCCAGTGGCATGCCGAACCCGCCCTTCACGCCGCGGCCGGCTCGGCCACTTGCACCCGGTTGCGCCCCGAACGCTTCGCCGCATAGACCGCGGCGTCAGCCTGCGCAATCAGGCGCTCGCCCCAGACCCCGAGCGAGTTGCTCGCCGCCACGCCGATGCTGCAGGTGAGCTGGATCGTCGGGCCGAAGCCCTCGATGCGCACGTCGGCAACGCGCTGGCGGATGCGCTGTGCGATCAGGCTCGCAGCCGCGACATCGGCGCTGCTCAGGACCACGACGAACTCCTCGCCGCCATAGCGACCGACCACATCCGAATGGCGCAACTCGGCCTGGATCGGTGGAATGATCGCGGCAAGGCAGGCATCGCCCGCCTGGTGTCCCCAGGTATCGTTGATCTGCTTGAAGTGATCGAGATCGATGAACAGCAGCGCGATCGGCAGGCCGCGCGCCTGCGCACGGGCACAGGCGGCATCGAGCCGCGTGATCAGCGAGCGGCGATTGAGCACCCCCGTGAGCGCGTCGGTCTGCGCGTGGCGTTCCGCCTCTGAAAGCGCCACGCGTTGCTCGCGCAGCCGGTCAGCCACGCCGAGGGCGATCAGGACCGCCGCGGCGACCATCGACAGCGGCAGGCCGTAGTACAGCAGGTACTCCGCGCCCGCGGCCTCCGTGCGCAGCAGCCGCAAGGCCGTGGCGATGGTGAACGCCTCGAGCAGCACCCAGGCGAGCAGGAACCAGCCCGCCGGCCGGCTGCCGCGCCGCCACGCGAGCAGGGCCGTCACGAGCGTGAAGACCGCCGTGCCGGCGAACACGAGGTTGCCGATCGCGGGCAGCCAACCGCCGAAGCCGTCGTGCGACAGGAAATTCGCGAAGGCGAGCACGGCGAAGACGGCTGCGAACCAGCCGAATGCGCCGTACACGCGCGCCGAATAGCGCTTGAGGTCGGCGATCTCGCGCACGAACAGGCAAGCCGCCGTGCCGCTGAGCGCCGCCGGGACATTCCACGCATGCGAGGCGAGCGGGGCCGCAGCCGACAGCCAGGGCCAGTCGAAGCCCTGGCCCGACAGGTACGCCACGTAAAGCGCCTGCAGGGAAAACAGGCTCGCATACAGCACGAAAAGGCGGTCCTTCAGCACGAGCCAGATCAGCAGTGCCGCGGTCGACATCGCCATCAGGGCGCCGAAGACGAGCGCGATCATGCGCGCGTGCCCGGCTCCCTGCGCCAGCATCCGGTCGAGTGGGCCGGTGCTGAACTGCAGCACTTCCGCGCCGCGGATCGGTGCGGCGACGACCCGCGCGTAGAGCGAATCACCCTCCGCCAGGTCCTGCGGCAGGGCATAGACCACATCCTGCACGCCGCTGAAAGCCGGCAAGGTCGCGGCGGGAAGGAGCCTGCGCACACCCGCCTGGCCCGCGGGCTGCGCGGCGAAGACCTGCACGGCGAGATGGCGGCCCTGCGTAACGGCGAGCGCGGGGGCGCCAGTGCCGGGAGAGGACGCGCGCGCCGTCAGGCGCAACCAGAAAGGCCCGCCGCGCAGGCGCGCCTCGCGGTACCGGTATGCGCCAAACTGCGCATCGAGCGAGCCGCTCGCGACGGCGATGGGCTCGGCATCGCCCCCGGCGGCATCGAGCAATTCGATGTCGAACGGCAGGTTCGCCGCGTGGGCGGAAGCCAGCGCACCGCCGAGCACCCATGCCAGGAAGAATCCACGCACCCTGCGCCCCCACCGGCCGCCCCAAAGGGCCAGTATCGGCGATCGCGCAAGGCGCGCAAGTCAGTTTGCGCGCAGGAAGGCGTCGGCCTCGAGAATCCTCACTCCGGGCTGCTCCGCGAGGCATTGGCGCAGCAGCCAGGCATGCCCGGCACCGTAAATCACGAGCAACCGGTCTCCCGGCTGCGCGACCTGCACGATGCGCGCGCAGATCCCGAGGTTGCGGGCGTACCAGGCAGCGACCAACCGCGCCCCCGGCTGCTCATCACCCGCGCCGAAGCCGAGCAGGGCGGTGTAGAAGCCGTGGTCGGCCCGCAGGTGGTCGCGGCTGTTGAGCAGCCGCAGGACCTGTTCCAGGGAATGTGTCTTCAACTCGGCGGAAAGCGCAGCGGCCCGCTCCCGAGTGTTCGCAAGCATCGCCTCGATCTGCCCTTCCCGTCCGGATTGCTTCGCCCAGTCCATCACGGGCTCGAAGGGGAATTCGCCGTCGAAGTCGGTCGCGTAGACCTCGTCGTGGCGCAGCCGCTGCGCGAGCCGGTAGCCGAGCTGGGTCACCTCGCTGCGATTGGGTGGGGCGGTACCCGCAAGGAATCGCCGGTAGTTGGCCGAGTAATTCGTGCCCGGCACCCGCTTCTGCGACTCCACCACGATCTTCGTGGGCACGTAGCGGGCGAGATGGTCGAGCAGGTCGCCGATCTGCGCCTGGCGCGTGGGCGCAAGCACGTCGTCAACCTGCACGCTGGCGTAGTCGAGGCCGGGATTGTCGAAATGAAAGGTCCCGAGCACGACGACTTCAATGGGTGCAACGCCGGGTGCCCCCGGAGGACCCGCGACCGCCACCTTCATCGTGAGGATCGCAAGGATCGCCCCGGAAACGAATCCGAACCAGTTCATGACGGCCTCCCTGCACGCTTGGATGCGCGCGGGGGGCGGCGGGTTGGAATGGCGGCGCCTGACGGGCGAGAGGCGCCGCCCTCAGCGCGCCGCGCTCACATGCACTTCGAATCGCCGCAATTGAGGCAGGTCATGCAGCCGTCCATCATGACGACAGCCGCGGTGCTGCACTTGGAGCAAAGTTGCGCGCCGTCGGGGAAGTGCGACTTCGAGAAGGCGTCCGATTGCTTCTGGCGCTCCTCGAATTCGGCGCGCTTCTCCGCGATGAACTTCTGCTGGCGCGCATCGGGCTCGGGCGCGCGCAGCAGGCCGATCGTCTGCAGGTGCTTCTCGATCACGTGGCCGAGTTCGGCGATGATCGAGGGCATGAATTTGCCGCCCGGCAGCCAGTATCCGCCGCGCCGATCGAACACGGCCTTCAGTTCGTCGACGAGGAAGGTGACGTCGCCGCCCTTCCTGAACACCGCCGAGATGATGCGGGTGAGCGCCACGATCCACTGGTAGTGATCCAGGTTCTTCGAGTTGATGAACACCTCGAAGGGCCGGCGCTGCTCGAACTCGGTGCCCTCGTTCAGCACGATATCGTTGATGGTGACGTACATCGCGTGGTCCGACACCGGCGTCTTGATCTTGTAGGTCGAGCCGATCAGCACCTCGGGGCGCTGGATCTCCTCGTGCATGCGGATGACCTTGGCCGAAGCGGGTGCCGCCTTCGCTTCGGGCGCCTTGTCTTCCGGCTTCTTCACGCGGTACTTGGTGATCTTCTTGTCGAACTTCATGTTGCTCACGCTCAGAACTTTCCGTAATAGCCCTCTTTGAGGGCGTCGAACAGGTTGGCGGCCGTGTGGGTTTCGCCGTCGTACTCGATCTCCTCGTCGCCGCGCGCCTCGACTTCGCTGCCGTCGTCGAGCGTGAACACATAGGTCGTGTTCTTCAGGTCTTCCTCCTTCACGAGCACGCCCTGGAACGCCTCCGGGTTGAAGCGGAAGGTGGTGCAGCCCTTGAGGTCCTTCTCGTGCGCGTAGAGGTAGATGTCCTTGAAGTCCTCGTATTTGTAGTCGGTCGGCACGTTGGCGGTCTTCGAGATCGAGGAGTCGACCCAGCGCTGCGCCGCGGCCTGGATATCGACGTGCTCGCGCGGCGTGATGTCGTCCGCCGCCGTGAAGTAGTCCGGCAGCTTCTCGCCCTCGGCATCGGCGCCGGGCATCGCGCGCGCGTTCACGAGCTCGCGGTAGGCGAGCAGCTCGAACGAGAACACGTCGATCTTTTCCTTGGTCTTGCGACCCGGGCGGATCACGTTGCGGAAGTAGTGGTGGGCGAACGAGGGCTCGATGCCGTTCGAGGCATTGTTCGCGAGCGACAGCGAGATCGTGCCGGTGGGCGCGATCGAGCTGTGGTGCGTGAAGCGCGCGCCCACCTCGGCGAGCTGCTCGACGAGCTTCGGCGCCACCGCGGCGATGCGCTGCATGTAGCGGCTGTACTTGGCGTGCAGCAGCCGCCCGGGGATGCGCGCGCCGGGCTTCCAGCCGTCGGCCGCCATCTCGGGCCGCTTGCGCAGCATCGCCTTCGTCACCTCGAACTCCTCGGTCATGATCGGCGCCGGGCCCTTTTCGCGCGACAGGTCGAGCGCCGCTTCCCAGCCCGCGACCGCCATTTCGCGCGCGATGTCCTCGGTGAACTTCACCGAGTCGGCCGAGCCGTACTTCATGCCGAGCAGCGTGATCGTGCTGCCGAGGCCGAGGAAGCCCATGCCGTGGCGGCGCTTGCGCAGGATTTCATTGCGCTGCTGCTCGAGCGGCAGGCCGTTCACCTCGACCACGTTGTCGAGCATGCGCGTGAACACGCGCACCACTTCGCGGTACTCGTTCCAGTCGAACTCGGCGAATTCCGTGAACGGGTTCCTGACGAACTGCGTGAGGTTCACCGAGCCGAGCAGGCAGGAGCCATAGGGCGGCAGCGGCTGTTCGCCGCAGGGATTGGTGGCGCGGATGTTCTCGCACCACCAGTTGTTGTTCAGCTCGTTGACCCGGTCGATCAGGATGAAGCCCGGTTCCGCGAAATCGTAGGTGGACGACATGATGACGTCCCACATGCGTCGCGCCGGCAGGGTCTTGTAGACCTTGCAGGCGACCAGGCCTTCGTCGGAGGTCACGTAGCTTTCAGTGGTCGGCCATTCGCGCCAGACGAACTTCGACGGGTCGGCGAGATCGGGCTGCTCGGCTTCGAACTCGCGCACCGACAGCGGGAAGGCAAGCTGCCAATCGCGGTTCTCGCGCACGGCCTGCATGAATTCGTCGGTGACGAGGAGCGAGAGGTTGAACTGGCGCAGCCGGCCGTTCTCGCGCTTGGCGCGGATGAACTCCATGGCATCCGGATGGCCCACGTCGAAGGTGCCCATCTGCGCGCCGCGGCGGCCGCCCGCCGAGGACACGGTGAAACACATCTTGTCGTAGATATCCATGAACGACAGCGGGCCCGAGGTGTAGGCGCCCGCGCCCGTCACGTACGCCCCGCGCGGACGCAGGGTCGAGAATTCGTAGCCGATGCCGCAGCCGGCCTTGAGGGTGAGGCCCGCCTCATGGACCTTCTGCAGGATGTTGTCCATGGAGTCCCGGATTGTTCCGGATACCGTACAATTAATAGTCGAAGTGGCCGGTTTGTGCTCCAAGGCACCCGCATTTGACGTCACACGACCCGCGGGAATGGCGCCATGGCGGAGCGCCCAGAGGAAGCGCTCGTTCCAGTGCTCGCGCACGGCGGGCGCCTCCACGTCGGCCAGCGCCCGGGCGACGCGCTGGTACGTGTGGTCCATGGTGGCGTCGACCGGCGAGCCGTCCTTCGCCGTGAGACGATATTTCTTGTCCCAGATGTCGAGCGAGGCTTCCTGGAAGGGAATGGCGCTCACGTCCTTGGGTTCGATTTTCACAACGCTGTTCAAATGCCGCTCCCCAGATGTTCTTCTCAAAGCGGCGGCCCCGCCAGCTGACGGCGGCCACCCGGTTACCCCCAACCCGGGAGACCCTGCGCCGCAGCCGCGACACAAGATCTTGTGTTGGGGTAAAGAGCCTAAATACGTGAAATCGGCCCGTCAAGACGCTGCGCGCCGATCGTCTGTATAATTTTTTTCATTATATATCAATATGTTACATCATCATATGCAGCCAAAGGCCGGACCGATTGCTGCAACTGCACAAGTGGCTGGCCGTGCATGACTTGTCTATATATTGTGGGTAAGTCGGGCGGCAAGAAGCACTTGAAATGTGATTTCGGGGCCGCAAATCAGGCTCAGGCGCCACGAGCGCAACCTCATCCCAAGAACCGGAGACTGCCGCAATGAGCCTGACATCCTACGAACCCTGGCAACTGGTCTCGCGCCTGCAGCGCGAGTTCGACCGCAGCTACGCCTGGCTGCCCACCGTCGACGTGACGGAGGACGATGCGCGCTATCTCGTGCGCGCGGACCTGCCGGGCGTCGAGCAGAAGGACATCGAGATCACCGCCGACCAGGGCGTGCTGACGTTACGTGGCGTGCGCCACTACGAAAAGCGTGGCGAGTCGAACTTCCTGCGCCGTTTCACCCTGCCCGAGAATGCGCAGGTCGGGCAGATCAAGGCTCGCCACGTGAACGGCGTCCTCGAAGTGTCGATCCCGAAGCAGCCGAAGATCGAGCCGAAGCGCATCACGGTCGAGGCGGCCTGAGCCGCCCGCGGGAGAGGCCCTCCCCCGTCCTCTCCCGCAAGGCGGGCGGCACACGCCGCCCGCCTTTCTTCGTGAAATGCGGCCCTTGCTAGAATCGGCCGCATGAACATTCGCACAGCCGTCATCGCCCTGGTTTTCGCGCTGGCCCCGCTTGCCCTGTCGCAACCGGCCGCGGCCCAGGGCGCTGCCCCGGTACCGACCCTGGCGCCGATCGTCAAGCGCGTCTCGCCGGCCGTCGTCAACATCGCCACCCGCGGCACGATCAAGCAGCGCGGCCCGCAGAACCCGCTGCTCGACGATCCCTTCTTCCGCCGCTTCTTCGACGTGCCGCCGGGCGGCGGGCTGCGCGAGCGGCAGTTCCAGAGCGCGGGCTCCGGCGTGATCGTCGATGCGAAGAACGGCTACGTCCTCACCAATGCGCACGTCATCGAGAACGCAAGCGAGATCACCGTCACCCTGCAGGACGGCACCGACCTCAAGGCGGACGTCGTCGGCAGCGACGCACCCTCCGATGTCGCAGTCCTGAAGGTCAGGCACGACGGCCTGGTGCAGCTGTCATTCGGCGACTCGAGCCGGCTCGAAGTCGGCGACTACGTGGTGGCGATCGGCAATCCCTTCGGGCTGCAGCACACGGTGACGCAGGGCATCGTCAGCGGGCTGTCGCGCTCGGGCATCACCGACGGCTACGAGGACTTCATCCAGACCGACGCCTCGATCAATCCGGGCAATTCCGGCGGCGCGCTCGTCAACTTGCGCGGCGAACTCGTCGGCATCAACACCGCGATCCTCTCGCGCAGCGGCGGCAACATCGGCATCGGCTTCGCGATCCCGGCGAACATGGCGAAGAACGTCATGGAGCAGCTCGTGAAGTACGGCGCGGTCAAGCGCGGCCTGCTCGGCGTCAGCGTCTACACCGTGACGCCCGACATCGCGCAATCGCTCGGGCTCAAGGACACGAACGGCGCGCTCGTCTCGGAGGTCGTGCAGGGCTCGCCCGCCGACGGCGCCGGCATCCGGCCCGGCGACGTGGTCACCTCGATCAACGGCCAGGGCGTGAAATCCAATACCGACCTGCAGAACGCCATCGGCCTGCTGCGGGTCGGCGACAAGGTCGACATCGGCTATATCCGCGACGGCAAGGCCCGGCGCGCCACCGCGGTCATCGCGGAAACGCCCGCGGACGACGCGGCGCGCGACGACGAGGGCGACACCGAAGCCGCCCCCGAGCTGCACCGCGGGCTCGTCGGTGCGCAGCTCGCCGATGCACCGAATGCCGGTGGCGTGCAGGTGCGCGCCATCGCGGCCGGCAGCCCCGCGTCGCTTGCCGGCCTGCGCGCGAACGACGTGATCGTGAAGGCCAACCGGACGCTGGTCGGCAACCTGAAGAACCTGCGCGAGGCGGCGCGCGGCGCGACATCGCTCGTACTCACGGTCCGCCGCGGCAACACCGCGCTGCTCATCCCGCTGCGCTGAGCGGCGCCCTGCGCTGGCCCGTGCCCTGCGCCGGTCAGCGGGCGCAAAGCGCCGCGCGCTCCGCGGCGGGGCCGGCGGCCAGCCCTTTCACGGCCGCATAGAATCGAGGCAGGTCGCCGTCACTCGCCCGCAGCACGCGCTCGAAACCCGGCACGCAGCCGTAGTAGGTCGCGACGGAAGCGAGCACCGCGTTGTTGAGGCCGGTATCGAACCAGCGCGCGTAGCCGCTCGCGAGCCCGGTGCGCCGCTCGTGGGCGCGCAGTTCGTCGGCGAGCCCGCGCAGGATCGCGCGCTTGTCGACGCGCATGACGGCCGGCGCGATCGGCTCGGCGTACAGGCGGCGCAACCGGGCGCGCGTGGCGGCCATCAGCGCCGCAACTTCCGCCTGGGCAGCGCGCCGCCGGCGCCACTCCGCGAGCGCTTCCGGCCGGCCGCGCGCGGCGAGCCAGCGCGTCAGCCCCTCCTGCTCGACCGTCACCGCGAACGCTTCGTTGAACGCCGAGTCGCCCGGCACGTAGACCACCTGGTGCGCAAGCTCATGGAAGATCAGCGCGGCGAGCTGCACGTCGCCGTAGGCGAGCATGCTTGAGAGCACCGGGTCGGCGAACCGGCCGAGGGTCGAGTAGGCGGCCACGCCGCCCAGCGCCACGTCGTAGCCGCGCGACTCGAGCGTCAGGGAGTAGTCGCGGGCGCGGCGCTCGCTGAAATAGCCGCGATATGCCACGCAACCCGCCACCGGAAAGCACCACTCGCGTGGTGCGACCGAGAACTCCGGCGCCGCCACCACGTTCCAGACGGCGTACTCGCGATCGATCGCTGCGTATTGCCGGTAACTTGCATTGTCCGGCAACGCGAGCTCGCGCGATGCGAAATCGCGCGCGGCGGCGACCGTCTCGAGCCGCGCGCGCAGCGCAGGTGGTGTCGCCGGATCGGCCTCGACCGCGGCGATCGGCCGGCGGGCGGCCATCACCTGCCACTGGCCCGCGGCCGCCTGCGCGAAATAGAGCGTGCCGCAGCCGGACAGCGGCAACACCAGGAGGCACGCGAGTAGCCGGGCGTCGAGTAACATGCGCGCATGCAAGTGTACTTGGTCGGTGGCGCCGTCCGGGACGCGGCCCTCGGGCTGCCCGTGCGCGAGCGCGATTGGGTGGTGGTCGGCGCGACGCCAGCGGAACTCTCGCGCGCGGGCTACACGGCCGTCGGGCGCGAATTTCCGGTTTTCCTGCACCCCGACACGAAGGAAGAGCACGCGCTCGCGCGCCTCGAGCGCAAGACCGGCCCCGGCTACCGCGGCTTCGTCACCGAATTCTCCCCCGACGTGACGCTCGAGGACGACCTCCTGCGCCGCGACCTCACCGTCAACGCGATGGCGCGCACGGCTGGCGGCGAACTCGTCGATCCGTACGGCGGCCTGCGCGATCTCGAGGCGCGCGTGCTGCGGCACGTATCGCCCGCCTTCACCGAGGACCCGGTGCGCATCCTGCGCGTCGCGCGCTTCGCGGCGCGCTTTGCGCCGCTCGGCTTCACCGTCGCGCCGGAAACCCTGGAGCTGATGCGCACCATGGTCGCGAGCGGCGAGGCCGCCGCGCTGGTCGCGGAACGCGTGTGGCAGGAAGCGGCGCGCGCGCTCGCCTGCGAGCGCCCGCAGGTGTTCTTCGAGGTGTTGCGCGCCTGCGGCGCGCTCGCGGTGATATTCCCCGAGATCGACGCCCTTTTCGGCGTGCCGCAGCCGGAAAAATGGCACCCGGAGATCGACTCGGGCGTGCACACGATGATGGTGCTCGGTCAGGCCGCGCGGCTGTCGCCGGCACCCACGGTTCGCTTCGCAGCGCTGACGCACGACCTCGGCAAGGCGAAAACGCCGCGCGAGCGCTGGCCGATGCACCACGGGCACGAAGTGGCGAGCGTCGCGCTCGTCGATGCGCTGTGCGATCGCCTGAAGGTACCTAACGAGCATCGCGAACTCGGCAAGCTCGCGGCGCGCTACCACTGCGACGTGCACCGCGCCGGCGAGCTGCGCGCCGCGACCATCCTCACGATGTTCGAGCGCTGCGACGCCTTCCGCCGCCCCGAGCGTTACGAAGAGCTGCTGCTTGCCTGCGAAGCCGACGCGCGCGGGCGCCTCGGCTTCGAGGAGCGCCCCTATCCGCAGGCGGACTACCTGCGCGGCTGCCTCGCCGCGGCGAGGGCGGTCGTGCTCGACGAGGCGGCCCGCGCCGGCCTCGACGGCGCGCAGATCGGCGTGCGGCTGCACGAGCTGCGCGCGCGGGCCATCGCCGCCGTCAAAGCTGGCGCCGCAGGTCCTGCAGCGCAAATCCGCTGAGCGGCAGGTCGAGCCCGCGCGTCAACGCGATCGCCTTGAAGGACTCGCCCATTTCGTCCGGCATCAGCAGTTGCCGCGCCTCGGCCGCGCGCGCGTAGCGCGCCGTGCCGTCGGCCTCGCCCGCGACATCCCGCTCGATGCCGAGCGCGAGCAGCAGCGCCGCCTGCGTCGTGAACCCAGCCACCTCGAGCCCCGCGTCCACGGCCGCTTCGGCGACCGCGGTGAAATCGACCCAGGCCGTGATGTCCTGCAGCCCGATCCTCGCGAAAGGTTCGCCGTGGGCACGGTGGCGGAAGTGGCACAGCAACGTGCCCTCCGTGCGGTCAGGGTGATAGAGCGCGCCGCGCGGCAGGCCATAGTCGCAGGCGAGCACGAGGCCGCGCCCGAGGCAGGCGGCAACGCTCGCGACCCACGGATGGAGCGATGGACACAGCTCGCCGCGGTAACCGTCAGGCAACGCATGCGCCTCGAGCCCCTCCGGCAGGCCCAGCCATTCATCGAGCTCGACTTCGTGCAGGGCGCCGCCGGGGCCCGCGCCAACGCCGAGGCGCCGCGCGCGGCCGCCGCGCATGACGAAGCGTTCGCAGGGCAACGCATCGAGCACTTCGTTGGCGAGCACCACGCCCGGCAGAGCCACATCCGGCAGGTGATCGAGCCACGCCACGCGGCGCGCGAGCGCGGGATCGAGCCGCGCGAGCTTCTCCTGCTGCCGCGCGCGCAGATCCCCGCTGACTTCAAGGATGAAATATCGCTCGGGCAGTGCGCCGAGCGCCGCGAGCGACTCGAGCACCGTGGCCGCGAGCGCACCGGTACCCGCGCCGAACTCCAGGATCGAGCCGCCGGTCACGGCGAGCACCTCGCGGCACTGGCGCGCGAGGCAACGGCCGAAGAGCGGCGAAATCTCGGGGGCGGTCGTGAAATCGCCGCCGGCACCGAACTTGCGCGCGCCCGCGCTGTAGTAGCCGAGGCCGGGTGCGTAGAGCGCGAGCGACATGAACTCGGCGAACGGCAGCGCACCGCCCGCGGCCGCGATGCGCGCGCGGATCGCATCGAGCACGCGCGCGGCGTGCGCCTGCTCGTCGGTGGTCAGTGTAAGCTCAGGCGCCATGGCCACGACGAGCGACCTTTCTTCTCCCCTCGCCGGCAAGTCCGTGCTGGTCACGGGCGGCGCACGACGCGTGGGCGCGGAAATCGTGCGCACGCTGCACGCGGCGGGCGCGAACGTGGCCGTGCACTACCGCAATTCGGCCGCCGATGCCACGGCGCTCGTCGCTGCGTTGAATGACGCGCGCCCCCGTTCCGCGACCGGCATCGCGGCGGACCTGCTCGATGCCGCGAGCCTGCCGCGGCTCGTCGAGGCGTGCATCGCGGCTTTCGGCCGCCTCGACGTGCTCGTCAACAACGCCTCGACCTTCTATCCGACGCCGCTCGGCGAGATTTCCGCGGCGCATTGGGACGACCTTCTCGGCACGAACCTCAAGGCGCCGCTCTTCCTGTCGCAGGCGGCGGCGGGCGCGCTGCGCGCCGCGCAGGGCCTCATCGTCAATATCGCCGACATCCACGGCCAACGACCGCTGCGCCACCACACCACCTACTCGATCGCGAAGGCCGGCCTCGTGATGCTGACCCGTTCGCTCGCGCGCGAGCTCGCGCCCGAGGTGCGCGTCAATGCGATCGCGCCGGGGCCGGTGATGTGGCCGGTGGGCGGCGCGGATGAAGCGCTGCAGGCGGAGATCGTCGCGCGCACGGCCTTGAAGCGCCTCGGTTCGCCGCGTGATGTCGCCCTCGCCGCCCGCTATTTCGCGGTCGACGCGCCGTTCGTGACGGGCCAGGTGCTGGCGGTCGACGGCGGACGAAGCGTCGCCTGGTAGCGCGGGCATCCGTTCAGTTCCCGGGCGGCGCGGGCGCGAGCGCCACCGGCACGAGGGCGTGCGCGTCGCGATCGAAGCGCGACCAGAGTTCGGCAAGCGTGAGCCCGAGCGTCGGGTGCCGCATGCCCGGAGCGACCTGCGCCGCCGGCCCGAGCATATAGGGGCGCCTGGCGAGATCGGGCCGCGGCAGGCGCAGGCCGGGGGCTTCGAGATCGCCATAGAGCAGCAAGTCGAGGTCCATCGAACGCGGCGCCCATTTCGGCGCGTCGCGCTCCCGGCCGCAGAGCGCCTCGATCGCATGCAGGCGCTCGAGGATCGCCTGGGGCGGCAGTCCGGTGTCGAAGGCCGCGACCAAATTGATGAAGTCCTCACCCTCGAAGCCGACCGCGGCGTTGCGATAGGCGGTCGAGAAGCGCACGCCGGGAAACGCCACGGCGAGCTCGCGCATCGCGGTGGCGAGCCGGCGTCCCGGCTCGACGTTGCTGCCCGCCGCGACCAGGACCTGGGTCATCGGGGGTCGTCGCGCGTGCGTTCGATCGCGACGCCGACATCGCGCGAGCCGCGGATGGCGCCGGGCTTGTTGACCGCAACGCGCACCCACTCGACGGCAAACTCGGCGAGGATCAGCTGCGCGATGCGCTCGGCGAGGGTCTCGACAAGCTGGAACTCCGAGGCCTCGACAAAGGCGATCACGCGCTTGGCGACTTTCTTGTAGTCGAGAGTGTCCTCGACCTGGTCGCGCACCGCGGCCGCGCGGCAGTCGACCGGCAGCTCGAGGTCGATCACCACCGTCTGCTTGATGCGGCGTTCCCAGTCGATGAAGCCGATCACGCAGTCGATCGCCAGTCCGCGCAGGAAGATCCGGTCGGGTGCACTGTGGCTCATTCAACTTTCCTTGGGGTCGGGGCGGGGCGCTGCGAGGCTCTCGAGCGGCCATTGCGCGCGCGCCTCGATCGCGAGGTCGACGTGCTCGCCGGCGGCTAGCCGCGCCAGCCCCGCGACCGCGATCATCGCAGCATTGTCGGTGCAGAACTCGAGGCGCGGGAAGTGCACGCGCGCGCCGCGCCGCGCGGTCGCGGCAGTGAGCGCGCCACGCAGGGCGCGGTTGGCGCCGACGCCGCCTGCCACGACCAGCGCATCGAGGCCGGTCGCTTCGAGGGCGCGCATCGCCTTCGCCACGAGCGTCGCGACGATCGCATCCTCGACGCCGCGTGCGACATCCGGGCGCCGCGCCGGATCGAAGCCGGGGTCCTTCACGGCAAGGCTCACGGCGGTCTTCAGGCCCGAGAAGCTGAACTCGAGCCCCGGCCGGTCGAGCATCGGCCGCGGAAAGTCGTAGGCACCCGCGCGCCCGTCCTGCGCGAGGCGCGCGAGTTCCGGCCCGCCCGGATACGGCAGGCCGAGCAGCTTCGCGGTCTTGTCGAAGGCCTCGCCCGCCGCGTCGTCGCGCGTTTCGCCGAGCAGGCGGTAGTCGCCGATCGCGCGTACTTCCACGAGCATCGTGTGCCCGCCCGACACGAGCAGCGCCACGTGCGGAAAGGCTGGCGGTTCCGGCTCGAGCATCGGCGCGAGCAAGTGCCCCTCGAGGTGGTGCACGTTCACGGCGGGCACGCCCCAGGCATAAGCGAGGCTGCGCGCGAGCGCGGCGCCCGTCAGCAGTGCGCCGATCAGGCCGGGCCCGGCCGTGAAGGCGACGCCGCTGATGTCCGCGCGGGTTGAATTGGCTTGCGCGAGGGCCGCGCGCACCAGCGGGACGAGGCGCCGCACGTGATCGCGCGAGGCGAGTTCGGGCACGACGCCGCCGTAGAGGCGATGCTCGTCGATCTGCGAATGCAGCACGTGCGCCAGCAGGCCGCGCGCGTCGTCGAGGACGGCGACGGCGCTCTCGTCACAGGAGGATTCGATGGCGAGCACGCGCATTTTTGCGTTTTTACCGGGAGGCCCTTAGAATTCCCGCCCTTGTGCCCTGAGGGACGGGGCATAATTCCTGTAAATTCAATGAGTTGAGGTTTCGATGCCGAGCGTTCGTGTACGCGAAAACGAGTTCTTCGACGCCGCGCTGCGCCGTTTCAAGCGCGCGTGCGAGAAAGCGGGCGTGCTCACGGAGCTGCGCCGGCGGGAATTCTACGAAAAGCCGACCCAGGAACGGAAACGCAAGAAGGCCGCCGCGGTCAAGCGGCACCTGAAGCGCAATTCCCGCGACGGCGCGCCGCGGCGCTGATCGCAAGATGACGCTCAAGGAGCGCATCACCGAAGACATGAAGGCCGCCATGCGCGCCGGCGAGAAGGATCGCCTCGGCGTCATCCGCATGTTGCAGGCGGCCATCAAGCAGCGCGAAGTCGACGAGCGCATCGCGCTCGACGATGCGCAGGTCACCGCCGTCCTCGAGAAGATGGTCAAGCAGCGGCGCGAGTCGATCGCGCAGTTCGAAGCGGGCGGCCGCGGCGATCTCGTCGCCAAGGAGACCGCGGAACTCACGCTGCTTCAGGGCTACCTGCCCGCCCAGCTCTCCGACTCCGAGCTCGACGCGCTGATCGCCGCCGCCATCGCCCAGACCGGCGCCACGTCCGTGAAGGACATGGGCAAGGTCATGGGCATCGTGAAGGGCCAGGCGGCGGGCAAGGCCGACATGGGCACCGTCGGCGCCCGCATCAAGGCGCGGCTCGGCGCCGGCTGAGCCGGACTTCCCCGCGCCCCGTCATGCTCGCAGGACGCGGATTTGCCACCCTGGCGGTCCTCGCGCTCATCGCGCTCGCCTGCAGCGTCATTGCGCGACGCCTCGGGCGCGAACCGCGCAAGCGCACCCGCCTCGCCCTCACGGGCGTCGTCGCGGCATTGCTGTTCGCAGCCGGCCTCCTCGCCTTCATTCTCGCGCGTTGAGCCCGCACGGCGTGGCTTACTATGCGGCATGGCCGGCCGCATTCCGCAGCATTTCATCGACGACCTGATCGGGCGCACCGACATCGTCGAGCTGATCGGCAGCCGCGTGCCGCTCAAGAAGGCCGGGCGCGAGTACAAGGCGTGCTGCCCGTTCCATGACGAGAAATCGCCCTCCTTCTGGGTGAGTCCCGACAAGCAGTTCTACCACTGCTTCGGCTGCGGGGCGCACGGCACGGCGCTCGGCTTCCTGATGAACTACGACCGCCTCGCCTTTCCCGAGGCCGTCGAGGAACTCGCGACGCGCGCCGGCGTCGAGGTGCCGCGCGAAGGCGGCGACGACCGCCCGCACGATTCGACCGATGCGCTGTACGAACTGAATGCGCGGGTCGCGAAGCACTTCGCCACGACGCTCGCGGGCGACGCGCGGGCGCGGGCCTATGTCGGCAAGCGCGGGCTCGATGCCGAATCGGTGGCGCGCTTCCAGATCGGCTTCGCAACCAATTCCTGGAACGAGGTGTTGCGCAAGTTCGGCCGGGACGCCGCGGCCACACGCCAGCTCGCCGAACTCGGGCTCGTGATCGAACGCGAGGGCGAGGCGCGCGACGGCGAGCGGCACTACGACCGTTTCCGCGACCGGCTGATGTTCCCGATCCGCGACGCGCGCGGCCGCACGATCGCGTTCGGCGGGCGCGTGATCGGCGAAGGCGAGCCGAAGTACCTCAATTCGCCCGAGACCCCGCTCTTCCACAAGGGCCGCGAGCTCTACGGGCTCTACGAAGTGCGCCAGAGCCGCGCCAGGCTCACGCGCCTGCTGGTCGTCGAGGGTTACATCGACGTCGTGCGCCTGCACCAGGCCGGCATTCGCTACGCCGTGGCGACGCTCGGCACCGCCACGACGCCCGAGCACCTGAAGCGAATTTTCCGGCTGGTCAGCGAAGTGGTGTTCGCCTTCGACGGCGATCGTGCCGGACGGGCCGCCGCATGGCGCGCACTCGCGAACGCCCTGCCCGAGGTGCGCGAGGGGCGCGAGATCCGCTTCCTGTTCCTGCCCGAGGGCCACGACCCCGACACGCTCGTGGCGGAGGAAGGCGCGCAAGCCTTCGAGCGCCGGCTCGACGACGCGCTGCCGCTGTCCGAGTACCTCGTGCGCGAACTCGCCGCGCAGGCAGACCTCGGCCATGCCGACGGCCGTGCGCATTTTGCCGAGCTCGCGCGCCCGTTGGTCGCGCGCGTCGCGGCGGGCGTTTACCGGGAACTGCTCATTGCGCGCATCGCGGAATCCATCCGGCTGCCGGCCGACCGGCTCGCCGCGCTGTGGCAGCAAGGCGGCAGGGCGGCCTCGGCGCCAACTCAGGCGCCAGCATCCGCATCGCGTGTCGCCCGCTCCCCACGCCTGCGCCAGGGCGTTGCGGGCCGTCGCGGGCTCGTGGGCCAGGCGGTGCAGGCCCTGCTGCACCATCCGTCTGCCGCGGCGCAGCTCGATGCCGCGCTGATCGAGGCACTTGCGCGCGTCGAGGAGCCTGGAGTTTCGATCCTGCGCGAGTTGCTCGACGACCTGCGTCGCGACCCGGCCGCGACGACGGCCCAGATCCTCGAGCGCTGGCGCGATCGCGCGGAGGGCCCGAGGCTCGCGCACCTCGCGATGGAGGAATCGCTGGTGCCCGGCCCGAAGGCAGCCGCCGAGGAAATCGCGACCGCGCTCGCGCGCTTGGCCGCGACGGCCGCCAAGCGGCGGGTGGAGGCGCTGCTCGCCAAGAGCCAAGGCCCGGGGCTGTCGACGGAAGAAAAGATTGAACTTCAAGCACTTATGACCGCCCCAGCGCCTCCTGCCGGGGCAATCCGCCACCCCCGACCCTGATTGCGCGGGAATTTGGCGGCTTGCGGCGTGTCTTGAGTACAATACGCAGCTTTTCCTCGCCACCCTATCAATGCCTGCCCCCGGTTACGGGTGCGGGGGGGTGCGAGCCTTCATTCGGCACGGGATATGACACGCAAGCAAAAGCCCACGAACGCATCGAAAAAGCCCGGCCCCGCCGACACTCGCAAGACCGCCGCCAAAGCCGCGCCCCGCAAGACGGCCGCGCCGGCGACGCGCAAGGCGGACAAGGCGGAGCCGAAGGCGAAAGTCGTCGAGCGCGCCGCGCCTGAGGTCCAGAAGCCGGACGCCCGCAAGCCTGAAGCGCGCAAGCCCGCTCCCATGCCGGGCACGCCCGAGCGGCGTCCCACCGTCATGCCCGAGGAGCGCCAGTCGCAGCTGAAGCTGCTGATCGCACGCGGCAAGGAACAGGGCTACCTCACCTATTCGCAGGTGAACGATCACCTGCCGTCCGAGATCGTCGATCCCGAGCAGATCGAGGAGATCGTCAACACCATCAACGACATGGGCATTCCGGTGTACGAGAAGGCACCGGACTCCGAGGCCTTGCTCGCCGCCGAACCCTCGGCGCCGACCGATGAGGAAGCGATCGAGGAGGCCGCCGCCGCGCTGGCCGCGCTCGACGCGGAACTCGGCCGCACCACCGACCCGGTGCGCATGTACATGCGCGAGATGGGCACGGTCGAGCTGCTGACCCGCGAAGGCGAGATCCGCATCGCCAAGCGCATCGAGGAAGGCCTCGATGCCGTGCGGCTCGCGCTCTCGATGTACCCGCCGACGCTGGAGTTCCTTGCGCGCGCCTATGAGCCCGTAAAGGCCGGCCAGGCGCGCCTCGTCGACGTGATCGTCGGTTTCATCGACCCGAACGCGCCCGACGTGATCGCGCAGCCGCAGAATCCGACCCGCCCCGATCCGGCTGCTGCCGCAAAGGACAAGGACAAGGACGACGACGAGGAATCGGAAGACGAGGAAAGCGAAGAGGAAGCCGTCGATACCGGCCCCGATCCGGAAGAGGCCGCGCGCCGTTTCGCGTCGATCGCGAAGCTGCAGAACCAGGCGCTGAACGCGATCGCCAAGCACGGCGCCAAGGATCCGAAGACGCTCAAGATCAGGAAGAAGCTCTCCGGCGAGTTCATGGAACTGAAGCTCGCGCCACGCATGTTCGAGGCGCTGATCGGCAACCTGCGCGCGCAGGTTGGCGAAGTGCGCCAGCTCGAGAAGGAAATCATGGTGCTCGCGGTGCGCGACGCCGGCATGCCGCGCAAGGATTTCATCACCACCTTCCCGAAGAACGAGACCAGCTCGCGCTGGCTCGCCAAGCACATCAAGGCCGGCAAGAAGTATTCCGCGGGCCTCGCGCGGCTCAAGGACGACGTCGAGCGCCGCCAGCGCAAGCTCATCACGCTCGAGGTCGCCTTCCACCTGTCGATCAACGACATCAAGGAAGTGAACCGCGAGGTTTCGATCGGCGAGGCGAAGGCGCGGCGCGCCAAGAAGGAAATGGTCGAGGCGAACCTGCGCCTCGTGATCTCGATCGCGAAGAAGTACACGAACCGCGGCCTGCAGTTCCTGGACCTCATCCAGGAAGGCAACATCGGCCTGATGAAGGCGGTCGACAAGTTCGAATACCGCCGCGGCTACAAGTTCTCGACCTACGCGACCTGGTGGATCCGCCAGGCCATCACGCGCTCGATCGCCGACCAGGCGCGCACCATCCGCATCCCGGTGCACATGATCGAGACCATCAACAAGCTGAACCGCATCTCGCGGCAGATGCTGCAGGAGATGGGCCGCGAGCCGACGCCGGACGAGCTGGCCGTGCGCATGGAGATGCCGGAAGACAAGGTCCGCAAGGTCCTCAAGATCGCCAAAGAGCCGATCTCGATGGAAACGCCGATCGGCGACGACGAGGATTCGCACCTCGGCGACTTCATCGAGGACCAGTCGGTCGCCTCGCCGATCGACCAGGCGACGATGGAATCGCTGCGCGAGACCACCCATTCGGTGCTGGCGCAGCTCACGCCGCGGGAAGCCAAGGTGCTGCGCATGCGCTTCGGCATCGACATGAACACCGACCACACCCTCGAGGAAGTCGGCAAGCAGTTCGACGTCACCCGCGAGCGCATCCGCCAGATCGAGGCGAAGGCGCTGCGCAAGCTGCGCCACCCGTCGCGCTCGGAGCAGCTGCGCAGTTTCCTGATGGACGACTAAAGCACCTTCGCGAAATGGTGGCTCGTGATGTCGAGCCCCTTGTGCAGGTAGAAGCGATGCGCGCCGAAGCGCTGCACGCCCGAGTCGAGGTGGAGCTGCGCGCAGCCCACCGCACGCGCCTCGCCCACCAGCCAGTCGAGCAGCGCGCTGCCGTAGCCCGCGCCGTGGTCCACGGCGCGCGTCACGAGGTCATCCACGTAAAGGATGCGCCCCCAGGCGAGTGTCTCGAGGTAGCGGTAGCCCGCCGCCGAGCGCGCGAGCCCGCCATCGGACAGCAGCACGAGCCGGTAGCCTTCCCGCTCCTGCTGGCGCTGCGCCTGTTCGACGAACGCCTCGAGCGTGAGCTGCGTGCGCAGCTCGCGCACCACTTCCCATGCCCTCTCGAGCTCGGCACGCGTGGCGGCCGTCGCGATCGAGAGCGTCTGCATCAGGAACCGGGCCGCACCGGCGACGACGCATCGGCGCCGACCGCGGTGGTCCACGGCCGCACGCGCCACTGCGTGACGAGCCCGCCCGTGACATAGGGGTCGTTCTTCGCGAAGCGCTCGGCCGCTTCGGGAGAGTCTCCCTTGAACAGCATCGCGGAGCCTGCCGGCGCATCCGTGAAGGCGCCGGCGAGCACGAGCTCGCCGCGGTCATGCGCTTCCCAGGCAAGCGCGAGATGCCGCCCGCGCAGCGGCTTGCGCAGTTCGGCGAAATCAGGGACGAAGTCGTACATCAGCAGGTAGTGCATCGGGCCTCCCGCGACAAAGGATACCAGCGCCGCCGCGATGGGCTAGCGTCGCAGCACCAACAACAGCGCACCGGTGCAGATCATCGCGATGCCCGCCCAATCCCGCGGCGCGGGTCGCTCCCCGAGGAAGATGACGGCGAACACGGCGACCAGGACGACGCTCAATTTATCCACCGGCGCCACCAGCGCCGCATCGCCGAGCTGCAGCGCGCGGAAGTAACACAGCCACGAAGCGCCCGTGGCGAGGCCCGACAGCAGGAGGAAGAGCAGCGCGCGCCGGGGCAATGCGAACGGATTGCTCCACTTGCCGGTGAGCGCGATGAGAGCGGACAACGCGACGAGCACCACCACGGTGCGCAGCAGCGTGGCGAGGTCGGAATCGACGCCCTGCACGCCGAGCTTGGCGAAAATCGCAGTCAGGGCGGCGAACACCGCGGACAGCAGCGCCCAGAAGACCCAGGTCGCCGGCGTGGCCATTGCCGTACCTAGGTTCGCCGGCGCGCGAGCGGCAGCATCCGCGTGAGCGTATCGTCACGCTGGACGTAGTGGTGAAAGAGCGCCGCGGCCGCGTGCAGGCCGATCAGCCAGTAGCCCACCGTTCCAGCCGTCTTGTGCAGGTCCTCGATGGACTCGGCGAGCGCCTTGTCGGGCCCGATCAGTGGCGGCAACTCGAGGCCGAAGAACGGAACCGGCTTGCCCTCGGCGCTCAGGATCAGCCAGCCCGCCACCGGCATGCCGAGCATCAGCACGTAGAGCGCGAAGTGGCCGCCCTTTGCCAGCCACGCCTGCAACGCGCCCGGTGACGGCTGGATCGCGGGCGTCGGGCCGCGCAACGCCACGACGAGGCGCACGATCGCGAGTGCAAGCACCCCGATGCCCAGCATGAAATGCCATGTCTTGAGCGCCTCGCGCGGATCGCTGCCGCGCGGGAAATTCACCCGCAATTCGATGCAGGCATACACCGCCGCGATCAGCAGCAGCATCAGCCAGTGCAGTGTGATGGAGAGCGACCCGTAACGATCCGTGGTGTTTCGCAACATGCGGCCATCATAGCCCCGCAATCAGCCGCTTCCCAGACGCTGCGCCACCTCGGTGGCGGTCAGCCCCTCGATGACCACGGCCTTGCGGGCGGATGACCGGCCCGTAACGACGCGCACGCACCCGGGAGGCAGGCCGAGGGCGGCCGCCAGCAGCGCCTCGACCGCCGCATTGGCCCGACCTCGTTCGGGCGGCGCCACGACGCGGATTTTCAAGGTATCGCCAAGCCAGCCGGCGATTTCGTCGCGCGATGCCCCGGGCACCACCTTGATCGCCAGCCTGATCGGCAAGCACTGCGCCCGGTTCAGAAGACCGCACCGAACCAGCGGCCCACCAGCGCGGTTACCGTCATGCCGAGCGCGCCCCAGAAGGTCACCCGCGTCGCGCCGACGAGTACGCTCGAACCAGCCGCTTGGGCGGCCAGCGCCCCGAGCGTGGCCAGTGCCGCGAGCGCACCCACGCCGACGACTTCCGCAATCCAGCCCGGCGGGCTCGCGAGCGCGGCAAGGAGCGGCAGGAGCGCACCCACGGCGAAGGTGACGGCGGAAGCCGCGGCCGCCTGCACCGGCCGTGCGCGATGCACGTCGGACAGCCCCAGCTCATCGCGCGCGTGCGCCTTGAGCGCATCGTGTGCGGTCAGTTCCTCCGCCACTTCCCTGGCGAGTTGCGGCCGCAGGCCGCGCTTCACGTAGATCTGCGTGAGTTCCCTGATTTCCGCCTCGGGCTCGGTATCGAGCTCGCGCCGCTCGCGCTCGAGGTCGGCCTTCTCCGCGTCGGCCTGCGAACTCACGGAGACATACTCGCCCGCCGCCATTGACAACGCCCCCGCCACGAGGCCCGCCACACCGGCGACCAGGACCTCGTCGCGGCCCGCGGCGGAGGCGGCGACACCCACGACGAGGCTCGCGGTCGAGAGGATGCCGTCATTGGCGCCGAGCACGGCCGCGCGCAGCCAGCCGGTGCGACTCGAGTAGTGCCGCTCGAAATGGTGCCTACGCATGCCGGCCGCGCAGCCTCGCCGCAATCATTGCCATGGTGCCTTCCCTACAGGTCGAAGAATTCCACGACGCCGCTCTCGAGCGAGTACTCCGCGCCGACGACCATCAAGCGCTCTTCGCGGATGCGCTGCTCGATGGCGCGCGAGCCGCGGCGCAGCTGGTTGACGGAGGACCTGATATTGGCGCGCACGGCGTGCTTCACCAGCGCCGCGTGGTCGTGTGCGATGTCGGTCGCGAGCAGCGGCTCGATCGAGGGACGCACGCGATCGACGATCGAGCGCAGGTTGCGCGATTGCTCGGCCGGCGGGAGGCCCAGTTCCTCGAGCGTGGCGAGGATCGCGCCGCAGGTCGTGTGCCCGAGCACCACGACGAGTTCCGTGCCGTAGCGCTCGGCGGCGAACTCGACACTGTCGATCTGCGAGGGCGCCACGATATTGCCCGCCACGCGGATCACGAACAGGTCACCGAGCCCCTGGTCGAAGATGATCTCGGCCGGCACGCGTGAGTCGGAGCAGCCGAGGAGGATCGCGAACGGCTCCTGCGCAACCGCCACCTGCTTGCGGCGCGTGGGCGTGGTGATCGCCTCGCTCGCCAGGATTTCCGACACGAACCGCTCATTGCCCGCGCGCAGCCGCGCGAGCGCTTCACTTGCCCTGATCATTCCCGATCCCCTCCCGATTCCCTGCTGCCGTGCGCCTTGTACAGCATGAGGGGCCGGCTGGCTAGCGCGCGGGCGTCTCGCAGGTCACCACGAAGGCACTGGCGCGCACCGGATCGATGGGCCGCACTTCGTACTCGAGGCCAAAGGCGAGGCAGGGGCTTTGGGCCAGCAGGGCGGCGGCCTCGTCGAGGCTGCCGGCATATACGAACCAGTAGCCACCGATGACCTCCTTCGCTTCCGTGAAGGGCCCGTCCGTCACGAAATCCTGCGTCACCCGCCTGGCCTGCGGGGCGAGGCGCTGGCCTGACTTCATCTTTCCGTCCCGCACGAGCACGTCGTGCCAGGCGTAGAACCGGTCGATGGCGCCCTGGATGTCCTCACGCGAGGCCGTCTCGTCCCACTGGCCGCGAGAGATCACGAGGAACTCGGTCTTGTCGTCGTTCATTGGCGGGCTCCGGTGCTTGCGCCTGCGCTGCGCAGATTGTAGGTCCAGTAGAGGTCATCGCGAACCCACCCGAGTGACTCATAGAGGGCCTGCGCCGCGACGTTGTCCCTGGCCGTCATGAGGTCCATGCGGCCGTAGCCGGCGCGCCAGGCATCGGCCGCCGCCGCCTGCAGCAGTGCGCGCGCTGCGCCGCTCCTGCGCGCGGACGGATGGCAGAACAGGTCGTGGAGGATGAGGATGCGGCCGAGCGCCAGGGAGCACAGGCTCGGATACAGCTGGCAGAAGGCAATGGTGCCGGAGTCCTGTGCCTCCGCCACGTAGAGCATGGACGACGCGCCCTCCATGCGTTCTCGAATGAACTCGCGTGACGCGACGAGGTCCGGCGCCTTGCCGTAGAACTGCCGGTACAGGTCGAACAACTGCGCCACGCGATCGAGGTCGCCGCGCACCGCAAGGCGCGTCGTGATCATCGCTGCGCCTCCGGGCTCAGGCATGGGTGGTGGCCTTCGAATAGAGATTGATGATCATCACTCCGGCAACGATGAACAGCATGCCGATCAGGGCCGGCATATCGAGCCGCTGCCCGAGGAAGATCCAGGCAATGAGCGCGATCAGCGCCACGCCCGCGCCGGACCAGATGGCATAGGCCACGCCCACCGGCACCGTCTTCAAGGTGAGCGACAGGAAGTAGAACGCCGTCATGTAGCCGATGGTGACGATGACGGACGGCCACAGGCGCGTGAATCCGGCGGACGCCTTGAGCGCCGATGTCGCCGCCACTTCGCACACGATGGCGACGGATAGGAAAACCCACTGTTGCATGGCTTGCCTCGATGGCGCGGCCAGCGCCGGACTGCCGGCAAGCCTAGGCCAGGCGGTCGGGGGCGGCAATCTCTTGCGTCGCGGCGACCTGACACCGCGATCGAGGAGAAGCCGGCGCATGGCTCACGCCCGCCGTCGGTCGACGATGTACGACGCGCCGATCTCCGCGACATTGCGGGTTCCCGCCTGGCGCATGTTGCCGACGAGCTCCGACTGCAGGATCTCGAGCACGCGCTCGACGCCTTCCTGCCCGAAGGACGCGAGCCCCCAGATGTAGGGCCGGCCGATGCCGACGGCAGTGGCACCGAGTGCCAGCGCCTTGAAAATGTCGGCGCCGCGACGCACACCTCCGTCCACGAGCACGGGCATGCGACCGGCGATCGCCGGCGCGATTTCGGCGAGGCTGTCGATCGATGCGCGGCCGCTGTCCTCGGCACGCCCACCGTGGTTCGAGACGACGATGCCGTCGAGGCCGTTCTCGACCGTAATCAGCGCGTCCTCGCGCGTGACGAGCCCCTTGATGACGAGCTTGCGCGGCCAGGCGTCGCGCAGGCGCCTGATGTAGTCCCAGTTCATGCCGGGCGGTGCCAGGTCCTCGACGGCACGCAGGTCGAGCCCGCGGAACATCGGCTTGGAGGCGATCTCGTCGGCGAGCCGCGGACTGCTCGTGTGGCACGCCGCGCACTCACGCGGATCGCGCCGCTTCGCGCGCGCGAGCGTGACGCGATTCGATCCGCCCTGGAGATCGACCGTCAACACGAGCACCGGGCAGCCGGCGGCCTCGGCACGCCGGACCAGCGCTTGCGCCAGGGGCCACTGGTCAGTCGGGTAGAGCTGGTACCAGACCGGTTCGCCGCGTGCGGCGTTGACGTCCTCGACGCCGGTGGACGACACCGTCGAGAGGATCTGCAGGTGCTTGCGGGAACGGGCCGCCTTCGCGCTTGCCCGCTCGCCATCCGCGTGGAACGCGCGTTGGCTGCCCACCGGATCGAGAAAGACAGGCGACGGCCAGGTCGTGCCGAAGAGACGTACCGAGGTGTCGATTCGCGAGATGTCCACCAGGCGCCGCACGCGCAGGCTGTAGTTCGCGAATCCCGATTCATTGGCGCGCAGCGTCGCGTCGCCGTCGACCCCCGTCTTGAGATAGCCCCAGTGGGCCGGCGGCAGCTTCGCGCGCGCAGCCCGCTCGAAATCGAAGACATCCAGCGCTTCGGCGGCGGATGCGATGATCGCATCGTCATCGCCGGATGCGCGGAGTGCCGGCGCGAGGCCGGCGAGTACCGGCGCGGCGAGCAGGGTCCCCATGAAGCGCCGGCGCGTGGTGTCGTCCATGAACTCCCCCTTCGCACGGAACGCCGCAGGCTTCGGGCCTGCGGCCTGCGCCCATGATCGTCCCGGACGACGACCGGGACAACTACCGGTCAGGCCGCATCCGCGCTGCCTTCCGCCAGGTGCAACAGGGGAAACGGCAACCCTTGCGAATCAGTCGGCGAGCGGCCGGCCACCACGAAGCCATTCGACAGGTAGAACGCCACGGCTCGCGGATTCTGCTCGTTTACGTCCACCTTCAACGCACCCTTCAGGCGCCTCGCATGCTCGAGCAGGGCCCTCCCGGCGCCTTGCCGGAAACTGGACGGCGACACGAACAACGCCTCGAGCTTGTTGTCGTCGAGCCCCATGAAGCCGATGGGATCCCGCGCCTCGCCGCACAGCACCCACACTTCCAGGTGGGGAAGCGCCTGATCGCGCACGACGGGCAGCAGGGCCTGAATGTCCTGCTCAGACAGAAAGCCATGCGTGGCACGAACGGATCGCTCCCAGATGTCGAGAAGCGCCGGGTGATCTGCTGCGGCTGCCTTGCGGATGCTCATGTGCGGCTGAAGACGAGGTGGGTGGCACGCGACGTTGCCACATGCTGGGTGCAGGCATAACCCAGGGCCGGAAGGTTGACGCCCTCGAAGAGGCGCTCGCCGGCGCCAAGCACGACCGGGGATATCGCGATGTGCATCTCATCGATCAGGCGACTGCGGAGATACTGCTGGATGGCATGGACGCCGCCGCCCACGCGAACATCCTTGCCCCTGGCGGCGTCGCGTGCGCGGGCGAGCGCGGCATCGGGGCCCTCCGTGACAAAGTGGAAAGTCGTGCCGCCCTCCATGACGAGGGGCGCGCGCGCATGGTGGGTCAGCACGAAGACGGGGGCGCGGTAGACGGGGTTCTCCCCCCACCAACCCCGCCAGCTCTCGTCCGGCCAGGGACCGCGCACGGGCCCGAACATGTTCCTGCCGAGGATCCATGCGCCCACGTTGGAAAAGCCGCGTGCGGCGAACTCGTCGTCGACTCCCGATTCCCCGCTGTCGCTGCCGAACAGGTGCCTCTGGAAGGTTCGCGTCGCGATGGCCCAGCCATGCAGCGACTCGCCCCGTTCACCGAGCGGGTGGTCGATGTCCTGGTTCGGGCCGGCGCCGAAGCCGTCTGCCGAAATCGTGAAGCTCTCGACGCGGACTCTGGACATGGTGGCATTTCCCAATCAAGCGGCTGCGCGCGCAAGGAGTATGACCGTGACAGGCAAGATGAAGGCAAGCGTGCGAAGAAGATTGGAGAGCAAGGGGTGGATCGTAGGAGGCGTTGAGGAGTTTCTGGGACTCACCGCCGAGGAGGAAGCCCAAATCGAATTGCGCCTGAAGCTGGCAGAGGGCCTGAAGACTCGGAGAAAGCGTCGGGGGCTGTCGCAAACGGCATTGGCAGAGTCCCTCAAGTCCAGCCAGTTCGCGACTTGGCATCCATCATTGCGGGGCGCTGATAGAGCCATTTAACGGCTGAGCTGAGCAGCGCGCACGCAGCCCTGTTGTGTTCCTGGCACTCTATCGTTCACGCGCCCGCTCCAGCGCTCCAGTGATTGTTAGGCGCCTGCCTCGTGGAGCGCCGAGCCATGACTCAGGTAGTGGTTGATGCGTGACTCCCACTCTTGCATGAAATTTTGATAATAGCTCTCAGTGAAGGAGGCAACAAACGCGTCACCTTCTGCACTGAGACTGGTGTGACAGTAGGTGATGTCTGCTTCTGATCCGCCGGGAGCTGCGCGAAGCTGTATGGAGAGCCGGCAGGCCGTTACATTTGGCGTGATCTTGAGCATCTCGACAAAGCCATTGCTCGGCTCATGTCGTGTGATGTACCAAACGGCATCCATTGGGGTTGATTCGGTGGTGAAAACGCAGTCTGGCTCGGCAACCCCGGACAAAGATACAACCAGCGGCGGATCCCAGCCGTCGATCCAGTCAGTCTCTCGCACGGGACAAAGCAAAGGAAAGACGGCTTCGGGCGGACCGACGAGGTGCTGAGTGTAGGTACGAGTAGCTCGATTTGGCCTGATGATCTTCATGTGTCGACGAGAGTTGGTAAGGCGCCTAACGTTTGAGCTGAGCGCGCTGCGCGCTACGTTGTGGGCTTGGCACTTTATCTTCCACGCGCCCGCTCCAGTGATGGGATGGACTCCTCCCGCTCTGTTGAGGGCATCATCGTGCCAGCTGGCCTCATGTGGTGTGGGTGTCAGCGCAACCAAACGGAAGGAGTCCGCCATGGATGCTACGACCGTCGCCGTCGATTTGGCAAAGAACGTCTTGGAGCTCGCGGTGGCCGACGGGCACTGGCGGATCATCCAACGACACCGCCTCAGCCGCGGCCAGTTCGATCGCTGGTTCGCCAACCACACCTTTCGAGAGAACGCGGCTCGGCCACAAGCTCGAACGTCAGGCCTTTGCGATGCCCCTCTGAGCCCGTCCTTCCCACCGCCGCTTGCCCTGGAGACCGATCGCCCATCATGGCCAACCGGGATCACCCCACCTCGTGCGATGCCGACAACAACTCCGGCGGAGCCCGCTCCGTCGCTTGCAGCGATTGGCGCCACGATGACGCAGATTCCATCTCGGCACGGGACACCACATTCCCACCTCAGATGCCGGATATACGACTGCAGGTACTTCCCCAACAGCCATCAAACCCGATCCGATCTCCTACTTGCGGGAGGAGTCCATATACGAACTGTTAAGCCACGCCAAGCGAGACCTCTGTGACTGGATTGCCGTCGTCGATGAATAGCCTACCGTCCTTGGCGAGAGCTTGCCGAAGCCGGTCGAAGGCAATACGGCCCGCCTTGGGGTGCCGCCCATCAAGTGCCCCGACCCGCACCGCGAACGCAAGATCATAGGGTCGCTCGCCCTTTGAGAGAACGAAGTCCTCGACGGCAACGCAACGGAACTCCAGCAGGCCAGAAGCCAACTCGGCAGTAGAGCAAGCAGTAGCCTGAGCGATGGCCTTCGCGGACCGGTCGATTGCTAGAACGTAGCCTTTGCCCATCCGTTGAACGGCTGCACGCGCGGCAACTCCAGGGCCGCAGCCAATCTCAAGAACACGCATGCCTGGGCGAAGCGGGAGCGCATCAACAATCTCAGCGAGTCGTGGCGAGATCTTTGTTGTCATGACTCTGGAGGACCATGTTGCGTGACCTAAGTGGTCGAGCTGAGCGCGCCGACTGCCAGCGCATGGTGTTTACACTTGATCCGTCACGGCCGCGTTCCAGCCAGGTGCTAGGTTCCCGCGATTCGGACCGCGAGGAGTTTTGTGAACGCTTCCTCAATCAGATCTTGCATCTTCGCCTCGTCACTGGAGCGGCGTAGGAATATGACCTGACCATCTGCCGAAACGTGCGACGTCCCTTGAGACTCTGAGGCGAGTGGCACGATCTGGATAGTGTTCGGATTGTCGTCCGGCACGAAGCCCTGAGCCTGCCCTGAATAGCCCTCAACATAGATCATTTGTGTCGGCTGGTGAATCGGCAGCGTGAAGTGCGGAAGTTGAGAGGGCAGCGAAGATGAGGAAGCGCAATCGCATTGGTGGAGTCTGCAGGGCGGGAACCTAACGACAGAGTTGAGCGGCCTTTCGCTCCATTGCCGTAGATACACATTCACGGGCAGCGGAGCTGTCGTCCTGAAGCGGCACCAGGCCACAAGCCTCCGCATCTTCGGGACGCGGTTCATCGATGTACCTCATGAGCTCGGCACGCATCTCGACTCCCGTACGCGTTTGCACAGACCTAACGCTTGAGTTCACTTGCAGTCGCCAGACGGCGAAGTCGACAGGCGAACGCCAGGTGCGACGAAGGGTTAGGCCTCACCCCCGCTTCTGGATTTCTGGAACCTGCAGTTGCTCCCACGTATTCCACTCCTCCACGAGCTTGCCGTCCACGACGCGTGCGATGTTGATGCCGATTAGCGTGACCGGTTCGCCGGTTGCGCGCATTTTCACGTGTGCCGTCATCCGTGTAGCGACCTTCTCGCCCTCAACGAACTGGTCGTTGACCTCGAACGAGTCCTCGCCATAGACGAAGAGATTATGGAAGTACTTGATGCTCTCACGAAAACCTTCCAGGTCGCGGTCGCCTGCAGCGACATGCCCGATGTAGTTCGGGGCGATGAGCTGGTCGAGCGCCGAAAGATCGCCCACTGCGTATATCTCCACCAATCGGCGAAAGACCGCTTTCTTGGACTCGGGACTGTCGTTCACTGCTACGTCACTCACAGATCACTCCTT
>CAUJHJ010000008.1 GCA_963204835.1 Pseudomonadota bacterium
CAGCACCGCGGCGGCCATGTGCAGGTCGGAGAGCTTCGCGCCGGTGCAGGCGCCGATGTAGGCCTGGTCGATGCGCACGCCGGCATGTGCATCCACGGCGGCGCTGTTGGCCGGGCTGTGCGGCGCCGCGACCTGCGGTGCAAGCGAGCTCGCGTCGTATCCGCAATGCCGCTCGTAGACAGCGTCGGCATCGGACTGCCAGGCGAGCGCGTCGTCGGCCACCGGGTGGCCGCCCTCACGCAACGCGGCGAGCGTCCTGGCATCGGGTGCGATGATCCCGGTCTTGGCGCCGAGTTCCGCCGACATGTTGCACAGCACGAGCCGCTCCATCATCGAGAGCGCGGACACGGCGCTGCCGGCGTACTGCATCACCTTGTAGTCGTTGCTCATGCCGAGTTGCGCGCACAGGAACAGCATGATGTCCTTGGCGGATACGCCGGTCCCGAGTGCGCCGCGCCATTCGATGAGCCAGGTCTGCGGCACGCGCACCCAGATCTCGCCCGTGACGAGCACGCCCGCCATTTCC
The DNA here is from genome assembly GCA_963204835.1 of Pseudomonadota bacterium. GTDB lineage: Bacteria > Pseudomonadota > Gammaproteobacteria > Steroidobacterales > Steroidobacteraceae > CADEFQ01. The sequence continues at coordinate 527 of CAUJHJ010000008.1, forward strand.
GTCGCGCCGATGCCCACCATGAAGGCGCCGACCGCGCCACCGGAGGGAGAGTGCGAGTCGCCGCCCACGGCGAACATGCCCGGGGCGAGGTGCGCGTGCTCCTGCAACACGACGTGGCAGATGCCCTGCATGTCGTAGAACGCGCCGATCGCGTGGTCGCGCGCAAAGCGGCGGGTCAGGGCGAGGATCTCGGCGCTGTCCACGTCCGGTGGCGGCACGAAATGGTCGCTCGCGATGACCACCCGCGAGGGGTGGCGGATCTTCGCGCCGAGCCGCTCGAGGTAGGGCTGCACGCGGCGGGGACCACCCGAGTCGTGCATCATCGCGAGGTCGACCTCGCAGGTGACGATCTCCCCGGGCCGGACGCGATCGCGCCCGGAGGCGCGCGCGATGATCTTCTCGGAGAGTGTCATGGGGAACTGCGGCGCCATGCTGCCACTATAGCGGCGGCATCGCGGCGCGTGGCGTGCATAGGTATTCGCCGCAGGCGGGGCCGTGGCCGGAAGGCTTGCGGCATAATCGGCGCTCTTCCCGTGGAGCCGCCCATGCCGAATGCCACCAAGAAATACGACCTCCTGATCAAGAACGTGCGCGTGGTGCGCCCGAACCGCACATCCGTGCAGCGGATGGATATTGCCGTCAAGGACGGCAAGTTCGCCAAGGTCGGCAAGGACCTGCGCGCGGCCGACGCGGCGACGGTCGTCGACGGCGCGGACCGGCTCGCGTTCCCGGGCCTCGTCGATCCGCACATGCACTGCGGCATCTATGGCCCGCTGGCCGAGGACGCGCTCAGCGAAAGTCGCGCAGCGGCGCAGGGCGGCGTCACCTCGAGCCTCAACTACATGCGTACCGGCGGCTACTACATGCAGAAGGGCGGCCCGTACTCGCAGGTGTACAAGGAAGTGCTCGACGTCTCGAAGGACCGCTTCTACGTCGACTATGCCTACCACCTCGCGCCGCTCGATCGCACCCACATCGGCGAGATCGACATGCTGATCGAGAAATACGGGGTCACCTCGTTCAAGATCTTCATGTTCTACGGCGGCTACGGCCTGCACGGCGCCTCGAGCTCGCAGCACGAGTTCCTGATGATCGGCAAGGACGAGAAATACGACATCGCGCACTTCGAGTTCGTGATGCGCGGCGTGCAGCGCGCCATGCAGCGCCACCCGGAGAAGAAGGACTCCATCTCGCTGTCGTTGCACTGCGAGCTCGCGGAAATCCTCGCGGCGTACACGAAGATGGTGGAGAAGGGCGCGAAGAAGACGGACCTGGACACCTGGCTGACCGGCGTCTCGCAGGACCCCGAATGCGCGGACTGCGAGCCGCTGTCCGGCTTGCGCGCCTACAGCGCCGCGCGGCCGCCGCATTCGGAGGGGCTCGCGATCACGATCGCGTCCTACCTCGCGAACGAGACCAACTGCGCCAACATCAACCTGCTGCACCTGACCTCGCGCAAGGCGGTTGAAGCGGCATTGCGGATGGAGAAGGCGTTCCCGCACGTAAACTTCCGCCGCGAAGTCACCATCGCGCACCTGTGCCTCGACTACGACACGAAGGTGGGGGCGCTCGCCAAGGTCAACCCGCCGATCCGTTCGCGCGACGACGTCGAGTTCCTCTGGAAGGCGCTGCTCGACGGCAAGCTCGACTGGGTCTGCTCGGACCATGCCTGCTGCAAGTACGAGATGAAGCTCGGCAAGCAGGACAAGAACGACATCTTCCAGGCGAAGTCCGGCTTCGGCGGCACCGAATTCATGCTCCCGGCCCTGATCACCGTGGGCAAGCCGCGCGGCCTCACCTACAACCGCATGGCCGAGCTGCTGTCCTACAACGCGGCCCAGCGCTTCGGCCTCAAGGGCAAGGGCGACATCGCGCCTGGCCTCGATGCGGACCTCGTGCTGGTCGATCCGGACAAGGGCTTCGTCGCGAGCGGCAAGCTGTCCGAGTCGCAGCAGGGCTACTCGGTGTTCGAGGGGATGGAAATGAGCGCCTCCGTGACCGACACTTACCTGCGCGGTCGCCGCATCTGGGGCGACGGCAAGGTCATCGGAGCGCCGCAGGGCCAGTACCTGATGCGGCCGTACGGTTGACCGGGGCAATTCCAGGACTGCAAGGAGCGATCATGGCGATCAAGGCTGGCGACAGGATGCCTGCGGGCACGTTCAAGACGATGGGCAAGGACGGTCCGCGCGACCTCCCGACTGATGAGCTGTTCAAGGGCAAGACCGTGGTGCTGTTTTCGGTGCCGGGCGCGTTCACGCCAACCTGCGATGCCAAGCACCTGCCGGGCTTCGTGCAGCAGGCCGGGGCGATTCGCGCCAAGGGCGTCGACACCATCGCCTGCATGGCGGTCAACGACGTGTTCGTGATGAACGCGTGGGGCAAGGCTTCCGGCACGGGCAGCGACGTGCTGATGCTGGCCGACGGCAACGGCGATTATGCGAAGTCGCTCGGCCTCGAGATGGACGGGCGCGGCTTCGGCATGGGCATGCGCGGGCAGCGCTTCGCACTGATCGTCAAGGACGGCGTCGCGACGCATGTGCTCGTCGAGGCGCCCCGCGAGTTCAAGGTGTCGGCTGCGGAATACGTGCTGGGCCAGCTCTGAAAATGCCCGCCGCTTCCGATCGCAACCACCGCGTAACCTTCCAGCGTACGCCGCAAGGCCTGCCGACGCCGGAAGACTTCGGTGCCGACAGCACCCCGATCCCGACGCCGGGGCCGGGTCAATTCCTCTCGCGCACGGTCTGGCTGTCGCTCGATCCCTACTACCGCAACGTGATGAAGGGCAGCCAGATCTACGCGGAGCGGCTCAAGCCCGGCGATGTCATGGTGGGCGACACGGTGGCGCAGGTCATCGAGTCGCGCCACACGGATTTCCGCGCCGGCGAGTTCGTGCGCGTTCGCAACGGCTGGCAGGAATACGCGCTGTCGTCGGGCCATGACGTGCGCAAGCTCGATCCCGCGGCGGCGCCGGTCTCGACCGCCCTCGGCGTGCTCGGCATGCCGGGACTCACGGGCTATAGCGGCCTCGTCTACCTCGGCGAGCCGAAGCCCGGTGAAACGGTGGTCGTGTCGGCAGCGACCGGCGCGGTCGGCAGCACGGCGGGGCAGGTGGCGCGCCTCGTCGGCGCGCGCGCCGTCGGCATCGCGGGCAGCGACGAGAAGTGCGAGTTCGCGGTGCGCGAACTCGGCTACGAGGCCTGCATCAACTACAAGAAGGGCGACCTCGCGGCGCAATTGAAGGAGGCCTGCCCGCGCGGCATCGACGTGTATTTCGACAACGTCGGCGGCGACACCCTGCAGGCCGTGCTGCGCAACCTCGCGCTGCGCGCCCGCATCGTGCTGTGCGGGATGATCGAGTCCTACAGCCTCGACAGGCCGCCGCCGGGACCCTTCCTCGGCCCGGTGGTTGGCGCGCGGGCCACCATGCGCGGCCTCGTGGTGTACGACCACATGCATCGCATGGACGAAATGGTGCGCGTCGTGGGCGGCTGGATCGGCAACGGCCAGTTCCGCTACCGGGAGGACATCACCGAGGGCCTCGCGGCGGCGCCGGGGGCCTTCTGCCGGTTGATGCGTGGCGACAACTTCGGCAAGGCGCTCGTGCGCGTCAGCGCGGAGCACGGCTGACGGCGGCCGCCAGCACCACGCCGAGGGTGCCAATCCCCATCAGCAGCGCGATCGTGCCGGGCGTGCCTCGATAGAGGGCGCCGGTCGCCATCGAGAACGCGACGGTCGTCATCATTGCGAGCGAGCTCGACAACCCGCTTGCGAGTCCGGCGAGACCGGGGTGCCCGCTGACGGCACCGGCCAGCGCGAGTGGCGACATCATGCCGTTGCCCGCGATCAAGATGCTGAGTGCCACGAGGCAGGCGGCCAGCGAAGTTTCGCGCATCAGGGCAGCGACCGCGAAAATCGCGGTGCCCAGGGCGGTGAGCACGACTCCCACCCACAGCACACGCCGGGAGCCGAAGTGGCGTGCGTTCCTGCCAGCGATCCATGCGCCGCTCGTGTACGCGACAGCGAGCAGCGCCCACAGCAGGCCGAAACGGGCGGGACCGATACCGAAGGCCGCTTCGAAGAAAGCTGCACCGACGGTCAGGAAAGAGTAGATCACGCCATTGGCGCAGCCATAGATCAACGTGTAACCAAGGAAGTCGCGGTCGCGCAGGAGCGCGCGGATGCTGCCGGCGGGCATCATGATCGCCGCCGAAGATGCGGAAGGGGGGCGGGTTTCCGGCATCGACCTGGACATCCAGGCGAGCAGCACGAGTGCCACGCCGACATGCATCCAGAAGATCGCGCGCCACCCGAGCCCCTCGACGATGAGGCCGCCGGCGATGGGCGACACGATCGGCGCCACACCCATGACCGCGGTGATGAAGGACAGCGCAACGGCGGCCTGCTCCGGTTCGTGCGTATCCCGAACCATCGCGCGCGCCGCGACGGTTCCGACGCTGGCGCCGAGCGCCTGCACGAGCCGCGCGCCGATGAGCCAGGACAGGTCGGGTGCGAGGGCAGCCGCGGCTCCGCCCGTCGCAAAGGTCGAGAAACCGGCCAGCATCACGGGACGACGCCCGTACCGGTCGCACAACAGTCCTTGCAGGGGCTGTGCCAGCCCGAGCGTCAGGAGATAGGCCGAGAGGACGAACTGGACGGCGCCGAAGTCCGCCCGCATGGCGTCCGCCAGCGCGGGCAGCACGGGCACGATGCTCGCCATGCCGATGACCGAGAGGCTGCCCGACAATCCGAGCAGCGCAATCCACGCGCGCGAGCCGACCCGCCCGCCGCTCACGCCGTCAGCAATTTCTCGAGCTCCGGCACGATCGCGAACAGGTCGCCGACGAGGCCCACGTCCGCGACCTCGAAGATCGGCGCTTCGGCATCCTTGTTGATGGCGACGATGGTGCGGGCATCCTTGATGCCGGTGAGATGCTGGATCGCGCCCGAGATGCCGATCGCGACATAGAGCTCGGGGGCGATGATCTTGCCCGTCTGGCCCACCTGCAGGTCGCTCGCCGCGAAGCCGGCGTCGACCGCTGCGCGCGACGCGCCGACGGCGGCCCCGAGCCGGTCGGCAAGGCCGTAGATCAGCTTGAAGTTCTCCGCGCTGCCGAGCGCACGGCCGCCCGAAACCACGCGTGTCGCGCTCTGCAGGTCAGGGCGATCGCTCTTCGCCGCCGACACTCCGGCGAAGCGGGTGTGCGCCGGCAGCGGCACATTGACCGCGACGGACTCCACCGCTGCGGCGCCGCCCGCGGGCGTCGCCTCGAACGAGGCGGTGCGCACCGTGGCGACGATCTTCAGGCCGGCTTCGACTTCGACAGTGACGATCGCGTTGCCCGCGTAGGTGGGGCGCCGGAAGCGACTGGCGCTTTCGACAGCCATCACATCCGAAAGTTGTGGCGCGTCGAGCAGCGCCGCGACGCGCGGCATCAGGTCCTTGCCGAACGTGGTCGAAGGACCGAATACGTGGCTGAAGGGCGCGGCGAGTTGCGCGACCTGCGGGGCGAGAACCGCCGCGAGGGCGTGGGCATTCTCCGGGCGATCGACCCGCAGCACGCGCGCGACACCCGTGAGGCCCGCCGCTTCGGCCGCGACGGCAGCGCCGTCCGCTGCGAACACCGCCACCGTGATCTCCGCGCCCTCGAGGCCAAGCGCGCAGCGCACGCACTTGGCGGTGCCCGCATTGAGTTTCGCGCCGTCGTGTTCGGCGACAACCAGCACCTTGGCCATCACAGCACCCCACGCTTGCGCAGTTCCGCGACCAGTTCGCCGCAATCCTTCACCATGATGCCCCTCTGGCGCTGCGCAGGCGGTTCGGTCCGCACGGTTCTCACGCGGGCGCCCGGAACGACGCCGAGATCCGCGAGCGACACGCTGTCGAGCGGCTTCTTCTTCGCCTTCATGATGTCAGGCAGCTTGACGTAGCGCGGCTCGTTGAGGCGCAGGTCCGCGGTCACGACGGCCGGCAGGTCGACCTCGAGCGTCTCGAGGCCCGCGTCGACTTCACGCGTCACGCACGCGGTCGTGCCTGCCAGCTCGAGCTTCGAGGCAAACGTGGCCTGCGGGCGTTGCCACAGGGCGGCGAGCATCTGGCCTGTCTGGTTGTTGTCGTCGTCGATGGCCTGCTTGCCGAGCAGCACCAGGAAAGGCTGCTCCCGGCCGATGATCTGCAGGAAGGCGCGCGCGGCGGTGAGCGGTTCGACGCCGCCGTCGTGGACCACGTGGATGGCCCGATCGGCGCCCATGGCAAGCGCCGTGCGCAGCTGCTGCTGGCAGTCGGCCGGTCCGATCGTGACCGCGACCACTTCCTGCGCCTCACCGCGCTCCTTGATGCGCAGCGCCTCCTCGAGCGCGATCTCGTCGAACGGATTGAGGCTCAGCTTGACGCCGTCGGTGACGACGCCCGAACCATCGGGCTTGACGCGGACACGGACGTTGAAATCGATGACGCGCTTGACGCAGACGAGTATTCGCTTCATCCGGCCAGTATATCAGCGCAACTGCGCAGGCCGATGGTGCTGCTGCGGCGGATCGCGTTGCTGCTCGATGAAAGTCGCGCGAATGTTGCCGGCGGTTTCGCGCAGCTTCGGCAGGAAGCGCTCCACCGCCAGCTTCATCGGCACGGCCGTGCCGGAGAAGCGCACCGACACGGCGGCAAGCACGCGGTCGTCGAGCTGGATCGGCACCGCCATCGTGATTTCGTCGGTGACGCGTCGCGGGCGCACCGCGGTGGCATAGCCCTGGGTGCGCGCCTCGGTCAGGATCTTGTTCACCTCGCTGCGATTGGCGGCGAGCTTGTCGGTGTCGCGGCTCGAGCGCGCCAGGATTTCGAGCAGGGAATCGCGCTGGGCGGACGGCGAAAAGGCGAGGAACACGCGGCCCGAGGCCGAGGTCAGCAGCGGCACGCGAAAGCCCGCCGAGAAACGCTCGACGGCGAGCGGGCTCCGGTGGTCGGTCGACTCGCGCACCATCATGGAGGTGCCGGAGAGCGACGCGATGGCGACCGGCCAGACGATGTCCTTGGTGAGCTCGTTCAGGAACGGGCGCGCGACCTGCGTCACCCAGGCCTCGTCGTCGAAGCCGTCCGACAGGCCCCGCACCATGATGGTGAGGCGGTAGCGGTCGTCGACCGGATCGCGATAGACATAGCCCGCGTGGCTCAGCGTCTCGAGAATGCGGTAGGTGGTCGTGCGCGGCAACCGGATGTCCTGCGCGACCTCGGAAACGGTGGCGCCGTTCCTCAGGTTGAGGACCGTGAGGGCGTCGAGGCCGCGGATCAGTGCTCGGATGGGGCGGGTCGATTCCATGGTTGCCAGTTGTCCGCGACCACGGTGCGGAGCGCAAGTTGGGGAAAACCGAGATTCGTTCGTACGGATTTACCGAGACAGGCCCGGTCGCGGCCCCTCGTCTGCCATGGGCGGCGATACACTGCCGCGCATTCATGCACGGAGTCCCCATGGCGACCACTCTCCTCGCTGACCTCGCTGCACTGCTCGGTGCGCAAAATGTCCTGACGGACGGCGCCGACCGGCGCTTCTACGCCCAGGACGTCTATCGCGAAGGCCGCTGGCCGCTGGCTGTCATCCGTCCCGGATCGGCCGAGGAATTGAGTGCCGCGCTCAAGGCCATTGCCCGCGCGGGGCTTGCGGTCGTGCCGCGCGGCGGCGGCATGTCCTATACGGACGGGTACCTGCCGCAAAGCGCGGACTCCATCTCGGTGGACATGCTGCGCATGGATCGCGTCCTCGAGATCAATGCCGATGACGGCTATGTCACGGTGGAATGCGGCGCGACCTGGCGCTCACTGCACGACGCGCTCGCACCCCACGGCGTGCGCACGCCGTATTGGGGGCCGCTGTCGGGACAGAAGGCGACCGTCGGCGGTGCGCTGTCCCAGGGGAGCATGTTCCTCGGTTCCGGCCGCCATGGCCCGGTCGCCGACAGCGTGATCGGCCTCGATGTCGCACTGGTCGACGGCACGATCCTCAGGCTCGGCAGCCACGCGAACGCGCACGGTGCGCCGTTCTTCCGCCAGTACGGGCCGGACACCATGGGCATGTTCCTGTCGGACACCGGCGCCCTCGGCATCAAGACGCGCGCCACGTTCCGCCTCGTGCGCCCGCAACCGGAATCGCGCCACCTGTCGTTCCAGTTCGCCACTGCCGCGGATCTGTTTGCGGCAATGGGCGCCGTGGCGCGCGCGGACGTCGTCTCGGAATGCTTCGCCTTCGACCCGGGCCTGCAGGGCATGCGCATGAAGCGGGCCCGGCTCACCGACGACGTGAAGACGCTCGGCAAGGTCATGAAGGCGGCGGGCGGCGGCCTCGCGGGCCTGAAGGAGGGCGCCAAGCTCGTGCTTGCGGGGCGCGGCTTCCTCGATGAAAAGCAGTTTTCCATGCACCTGTCGATCGACGGGCGCGATGCCGCCGATGCGGATGCCAAGGCCGCGATCGCGCGGGCCGCGGCGGGCAGCGCGGGCGCCCGGGAAGTGGAAAACAGCGTGCCCAAGGTCATGCGCGCCAATCCGTTCGCCGATGTCACGAGCATGCTCGGGCCCGGCGGCGAGCGCTGGGTGCCGGTGCATGGCGTGACTTCGCTGTCGCGCGCGACCGCGCTGTTCGAATCGTGCAAGGCGGTGTTCGCCCGCCACGCCGACGAGATGCAGCGGCTCGACATCGACCATGGCTACCTGATCGCGGGCGTCGGCAACAGCGGCATCCTGATCGAGCCGGTGCTCTACTGGCCCGAGGAGCGCCTTGCGTTCCACGAGCGCGTCCTGCCGCCGGAGTACCTGGCGAAGCTGCCGAAGTTCCCGCCGAATCCGGCAGCCACCGAAGCGGTGGGACGCATCCGTGTCGCACTCGCCGAGAACTTCGTGATGCAGGGCGCAGTCAGCTTCCAGATCGGCAAGTTCTATCCCTACCAGCGGGGACTCGAGCCGGGCGCCGCGAGCCTGTTGCGCCAGGTCAAGGCGATCGTCGATCCCGAGGGGCGCATGAACCCGGGCAGCCTCGGCCTCGGCAACTAGCGCGTCGAACCTGTAGACTCGCCGGATGTCCGATCCAACGAACCCCGCGGCGCGCGCCCAGAGCGGCTGGCGCTATTACGGGTGGTGGGGCATCGTGCTCGCCACCCTGTTCTTCATCCTGGTGACCAACGGGCTCACGATCGGCGGCATCCAGGCCTTCGACCCGCACCTGCTCGCCGCGCTCTCGATCGAGCGCGCGCCGCTCAAGCTCGGCGATGCGATCCAGCTCGGCACCGCCGCGATCTTCACGCTGCTCACCGGCTGGGCGGCGGACCGGTTCGGCGTGCGCCCCGTGATGACGGTGGGCGTGCTGCTGCTGTCGGCGTCGTTCTACGGCCTCTCGCACGTGGAGACGGTCGGCGGCCTCTACGCGCTGCGTTTCGTGATGGGCCTCGGTCTCGCCGGGGCGGGGCTCGCGGTCTGCGTCGTGATCGTTTCACGCTGGTACATTTCCCGGCGCGGGCTCGCGCTCGGGCTGATGCTCGCGGGCACGAGCCTCGGCAGCGGCATCCTGCCGAGCATCTTCACGCGCCTGATCGAGGCGCACGACTGGCGGCAGGCGGCCTTGTACGGGGCCGCCGCGCCGTTGCTGCTGCTGCCCGTCATCTGGTTCGCGATCCGCGAGTGGCCCGCGCGCCTCGGGCTCGCGCCCTATGGCGGTGCGGCGGCACAGGCAGCCGCGCTCGCCGGCCCCGAGCTGTCCTATCGCGACATCGTCGCGCGCCGCGAATTCTGGCTGATCGGCACGGCGGCGTTCGCGACCTTCTATTCGATCCTCGCGGTCAGCAACAACCTGTTCCTGCATTCGAAGGACCTCGGCTTTGCGCCGCAGGAGAGTGCTGCGCTGTTCGTGCCCCTGTTCATCATGGGCCTGGTCGGCAAGGTGGTCTCGGGCGTGCTGTCCGACATGCTCGGCAGGAAGCGCGTGTGGATCCTGAGCCTGCTGCTGATGCTCGCGGGCGCGCTCCTGCTCGCGACCTTGCAGAAATCGCTGGTGATGCCCGCCATCGCGCTGTTCGGCTTCGGCTGGGGCGGCAACTATTCGCTGCTGCAGGCGACAGCCGCGGACGCCTTCGGTTCGCGCGCCCTCGGGCGCGTGATGGGCGCGCTCACGGTCCTCGATGCGGGCGGCGGTGCTCTCGGGCCCTGGGTCACCTCGCTGCTTTACGACCGCTACGGCAGCTATTCGTCGGCGTTCGGGCTGGTCTGCGTCCTGATCGCAGTCTCGATCCTGCTGGCCGCGAGCCTGCGCATACGCCCGCCACACGGCGTCGGGACGGCGGTGACCGCAGCCTGAGCACGCGCCGATGATGCGCTACGCGCTTGCCCGCATCATCGGATTGTTTCCCACGTTGCTGCTGCTGGTGACGGCGGCGTTCTTCGTGATCCGCCTTGCGCCCGGTGGCCCGTTCGACGAGGAACGCGCGCTGCCGCCGCAAGTGCGCGCCAATCTCGAGGCCGCCTACGGGCTCGATGCGCCGCTCGCGACGCAGTACCTTCGCTACGTCGGGGGCCTGCTGCGCGGCGACCTCGGACCCTCGTTCAAGCACAAGGACATGGGCGTCAACGAGCTGATCGCCGGCGGCCTGCCGGTGAGCGCGGCGCTCGGGGCCGTGGCGCTCGCGCTCGGGCTGCTGCTCGGCGTGCCGCTCGGCTGCCTCGCGGCGCTGCATCGCGCCGGCCCCGTGGATCTCGGCGCGACGATCGTGACAGCGCTCGCGCTTGCCTTGCCGGCTTTCGTGCTGGGTCCGCTGCTGTCGCTGGCCTTCGGCCTTCAATTGCGATGGCTGCCCGCGGCGGGTTGGGAGAATGGATCGTTGCGACATGCGCTACTGCCCGTGATCACGCTGGCGGCCCCGGTCATGGCGTACAGCGCGCGACTCGTCCGCAGCGGATTGCTCGAGGTACTGGGCGCGGACTACATCCGGGCGGCGCGAGCCCGGGGCCTCGGGCAACGCCGCATCGTGCTCGCACATGCGCTGCGGCCCGCCCTGCTGCCGCTCGTCGGCTGGCTCGGGCCCGCCGCCGCGGTCGTGCTCACGGGTTCGCTCATCGTCGAGACGGTCTTCGGCATCCCGGGCGCGGGGCGCTTCCTGGTCGAGGGGGCCCTCAATCGCGATTACACGCTCGTGATGGGAATGATCGTCGTCTATGGCGTCGCCACCTTGCTCTGCAACCTCGCAGCCGATCTCGCCTATGGCTGGCTCGACCCTCGCATCCGCCGGCCGTGACCTGGCGCGTCACCGCGCGGCGCTGGCCGCCGCCGTGGCGCTCGCCGCGTTGTGCCTCGTAGCGCTTGCCGCGCCGTGGCTGAGTCCGCATGCAGCCGGCGCGATCGACCTCGCAAGGCCCGCGCTGGCGCCCGGTGCCGACGCCTCGCACGGGTGGGGTACGGACCGGCTCGGCCGCGATGTCTTCGCGCGCACCATGCAGGGCCTGCGGATCTCGCTGCTGATCGGTCTTGCCGCGGCGCTCGTGAGCGCCGTCATTGGCGTAGCGTGGGGGGCGGTCGCCGGCTACGCCGGTGGCAGGATCGATGCGGTGATGATGCGCATCGTCGACATCCTGTACGCGCTGCCGTTCGTGTTCTTCGTGATCATCCTCGCGACGCTCTTCGGGCGCGGCAGCGTGCCGGTGCTGCTGGCGGCGATCGCAAGCGTCGGCTGGCTCACAACAGCGCGCATCGTGCGCGGCCAGGCACTCGCGCTGCGGCGCCAGGGTTTCATCGACGCGGCGCGCGCCATGGGCTCATCGGGCGGCCGGATCCTCTGGCGGCACATCCTGCCGAACGTCGCGGGACCCGTGATCGCCTACACGGCGCTCACCGTCCCGCAGATGATCATCTACGAAAGTTTCCTGTCGTTCCTCGGACTGGGGGTGCAGGAGCCGCTCGCGAGCCTCGGCAGCCTCATCAGCGAAGGGGCGCGCGACATGGAGAGCGCGCCCTGGCTGCTGCTCGCGCCGGCGGCTTGCCTGACCCTGCTGACACTTTCGCTCAACGTGCTCGGAGACGGGCTGCGCGATGTCCTCGATCCCCGCACCCATCCTTGAACTGCACGACCTGACGGTGCGGCTAGCCGCGCGCAGCGGGCCGGTTACCGCGGTCGCGGGCGTGACCCTTGCAGTGCAGCCGGGTGAGTGCGTCGGGCTCGTCGGCGAGTCGGGAGCCGGCAAGAGCCAGGCCCTGCTCGCGCCCTTTCAGCTGGGCGCGGCCGCCGCGCAGGTCGGCGGCGGGGCCCGCTTCGAGGGAGGGGACCTGCTTGCGCTCGATGGAGCCGCACTTGACCGGATCCGGGGCAGGCGCGCGGGCTTCGTCTTCCAGGACCCGATGGCGTCGCTCACGCCGCACCGGACGGTTGGCGAGCAGATCGCGGAGGTGATCGAACATCACGGCGCCGGGCGCGGCGCGGCCGCGCGCGACCGCGCTTGCGCCCTTCTCGAACGCGTGCACATGGATGTGCCCGAACGGAGGTTCCATCAATACCCGCACGAGCTCTCCGGCGGCCAGCGCCAGCGTGCATCGATCGCCATCGCGATCGCCTGCGATCCGGCGCTGCTCATCGCCGACGAGCCGACCACGGCGCTCGATGTCACGGTGCAGGCGGAGGTGCTCGCGTTGCTCGCGGCGCTCAAGGCCGAACGTCGCCTGTCCATCGTGCTCGTCTCGCACGACTTCGGGGTCGTCGGGCGGCTCGCCGACCGCATCCTCGTCATGTACGCGGGCCGCTTGGTGGAAGAGGGCCGCGCGCTGGACGTGATGACTGCGCCACGGCATCCCTACACGGCGGCCTTGCTCGCCTGCATCCCGCGCATGGAAGACCGGCCGGAGGAGCCGCTCATGCCGATTCCCGGCCAGCCGCCGCAGCCGGGCGCACTACCCGCAGGCTGCGCCTTTCACCCGCGCTGCGCCCATGCGCAAGCGCGTTGCCGCGTCGAAGCGCCCGTGCTGGCGCCGGTCGGCGCGCGGACACTCGCCTGTCATTTCCCATTGCCGGCATGATCGACGCCATGGCAAGCGGCACGTCGTTGCTGCAGGTGAGGGACCTGCGCGTCGGCTACGGCGCGGGCGATGCCGTCCTGCATGGCGTGCGTCTCGACCTGGCGCCAGGGGGCGCGCTCGGCATCTGCGGCGAGTCCGGCAGCGGCAAGACCACGCTGCTGCGCGCGATACTCGGGCTCATGGCGATCTCCAACGGGGAGGTGCTGTGGCGAGGCCGCTCCATCGCAGGCTTTCGCGCAGCCCAATGGAGAGCCCTGCGCCGGATCGCCCAGCCGGTATTCCAGGATCCGCTCGCGAGCCTCGATCCGCGCATGCGCGTCGGCACACTGCTGGCCGAACCCCTGCGCGTGCACGAACCTGGCGCTGGCCGGGCGGCGCGCGAGGTGCGAATCGCGGTGGCGCTCGAGCGAGTCGGGCTGCCGGCGCAGGCAGCCGGCCGCTTTCCGCATGAACTGAGCGGCGGCCAGTGCCAGCGGGTCGCCATCGCGCGGGCGATGATGCTCGAGCCCGAGGTACTCGTCTGCGATGAGCCCGTCAGTTCCCTCGACGTGTCGATCCAGGCGCAGGTCCTTGCGCTGTTGCAGGCCCTGCATCGGGAGAGGCGGGTGGCGCTGGTCTTCGTCAGCCACAACCTCGCCGTCGTGCGGCGCCTCTGCTCGCAGGTGCTCATCCTGCGTGCGGGGACCGTCGTCGAAGCCGGTCCCACCGTGGATGTGCTCGATCGCCCGCGGCACGAATACACGCGGCGGTTGATCGCCTCGGTGCCGCAGGTGCCGGGGCGAGCGGTGCGTTGAGAGCGGCGGGCCGGAGGGGAAGCGGGGCCTCCGGTTCCTCACGGGTCGAGCGCCGCCTGCGGCGGTCCCCTCGTCGCGGCGGCGCCCGGCGCACTGTCTCGTCAGGCGCTGAAATACCTGCGATCGCCGGGCGCTGATCGCCGCTCCTCGGCGCTCTCCACGCTCGTCACCGGAGCCCCCGCTGCCCCTCCGGCGCGCGGTCAACTACCCGAGCAGGCCGCTTGGCTCCGGTGAGAGAAGGTCGCCTCACGTTGCGTTCCTCACCTCAATGAAGTCGGCGGATTGTGGGCTGCGAGGGGCCGGCCGGGAACGCGGTGATTCATCCGCGGACGAGCGTGGAGGGCGCCGAGGAGCGGGGGAAAGAGCGAGGCGTCCGCGACATCTCAGGCTCTGACTACATCATGCGCCAAGCGCCCCCGCTCCGAGGGCACGCCATCGGAGATGGCGCGCCCGGATAGCGAGGGAGCGGATATATCACCGCGCCGCTTGCCCGCCACACGCAACCTGCTGCCCGCAGCCCGCCCCCGTCTCAATGAGCTCGATCCACTCGCCGGCGGGCCCGACGAGGATGCCGGCACGGCGTCCGTCATAGGGCCGCTCCGTCCGCACGCGCGGCGTCACCTTCCAGGGCAGCTTGCTGCCCTCGAAGCTCTTCACCGCGAAGCTCACCATGGCGATGCCGGGCGGCAGGTGGCCGCGGCGCGTGGGCCGGGGCACGGCCGCCGCGGGATACTGGTCGAGTTCGATCAGGAAACTCGACGGAAAGCGCACGATGCCAATTCGGGTCTGCGCATCGCGCGGCAGGCCGTACGCGTCCTGCAGGACCTGGATCTTCGTCGGCGCCGGGTCGGTGGTCGGCATCTGCAAGACGTCGCGGTAGAACGCCCGGGATGCATCGACATCGGGACCGCCCGTCACCACGATGAAGGTGCGATCGACGAAGGACCTGGCGCTACCGAGATTGAAAACCGAACCCTGCGGCGGAATGCGGGTGAAGTAGGCGACTTCGCCCGCCGGCCCGGTGACCTGCATGGCGATGATGTTCGGGTTGAAGTCAAGCGGCCGGGGTTCCCCGATGATCCTGAAGGGCTCCTTCAGCAACGGCGCGAGGGCGACCGGGTCCTCGACAAGGATCTCGTTGGCATTCCAGCCGAAAGTCTTCAGGGGCGCGTAGCCGGGCGCAGGCTCGTCGGCCTCCACGATGCGCAGGTAGACGGGCTCGCCGCTCGCGGGCTGCATCAAGACGTAGTCGCGTCCCTTCGTGGCCGGGGCGCCCCAGCCCTTCGCGAGCGAGCGGGAGACGCTCGCCTCCTCGACGCGGCGATAGCCGAGCTGGGCCTCGTACGCACGCGCGGTTGCGCCCAGGTCGGGCGCCGACAAGGTGACGGCAACGATCGCATCGAGCATGCGGGATTCCTCCGGCCGCTACGCGGTCGCGCGTCGTGGCGGCACAGCGTAGGGGTTCGTACTGTTGAGAAGGACGGGCACCCACGGTATATAACCGTGTCTCCTCATATTGCAGGTTGAGCACCGTGAAATCCATTCCGCACAAACGCAGTCGCGAAGTCGAAGCCTGGCTGAAGCGCGAGATCACCGAGCAGAAGGCGCGCTACCGCAAGATCGTTGCCGAGCAGGATGCGCTCGAGCCGAAGCGCACCAAGTGGGTCGCGGAGTTCCTGCAGCGCATCCAGTCGCGCGGCACGCACGTGCACTTCAATATCATGCGCAAGGTGCGGCCGGAGGAGATCCCGGTGCAGCCGAAGCGCAAGTTCCGCGTCGTAGTCTGAAAGCCCGAGTGCCGGAGTAGCCATGGCCCGCCCACACATCGAACCCTTCGTCGACCGCGACGTTTCCTTCCGCAAGTTCACGATGCCCGGCTTCCCGAAGGGCATGCAGTACAAGATGCTCTCGCTCGACCCGGACAACGGTGCCTGCACCATGACCGTGATGTTCGAGCCGGGCTACCGCCAGCCCCCGGGCATGAGCTACAGCGAGTACGAGCTGTTCATCATGACCGGCTCCATCACCGTCGGTGACAAGGTGCACGGCCCCGGCAGCTATTTCATGGTGCCGGCGGGTGTCTCGATCGGCGCGCTGTCGTCGCCGCGCGGCGCGACGGGCCTGCTGTTCTACAACTACGGCGAGCCCTCGTTCGTCGAGTCCGACAGCGACCACCCGCGCGCCGAGCGCCACAAGTTCGCCGTGGTCAATTCCTACGACGACATGCAGTGGACCTCGACCAATTTCTTCCCGGCAACTGCGCCCGGCTGCCTCGTCAAGGTGCTGCATTTCGACGAGCGCACGCAGGCGTTCACCTTCCTCTATTGCATGACGCCGAATTTCTGGCAGGACAACATTTCCTACCACGATTGCGCGGAGGAGGCCTACCACATCTGGGGTACGTCCTGGATGATGCAGTTCGGCGACTTGCCGACCGGCGGCTATTTCTACCGCCCGCCGTACATCAACCACGGCGCGTTCGGCTGCAAGCTCGGCACGCTCGCCATCGGCCGCACCGATTCGCGCCTCTACAACCACTTTCACTTCAATCCGTGGACAAACGTCGAGGAAAACCGGGAGCGAGCCGCGAGCCGCGTGCAGCACTGGATGCCGGACCTCTACAAGTGGATCAACACCCACGGCCACAATCATCCGGTCGACTTCGAGTTCACGCACGGCCACGCCCACGGCGACACGCCGCACCACCATGGTGACGGCATGGTCGAGCACAGCCACAAGAAGAAGCGCCGCCGCAGGAAGTAACCGCGTCGCGGGGTATGTGCCGGACGCAGGGGAGGCCGCCATGATGGGCGGCCTCTCCCGTTCCGGAGGGTGATCGCATGGGTCCTCTGACTGGAATTCGAGTCCTCGACCTGTCCCGCGTCCTCGCGGGTCCCTGGGCCACGCAGGCGCTCGCCGACCTCGGCGCCGAGGTCATCAAGATCGAACGGCCCGACGGTGGCGACGATACCCGCCAGTGGGGTCCGCCCTACGCGCAGGACGCCGGCGGCCGCGACACGACCGAATCCGCGTACTACCTCTCGACCAACCGGGGCAAGCGCTCCGTGGCCGTGGACCTTGCGCGGCCCGAAGGAGCGGACCTCGTGCGCGCGCTCGCGAAGCGCGCGGACGTGGTCGTCGAGAACTTCAAGGTCGGGGGCCTCGCGAAATACGGGCTGGCCTACGGCGACCTCAGGAAGGACAACCCCGCGTTGATTTACTGCTCGATCTCCGCGTTCGGGCAGGACGGCCCAGACGCCGACAAGCCCGGCTATGACGCCATGATCCAGGGCATGGGTGGGCTGATGAGCATCACCGGGTTGCCGGATGGCGAACCGGGTGGCGGCCCGCAGAAGGTCGGCGTGGCGGTGGTCGACCTGATGACCGGCATGTATGCGGCCACTGCGATCTGCGCGGCCCTGTTCGAGCGCCGCGCCTCGGGGCAGGGCCAGTACATCGATCTCGCGCTCCTCGACACGCAGCTCGGCTGGCTCGCGAACCAGAACATGAACTTCCTCGTGAGCGGGCGCGCGCCGCGCCGCCAGGGGACTGCGCACCCGAACATCGTGCCTTACCAGGCATTCGCGACAGCCGACGGCTTCCTCATGCTCGCGATCGGCAACGATCGCCAGTTCGCGAGCTGGTGCGCGGTGGCGGGGCGACCCGAGCTGGCGGCCGATGCGCGCTTCGCCAGCAATGCGGCACGCGTCGCTCACCGGGCCGTGCTCGTGCCGATCGTCGCAGGGGCCCTGCTGACGCGCGGTACACGCGACTGGCTCGAGTCGCTCAACGCCGCCAACGTGCCCTGCGGCCCGATCAACGACATCGGCCAGGTGTTCTCCGAACCGCAGGTCGTCCACCGCGGCATGCGGATCGAACTGCCGCATCCGACGGCAGGGCGCGTACCGGGCGTGAAGAATCCCATCAACTACTCGCGCACCGCCATCGAGTATCGCGCTGCGCCGCCGCTCCTCGGCCAGCACACCGACGAAGTGCTCGAAGCGGAACTGGGTCTCGGTTCCGCCGAGCGCGGCCGACTGCGGGAAGCCGGCGTCATCCGCTGAGTGCTATGCTCGCTGCAATGAGCGAGCCCATCCGTCCAAGCGAAGGCCTCAGGAACGTCCGTTACGAGATCCGCGGCCGGCTCGCCCGTCGCGCCCATGAAATGGAGCGCATGGGACACGAGATCATCTCGCTCAACATCGGCAATCCGGGCCTGTTCGGCTTTCGCACGCCCGAGACCATGCGGCTCGCGATGATCGAGAACCTGCGCGAGAGCGAGGCCTACTGCCACCAGAAGGGCATATTCCCCGCGCGCGAAGCCGTCGTGATGCAGCAGCAGGCGCGCGGCGTGCAAGGCGTGAGCGCCGACGATGTATTCATCGGCAACGGCGTCTCCGAGCTGATCGACCTCGTGCTGCGGGCCTTGCTCAACGACGGCGACGAAGTGCTCGTGCCGAGCCCTGACTACCCGCTGTGGTCGGCGGCGGTCACCCTGAACGGCGGCAAGGCCGTGTACTACCCCTGCCTGCCCCGGGACGGCTTCGTGCCGGACCCGGATGCGGTCGAAGCGCAGATCACGCGCCGGACACGTGCCATCGTGATCATCAATCCGAACAATCCGACCGGCGCCGTCTATCCTCGCGCCGTGCTCGAGCGGCTCGCGCGCATCGCCGAGAAGCACGGGCTGGTCGTTTTCGCCGACGAGATCTACGACCAGATCCTTTATGACCGCGCCGAGTTCGTGCCGATGGCCACGCTGGTGCACGACACGCTCTGCGCGACCATGTCGGGCCTGTCGAAGGTGTATCGCGCCTGCGGCTACCGTGTCGGCTGGGCCGCGTTCTCGGGCCGGGTACGCGCCGCGGCCGACTACCTGGCTGCCCTCGAGCTGCTGTCTTCGCTGCGACTATGCAGCAACGTGCCGGCGCAGTGGGCCGTGCAGACGGCGCTCGGAGGCTACCAGAGCATCCACGAACTCACGGCGCCGGGCGGGCGGCTTTACGAGTCGCGGGCGGCCATCATCGATGCCGCGGCGGTGAGTCCCTACCTGCGCCTGCAGGCCCCCCGCGGCGCGTTGTACGCCTTCGTCGGTATCGACACGGATGTGATCCCGATCGACGATCAGGCATTTGCGCTTGACCTTCTCGAACAGAAACATGTGCTCGTGGCCCCCGGCACGAGCTTCAACGTGTCCTACCGCAATCACTTTCGCGTGACGAACCTGCCCGACGCCGCGACGCTGCGCACCGTGTTCCAGCGCATGCACGAACTGCTCGCTGCGTACGCGGCTGGCGCACAGGAGTTGCCGCCGCGGGTCGTCGACGCGACTGCGCGGTTCAAGTAATTTGTCTATTTAGTGTGTAATCACCTGATTTGATTACACTTAATTCTGATATTTTGGCGGCGATCGAACAGGGCGACACCCTGGTCGTCCCGAGCCGCCAGCGGGCGCACGCGGTGCGCATCGCCCACGCGCATTACTCGGTCGCGCGGCAACGCCGGGCCTGGCACAGTCCGGCGGTACTGCCACTCGATGCATGGATCGAGCATTCCGTCGGTGAGTCCGCGATCGACGACGACGGGCCGCGCGTCCTGTCGACCGCCGAGGAGTGGTGGCTGTGGCGCGAGGCGACGTCGCAGGCCACGCAGGATGCGGGACTGATCGGCGCCCCGACGCTCACGGATTCCCTGCGCCGCGCCGATCGCCTCGCGACGGACTACGGTATCGACGTCGGCCGTTGGCTCGCGGCAGGTGGGCCTGAAACCCGCTTGCTGCACGAGGCGCAGCACTTCATGCGGCGCGCCTGCCTCGAACTCGGCGCCGACACGGCCTTGCGTCGCGCGCGGCTTGCCCCAGCCATCGGCGCCGCCGGCGCGGTGCATTTCGCGGGATTCCAGGGCCCGGCCTCGCAGCGTGCGCACCGTCTCTTTGCTGCGCGCCGCGTGGCCGGGTTGCCGGGGGAGTGGCTCCCGATCGGCGCCCGGGCCACTTCCCCGATCGTCGAGTTGGCGGCTGACGAGGACGACGAGACAGCGGCTCTCGCGCAGTGGTGCCTCGATTCGCTAGAACGCGCGCCAGATGCACGCCTGCTGGTGATCGCCGCGGGCGCAGGCGAGTGGCGGGAGGGCATCGCGGCGCGCGTCCGAGCGGCGCTCGCGCCACGATCGAAGCTCGCAGGCACCGTGGATGCCGACCTCGTCGCCATCGAGGGCGGGGCGCCCCTCGAGCGCCAGGCGCTCGTGCGTCATGCGCTCGCGAGCCTCGGCTGGCTGGTCGAAGGCCTCGAGTTCGAGGAGTTTTCCGACTGGCTGCTCTCTCCCTACGGCCCCCTGCCGCGTGCGGCGGGCGCGCGACTCGATCTCTGGTGGCGGCGGCACGCACCGCTCGAGGCCGATGCGCGCGCGAGCCTGGCGAGGCTTGCGCAGGCGGCGGCCGGCGGGCTCGAGCCGGCGGCCGCGCTGGCGACAAAAGTGCGCTCGGCCCTTGCCGCCCTCGACGCGATGCCCGCCCGGACCCGCACCTGGTCCGAGCGCTTCCTCGGCGCGCTCGATGCGCTGCGTGCGGACGACGCGCCGGATCGCTCGAGCCTGGAACAACAGGCCTGGTTGCGACTCGTGGCGCTTTTCGACGAGTACGGCGGCCTGTCGCGCGTGATCGGCAGCCTCGATGCCCGGCAGGCGCTGCGCGTGCTGCGCGAGCTGGCGGCACGCACCGCCTGGCAGGCCACCACGGGCGACGCCATCGTGAGCATCGCGGCGACGCATGAGGATCCCGTTGCGCGCTACGACGGGATCTGGGTGGCCGGTCTCGCGGCCGATGCCTGGCCGGCGCCGCCGCTGGCGGATCCTTTCATTCCGCTGCCCGCACTGCGGGAGGCGGGCGTCGCGGCGGCCGATCCGGCGGGCCAGCTCGCCGCGGCGCACGCGAGCCTCGAAGCCTGGCGCGCCGCCACCCAGGCGCTGGTGCTGAGCTCGCCGACGTCCTCCGGTGACATGCAGGTGGCGCCGAGCCCGTTGCTGGCGACGGGCCAGCGCGGTGCGACACGGGCGCGCGCGACCTGGCTGCCGCTGCGCGTGCGCGGTGCGACCCGTCTCGAACCGTGTGACGATGAGGCGGGCCGCCCGTGGCCCAGGCACTTCCCGCTGCCGGGCGGTACGCGCAGCATCGAGCTGCAGGCCGCCTGTCCGTTTCGCGCCTACGCCGAAATGCAGCTCGGCGCGACGGTGCTCGATGAGCCGGAGCCAGGCGTCAGCCCGGCCGAGCGCGGCCGCTGGCTGCATCGCGCCTTCGAGATTTTCTGGCGCGACATTCGCGATTCGGTGAGGCTTTGCGAATTCTCGGCCACGGCACTCCAGGAGCTGGCCGGCCATGCGGTGGACGCGGCGCGGGAGGAGGCGCTCGATCCGCCGCGCGCCCCCACCGGGGCGACGCGCAGCCGCGAGGCCCGTCGCCTCGCGAACCTCATCGCCACATTCGCGCAACTCGAGCAGGCACGCCCGCCGTTCAGGGTCGAGTCGCTCGAAGATGCGCGGCAGATCGAGCTGGGCGAGGCCCGCCTGTCCGTGCGGATCGATCGCGTCGACCGGCTCGGCGAAGGCGGGCGCGCGATCATCGACTACAAGAGCGGCAAGCCCTCGTCGCTCGACTGGTTCGGCGAGCGGCCGACCGCCGCGCAGTTGCTCGTCTATCTCTCGGCATTCGGCGACGAGGTGCGCGTGCTCGCCTATGCGCGCGTGGCGTCACCCGCGCCACGTTTCCAGGGCGTGGCGGCGGCGGACGGCGTGCTGCCGCGCGTAGCCGCCATCGCCACGGCGGACGGCGCAACCGCGGGCGGCGACGGTGCGCAAGCGGCCTGGACGCATCAGCTGGGCATCTGGCGCGCGCAGACGCAGGGCTTCGCACAGGAGTTCCTGCGCGGACACGCGACGGTGACGCCGGCGGCCGGCGCCTGCCGTCATTGCCACCTCGCGGCCCTGTGCCGCATCGGCGAGCGGATGGCCATCGGGACAGAAGAGGGCGCCGATGCCTGACATCGACCACGATGCCATGGCGCGCGAGCGTGCGATCGAGATCAGCCGCTCGATCCTCCTCGAAGCACCCGCCGGCTCGGGCAAGACGACGGTGCTCACGCAGCGCCTGCTCGCCCTCCTTGCCGACGTGGAAGAGCCCGAGCAGGTGCTCGCGATCACTTTCACGCGCAAGGCGGCCGCGGAAATGCGGGTGCGGGTGCTCGCCGCCCTCGCAGGCGAGATCGAGGCGGGCCACCCGCAGGCCGCGCAGATGGCGGCGCTCGCGGCGCGCGTGCACGCACGCTCGGCGCAGCGGGGCTGGCAGCTCGCAACCCATTCCTCACGACTGCGCATCCTGACCATCGATGCATTCAACTACTCGCTCGCCGCGCGGCGGCCGCTCGCGGCCGGGACGGGGCCCGGCCTCTCGATCGCCGACCGGCCGCGGGATCTCTACCTGCGGGCCGCGCGCCGCGCGCTGATCGATGCGGAATCCGATTCCACGCTGCGCGGCGATTTCGACCTGCTTTTCGTTCGCCTCGACAACCAGTGGCAGCGCGTCGAGGCGTTGCTCGCGGACATGCTTGCAAGGCGCGCGCACTGGCTGCCCCATGTCCTCGAGGAATCGGCCGGCGACCTGCGCGCGCGCATCGGCGCCTCGCTCGGCCGCATCGTGACGGGGCAGCTCGCGCGCAATGTCGCGGCGCTGCCTGCGCCGGTGGTGGCCGCGGCGGCGCTGTTGCCCGGGGTTGGCCACCTCGATGCGGGCGCCGCGAGCTTCGAGGCCTGGTGCGCCTTCGCGCACGCCTGCCTGACGGGAGGCGGTAGCTGGCGCAAGCGTTTCGACGCGCGCGTCCACCCAGGCTACAAGGATGCGGTCCACAAGGCGCGGGCCGGCCAAATCATCGAAGCGCTCGCCGCGCTGCCGGATGCGCGGCAGCTCCTGTGCGACACGCGCGAGCTGCCGGCACCCCTGCTGACAGCGGAAGACGGCGCTGCCATCGATGCGCTGTCGCGCGTGCTCACCTGGGCGGCGCGCCACCTGCACCTCGTGTTCGCCGAGGCGGGCCGGGTCGATCATGTCCATGTGGCCGGTGCCGCGCGCGCGGCGCTCACGGAAGAGGGGGTGGCTAGCGAGCTCGCGATCCGCACGGGCCTGGGCTTGCGGCACATCCTCGTCGACGAATTCCAGGACACCTCGATCACGCAGTTCGCCCTGCTCGAGATGCTGGTGCAGGACTGGTCGGCCGGCGATGGGCGCACGTTGTTCGTGGTCGGCGACCCGATGCAGTCGATCTACCAGTTCCGCGAGGCGGAGGTCGGCCTCTTCCTGCGCGCGCGCGATGCCGGCGTCGGCCCGGTGCGGCTCGAGGCCCTGCGCCTCACGCGCAATTTCCGCTCGCGCCCGGCCCTCGTCGACTTCAGCAACAGGCTATTCGCGGGCATCTTTCCCGCGCAGGACGACATGCGCGCGGCCGCCGTCCGGCACACGCCGAGCCTGGCCGCGCGCCCGGCGGGCGGTACGGTTCCGTACGTGAGCCTGCTCGCCATCGCCAACGGCGACGGCGACGACGAGGCGCGCGCCGTCGTCGAACGCGTGCGCGCGCTGCGCGCGAATGGCGACGGCGGCCGCATCGCGGTGCTCGTGCCCGCGCGGCCGCACGCCGTGCCGATCACCGCGGGGCTCAACGCCGCCGGCTTTTCCGTGCGTGGCGTCGACCTCGTGCCGCTCGCCGAGGTGCCGGCGGTTCGCGACCTCGTGGCGCTGCTGCGCGCACTCGCACACCCGGGCGATCGGTCGGCCTGGCTCAGCGTGCTGCGCGCGCCCTGGTGCGGGCTGTCGCTCGGAAGCCTCGGCGTCCTATCGGGCGGACGCGATCCGCTCCTCGTGCCGGAAGCCCTCGTGGCGCCGGACCGCCTGGCGTTGCTTCCCCGCGATGAAGCCGCGCGCCTCGCGAGGCTGCGCGGGCCGCTCGAAAGGGCGCTCGCGCGCTACGGGCGCGATGCCGTGGCGGAGGTTCTCGAATGCGCCTGGCTCGAGATGGGCGGGGCCGATTGCTACCCACCCGGCGATCTCGATGCCGTGCGTGAGTTCCTGCGCACCCTGGCGGATGCTGCGATGCGCGGCGAGTGGCGCGGCGTCACCTCGCTCGAAGGCCTGCTGGCGGACCTGCACGCCCGCTCGGCCACGGACGACGCGGCCGTCGAGATCATGACCATCCATCGGGCCAAGGGTCTCGAGTTCGAGCATGTGATCCTGCCGGGCTTCGGGCGGCGATCGGGCCGCGGCGAAGAGCCCATCCTGCGCTGGCTCGACCTGCCGCGCGCGGCGGGTGCATCGGACCTGCTGATGTCGCCGATCGTGGCCGCCGGCGAGCGGGACGAGCATCGCCTCGGCTCCTACCTCAAGAAACTCGACGCGCAGCGGCGTGCCCACGAGCAAATCCGGTTGCTCTATGTCGCCGCCACGCGCGCGAAGCAGAGTCTGCACTGGATCGCGAGCTTCGCCGTCACGGAAGGGAAGGAACCTGGTCCGGTGGGCGGCACCCTGCTCGCGGCGGCCTGGCCGATGCTCGCGGATTCCTTCGCTATCGCTGGTGCGCCCGCGCCAGCACAGGCGCAGGGGAAGGTGGCGACGACACCGCGCCTGTCGCGGCTGCCGGTGGACTGGGCGCTCGAGGCGCCGCCGGACGCCGTCGATGCGGCCGGATTGCACGTCGCGCGCGAGGCGCGGGAAGCGCCCGAATTCAGCTGGGTGCGCGAGACCGCCCGCCACATCGGCACGGTGGTGCACGGTGCCCTCGAGCGTTGGGGCCGCGCGTTGCCTGCATCGCCGGCGGCCATCGACGCCGGCGTCGAGCGGTATCGCGTGCAGCTGGCGCGCCACGGCGTGCCGGCCGCCGACCTCGATGCCGCGGCCGCCAGCGTGACGCGCGCCTTGCGGCAGACCCTCGCGGATCCGCGCGGGCGCTGGCTCTTTGAGCAGGCGCATCGCGAGCCCGCGACGGAACTCGCCCTCACGGGACTGATCGAGGGGCGGCTGGTCAATGCGCGGATCGACCGCAGTTTCATCGACGCCGAGGGCGTGCGCTGGGTGATCGACTACAAGACGAGCCGCCACGAAGGCGGCTCGCTCGAGGAATTCCTCGCAGCGGAACTGTCACGCTATCGCCCGCAGCTGGCGCGCTACGCGCAGCTTGCGCGGGAGCTCGGGCCAGAGCCGGTTCGTGCCGCGCTCTACTTTCCGCTCCTCGGCGCCTTCCGCGCGTACCAACCGGACTGAAGCGGGTCGCTGCGTGCCGGCGTCAGTAGGTGCCGGCGATCGAGAAGGGCCGCCGCCCTTCGCTGTCGGGTGTCCCGAGGATCGCGATCTGTGCGGCGAGCGCGGGGGCGGTGTCGGCCCGGACCGTGACGAGCCCGTCGATCACGTAGCCCGGCTCGCCAGTGAGCGTGAGCGTCCCCGTCACACCGACCGGCCCGCCCAGATCGCGCAGCTCGCCCGTTACGTCCCCCGTCGCGCCCGCGATCGGTGCGACCGGAAAGCGCAACTCGAAATCGCCGAGCGGCGTGCCCCCCTGTGCGAGGCGCTGCACGGTCACCGTGCCGACGAGGTCGTGTACGCGGCGGTCGCGCAGCACGGCGCGATCGAGCTTTGCATGGAGGCGCCCCGTCAAGCCCATTGCGCCCTGGGACAGGATGCCCGTACCGAGGCCGAGCTCGGCCTCGACGTCGTGCGCCATGCGCCGCCCGTCGGGCCGCAGCTCGAACTCGCCCGCAATGCGGTCCGCGCCCTGCCGCACATGGACCGTGGCCGCCAGCACGCCGCGCAGGAGGGGCAGGGCGTGGACCTGCCAGGAGGTGTCGCCGAGGGCGAGGCCGCCGACCGCGAGCGATTCGCAGCGCCCATGCCACACACTGCCTGCGGGCTCGGCGCACTGCATGCCGGCGGGCAGCCATTTGGTGGCCCAGGCGAGCGGCCAGCGGGCCGCGAGCGTCACGATGACCGCGACGATGAGGAGCGTGGCGAAACGCCAGGAGGAGCGCGACGGGGCCATCGTGACGTCAGCGCGCGCTGAGCTCCAGGGTCGCCGATACGAGTCCCGGGTCCGCCGAGCGCTCGACCGTGGCAGCCACGACCCTGATGCCGTGTTGCTGGCGCAGCCGCGCGAGCCAGGCCACCAGCACGTCGAAAGGGGCCTTCTCGAGCTGCACGCGCTGCCCACCGTTGCCGGCCGGCTCCGAGCGCGCGAGCGACTCACCGAGGTTCGCCTCGCGCGCAGTGCGATCGACAGTGACCACGAGCGATTCGGGCGTCGCCTGCGAATCGGGGGCGGGACCCGCTGCCGCAATCGCCGGTGCGACACCCTGCATCCAGGCGAGGTCCGCGCGTTTCGTGGCGACGCGCTGCTCAAGCGCCGCGGCGCTGCGCGCGAGCGGCAGTACGCCCATCAACAAGATGATGGCGGCGGCGGCGATGCCGCCGATCGTGACGAAACGGCGCTCGCGTTCGGCGAGGCCCCGGTACCATTGCCTGACGGCGTCCATCACGCCCCCGCCAGCCGGACCTGGATGCGGCCTTCATAGCCGGAATCCGCGGCGGTGCCGCTCGACATTTCCGTCGCGAGCCCGCTTGCGCGCAACTGCTGGTTGATCCGGTCGAGGCTCTGCGCATCCGGGGCGCGCACCCGCAGGTCGAGCGCGCCTTCGCGCAGGGAAAGGCCCTGCAGGCTCGCCTCCGGCACTCCCGCACGTGCCGCCGCAAAGGCGCTGAGCGCGGGCAGCAGGCCGGCCTGGCCGCCGCTTTCCTGCAGCGCCTGGTAGCGCTGCTCCATGCGGCGGCGGGCGTCCTTCGAATCGAGCGCACCGGGCATCGCGGCACGGAAGGTCTGTTCGATCTCGACGTCCAGCTTGCGCTCGGCGCCGTCGAGACGACGGATCTCGAACAGCTTGGTGCCGACGAACACGAGGAAGAGCGCCGCTGCAAGCGCAGCGGGCAGGCGCCAGCGGCGCAGTTCGTTGCCGCCGTCCGCACGTGGCGCATAGTCGCCCTGCAAAAGGTTGAGCGGCGCGGCGAGCGCGAGCTGGCTTGCGAGCCACGGCAGCGAGCCCTGCGGCAGGATCTGCACCTTGGCCGCGGCGAAATGTCCCTGCAGGAAGCCAAGTTCGCCGGCATGGCGTTGCCAGTCTGCGGCGCTGGCATGCAGCAGCAGCGATACGGAGGAGGCCGCGACGCCCTCGCCATAGCTGCCACTCGCGTCGAGGAAGGCGAACGCTTCCGCGAGGGTCGTGACGGGCGTGACGATCGGCGGCCGCGAGGGCGCGCACAGGATGAGCGTATCGCCTTCCAGCCAGGCCACTGCCTGCCCCGGGTTGCCGGCAATGAGGCTCGCCTCGCTGTACAGCGCCGCAGGGGAGAGCCCGGCTTCGCGCAGCATCGTCAGGGTGGCCTGCATGGCCGCCTTGTCGAGCACCGCAATGGCGGTGCGGCCGGTGTCCGGATTGCGCTTGCCCACGGCGAAGTGCAGCGCTTCGATGTCGTCCGCGACCTGCTCTTCGAGTGCGTAGGGCACTACTTGCGCGAGCTTCGCGCCGGTCTTCGCGGGCAGGGCCGCTTCGGTCAGCAACACGTCCCCGGCCGGCACCAGCACGGCAATGCGCCGGCCTGCGGCCTGCAACGACGCCTGTGACAGCGCACCGCCATCCGGCGCCGACAACTGGTGCCCCTCGGCATCGACCGCCATCCAGGCGACGGGGTCGCCCGCCTGCCTCGCCAATCGCACGATGAACCAGTCAGCCATGGGTCAGTCCGTACCGTAGGTGCGCAGGATCGGGCGCGCGCCCGTCGCTTCGCGTTTGAGCAGACTGTACAAGGCGAACTCCGTAGTGCCAATACCGACGAAACTGCGCAGCCGGTAGTACTCCGACTTCTCGCTGACCTCGTACTGCAGGGTCACCCAGAGGTCCGGTCGCACCTTGGACTGCAGGTCGGCGCGGGTCGGGAAGCAGCCCGATTCGCGCATCTTCGCCAGCCGTTCGGCATCGACGCCGTACTCCTGCTCCTCGGTCATCGCGTCGATCACGATGCCGGCCGCCGTACACACGTTGAGCGGCGTGCCGGGCGGCAGCGCGCTGAGGTAGGGAGCGAGCTTCGTGTAGCGCTCGATGCCGAAGCCGGGCAAGGCGAGCAGCTCGCTCACGCTCACGATCGGCGCGTTCGGCGCGCGATAGGCCGGGCTCTGCGCCAGATAGAGGGTGTCCTCGCCGCCCGCGAAGCCGATCGGCTGGTCGTCCGCGTCGATCCAGTCGGCGAGCAGCGTGGCCCAGTTCGCTTCGAGGCCGAGGGTCGCGAGCAGGCGCTCGAGTTGCT
This sequence comes from Pseudomonadota bacterium, assembly GCA_963204835.1. Lineage (GTDB taxonomy): Bacteria > Pseudomonadota > Gammaproteobacteria > Steroidobacterales > Steroidobacteraceae > CADEFQ01. The sequence continues at coordinate 28,735 of CAUJHJ010000008.1, forward strand.
TGATGGCCTCGGGGCGGGCCTTGCCTTCGGCATCGACGAGGTTGTTGACGTTGAACCGTCCCTGCGCATCGTCGAGCTGCGCCTCGAGCCAGATGCCGGAGCCGGGGGTCAACTCGACCGGCCCATAGGGCCGCGCCCAGTCCTCGGTGAAGTCGTCGGTGCTGCCCTTGTTCTTGCGATCTTCACGCAGCACATAGGCGGCCATGGCTTCGGTCGCCGCGGCATACTGGATGGCTTGGTCGAACATGAAGGCGGAGGACGTGCGCCGCGCGGTCATGCCGTTCCTGAAGGCGATGCCGGCCGCGACGATCGTGGCGAGCGCCACGAGGATGATGGCGGTCAGTAGCGCAACGCCGCGCTCGCGCCTCACCCCGCCACCTCGATGATGCGCGTGACGGTGCCGAAGTCCTCGAGCTCGAGAGTCACTTCCACGGCAATCGGACGGCGCCGCAGTTGCGGTTGGCGCGGGTCGCCGCCCGTGATGATGCCGGGCCATTGTTCGCTCCAGCTGCGGCCGTTTTCCATATAGCGGAAGCGCACCGATTTGACCTTGTCGATCAGCAGGCGGCGCACGGGTTGCGCACCGAGCACCGGGTCGAGCACGCGCCAGTGCTCGCGGTACAACGAGCCCTGGTCGAAGGCGTAGCGCACCCGCTGCAGGGCGGGTCGCTGGATGCCGGCCGGATTGGCCCAGCCCATGCGGGTGAAGGTCACGAGCGCATCCGTGCGTCCGTCGGCAAGCAGCGCAGGATCGGCGCCGTCGCCCACGAGGCTGCGGGTGGCGCGCGGCGCGAGCTGGCCAAAATCCTGCGAGAGGATGCGCATCGTGTTGACGAGCGCAGCCAGCCTCTCCTGGTTCGCCTGCACCGCGCCACGGCTCGTGAGCGACTGCTGCAGGGCGCCGTAGCCGATCGCGAATATGACGGCCGAGATGAACAGCGCCACCAGCAACTCGATCAAGGTGAAGCCGCGCTGGCGCATTCAGGACGTGGGCAGCGGCCCGCCGGGTGAAGGCGCAGGGGAGGTCGAGGGCGCGGCCCCGGTGCCGGGTGTTTCCCCGGGACCACCGCCCTGCGTGCCGGCTGCGCCGGGTGCGCCAGGGAAGGCGGCGCCGTTCCAGTCCGGATCGACGCCGTTCGGCGGCCCCAGCGCATCGCCCGTCACGCCGCTGGCGACCACCGTCCAGTCCTTGCCCGCCTTGCTGTCCTTGCCGGCCGGCGCGGTCGCCTCCGCGACGCTTACATCGATGCGCAGGATGCCTGGAATGTCGGTCTTCGCGATCTCCTGCTGGTAGCGCCACTTGCGGCCCGCATAGTCGAGTTCGCCGGCGCTCTTGCCCTCGGTGGGCCGCTTGGCGGCGAGGCGCAGTTCACTGATGCGATTGAGTGCGATCCACTCCGCGAAGGTCTTGTCGCGCAGGTAAATCGAAGTATCCGCCGCGGAGGACAGGGTGCCGAGCAGCGCGGCCATGCCGATGGCCACGATGACGAGCGCCACCAGCACCTCGACCAGCGTGAAGCCGCGCGCGCGCGTCATCGCTTCGCCTCCGCCCCGGGCAGGCTGAGGGTCACGGTACCCGCTTCGTCACTCGCGAGCACGGCCTGCAGGGGGCTGCCCTCGCGCCCCAGGGTCAGCTCGAAGGGCGTGACATCGCCGTTCGAGAACAGCATCAACTGCGGCTGCAGTGGCTCCTTGTCCTTCGGTGGGCGCAGCAGCACTTCCCGCCCCTCGATGCGCAGGCGGATGCGCAGGCCGGGCGGCAGGGTCCGCGGGCGCAGGGCGTCATCTTCCTCCGCCTCGTGCCACAGGCCGCGGCGCGGGTCGAAGGCGAGGAAGGCGTAGCGGTCGCCCTCGCAGCGCAGGCCGAACTCGCGCGTCGTGAGCTCCGCGTGCTCGCGCACGTAGTCGATCAAGGCTTCGAGGCGCTGCGCCTCGGTCTCGAGCGCGTCGTCGCGCTTGCTGGTGCCGATCGCGAGCACGGCCCCGACCGCGAGCAGGCCGATGATCACCACGACCACGAGGATTTCGACGAGGGTGAAGCCGCGCGCGTGCTTCATGGGGAGCGGCCGCAGGGACGCCCGGGAATGGGCTGGATCCTAGCGATCCAGGTTCCAGTTGCCGATGTCGGCGTTGATGCCCTCGCCGCCGGGTTCGCCGTCGGCGCCGAGGGAGTACAGGTCGTATTCGCCGCCGCGCGTGCCGGGGAATACGTACTGGTAGTCGTTGCCCCAAGGGTCCTTGTTGACGCGCTTCAGGTAACCGCCCGCGCGCCAGTTGCGTACCTGCGGGTCGGCGGGCTTCTGCACGAGCGCATTCAGGCCGAAATCGGTGCTCGGGTACTGGAAGGTATCGAGCTTGTACATCGTGAGCGCCGTCTCGAGCGCCTGGATGTCCTGCTTTGCCTTGACGATCTTCGCGTCGTCGACGCGCCCGAGGATCTGCGGCGCAATGAACGCGGCGAGGAGGCCGATGATCACGACCACCACCATGATCTCGATGAGCGTGAAACCGGCGGAGCGGGAAGGATGGCTCATATGGTCGATAATGATACCAAATGGCTCCCGCCGTCATGACGCCCCGCTCACGAAAACGCATCGCCAGCTGGCTTGCGTCGGTGAATGGCGACGGTTGGAAGGGCGTCGCCCTCTGCGCCTTCCTCGCCGGCTTGTTGCTGGCGGCGGCGGTGGGCGACGCGCCGCGCGCGCTGCTCGGCTACGAACGCGGCGCAATCGCGGCCGGCGAGTACTGGCGCCTGCTCACGGCGCATCTCGTGCACTTCGACCTGCGCCATGCGGCGCTCAATGCGCTCGGGCTGCTGCTCCTGTGGGCGCTCTTTTCGCGGGACTATCGTCCGCGGCATTGGGTGGCCATCATCGCGGCGTCCATCGCCGCAATCGACGCAGGCCTGTGGTTTCTCGATCCCGCGATCGAGTGGTATGTCGGGGCCTCGGGCTGGCTGCACGGCGTGCTGGCGGCGGGTGCGCTCGCGCACCTGCGGCGCAGGGAAGCGGACGGCTACCTGCTCGCGGTGCTGCTCACCGTGAAGCTTGCGGTCGAGCAGCGGGGCGCGTTGCCGCTCGCGGGCGACATGCCCGTAGTGGTGCAGGCGCACCTCTATGGTGCGATGGGCGGACTCGCCGTGGCGCTGTGCCTGCCTTCTCGGCGCGAGCCGCTATAATCCGCGCCCCCACACGACAGGAACACGCATGGGCCTCGCTTTCGTCTTTCCCGGACAGGGTTCGCAGTCGATCGGCATGCTGGCGACGCTGGCGGCCGCCGAACCGCTGGTGCGGGAAACCTTCGACACCGCGTCCGCCGTGCTCGGCTACGATCTCTGGCAGCTCGTGCAGGAGGGACCCTCGGAGCGCCTGAACGAGACCGAGTGCAC
>CAUJHJ010000009.1 GCA_963204835.1 Pseudomonadota bacterium
CGGCGCGACGAGGTCGATCACGCGCGCGGTGAGATCCTCGGTCGAGCCGTTGCCGCGCTCGAGCTTCAGCCGCTTGGTCGGGTGCAGCGGCGTGAGGTTCTCGAACAGCACCTTGTTGCGCGAATTCTCGGGCGAATCGAAGTTGATCTCGCCGACCTTCAGCAGCGCGAAGTAGCGCTCGCCGTCCTTTGGCGGGCGGATCAGGCCCGAGATCGTATCGCCGGTGCGCAGGTTGAAGCGGCGGATCTGGCTCGGGCTGATGTAGATGTCGTCGGGGCCGGCGAGGTAGGAACCGTCGGCGGAGCGCAGGAAGCCGAAACCGTCCTGCAGGATCTCGAGCACGCCGTCGCCGTGGATGTTCTCGCCGTTGCGCGCATGCGCCTTCAGGATCGAGAAGATGATGTCCTGCTTGCGCGAGCGGGCGATGCTCTCGAGGCCGACAGCCTCGGCCACCTTGACGAGTTCGTGGATCGGCTTCGCCTTGAGCTCGGTGAGGCTCATGGAAGCCTTGGACTGGTTCAGCTCCTCGGGGCTGATGATCTCCGACTCGTCGATCTCGAACGGCTCGTCATGCATCTCGTCCTGGCGGCCGTTGCTGCGATTGCCGTCGCGGTTGCCATGACCGCCATGCCGTCCTCCCCCGCCACCCTGGCCCTTGCCCTGGCGGTTGCGGCCCTGGTTCCCGAGATAGCCTCTCACAGGTTGCTGTCCAGGAAAGCGGCGAGCTGGGTCTTCGACACCGCGCCCACTTTCTGCGCCTCGACCGCGCCGTTCTTGAAGAGGATCAGCGTCGGGATGCCGCGAATGCCGAACTTGGGCGGAGTCTGCGGGTTCTCGTCGATGTTCAGTTTCGCGATCCGCACCTTGTCCTTGTACTCGGCGGCGAGCTCATCGAGGATCGGCGCGATCATCTTGCAGGGCCCGCACCATTCGGCCCAGAAATCGAGTAGCACGGGTTTGTCGGACTTCAGCACGTCCTGGCTGAACGTCGAGTCCGAGGTATGGACGATATGCGGACTGCTCACGCGGCGGATCCTCCGGGAATGGAGCGGATTATTGACGGCACGGGCGAAATGCCGTGCCACGGAGTGGCATCAAACGGTTACACTAACGAACTTAAGAAGGAGCTGGGTTGCCGGGACGGCGCGGAATAGGGTTCCGCTGTATCTGGCCCAAATTTTTGCGCCTTCCGCGCCAATTTGCAAGGGCCCCGCAATTATAGGCCCAGACATGAGTCCAGAAAACGTGAAATGACCGATCAACATCTTTCCGAGATCCGCTTCACGGACCTCGCCCTCGCGCCTCCCGTCCTGCAGGGCATCCAGGATGCCGGCTTCGAGCGCTGTACCCCGATCCAGGGTGAAACACTGCCCATCGCGCTGGCGGGCCGCGACGTGGCCGGCCAGGCCCAGACCGGCACAGGCAAGACCGCGGCCTTCCTGGTCGCGATTTTCCAGCGGCTGCTGACACACCCGCCCGCGGCCAATCGCGGCCCCACCTCGATCCGCGCCATCGTCGTCGCCCCGACCCGCGAGCTCGCGGTCCAGATCCACAACGATGCGCTCGTCCTCGGCAAGCACACCGGGCTCAAGCTCGCGGTGGTCTTCGGCGGCGTCGATTACGACAAGCAGAGGAAGCAGCTCGCCGACGGCGTCGATGTCCTCATCGGCACGCCCGGCCGCATCATCGACTACTTCAAGCAGCACGTGTACGACCTGCGCTGCGTGCAGGTCGCGGTGCTCGACGAAGCCGACCGCATGTTCGACCTCGGCTTCATCGCGGACATCCGCTTCATCCTGCGGCGGCTGCCGAAACCCGAGCATCGCCAGTCGATGCTCTTCTCCGCCACGCTCTCGCACCGCGTGCTCGAACTCGCCTACGAGCACATGAACGAGCCCGAGCTCGTGCGCATCGAGCCCGACAAGGTGACGGCGGACCGGGTGCGCCAGACCATCTACTTCCCGTCGATGGAGGAGAAGATCCCGCTGCTGGTCGGCCTGCTGCGCCAGACCGACGCGCGGCGCACGATGGTGTTCGTCAACATGAAGCGCACCGCGGAGCGGCTCGAGGCGGCGCTCATCGCCAACGGCTTCTCGGCGCAGGCGATTTCGGGCGACGTGCCCCAGAAGAAGCGCCTCGCCTTCCTGCGCGACTTCCACAATGGCGACCTCGCCGTGCTGATCGCGACCGACGTCGCCTCGCGCGGCCTGCACGTACCCGACGTGAGCCACGTCTTCAACTACGACCTGCCGCAGGACGCCGCCGACTACGTGCACCGCATCGGCCGCACCGCGCGCGCGGGCGCCGAGGGCGACGCGATCAGCTTCGGCTGCGAGGAATACGCGGTCGGACTGCCCGACATCGAGGCCTACATCGGCCGCAAGATACCGGTCGAGGCGATCGCCCCCGGCCAGTTGCCCGAGGTGACGCTGCCGCCGCACAGCGCGTGGCGTACCCATGGCCCGCGCCGGCCCGGCGATGGACGCCGTGGTGGCGGCCGGCCCGGTGGCGGGCGGCCCGGGAGCGGGGGTCGTTCCGGTGGTGGCGGCCGCACGGGTGGCGGCGGGCGTGCCCGCGGACACTCGGGCCCGCCGCGTCATGCCGAACGCCCCCAGGGCGCCGACGGCGGCAATGAAACCGCCCCAAGGACGTCGCATCCGGCTTCGCATGCGGCACCGGAGTCCGTGCCTCAGGGTGGCGAGCCACGTCGCCGCGGCCGTCGCCGCGGCGGTCGCGGCCGCGGCGGTGGCCCCGGCGGGCCCGGCGCAGGCGGCGGAGGTTCCGGGGACGGTGGCCCGGGTGGGACACCCGGTGGTGGCGCCCCCGCACCCTGACCGCGCTGACGCACGCGGCTCAGTGGGTTGCGGGCAGCAGCTCCGCAATGTGATCGACGGCTGGAAACCCGTGGTGCGCGCGCAGCGCGCGCGTGGTGTCCGGCCGGCGGACGGCGATCACGTTGGCAATTCCCGCCTCCCGCGCCGCCTGCAACACCGGTGGGCTGTCATCGACAAAGAGCGAGCGGGCCGCATCGAAGGGCTCCACTGCACGCACGCCCTGCCAGAACCGCGGGTCCTCCTTGGGCGCGCCGAAGCTGCGCGAACTCCAGGCGGCATCGAAATAGCCCCGGACAGCGGTGAATTCGTCCTTGATGCCGAGCGTCACCGGATGTGCATTCGTCAGCAGCACGAGTCGCTTGCCGAGCGCGCGCAGGTTCGACAGGAGCTGCCGCGCGCCCGGCAACCAGGCGATGCGCGCGTGCTCTTCGCGGTGCACGGCCGCGATGTCGATGCCGAGCTCGCGCGACCAATACTCGATGTCGTACCAGTCGAGGGTACCTTCCACGGCCTTGAAACGCGGTGCGAGGGCCTGCAGCGCCGCCTCATGCGTGACGGCGCGCAGGCGCGCCCATTCGCGCGGGATGCGCTCGAGCCAGATGTAGTTGTCGTAGGCGAGATCGAGCAGGGTGCCATCGAGATCGAGCAGCACCGTATCGATTCGCGAAAGATCGCAGCAGGAGGCAGGCATGGGCCGGCATGATAGCGGACAGCCTGCGGCCCCCTTGCATCGGCCGGAGGCGTATCCTGCCCGTCGCCCGCCACCCGTCGCCCCCATGCCCGAACTCATCGACCTGCACACGCACAGCAGCCGCTCCGACGGCGTGTTGTCGCCCGCCGACCTGGTCGCGCGCGCCGCCGCGCGCAACGTGGGGCTGCTCGCGCTCACCGACCACGACACCGTCGAGGGTTGCGACGAGGCGCGATCGGCCTGCCAGGCGGCCGGCATCCGTTTCATCGCCGGCATCGAGGTCTCGACACAGTGGCGCGGACAGGCGATCCACGTTGTCGGGCTCGGCGTGGACACGGCTTCGCCGGCGCTCACCGCACAGATCGACGACATCGCGGCGCGCCGGCGCGAACGGGTGCTCGCGATCGGCGAGCGGCTCGCGACACGCGGGCGCATCGCGGGACATGAAGTCGCCGCGACGGCCCTCGAGGGCGGCGGCGTCCCGACACGCATGCACCTCGCGCGCGCGCTGGTGGCCCTCGGCTACGCGGATGGCGCCCAGCAGGCCTTCGACAAATGGCTCAACCGCGGCCGTCCCGGCCATGTGCCGGTCGAATGGCCGGAGCTCAACGATGCCGTTCCGCGCCTCGCGGGCGCCTGCCGGGCCGCGGTGCTCGCCCATCCGCACCGGTACCGCCTCTCCGGCGGCGCACTGCGGCAGCTTGCAGCGGAGTTCGCGGCGGCGGGTGGCGTGGCAATCGAGGTCAACATGGCCGGCATGGGCCCGGGCGACCAGGACCGGATCGCCGCGCTCGCGCGACGCCAGGGGCTCGCGGGCTCCGCAGGGTCCGATTTCCACGATCCCGCGGTGCCATGGAATCCGCCGGGTCGCTTCGCTAAGCTTGCCGAGGGCATCAGCCCGGTAGCAGAACGCTTCGATGACGCGCAATGATCGAAATCGAAGATAACGTCGATCGCGAACTGTTCCGCAACATCGAGAAGTTGCGGCAGCTGCGCATCGAGCACCGCGACCTCGACCAGGTGATCGAGCGCCTGTCGATGGACATCCATGTCGATGAGCTGCAGCTGAAGCGCCTCAAGAAGCGCAAACTCGGCCTCAAGGACCAGATCACGCGCCTCGAGAGCGAATTGATACCCGATCTCAATGCCTAATTCCGGAACCGCCATGGGCGACTTCTTCGCCCGCCTCACCGACCCCCCGGTTCTCGCCCAGCTGTTCGCGGTGCTGATCGCGGTGCTGGTCGCGATCACCGCCGCGGGCGCGTTGCGCGCCTGGCACCGCCGGCGTCGCGGCCCCGCGCCGGGTGCCGGCTTCGCCGGCCAGGTCGTCGAGGTGGCCTACCTCCTGATGCCGATCCTCATCACGCTCGCGCTGCTCGCCGGCGTGCGGGTCGCGTTCGACGCCCTCGACATGGCGAATCTGATCGTCGATCGCGCGCTGCAGCTGGCCGCCGCGCTGGTGCTGGTGCGCCTCGGCGTGTATGTCCTGCGGCAGCTCCTCGGCGAGAACTCGTGGCTCAAGGGCTGGCAGAACCAGCTCACCATCGTCATCTGGGTTGCCGTCGCCTTCGAGCTGCTTGGCTGGTTCGAGCGCGTCGAGCGCGCGCTCAACGGCATCGACCTGCTGCCCGGCAAGGCCTCGTTCACGGTGTGGGAGCTGATCAAGGCGCTGGTGATCGTCACCATCGTCGTGATCGTCACCTCGCTGATCGCGCGCACGATCGAGCAGCGCGTGATGAAGGCGAGCGCGCTCGCGCTGTCCACCCGCATCGGCATTTCGAAGTTCTCGTACTTCTTCCTGATCAGCCTCGGGCTGCTGCTCGGCATCAATGCCGCGGGTGTCGACCTGACGGCGCTCACGCTGCTCACCGGCGCGATCGGCGTGGGCCTTGGTTTCGGCCTGCAGGCGATCGCGAGCAACTTCGTGTCCGGTTTCGTCCTGTTGATGGACAAGTCCATCAAGCCGGGCGACGTGATCAGTTTCACGGGCGTCACGCCCGGCGGCTCGGGCGGCGTCACGACCGACAACTTCGGCTGGGTGCAGGAATTGCGCGGCCGCTACATCGTGGTGCGCGACCGCGACGGCGTGGAAACCCTCGTGCCGAACCAGTACCTGATCAACAACTCGGTGATCAACTGGAGCTATTCGGACGCGCGCGTGCGGCTGCGCCTGCCGGTCATGGTCAGCTACCAGGACGACCCGGAGAAGGCGCTGGCGCTGCTGCTGCATGCCGCCATGGATCACCCGCGCATCCTGAAGGAGCCGGGTCCCGCCACGCGCCTGATGTCCTTCGAGGACTACGGCATGCGACTCGAGCTGCGCTTCTGGATCGCCGACCCGATGAACGGCGTCAACAACGTCCGTTCGGACGTCAACCGCGCCGTGTTCCGCCTCTTCCGCGAGGCGGGCATCACGATCCCGGTGGCGCAGCGCGAACTGCGCATGCTGCCCCCTGCCACCCATGCCGATCCGCGTTTCGAGCCAGGTCGAGATAGCTGACGCCGATCTTGCGGTGACGTTCATCCGCGCGTCGGGACCCGGCGGGCAGAACGTCAACAAGGTCGCCTCGGCCGTGCAGTTGCGGTTCGACCTCGCGGGCACCACCCGGCTTGCGGGGCGCGTGAAGGCGCGCCTGCGGGCGCTCGCCGGTCAGCGGCTCGCGAACGACGGCGCGATCCTGATCCAGGCGCGCGCGCACCGCAGCCAGGCGGACAACCGGCGCGACGCCGAGGAGCGCCTCGCGGCGCTCATCCGGCTGGCGCTCGTCGAGCCGAAAGTGCGCCGCGCGACGAAGCCCACGCGCGCCTCGAAGGAACGCCGCCTCGCCGCCAAGGCGCGCGACCAGCGCACCAAGCGCCTGCGCGGCCGCGTCGGCCGCGACGACTAGGGCCGGTCAGCCGGGCGGCGCATCGCCCGTGAATGCCACAGGCGTCGCGCCGGTGACCTTGCCGATGGTGGCGCGATCGCTCACGTAAAGCTTCACCTCGCGCTCGAACTCGAGCGGGCCCTGCACGACGGCGCGGGGCCCGATGACCACCACGGGCACGGTCTTCGACAGGGACAGCGAGAAGCCCTGCGACTTGCGCACTGCGATCCCGCCGTCGACGCGCGAATCCGCGCCGATGTCGATGTCGCCGTTGACCGTCTCGATGCCGCCGCCGACATGCGCGGCCTGCAGGCTGAAGCGCCCGTTCACGTTCTCGAGGTGGCCCGCGACCTCGGCGCCCTGGCGCAGCGTGATCGCGCCGTTGACCGTCTCGACGTCGCCGCCGACCCGCGCACCGGGCCCGATCGTGATGGCGCCGTTGACGGTCTCGGCCGAATCGGCCGTCGCGCGCTCGCCGAGCTCGATCGAGCCGTTGACGGTCTCGACGCCCTTCGCCACCGCGTCGGCCGCGAGGTCGATCGCGCCATTCACGGTCGAGGCGTCGGCAGCCGGCTCTCCCGCCGCAACCGACACGGCGCCGTTGACGTGCTCGCCGCCATCGAACTTGATGCAGCCGCAAAGCGCGAGCACGGGCGCCAGCAGGAGCGCATGCCTCGTCATCGCCATTCCTCCCCCGGCCAGTTCCCGCGTAGTCTACCCGCGCGCTGGCCGGTCCGGTGGTACCGCGCTGCCGGGGAACAGCGGGTCGGTGCGCGACGCGCGCTCGCCCAAGCGCTCGGCCTCCGACTTGTCGAAGCCGGACAGCGAGGTGGGCGGCCGCTCGAGGTAGCGGTGGACGAGCGGCGGCGCGTCGCCGCGGTGCAGGCGCCGCACGCGTTCCTCGATCGCCTGGTCGGCCCGCGTGAGCCGCAGGCGGCGACGCTGGTGCGCGAGCCACGTCGGGCTGTGGTAGCGCTCGATCCAGGTTTCCGGATGGTCCATGTCGTGCAGCAGCGTCCAGCCGCGCGCCCCGTCGCGCTGGCGAACGCGGCGCAGCTCCTGCATCGCCGCCGCGAAGGCGACCCGGTCCTCGGTGGCGACGCGGTACTCGATGTTGATCACCACCGGCCCGCTCTGCGGGACGATGTCGATCCTTGGCGCAAGCGCCGCGGTACCCTTGCGCATCGACTCGAGGTCGAGGTTCTCGGCCTGCGGCACGCGCATCCATCGACCGAGGACGACGGACACCAGCAGCCCGGCACCGGAGGCGATCAGGCTCGTGCGCAGCGACAGGGCGTGCGCCACTTCGCCCCACATCCAGCTGCCGAGCGCGAGGCCGCCGAAGGTCATCATCTGGTAGATCGCCACGGTGCGCCCGACGACCCAGCGCGGCGAGGACACCTGCACCGAGGCATTGAAGGTGGACAGGCTCATGACCCAGGCGGCGCCCGCGCCGACCAGCGCCAGCATCGTGGTCGCAAGCCATGGGCTCAGCGCCGCCGCAATCGAGGCGAGCCCGAAGGTGATGCTCGCCGCCGTCACGAGCCATTCGTTCGACACGCGCTGGCGCAATTGCGCGACCGTGAGCGCCCCGACCATGGCGCCCGTGCCGAAGGCCCCCAGCAGCACGCCGTAGATGATCGCGCCGCCCTTGACGAGGTCGCGGGCGATGAGCGGCATGAGCGCCCAGACCGCGCTCGCCATGAGGCCGAAGATCGTCGCGCGCACGAACAGTGCGACGAGGACCGGCGAGAGGCGCGCGTAGCGCAGGCCCGCGAGCATCGCGACGCCGAGGCTCTCGGGTGGCAGCGCGCGCTCGCGCGGCGGATAACGCCAGGCGGCGAGCACGGCGATCAGGCCGACGTACGAGACGGCATTGAGCGTGAAGGCCGCTTGCGCGCCGAACCCCGCCACGATCGCGCCGCCGATCGCGGGCCCCACCGTGCGCGCGATGTTGAAGCCGAGGCTGTTGAGCGCCACCGCGCTCGGCACGAGCTCGCGCGGCACCTGCTCACCGACCGACGATTGCCACGCCGGCCCGTAGAGCGCGGCGCCGCAACCGAGCACGAAGGTAAAGGCCAGCAGCGACCACGGCGTGATCTGCCCACGCCAGGCAACGAACGCGAGTGCCGCCGAGACGGCGAGCATGAGTGCCTGCGCGATCAGCATCAGGCGGCGGCGGTCCCAGATGTCCGCGATCGCCCCCGCGACCAGCGAGAGCAGCATGATCGGCAGGGTGATCGAGGTCTGCACGAGCGCGACCATGTCGGCCGAGGGCGCGATCGAGATCATCAGCCACGACGCGCCCACGCCCTGGATCAGGCTGCCGAAGGTGGAGACGAGCGTCGCGATCCAGATCGCCGCGAAGATGCGCACCTCGAACGGCCCGAGGGTCGCCGCGCGCCAGCGTTCGAAGCCGGTGCTCATGCCCGCGGCGCCTTCAGGGTGTCGAGCCAGGCCTGGAACATCAGCACGTTCCACAGGTGCGTGTGCCACTTGCGCGCGCCGCCCTGGAAGCGGGCCCACAGACCGCGCACGATTTCCGCGTCGAAATAGCCTTCCTCCACGAGGCGCCGTTCGGCTAGCAGCGCCTCTGCCCATTCCCGCAGCGGGCCGCGCAGCCAGTCGCCGACCGGCGCGCCGAAACCCTGCTTCGCGCGATCGACGATTGTCGGGGGAACGTGGCTCGCGAGCAATCGCCGCAGCAGCCACTTGGTCGTTCCGCCCCGCAACTTCATGTCGGGCGGCAGCGACCACGCGAACTCGGCGACCCGATAGTCAAGCAGGGGCGCACGCGCCTCGAGCCCCACCGCCATCGTCGACCGGTCGACTTTCACGAGAATGTCGTCGGGCAGGTAAGTCACGAAATCGAGGAACATGAAACGATCGCCCACCGTGCCGTGCGCGAGGCGGCGCGCGGGATCGGTGTACGCCGTCGGCGGTTCGATGCCACCGCGCACGACCCGGTCGGGATGCCGCCAGCGCGACATGCGGTTCAGGTAGATATCCTCGGCGGTACCGGCAGCCAGTTCCGCCGCGAGCTGGCGCAGGGCATGGCCGCGCGCCTCCTGCCCGGACCAGGGCCGCAACAGCCCGCGCAGCAGTCCCCGAACGCCGGGCGGCAGGCCGGCATGCATCCGGGCCAGGCGCCGTGCACGCAGGTAGCGGTTGTAGCCGCCGAACAACTCGTCGCCTCCGTCGCCCGACAGGACGACGGTGACCTCGCGCCGCGCAAGGCGCGAAACGAGCATCGTGGGGATCTGCGAAGAGTCGGCGAAGGGCTCATCGAAGGCGCGCGCGAGGTCGGGCACGGTGGCGAGGGCGTCCGCGCCCGTTGCGTAGAATTCCGTATGCGCCGTGCCGAGGTGGTGCGCGACCGCGCGTGCCACGGGCGCTTCATCGCGCCGCGGGTCCTGGAAGCCGATGCTGAAGCTGCGCACCGCCGCGCCCGCCTCCTGCTGCATCAACGCGGTAACGAGCGACGAGTCGATGCCGCCCGAGAGGAATGCGCCGAGCGGCACGTCGGACTCGAGCCGCAGGCGCACGGCGTCCCGCAGCAACGCGTCGAGTTGCGCCAGGGCCCCGTCCACGCCACCCTTGAATGGCCGTGCGAGCGCCTGTTCCGCGCTCGCGAGCGGACGCCACCAGGGACGCGCCGCCGCGAGCGGGTCGTGGGAGCCCGGGCCCGCCGCGACGGCATTTGCATCGAACTCGACGACCGTGCCCGGGGGTACCTTGAAGATCCCCTGGAGGATCGACCACGGCGAGGGCACATAGTTGAAGCGCAACATCGACTGCAGCGCCCCGCGCTCGACCTGCGGCTGGAACCCGGGGACCGCGAGGAGCGCCTTCAGCTCCGAGCCGAAGGCCAGCGCGCGACCGCACCAGCCGTAATAGAGGGGCTTCTTGCCGACCCGGTCGCGCGCCAGCGCGAGCCGGCGTTCACGCGAATCCCAGAGCGCAAACGCGAACATGCCGTTTGACTCGCCGAGCGCTGCGTCGAGGCCCCAGGCTTCGATCGCCGCGAGTAGCACCTCGGTGTCCGAGTGGCCGCGAAACACCGCGCCCTCGCGTTCGAGGCGCGCGCGCAGCGCGCGGAAATTGTAGATCTCGCCGTTGAAGACGATCCGCCAGCGGCCCGAGGCCGAAACCATCGGCTGGTGGCCGGCCGCCGACAGGTCGATGATCGACAGCCGCCGGTGCGCGAGCGCGATCCCCGCTTCGGCATCCGCCCAGACACCGGCATCGTCGGGCCCGCGGTGCGCGATCGTATCGGCCATGCGCCGCGCCACGCCCTGCAATTCGTCCGCGCCTTGCCCGAAGGAATGGCCGTGATGGATGCCCGCGATGCCGCACATGAACGCATAGTGGCGGCTCGCGGCGGAATCGGCAATTTCACTTGTTATGATGCGCCGGCATGCGCCGCTACCTGTTGTTCGTCTCGCAACTCTATGCCTACGCGATCCTGCGGCCACTCGCCGCGGCCGCGGCGGCGCGCGGCGATGACGTGGCCTGGTTCTTCGAGCACGCTGCCGATGCGCGCTTCCTGCGCGCGGGCGAGCGCCGCCTTGCCTCCGTGGCGGAGGTGCGCACGTGGCGGCCGGATGCGGTTTTCGTTCCCGGCAACTGGGTGCCGCACTTCTTCCCCGGACTCAAGGTGGAGGTTTTCCACGGCTTCAGCGTCGGCAAGCGCAGCGAGTCGCGCGGACACTTCCGCATCCGTGGCAGCTTCGACCTCTATTGCACGCATGGCCCCGACACGACAGCGCCTTTCGAGGCGTTGGCACGCGAGCACGGCCACTTCCGGGTGGTCGAGACCGGCTGGCCGAAGCTCGATCCGCTATTTGCGGGACAGTACCGGCCGGCCGCACGCGCGCGCCCGATCGTACTCTTCGCCTCGACCTTCACCGAATCGATCACGGCCGCGCGCCTGCTGCGCGAGACGATCGCGCGGCTCGGCGCAAGCGGCGAATGGGAGTGGCTGCTGACGCTGCACCCGAAGATGGCGCCGGACATCGTCGCGGCCTACCGCGCGCTTGAAGGGCCGCATGTGCGCTTCGTCGAGACCGACGACATCCTCGCGCTCTATGCGCAGGCCGACGTGTTGCTGTCGGACACCTCGTCGGTGGTGCCGGAATTCCTCGTGCAGGGCAAGCCGGTCGTCACGCTGCGCAATCGCAAGCCCGGGCCGCAGCTCCTCGACGTGCAGCAGCCCGGAGAGGTCGAAGCCGCGCTGCGCACCGCGCTCGCGCGCCCCGCCGCGCTGATGCAGGCGATCCAGGCCTACGCCGATCAGGTCCACCCGGCCCGCGATGGCCGCGCGAGCGAACGCGTGCTCGATGCGACCGAGGCGGCCATCGAGGCAGGGCGCGCCGGCCTGCGCCGCCGCCCGCTCAACCTGTGGCGCCGCCTGCAGGCGCGCAAGCGGCTCGGCTATTGGTCGATCGGTTGACCCGACGTGCTCAGGCGAAGCGCGAGTCGATCGCCACGCCCTTCAGCAGCGTCTTCGTGACCGGCGTCTTGCCGGCGATCTCGAGGAGGCGTGCGCGCTGCTCGTCGGTGAGCGGCGAAGAAACCGAGATCTCGCGGGCGATCGTCTCGGCACCCGCCTCGTCGCGGGCCAGCGAAAGCGCGATGCGCACCGTGCCCAGCTCCCAGCCCTTGCGCTCGGCGTACATGCGCAGCGTGATCGACGTGCAGGCACCGAGCGAGGCGAGCAGGATCTGGTACGGCGCGGGCCCGCTGTCGGCGCCGCCGAGCCGCTCCGGCTCGTCCGCCTTCATCGCATGGCGGCCCATCGCGACGTCCTGTGCATATTTCGCCGCACTCGCCACTTCCACCTTCGCAAGCATCATGCCGCCCTCCCCTCCGCAATTTGTTGCATCAGGCGCCAGAGCGCCTCGACGTGTTCGCGCTCCGTCATCTCGACCCCGAACGAGACCCGCACCATCCATCGCCCGTCGAGCTGCGAGGGCGTGAGATACGCCTTGCCGGAGGCATTGATGCGGCCCACCCAGTCGAGGGTATGCGCATCGAGCGCCTCGCCGACAAGCCCCGGCGGCTCGTGGCGCACGCACACGGTTTGCAGCGGCACGGGCGCGAGCCGTACCCAGTGCTCCGCGGCATCGACCCGCGAGGCGAACCAGCGCGCGTGCGTGAGGTCGCGCCGCAGGCGCGCCTGCAGGCCCGCGACGCCCTGCTCGCGGATCAGGAACCAGAGCTTGAGCGCACGCATGCGCCGCCCGAGCGGAATGCCCCAGTCGCGGTAGTTGACCGCCGCGCCGTCGGCACCGGTCTGCAGGTAGCTCGGGTTGGTCGACATCACGCGCACGAGGTGCTGCGGGTCGCGCACGAAGTACACCGAACAGTCCATCGAGACGCCGAGCCACTTGTGCGGGTTCACCACGAGCGAGTCTGCGCGCTCGATGCCGGCCCACAGCGGACGGCACTCGGGCAGGATCATCGCCGAACCGCCCATCGCGCCGTCCACATGCAGCCAGAGGCCGTGTGCCTGCGCGACCTGCCCAATGGCGTCGATGGGATCGATCGCGGTCGTGCCCGTGGTGCCGGTCGTCGCGACCACCGCGCAGGGCTGCGCGCCGCGTGCGAGATCCTCGCGAATTGTGGCCTCGAGCGCGTCGGCCCGCATCGCGAACGCCTCGTCGGTCGCGACGAGGCGCAACTGATCGCGCCCGAAACCCGCGAGCAGCGCCGCCTTGTCGACCGAACTGTGCGCGTGCGCCGACACGTAGATGACGAGTGGCTTGCTGGCCGACTGCAGGCCGCCGCGTGCCGCGGCATACGCGGTCGCACGCTCGCGCGCGCAGATGAGCGCGACGAGCGTTGCCTCGGAGGCCGTGCCCTGGATCACGCCGCGAAAGGCTTCCGGAAGACCGAGCATCTGGCGCAGCCAGTCGGTCGTGACCTCCTCGAGCTCGGTGAGCGCGGGGCTCGACTGCCAGTTGAGGCCGAGCTGCGCGAGGCCCGTGCTCGCAAGGTCCCCGAGCACCGCCGCGAGCGCGCTGTTCGAGGGGAAGTAGCCGAAGAAGCCCGGGCTCTGCCAGTGCGTGCAGCCAGGCAGGATGATCGCATCGAGGTCGCGCATCACCGCATCGAACGGCTCGGGTGCCTCGGGCGGCGCACCAGGCAGCGCGGCGCGCAGCTCGCCGGGCCTGTTCGGCGAGAGGACCGGGAGCTCGCCGCGGTAGACCTTCGCACGGTAGTCGGCGATCCAGTCGACGAGGGTGTGGGCCGCGGCGCGGAATTCCTCGGGGGTCATGCTCAGGGTGGGTGATGCGCGAAGACCGAAGTCGTGCCGTCCGCGGCGACGAGCTCGACGTCGTAGGGCTGCACGGTGCCGTCGGGCACTTCCATGCCTGGCGAGCCCGCGGGCATGCCGGGCACGGTGAGGCCCTTCGCCTGCGGCCGCTCGGCGAGCAGGCGCTTCACGTCGGCGGCGGGCACATGGCCTTCGACGAAATAGCCGTCAACTTCCGCCGTATGGCAGGAGCCCTTCGCGTAGGGCACGCCGACCTTCGTCTTGATGGCGTCGAGGTTGTCGACGTTCTTCACCTCGACGGGGAAGCCCGCCGACTTCATGTGCGTGACCCAGGCCTCGCAGCAGCCGCAGGTGGGACTCTTGTGCACGACCACGAGCGGCAGGCTCGCGTCGGCCCTGGCTTGCGTCGCCACCGCAGTGGTCGACTGGCCGCAGGCCGCAAGCGCGGCGGCACACAGCAGCGCCACGATGGCCGATCGCGTGCCGAAGTGCGTCATCATGTGGTCATTCCTCCCAGCCGACCTCGATACCGTCGGAATCCCCCACGGCACTGCGCAGCAGCGCCACGAGCGCCGTGGACGCACCGAGGCCGACCAGCTGGTCGATGGTCGTCGTGTTGATGAAATAGTCGGTGTCCGTCCCGTGCTCTTCTTCCAGGTGATCGATGAGCACGTTCAGGTCGTCATCCGATATCGACCCGAGGTAGACACCGTCGCTCTTTCGATGCAGGCGTGGCATGGGGGCGCTCCCGTCGCGGTCCGGGCCCCATTATGGCCCGAATGAACCGTCAGGCGCGCGCGTCGAACGCCGCGTGATAGGTAACGACCCCGCGCGGCAGGGCCGCACCGAACGCGAGCACCTGAAAATACTCGGGCGGCACACCGGGCAGCACGAGACCCGGCTCCATACGAAAACCGAATCGAGCGTAGAACGCCGGATCGCCGAGCAACACGCAACCCGCCGCGGCGCGCGTGCGCAGTGCGCCCAAAGCTTCAAGCATGAGGCGCGAGCCGATGCCTTGCCCCTGTCGCGCGGGCAACACCGAAATCGGCCCGAGGCCGTACCAGCCGACCGCGCCGTCCGAAATGACGACGGGTGACACCGCGACGTGGCCGACCACCGCGCCCTCCTCCACCGCCACGAGCGACACGGTGAGCACGCCGGCGCGGCGAAGTGCGGCGACGATGAACTGCTCGGT
>CAUJHJ010000010.1 GCA_963204835.1 Pseudomonadota bacterium
GAGGGTCGCGCCGTCCGCCGCGCCACCGGCCTTGACGCGCATCTGCGCGATGAAAACCCGAGGCGAGGTGTCGACGACCGCGGTGCCTTTCGGCAGCAGGTACGGTGCAACCAGCCACAGGTAGAGGAGGCCGACGCCGCCGGCGATCGCCGCCGGCTCGATGAAATCGAACATGTGGAACTGCGGCACGCCGAGGCTCGCCGCGGTGCCGATCACGAGCAGGTTGAGCGAGGTGCCGATGGGCGTGCCCATGCCGCCGATCTGCGCGGCGAAGGTCATCGGCATCAGCGTGCGCGAGGGCGAACTGCCGGAGCGCAGTGCGACCGTGGTCAGGATCGGGATCATGAGCGCCACGAGCGGCGTGTTGTTCATGAAGGCGCTGAACACCGTCGTCAGCGCGAGCATCGCGGCGAGCGCGAGCACCGGGCTCGCGGCCCACAGGCGCGTGACGATGCGGCCGAGTGGCGCGAGCGCGCCGGTGCGCACGAGTCCCTG
Organism: Pseudomonadota bacterium; assembly: GCA_963204835.1. GTDB lineage: Bacteria > Pseudomonadota > Gammaproteobacteria > Steroidobacterales > Steroidobacteraceae > CADEFQ01. The sequence continues at coordinate 496 of CAUJHJ010000010.1, forward strand.
GCTCGCCATCACGAGCGCGCAGATCGCGACCAGCGCCTCGTTGCCGAAGCCGAGGAAGAAGTCCGCCGCCTTGAGCGGCCCGCTTGCCGTCTCATAGGGAAAGAGGATGAAGCCGGCCGCGAGCAGCGTGACGATCAGGAGGCTCGACGTCTCGATCGGCAGGTCGTCGCGCGCGAACAGCACGAAGGCGAACGCGGTCAGCGCGAGGACGGCGATTGCATGGGCGTCGAGGGCCAAGGTGGTGGCCGGCGGCGCACGTCCGCCGGCGCCTCAATCGGGGCCGGCTGGCGCTACTTCTGCTTCCAGGCACCGCCTTCCTGGTAGTACACGCCCGACTTCACGCGCGCGATCCAGCGCCGGGCGAAGGTCTGGCGGATGTCCGCTTCCCACTCCGGGTGGCCGTTCGCGCGGGCGATCGCCGAGTAGAGCGCGATGCGATCGGTGTTGTCCTCGGCGACGAGGCGCTTGACCGCCGCGCGCTCGGGCAGCGGCACCACGCCCTGGTCCCGCACTTCGATCAGGCCGTCAGCGGTGAGGCCGACCGCGCCCGAGCTGTAGTACTTCTCGAGCTGCTGGTAGCGCTGTGTCAGCGACGCCGTGATCGCGCGGATCTCGGGCGAGTCGATGTCGAGGTTGGCGCCGCCCTGCGCATGGGCCGCAGGGACCAGGGTTTCGACGACCGCCGCCGCCACTTGTCGCAGCAGCGTCTCCGGCGCCGCCTCGCGGCGGGTCTGCGGCGGCGTCTTGCCGGTCGAAGCGCCCGTGACCTGGTCGATGATCTGGTCCGCCGCCTTCTCGGCCGCCGCGGCCGGGAAGTACACGTTGATGGTGACGCATGCCGCGAACAGCAGGCAGGCGAGCGCGAGTTTGCAGGGCAACAGGACCTTCCGCATGGATTTCTCCCGAGTCACGTGAGCATTGTCCGGCAGGCGCGTGAACGCCGCCTGAACCAGTGTACCCGCCGCGCTAGTCGACGACCACGCCCTGGGCATCGAGGCCCGAGACGATCTGCCCGACGAGCTGGCGCCAGTTGACGCGCCCCTGGTTGCCGATGATGTCGATGCGTGGCAGGCCGCTGCCCTTGACGATGTAGTAGCCGTTCGGCGCCGGCTCCACGCCCGACATCAGGCAGACGTCGTTCGCGAGGCGACAGCGGATCCCGATCCGGTCGTAGCTGTACTCGTCGAAGAACTGCAGCACGCCCGACTGCAGTGCCTGCGCGACGCCGCCACCGCCGCCACCGACGTTCGACAGCTCGCGGACGGCACGCGCGCTGATGCGATGGCGCGAGCGGTCGCCCGCCGCGGTCTCGAGCCGCGCATCGAACGCCACCGGCGACCAGCCGAAGAGCTCGAGCCCGAGGATGTCGGCATCGAGCCGGCCGGTGATGGAGCCGACGGCGAAAGTGCGAGTGACGAGCCCGAGGTCGAGGTTGCGGCCGCGCACGTCGGCGAAGAACCTCGGCCATTTGCCGAGCGGGTCGACCAGCCGCAGGTGGCTCGTGACGATCGTGCCGTCGAAGACGCGGGCCTCGATGTCGCCCTTGACGGTGAGCTCGTTGCCGCGCAGTTCGACACCCGGGATGCGCCCGCCGATGCGCCCCGAGAACTCCGGCCAGCCGAAGGCCTTGCACAGCGGCGGCATGCTGATGGGGTCGATGTCGGCATCGAAGCGCAGGCTCATGGCGGGCGCGCCCATGTCGCTGACCGCGAGCGTGTGGATGTCGATCGCGCCGTCGAAGATCGGCATGTGCCAAGGTCGCGTGAGCGCGAAGTCCGCGGCACGCGCGATGAAGTCGACACGCGACGCGCCGCCCGACAGGCCGTAGGCGCCGCCGGAACTCCAAGCGAGCCAGGAGGGCGCGACCGCGGCATTCCCGGCGGCCGCCCAGTGCAATTCGCCGGCGACCTCCTTCATGAAGAATTCGCGCTCGTTGTAGGTCGAGAAACCCTCGAGCCGCAGGTCCGCGCGCTCGAGGGCATTGTCCGCCAGCTCGATCGTGCCGCTTGCGCGGCCGGTCGTGACGAGGTCGCCGAAATCGGTCGCGGCGAGCCTGATCTGCATGAGGCTCGTGTAGGCCGCGGGAAACTCGAGCGCCTCGATCACGACGCGACCGCGGGTGAGCGCCGGTGCGGCTCCCAGCGAAACGCGCGCTTCGCCGTGCATCGCGAGCAGCTGCGGGGCCGCGGCATCGAAGCGATCGATCGTGGCGACCGAGTCGCGCCAGCTGCCCCGGGCGCGCATCGTGAGCGGATGAGCGCCAAAGTCGAACAGCGCCTGGCTGGCGAGCGCCTGGCCGCGCTCGCCGCGGAGAGTCGCATCGAAGCCGTAGCCGCCGCCGCGTGCATCGACAGCCAGGTCGAGCGAGGCCGCGGCCTTCTCCGCGATGAGGGTACTGTCCTCGTTCGACAGGTCGACATCGGTGAGCGCGATCGAGGCCTCGGCATGCAGCGGTGCCGCACCGCCGTGCGCGGCAAGGCGGGCTCCCACGCGACCCTCGAGCGTCCAACTCGCCGGCAGCTCGAACCACGGCGCAAGCAGCCTGCGCAGTGCGGCCATCTGCAGGCCCGTTGCATGGCCCTCCACCCGCCACCCTCGCGCTGCGCCGCGCCCCTGCACCTCGACGCTCCCGCCGGCGAAGTGCGCCAGGGTCGCGCGACCCGCGCCGGCCGCACTGTCGGTGCGGTATTCGCCGGAAACGGCGAGCGACAGGCGCCCGACCGGCGAATGGCCAATCGTGACCTCGGCCGCACCGCATCCGAAGCGCGGGTCGGCGATCACCGGATCGCGGCAACTGATGTGCAGGCGCTCGAGTCGCGCTGGCCCTGCCCCGGCCTGTGCACGGGCGATGGCGAGCGTGGCGGCGGTCCTCGCGCCCGGGTGGAGCGCCAGGCGCGCACTGAACTGCGAGAGTCGCAGGTCGCCGGCCACGATCTCGCGTGCCTCGAAACTGAGTGTGTCGATCGCCGGCGCGGGCGCGCCCGCCAGCGCCGCCCATGCCGCCAAGAGGAGCTGCCATCCGCGGGAAGTCACGCGCCGAGTGTAGCGCGCCCGCGCCGTCACGCCGCTGTCATGCACCCGTCATCGGTGTGACTTGGGCGCGGTCCACACTGGGCGCGTGAATTCCGGAACCGGCTACCTTCCGCAGCTGATCGAGCGATTCGACCTCGCCGAGCACCGGTTGTGCCGCCGCATGAGCTGCGTCGATTCGCGGGCGGTGCGGGCATTCTTCGTGGTCGTGAGCCGCATCGGCGATGGCGCCTTCTGGTATGCGCTGGTGCTCGCCCTGCCGTTCGCCTTTGGCCGGGCGGCCTTGCCGGCGGCGGGCGCGATGGCCGCAACCGGGCTCGCCGGCCTCCTGGCCTACCGGTGGCTCAAGCACCGGCTCGTGCGCGAACGGCCCTTCGTGAGGCATCGGGACATCCTGCCCGGGACAGTGCCGCTCGATCGCTACAGCTTTCCCTCGGGCCATACGCTGCATGCCGTGTCGTTCACGTGGCAGGCGGTTCACTTCGCGCCGGACCTCGGGTTCGTGCTGGTGCCGCTGGCGGCGATGATCGCAGCTTCGCGCGTCGTGCTCGGCCTGCACTATCCCACCGACGTGCTCGTCGGGGCGGGCCTGGGCGCGGGATTCGGCGCGGCGGGCGCCTGGCTCGCCTAGGTCCGCGGAGAGCGGCTTGCACGTCCTGCATGTCACCGACGTGTACTTCCCGCGCGTGAATGGCGTATCGACCTCGATTCGCAGCTTCAGGGCGGACCTCGCGGCCGCTGGTGTCGAGACCACGCTCGTCGCGCCGGCCTACGGCGGCGCATCGGCGCCCGATGACGATGCGGGCATTGTCAGGGTGCCTTCGGCACGCGTGCCGCGCGATCCGGAGGACCGGCGCATGCACTGGGGCTCGCTCGAGGCGCAGCTCGCCGGGATGGCCGCCCGTGGCGTCGACCTGGTGCACATCCAAACCCCGTTCCTCGCGCACTACGCGGGCCTGCGTGCAGCGCGCCGCCTCGGCGTGCCGGCCATCGCGACCTGCCACACCCTGTTCGAGGAATACCTGCACCACTATGTCCCGGCACTGCCGCGCCCCTGGGGGCGGCGCCTCGCGCGGACGTTGACCCGCTCCCAGGCCGCGGGCCTCGCCGCCCTGGTTTCGCCCTCCGGGCCAATGCGGGACCGGTTGCTCGAGTACGGCGTCGATGTGCCCATCCACGTGTTGCCGACCGGCCTGCCTGCCGACCGGTTACGGCGCGGCACGGGCGCACGCTTTCGCGAGCGCCACGGCATCGGCGCGGAGCGGCCGTTGCTGCTCTACGTAGGGCGCGTCGCGCACGAAAAGAACATCGACTTCCTGCTTCGGGTGCACGCCCGGGTGTTGCGCGAGCGTCCCGATGCGCTGCTGCTGATCGCGGGCGAAGGGCCGGCACGCGAGCCGCTCGCGCGGCTCGCGCGGCAGGCGGGGATTGCGGACAGCGTGCGCTTCGTCGGCTACCTCGACCGTGAAAGCGAGCTCGCCGATTGCTACGCGGCCGGCGATGTCTTCGTATTCGCCTCGCGCACCGAAACGCAGGGCCTCGTGCTGCTCGAGGCGATGGCGCAGGGCACGGCGGTCGCGTCGACCGCGGAACTCGGCACGCGCTCGATCCTGACGGAGGACTGCGGCGCGGTGGTGCTGCCCGAGGACGTCGCGGCATTCGCGACGGCGCTCGCGCGCCTGCTCGACGATCCGGCCGAACGGGCGCGACGTGGCGCGATCTCGCGCGCATTCGCCGGGCGCTGGTCTTCCGCCGCCATGGCGGAGCGGCTCGCGGCGCTGTACCGCACGCTCACCCCGCGCATTCTGCGCTAAACTCCCCAGCCTACCGGTTGACCCCAACGCGCCCAGCGCGGGAGCCTGCATGGTGACGAAGCGTGCGTTGATCGTCGACGACTCGAAGTCGGCGCGCGCATTCCTCTCCCGGATCCTCACGAAGTACGAGATCGAGGTGGACACCGCGGAGTCCGCCGAACAGGCGATCGAGTATCTCGGCGCCCAGCGCCCGGACGTCATCTTCATGGATCACCTGATGCCGGGCATGGACGGCTTCCAGGCCGTCCAGATGATCAAGAACAACCCGCGCACCGCGACCATCCCGATCATGATGTACACCTCGCAGGAAGGCGAGCTGTACGTCGGGCAGGCGAGGGCGCTCGGCGCGATCGGCGTGTTGCCGAAGCAGATCCAGCCGGCCGACGTCTCGAAGGTGCTCTATCAGTTGAGGCTCATTCCCGATCGTCGCACCGACGAGCAGCGCGCCTTCGAGGCCGTGCTGCCATCCGACAGGGCCGCGCCGGCCCCCCCCGCGGCGCCAGTCGCCGCGGCGCCAGTGGCGCTGGCGGGGGCAGCGCCCGCGCCGGAGCCGCTGGCCGCGACCGGGCCGCAGGCTGCGGCGATGGAATGGCGGGACCAGGTCGAAGCCATCGTGCGCGAACACTCGGCTGCTTCGCGGCGCTCGATCGTCGCGCATATCGACGAGCAGGCTGCACGGCAGATCCAGGACCTGCGCAGCACCGTCCAGGAGGCCTTGCCCGAGGCCCTGCAGGCCGCATTGCCGCGCACAGCCGCAGCGCCGCGGCCCTGGGGATGGGTGGTCGCCGTGCTGGCCCTGTTCGCGGCGGCCGGGCTCGGTGCGCTCTGGTGGCGCGAGCTCGCCGCGGGGCGCGCGCTCGGCACGCAGTTGTCAGCGGCCCGTGCGCAGGCCGCATCGCTCGGGACCCGCGTGGCGGCGCTCGAGGCGGCGGAGGCCGCCCGTGCCGAGGAAATGGCCTCCGGCGTGCTCGCCGCACGCGCGCTGGCCGATGCGGGCCTGCTCGCGCGCGCGCGCGTGCCCTACGGCGAGGTGCCGCTCGCGAACGACCGCATCGCCGTGGTGCGGGAGGCGCTCGACAAGCTCGCGGCGGAAGGATTTCGCGGCGAAGTCGAGGTGACGACCTTCCCGGGTCGCTTCTGCCTCGTGGGCAACGCCACGGAGGGCTATTCGCTCGCGCCCGACGATACGCCCGTTGCCCGCTGCGACCTGATCGGCAATCCCGCGTTCGACGGTACGCGACCCGCGCAGCGCGAATCGCTCGCCTTCGCGAACCTCGTCGCGGAGCGGCGCCGCGAGACGGGCGGCGCGATCGAGGTGCGCGTCGTGACGGGTAGCGCGGGCGACACCGCCAGCGCGTATCCCGCCGTCACCGACAGCCTCACCGCCGCCGACTGGAACCGGGCGGGCGGCGCGAACAATCGCGTCGAGCTGCGTGCGCGCCCCGCTTCCTGACCTGAATCGCGAAGGGGCTGCTGCGGCGGGGGTCGCCTACCACCCGCACGCGATCATCGACGATTCCTTCCGGCCGCCGCGATGGCTGTGCAACGGGCACGCCCAATCGATCCTGCCGAGCCTGCCGTGGCGGCGGCCGGCGGTGGAGCGCAGGGTACGCCCGATGGTCGGCGCGAGCACCGAGTTGCTGATCGACTGCGGAGAGGGCACGACGCTGCAGGCCTTCAGGTCGCGGCCATCGCGCGCCGCGCCGGGCGCTCCGCTGACGGTCGTGCTGCACGGCTGGGAGGGCAGTGCGCGCTCGCTCTATGTCCTGTCGCTCGCGCAGGCGCTCTTCGACGAGGGCCATGAAGTCGTGCGGCTCAACCTGCGCGATCACGGCGAGACGCATCACCTCAACCGCGAGCTGTTCCACTCCTGCCGCCTGCCGGAGGTGCTCGGGGCGCTGCGCGCCCTGCAGGCGGGCGCGCCCGGCCGGCCCTTGCAGTTGGTCGGCTTCTCGCTCGGCGGCAATTTCATGCTGCGCGCCGCCGCGTCGGCGGGCGAGGCCGGCATCGCGGTTGCGCAGGCGGTGGCGATTTCACCGGTCCTCGACCCGAAGCGCACGCTCGATGCCCTGGAGGGCGGCGCGCGCATCTACAGCCGATACTTCGTGCTCAAATGGAGCCGCTCGCTCGCGCGCAAGCAGGCGGCCTGGCCCGCGGACTACGACTTTGCGCAGCTGCTGCGCCAGGGCGGACTGCGCCGCATGACAGCCGAGCTCGTGGACGCCCACACCGGCTTTCCGTCGCTCGACGAATACCTCGATGGTTACGCAATCACCGGCGCGCGCCTCGCACGCCTCGAGGTGCCCTCGATGCTGATCGCTGCGCTCGACGATCCGATCATCTCGCCGCTCGACCTGCCGCGCGTCGCGGCACCCACGGCCCTGCGCGTCGTGCTCACCCGGCACGGCGGCCACTGCGGCTTCTTCGAGCGGCTCACCGCGCCGAGCTGGGCCGACCGGCGCGTCGCCGCGCTGCTCGCGGCGTAGCGCGCTACCACTTGCCAGGCTTCCCGATCTCCGTGAAGCCGCGGAAGTAGCATTCGTGGCCATCGACCAGGATCGAGCCGAACTTGTCGAGCGATCCCATGGCATCGCTGACGAAGCCGACCCGCGTCGCGAAGTCGAGGCCGATGCAGGGGCCGAAGAACGTGGCGCGGTAATACTTGCCGTTCTCGGCCCGTATCAGCAGCGCATCGTCGCGGTCCGCCCGCCAGTCGCGAATCCCGCCGTAGTTCACGAAGTTGATTTCCGCGCGGCCGGACGGCGGTTGGGCTGTCGTGCCGGCGTTCCCTGCTGCGCTCGCTGTCGCCATGGCCGCGAGCGCAGCGGCGGCCAGGGCGGTCGTGATCTTGTTCATGCGGGATTAGAGCGCCGCGTGCGCCGGCCGTTCACGCGGATGAACATTTCTTAACGGCCTCGTGCATGGCGTCGCGCCAGCGCCCGAAACCCGCTTGCGCGCGCTGGGCGGTGTCGGGATCGAAAGCCTGCATTTCGCCCGGCATGCAGGCGAGGCCGCGGTCCTGCAACAGCAGGCCGAGGATGCCGAGCGAGGTGGCCTCGGATCGGGAGGGTCGCAGGAGACGCACGCCGCAGAGGTCGGCTATCAACTGCACGAGGCCGTCGGAGCGCGCCAGCCCGCCGGTCACGATCACGCGCGCAATCGGGTCCGCGCGCAGCAGCTCATCGAAGTTCACGCGCACGAGATACGCAATGCTCGCGACGAGCGCAGCGAAGCGCGCGCCGGTGTCACCCGCGCCCGCATCCGTGCCCTCGCCGAGGAAGCGGCTCCCGAAATCGCCGCGCCAGTACGGAGAGCCGAGCCCCGAGATCCCGTTCAGGAAGAGCAGCGCAGGCGCTGCGCGGCTGGCCGCTGTCGTCGCTTCCCAGCGGCGCCAGGCGTCCTCGAGCTCGATGCCTTCCTGCGTCGCGAACCATTCGAGGGCGCTCGCTGCGCCGTTCACGGTGCCCTCGAGCGAGTACAGGGTACGTGCGGCGTCGCCGTACAGCACGCTGCCGAGCAGCGCACCCGGCTCGGGGCGCTGCGTTCCCGTCGGACGCTGCAGGAAAGCGCCGGTGCCGAGATTGAGGAACAGCGTGTCATTGCGCGGTGGGCCCCAGGCAAAGGGCACCGCCGACTGATCGCCCGTCACGACCGCGAGCGGCGTGCCGGCCAGCGGTTGTCCGCTCATCGTGGTGGTGGAGACGGTGGTGCCCGCAGCCGGCAACCACTCGCGCTCGACCCCGAAGAGGACAAGCAGTTCGGGTGACCAGTCGCCACGTTCCGCATCCCACAGCTGCGTGCGCGAAGCATTGGCGGGGTCGACCGCGGTGGCCCGGCCGAGGAGGCGGCTCGCGATGAACGTGGCGAGCGGGCCAGCGGCAAGGTCGCCGTGCCGAGCGGCGTCGCGCACGGCCGGCAGGTTCTCGACGCACCAGCGGATCTTCGTTGCCCCATAGTGGGCTGACAGGGGCAGGCCCGAGAGGCGGCGCACCCGGGCCTCTGCACCGCGCAGGGGCAACAGCGCCGCCGCAGCGCGCCGGTCCTGCCACGACAGGACCGGTGAGAGCGCCCGTCCCGTCGAGCGCTGCCAGCAGACGATGCTCGAGCGCTGGGTCGCAAGACCGGCGGCGCCCGGCCAGGGCGCATCGCTCCGGGCGGCCAGTGCGGCAGTGGCCGCATCGCGCACCGAGGCGAGGACTTCCTCGGCGTCGTGCTCGACGCGATCGTCTCCCGAACGGAAGGTCGCGATCGGCACGTGCGCCTGCGCAAGCTCGTGGCCCGCATCGTCGTAGAGGATCGCGCGGCTCGACTGTCCGCCCTGATCGAGCGCGAGCCAGGCGCGGGCGGGCCGCATGCGGTTCAGGCCGGCGTCAGCGGCAACGCGTCGACGTCGGCGACGGCGCGTGCCGGTGGCAGGGCGCCGGCGACCCTGCGCAGCGCCTGCGCGGCCGTCGCACGGAAGGTCGTGAGCTTGCCTCCGTAGATTGAGACGACCCGCGGCGCGGCTTCACGATCTAGCGCGAAGTGCGTCTCGCGCGAGCGATGGAAGGCATGGCCCGTCCCGCCGGGCAGGACACGCAGCCCGGCGAACGCGCGCGCGGGCCCGGTGCCCGCCACCGCCACGCCTGGAAAGTAGCGCCGCAGCACGCCGAGCAGGTAATGGGTCTCGCCGGCCGTCGCGGCGACCTCGTCGGGATCGGCGCGATAGCGCAGTTCGGTGGTGCCGATCATCAGCTCGCCGCGCCAGGGCATCACGAAGATGGCGCGGCCGTCGCGCGGGCTTTCGACGTAGTAGCAGCCTTGTGACGGCGGCCGCGCGGGCAGCACCAGGTGCGTGCCCTGCACGAGTTCAATATCCGGCACGGCAATGGCAGGCGATACCTCGCGAGCAACTTGCGCCGCCCACGGTCCCGCCGCGTTCACCAGCACCTTCGCGAGGCATTCGTGCAGGCTGCCGCCGGCCGCGTAGCGAACGACGACCTGCGCCTCGCGCAACTCCGCGCCGACGAAAGCCGCCGGCATGATTGCCTCGGCGCCGAGCCGCTGCGCGCTCGCGAGGACGGCGCGCGTGAGCGCCGCGTCGTCCGTCTGTGCATCGTGGTACCAGAAGACGCGCTCGAGACCCTGGGTCGCAAGGCCGTCGAGGGATTCCCAGGCGCGCGCTGGCACGAGGCCGAAGCCGGCGCCGCGCGCGAAGCCGGCGAGGCCGGCGTACAGCGCGAGGCCGGCCGCCAGGACCCAGGGCCGCCGGCGGGTCTCGCGGTAGAGGGGCACATGGAACCGGCGCAATGCCACGAGCTCCGGGGCGAGGCGCAGCAGGGCGGCCCGCTCGTGCAGGCTCTCGCGCACGAGCCGCAGTTGTCCCGTTTCGAGATAGCGCAGGCCGCCGTGGATCAGCTTGCTAGAGCGGCTCGAGGTGCCCGCCGCGGTCGCCGTCTTCTCGAGCAGCAGTACGCGAAATCCGGCGGCGGCGGACCGCTGTGCGACGCCGGCGCCGTGGATGCCGCCGCCGACGATGACGAGGTCGAAGGCCGGCGTCATGCCGCTAGTCACCGGTGCCGGTACGTGAACGCATCGCCACGCCCAGCTCGCGCACGGCCATCGTCTCGAGGAAGTCGGCGCCCCGCGCGGCGAGCGACAGCGCCTGCTCGATCGCGGTCACCTCGTAGATCACCCAGCGCCAGGTGCCGCGCCACAGCGGCTCGGCGAGGCCGATCTTCTCCTGGTCGCAGAACAGGAACTCGGGTTGCAGGGCCTCGCACTTGAGGCGGGTGTGGCTGTCGTACTGCGGAAGCACCCAGCCGATCCGGAAGCCGCCGATCTGCCGGGCCCGGAAGATCGCGGGCAGGTCGAAGGAGATGATGACGACCTGCGAACGCCAGGGGCGTACGGCCTCGAGTACCTGCGGCACGACCTGGTCGTGCCCGAAACGGGCGAGGCTTGCGCGCTTCACCTCGACGAACAGCGTGATCTCCGGCCGTTCCTCGAGCAGCGCGGCGGCATCGGCCAGAGTCGGGATGCAGGTGCCGGCGTACTGCGCGCCGAAACGCTGCCGCTCGGCCGCCTCGATGTTCACGAGTTCCGCCACCGGCCGGTCGAACACGCTGCCATTCGTGCCGGTCGTGCGGGCAAGCTCGGCGTCGTGGATCACGACGGGCACGCCGTCGGACGAGAGGTGGACGTCGATCTCCAGGAAGCGCGCGCCGAGGTCGAGTGCGGATTGCAGCGCCGGCAGCGTATTCTCGGGGCATTCCGCCGCGTTGCCGCGGTGGGCGACGAGATGGACGAGCCGGGCGGCCTTCATGAGAAGGGAGTCACCGGCAGGCAGACTGGCACACGCGCTGTCCGACACGTGCCTGTCGGTGTTTTCATACAGCCGAGCCTGTTTCTCTCGCGGGGCAGGTGTGCAAGCATTGGGCGATACAGGTCTGCCTTCGGGATCGCTCCGGGCAGTATATCCGGGGGTGAAGGATGATTCGCACGAAGCAGCAGGGATTGCGGTTTTTCCCATCGGCCGTGATGTGGGCTGTCCTCGCGGGTTGCGGGACCAGCAGTTCACCCGACAACACGCCGAATCCACCGGCCGGCGACACGACTCCGCCCTCGGTGCCGGCGAACCTGCAGGCGAGCGCTCCCACGCCGACCCAGGTGCAGCTCACCTGGGCGGCCTCGACCGACACGGGCGGCGCGGGGCTCGCGGGCTATCGCGTCTACCGCAACGGCAGCACGACGCCGCTCGCTTCGCCCACCACCAACAGCTACACCGACAACACGGTCGTCGCGAGCACCGCCTACACCTACCAGGTGCGCGCGTTCGACGCCGCGACGCCTGCCAATGAATCGGCCCTGTCCGCCGCCGCGAACGTCACCACCCCCGCGTTGGCCGACACGACTCCGCCCTCGGTGCCGGCGAACCTGCAGGCGAGCGCTCCCACGCCGACCCAGGTGCAGCTCACCTGGGCGGCCTCGACCGACACGGGCGGCGCGGGGCTCGCGGGCTATCGCGTCTATCGCAACGGCGGCACGACGCCGCTCGCTTCGCCCACCACCAACAGCTACACCGACAACACGGTCGTCGCGAGCACCGCCTACACCTACCGCGTCAGTGCGGTCGATCGCGCCACGCCGCCCAATGAGTCGGCGCAGTCGGGGCAGGCGGCCGTGACGACGCCGGCTGCGCCCGTGTCCGGCCTCGATTCGCGGCCGAGCAATACTTCCTGCGTCGCCGGCGCCGAGCCAGCCGCGACGCTTGCCGTGACGCGCGTATTTCCAAGCCTGGCCTTCAGCGCGCCCGTTGCGATGATGCAGGCTCCGGGCAATGGGGCGCGTTGGTATGTAGTGCAGCAGAACGGCGTCGTGCGGATGTTCGACAACGTTCCCACGGTCACGACCGCGACAAACTTTGTCGACATCAGCGGGCGGGTCGACTCCGGGGGAGAGCGCGGGCTGCTCGGCATGGCCTTCCACCCGAACTTCCCGACCGACCGGCGCGTATTCCTTTCGTACACCACGACAGTTCCGGGGTCGCTCACCTCGCGCATTTCCTCGTTCCAGCTGGCAGGCGACAACACCACGCTCAACGCCAGCAGTGAACAGGTCCTGCTGACGGTGGTGCAACCCGAGAGCAACCACAACGGCGGCAACATCGCCTTCGGGCCGGATGGCTACCTCTACATCGGATTCGGCGACGGCGGCGGCGCCAATGACCAGCATGGCTCGATCGGCAACAGCCAGAACCTGCGCACGGTGCTCGGCAAGATGCTGCGCATCGATGTCGGTGGTCCGGCGGCCACGAGCTATGCGATCCCGTCGACCAATCCTTTTGCGCAGACGGGCGGTTCCTGCCAGGCGGGAACCACGGCCGATGTCGATGGTTGCCAGGAGATCTATGCCCTCGGCCTGCGCAATCCGTGGCGCTGGAGTTTCGATCGCGGCACGGGCGACCTGTGGGTCGGCGATGTCGGCCAGGGTGCGCGGGAGGAAATCGATCGGGTCGTGTCTGGCGGCAACTACGGCTGGCGCTGCCGCGAGGGGACGCTGACCACCGCGAACTCGTGCACCGGCGTTGCGGGACCATTCCTGGCGCCGATCGCCGAGTACGACAACCCGAACGTCGGCTTCTCGGTCACGGGCGGCTATGTCTATCGCGGTACGGCCGTTCCCTCGCTCATCGGCCGTTATGTGTTCGGCGACTATGGCAGCGGCCTGATCTGGAATATCCCGGCCACTTCGTCGCCGACGGTCGTGGTCACTTCGGCGCAGGGACTGTCGTCGGGCGGCCTCGGGATCGTCTCCTTCGGCGAAGCCGTGGACGGCGAACTCTATGTCGTCGACATCAATGGCGGCCGGCTTTTCCAGCTTGTGCAGGGCGCGGGCAGCGGCGGCAGCGTCGCGACGCAATTCTCCGCGACGGGCTGCGGCGCGAGCGGCAATCCCGCGCAGCCGGCAACCGGTCTCATTCCCTACGCGCCGAATGCCGGCTTCTGGTCTGACAATGCGCTGAAGACGCGCTGGCTCGCGCTTCCGAACGGCCAGAACATCGACACGAGCGCTGCGGACAAGGACTGGAACCTTCCTAACGGCACTGTGCTGCGCAAGGATTTCCATCTCGGCACGCGCCTCGTCGAGACGCGCCTGTTCATGCGCCACACGAACGGCAACTGGGCCGGGTACACCTACGAGTGGAATGCGGGCGGCACCGAAGCGACGCGCGTCGTTGGCGGCAAGACCGTCACGATCAACGGCCAGGACTGGATCTACCCGAGCGAAGGGCAGTGCCTCGCGTGCCACACCCAGGCCGCGGGTCGCAGCCTCGGCCTCGAGACGGGGCAGCTCAATGGCAATCTCCTCTATCCCGCGACGGGCCGGACCGCGAACCAGCTCGTGACCTTGAGCGCGATCAACACCCTGTCGCCGCCCATCGGCAACCCGTCGACCGAGCCGGTGATTCCCGATCCCTTCGGCTCGAGCGGCACGGTGACCGAGCGCGCTCGCGCATGGCTGCACACCAACTGCGCCTTCTGCCATCGCCCGACCGGGCCGACGCCGAGCAACATGGACCTGCGGTATGCGACGCCCCTCGCGGCGACCAATACCTGCAACGCCGTGCCGCAGTCGGGCGATCTCGGCTTGCCGGGCGCGCGCATCGTGGCGCCCGGTGCGCCCGGCAGTTCGGTGCTGCTCGAACGCATCGATCAGCGCGGCACCGGGGTCACGATGCCGCCGCTCGCGTCCAATCTCGTCGATGACGCCGGCGTGCAGCTGATCACGGCCTGGATCAACGGCCTCGCATCCTGCAACTGAGGAGGAGGCGGGCTGCGGCCGAAGTCAGGCGCTGCGCTTTTCCTCGAACTTGACCACCGGTTGCGTACCGGTGACGACGATGTCGCCCTCGATCACGGCGCCGTTCGCAATGGCGAGCGTCTTCGCCGCGATGCTGCCGCGGATCACCGCTGTCGCGCCGACCTCTAGCTTGTCCTCGATCGTGACATTGCCGATCACTTCGCCGGCGATCACGCCGGCCTTCGCGCTGACATTGCCGCGCCAGCGCGCGCCCACCGAGATCGACAGCGCGCCGCCGACGCGGCCGTCACCCTCGAGCGTGCCGGACAGCACGAGCGCGCCGCGCGTCTCGAGATCGCCCTGCATGCGACAGCCTTCGGCGATGAAGGTGGGCGATGCGCCGAACTGGTCGAGCAGGCGCCGCTTGGGCAGATCTGCCATGGGGGTGTCCTCCTCGCGCTAGAATATCAGCGGGACCCGATCGACGGAGCGCAGCCGCCCATGCCTTTATTCGTGCGGATGACGATAATCGTGACCTGCCTCGCGGTTCTCGCGGGCTGCAGCCGCGAACGGCGGGACTGGCAGTCGGCACAGACGGCGGACACGATCGAGGCCTACGGCGATTTCATCGCGAAGCACGGTGACAGTCCGCTGGCGGCGCAAGCCGAGGAGCGCGTCAAGCAACTCGGCGAAGAACGCGATTGGCAACGCGCCGCCACCACGGACACGCTCGAGGCCTATCAGGCCTACCTGCGCCAGCATCCCGAGGGCAAGTGGGCGGGGGAGGCGCGCATCCGCGTCGAGAATTTTGCGCTCGCAAGTTCGCTGCCTGGCGGAGCGACGCCGGCAGCGACCACTGCGCCTGTTGCGGCCGCAGCATCGGGCGTTGCGGAGGTGCCTGCCGCGGCGCCCGCTTCAGCGACTTCGCCCGCCACGGTCGTGCCACCGGCCACGGCGCCGACGGCCCCCGTTCCATCAAGGGTTGCCGCGACCCGTCCCGCAACCCCCGGGCCCGGCATCGCGCATGGCATACAACTGGGCGCTTTCAGCACCGAGGCCAAGGCGAACGCAGAGTGGCAGCGCCTCGCGCGCGCACACGGCGGTGAGCTGGCGGGCCTCGTCCATTCCGTGACGGCGGTTCGCAGTGGCGCGGGCAGCCTCTATCGCCTGCGCGCCGCCACGGCGAGCGAAGCAGCCGCGCGCAAGGTCTGTGCGTCGCTGCGCGCCAAGGGCCAGGCCTGCGTCGTCGTCCTGCCGGTCGGAAAGTGACGCGCCTTGTCACCCGCGATGCGCAAGGCAGCCTAGCGGGCTTGCCAAGTCACTGATTGCAAAGGCCGCGCCGTCTGGCACGAGCCTTGCTCCTTCCTCGGGTGTCAATGAGCACCCGCACCCTCACCTTGCTGATGCCGGCCCTGCGCCCGAGCGATTGCGTCCGCCATTGGCCGGTCGCACTGCTCCTCGCTGCCAGCGGAAGCGCCTTCGTGCAGCGGCGCGTCGATGCGCGCCTCGCGCGCGCGCGTTGCGTCGCCAAGGCGTACGCGCCCTCGGGCGGTCAGTGCTACACGGGCGCGCACGACTGACCGACCCTTTCTCATCCGCGAACAACTTCCCCGGTGTTCGCTGACCTCGGCCGCGGGAGCCTGGCTCCCGCGGCCTTTTTATTCCGCAGCCATCGCTACTGCAGGGGCCGGCCGCCGAACTTGTAGGTGAACGTCAGGAAGTAGCTCCGTCCGACGGAGTCGAACCACGAAACGTCGTAGTACGGGTAGGCGGTGTAGGTCGGGTCTTTCGGCGGCATCTCGTCAGTGAGGTTGTCGATGGTGAGTCCGACCTGCATCGTGTCGCCTATCGTGTAGCCGGCTGACGCGTTGTAGCGCCAGGTGGCCTCGATCCACGGGCTGCCGCCGTCCTCGGGGTCATAGACCTGGTCGTAGGAGTCCGAGTTCGGCAGCTTGCCTAGGCGTTCGGCGTGCAGGCTCGCGGAGAGGTCCCCATACCGCCAGCTGAGCGTTGCGCCCGATTTGGTGCGCGGGATGTCGAAGCCGCTGTTCACCGCGAACTCGTCCTCGACCGGGTCGCCGTGGAACTGCTGGAACTCGTGCTCGCGCACCCAGGTGTGGTTCGCCGACAGCCGGAAGTCGCCGATGGGCGTTTCGAACCTGTACTGCGCGCTCACGTCGAGTCCGTTGGTCGTCTCGCGAGCCACGTTCACCGGGTTGACGAAGATGCCGTAGAGGTCGCCGTTGATGCGCGTGATGCGGGCGAGCGCATCGACGCAGGTGGGCGAAGAGGGGTCCAGGTCGCCGAGGCGGCAGCTCGCCTCGTCGCGCAGGATCGCGTCGACGCTCATGTCCTGCACCTGGTCTCGCATGCGGATGTCGAAGTAGTCGACCGTCACGTCGATGCTTGAGGTGGGCGACCAGACGAGGCCCGCCGTCCACGACGTGCTCGTTTCGGGGTCGAGCTTGCGGTTGCCCTCCCGCGAACGGATCAGGTTCTCGTCGTAGTCCGAGCAGTCGGTCGCACCGGGGTCGTCGGAAAGGCAGGTGTAGTAGTCGAGGCCCGAGGTCTCGTCGTTGCCGGGGCCCGCGAACACGTAGTGCAGGTCGGCGGCGCGGAAGGCCGTGCCGTAGGAGCCGCGCAGCAGGAGCGACTTCAACGGGCGCCATTCGAGGCCCGCGTTGTAAGTGAACTTGCCCACCTCGTTGCCGGCGTAGTGGTACTGGTCGTAGCGGCCGGCCACGCTGAGATTCACCGTCTCGAGCAGCGGCGCGCGCAACTCGCCGGCGGCGGCCCAGCGGTTGCGGCTGCCGTGGCCGTCCGAATCCTTCCAGCTGTAGTAGTAGTACTGGGTCGCGAGCGGGTCGGGATTCAGCTCATAGGCCTGGTTGCCCGCCTCGATGACGCCCGCGAATCCGACCGGGCCCGCCGGCAGGTTGAACAGCGCCGCGTTGCCGAGCGTCAGCGCGAGCGTGTCGGTGCGCGATTCCGGATGATAGGTGGTGTTGGTGCCGATCGAGTCGTACTCGTTGCGGGTCAGTGGCGTGTAGAGGCGCGACGGGTCGGCGTTGAAGATCGGGAAGCCGTCTTCGTCGACGCCGAGCTGCGGGCCGAGGAACAACTGGTTGGCCGCCGAGGCCACGATCTGCGGCCAGCGGATCGTCGACTGGTACTGCGAATGGCTGAGGGCGATCTCATAGGTCCACGCCGCGGAGAGATTGCCCGAGAAACCGGTCGTGACACTGAAGGTGGTCTGGTTGTTGCGGATCATGCCGCGGCCGAACCCGCCCATTTCCTCCGGCGAGAACTGCCGCTGCCAGTATTCGACTTCGTCGGTCGCCTGGTTGAAGAAGTAACCTTCCTCGTTGCCGTCGGGCGCCATGTAGCTCCACTGCGTGACATCGCGATAGAGCGCGAGCTTGTGGTAGCCGGCCTGGATGTCGGCGAACCAGCGATGGCCGTTCGCGAGATCGTACTTGAGCGACCCGTAGGCATTCACGCCCTTGCGCTCGCTGATGATCGTGCCGTAGCCGATCGACTCGGTGCTGCCGCAGTAGAAGCCGTCGTCGCCGTCGACGCCCCAGCCCGGGCGATCCGCATAAATCGTGCTGCCGCCGTTGAGGGACGAGAGGGCGTTGCAGGTCGCCTGCCCCGGATCGAGGTATTCGTCATACCAGTTGGTGCGCAGGAAGGCGCGACGCGCGATGCGCGAGCGAGCGGTCGGCCCGTCGAGCGTCGAGTCCTGGATGCTGCGGTCGAACGCCCACAGCGGGCGCTGGTCGAGCGCCTCCGCGCCGAACACGGCAGTGAACGCGCCGCGCTCGAAGCCCGAGGAGAAGTCGAGCTTGTACGAGGCGTTGTCGCCGCGCGTCGCATCGCCGTAGCGGAAGTTGACCGACGTGCCGTCGGGTTTCTGCTTCAGGATGAAATTGACGACGCCCGCGATGGCGTCGGAGCCGTAGATCGCGGAGGCGCTGCCGGTCAGCACCTCGACGCGCTCGACCATGCCGAGCGGGATGTTCGAGACGTCGGTGAAGTTGCTGCGCCCCTTGAAGGGCATCGGGAAGTCGGCGATGCGCCGGCCGTTGACGAGTACCAGCGTGTGGTTCGGCCCGAGGCCGCGCAGGTCGACCTGCTGCGCGCCCGGCGAGAAATCGGCGCCGCTCGAAGACTGCTGGCTCTGGGTCTCGCCGCCATTCTGCGTGATCGAGCGCAGCAGTTCCGGCACGGCGGTGAAGCCGCCCGCCTGGATGTCATCCGCCGTGATCACGGTGATCGGCGAAGGTCCCTCGATCGCCGTTCTCGCGATGCGCGAACCCGTGACCTGCACGACTTCCAGCTCGGACGGGGCGGCATCCGCCTGTGGCGCGGGTCCGCCGCCTTCCTGCTGCGGCGCCGGCGCGGGCGCGCGCCGCGGCGCGTCGTTGCGGACGATGACGATGGCGCCGGTCGATTCGCGATGCGGCCCGAAGCCGCTGCCGAGGAGCAAGTGATCGAGCGCCGCGTCCGCGGATGGCGCGGCCTGCACGCCCGCCGTGCGCACGCCCTTCAACTGGTCCGATCGGTAGACGAACTGCACGCCCGTCTGTTGCGCAAGAGTGTCAAGCGCGGCGACCAGGTCGCCGGCGGGCACATCGATGTTCATGGGTGCGGCTTCGGCGCTCACGGCCAAGGCGGCGGCAAAGGCAAGGCACGGCAGCTTGCGGGCAATCATCCTCGACATTTCCGGCATCTCCCCTGGCGGGCGCACGGCGCCGCCCTTTTAAAAACTAGACGAACGAGCGAGGGCAATCCCCCGCTCACGAATCCTTGCGGCTGTGAAGCACGATCCGGTCCGCGTGCCGCTCGGCGCGAATGCCAAAGCCGTCCTCGAGCAGGCGCACGAACGCCTCCGAATTCGCCCAGCGGAAATTGCCGCCGATCCGGATGAGCCCCACGGCGGCATCGCCGATGACCAGTCGCTGCGCGCCGTAGCGATTGAACTCGGCTACGGCATTCTCGAGCGAGGTGTCGTGGAAGACCAGGTAGCCGCTGCGCCAGGTGAGCAGGCGCTCGGCATCGCCGACCGATCCGGTGCGCACGAGCACGCTGCTGGCGCGGGCGGTGGCGACGCTGCCGGCGGGCAGCAGCGCGCTCGGCGCCGGCGAGCCATCGGGAACAGCCTGCGCTTCGAGGCGCACCAGGCCCTCGGTCACGATGACGCGCATTTCTTCCGGGTCGCGGCGCACGGCGAAGCGGGTGCCGACCGCCACCGCCCGGCGAGCGCCGACCGAAACGGCAAACGGGCGGGTGCCGTCATGGGCCACGGCGAAAAAGGCTTCGCCGCGCCGCAGGTCGATGTGGCGCTCGCGGCGGGAGAGGCGGACCTCGATCGCGCTGCCGCTGCTCAGCGTGACGGCGCTGCCGTCGGCGAGCGGGACCGTGCGCATCTCGCCGGCTGCGGTTGCATATGAAGTGGCTTCGGTTGCGACGAATTCGCGCCATCCCCATCCGAGGCCG
This sequence comes from Pseudomonadota bacterium, assembly GCA_963204835.1. Lineage (GTDB taxonomy): Bacteria > Pseudomonadota > Gammaproteobacteria > Steroidobacterales > Steroidobacteraceae > CADEFQ01. The sequence goes on from CAUJHJ010000010.1 coordinate 20,121, forward strand.
CCCGCCAGCACGAGGAGGGCAGCAACGGCGCCGCCCGCCAACGCCATGCGCCGATGGGGCCGGGCGGACGGCGCTGCCCTGGCGGCGGGGGCGCCGTGTCCCTTGCCGCGCTGCTCGCCGCGCCATTCGCCGCGCGGCGGCACCGTGCCGGCGCGCACGCCCGCGCCGAGTGCCTTCAGGCGCCCGCTGGCGGCCCAGGCCGCCTCGAGGCGCACGAAGGCGACGCGGTGCGCAATGGAGGCGGCGATCCACGCGTCGAAGCGCGCCGCCTCATCGCGATCCCACGTCCCGCCATCCCGCCGGGCAAGCCAGGCCGCTGCTTCATGCTCTATCTGTCTGCTGTCCCGATCTGTCATCGTCTTCGCCAGCTGCGCGGCGGGTCTCGCCTGATCCGGCGTCTCCGCCGTAGTACCAGGCCGCCATCAGCCGCATCCCCTTCGCGAGGTGCTTCTCGACCGTCTTCTCGCTGACGCCCATCCGCTGCGCGACCGCCTTCTGCGGCAGGTCCTCGACCCGGCGCAGCCAAACCGCTTCCCGGCAGCGGTCGGGCAGCCGGTCGAGCGCTTCGGCGAGGCGCGCCAGCGCCTGGCGGCCGCTCAGCTCGCGTTCGGGCGAGACGTCCTCTACCAAGACGTTCTGGCCGTCGAAATCACCCATCGTGAAGATCGAAACGACTTTCGAGCGACGCAGCCGATCGGTCATCAGGTTGCGCGCGGTGGCGAAGAGGAAGGATTTGGGCGCGTTGGGCAGCCCCTTGCCGGCGGCTTCGTAGACGCGCACGTACACGTCCTGGCGCAGGTCGTGCACATCGTCGCGGTGCGGACGGTAACGCCGCAGGTAGCGCTCGAGCGCCTGCTCGTGGACGAGGACTTCGCGGATAAACCAGCTGTCGAGCTCGGCGGACACGGCCTCCCCCTGCCTGGGTGTCCACCTTACCGAATCCCCCGGGGCGGCGGCTACAATGCCGCCATGCCATCGAGACTCGCCGGCGGCGTACTCGCCGCACTGACTTTCTTTTCCCTCGCCTTGGCCGAGGCCACGACACCGGCGGCAACGGCGGCGCCCGCGACAACAGCGACACCACCGGAGATTCGCGCGCTGACGCTCGACAACGGCCTGCGCATCATCGTCTGGCCGGACCGCGACATCCCGAATGTCGCGCTGTACAACTTCGTGCGCGTCGGCAGCCGCAACGAGGCGCCCGGCATCACGGGTCTCGCGCATTTCTTCGAGCACATGATGTTCAACGGCACCGAGCGGCGCCCGCCCGGTGAGTTCGACCGTGAAATGGAAGCGCGCGGCGGCTCGAACAACGCGACCACGTCGGATGACCTGACGACCTACATGGACTGGTTCCCGAACACTGCGCTCGATCTCGTGTTCGATCTCGAAGGCGACCGCCTCGGCCATCTCGCCTTCGACCCGAAGGTGGTCGAAAGTGAACGCGGCGTCGTGTATTCAGAGCGGCGGCTTCGCGTCGAGGACGACAACACGGGCTTCCTCGCCGAACAGGTGCAGAGCACGGCGTTCGCGGCCCACCCCTACCACTTCCCGACCATCGGCTGGCCCTCCGACATCGAGGGCTGGACGCTCGCCGACCTGCGCGGCTTCTTCAAGACCTACTACGCGCCGAACAACTGCACCTTCGTGGTCGCCGGCGACGTCGATCCGGAGCAGGTGTTCGCGCTCGCGCGCAAGTACCTCGGACCGATCCCGCGGCAGGC
>CAUJHJ010000011.1 GCA_963204835.1 Pseudomonadota bacterium
CACCTTGCAACCCGGCGCGTAAATCCTCGCGACGGCCGAGATGAGAAAAGCCCGCGACACAGCAGCGAGATAGCGCTCGTCGCCTTCGGCGCCGAAGTGTGCCTCGAATAGCATGTGCAGGCGCGGGGTCCCGTCCCACACGGCACGACAGCCGTCGAGGAAGGTGCGCACCGGATGAATTGGCCGATCGCGCGCCACCATGGCCACGGCGGCCTCGACCATGCCGCGGCCGCGGATCACGTACCTCTGCGCCTGCAGGTAGGCCATGAGTCCCGTCGTGGCCGTGTCGGTCCACGTTCCACCGACAAGTAACGGCTTCCACGGCGGAGGCTCGGCGATGATGATGCGCTGGCCGAATTCGTCGAACGTGACCATGCCGCGCAAGTCGTCGCGGGTGCGCAGCGCCTCGATCACCTTCGCTTCATCGGCGACGATGCGCTGGGGCCTCTCTGATTTTGCGTCTTGTGTTTCGCGCCACTGATCGAGTTTCGCTATGGCACGCGCAGCGCGGTCGGTGGTGTTCATGGCACACCCCGCGAGAGTTCGCGCCATGCAGCCTCGAGCCGCGCGCGGTCTCGCTGCCGGCGCGCTTCGCGTGCGCGCGTGTTAGAATTGCGGCGTTCCCGTTCGATAAGTCCGCGTCCGAAGGTGCTGCAACCCTTCGGCGCGGCGTCGTGCGCGCGCATCAGGCGGCGGGGCTCGTGGTTGTGCGCTTGCGAGCCGCGAGCCATTCGTCCAGGTCGCGGCGGTCGTATCGAACCGCGCGGCCAAGTTTCAGGAACGGCGGGGACGGCGTGCGGTTGCCAACGGTGCCGACGCTGCGACCGCAGCGCAGGAAGGCGACCGACATGGAGATGTACCTCGCGCTTGCGCGCTCATCAAGTAGGTCGGGTTTGTCGCTCATCTGTCTCGTTCATCGCAGGAATGCCATGACGAGATAATCGGCAACGCGCGGCGGGAAGTAACGCCGCAAAGTTTACTAACTTCGTGACGTTGATTTCTTCGGCGTGCGGCCGGGCCGCCAGCCGTAGATCGCCTTTGCGTGAGCGTAGTACTTCTTGGTGATCGTCAGCCCGAGCCCGAGTTTTTGGCCGATCTGCTCAAACAGCGCGTCATCGATGGGCACTGCTGATTTGTAGCGAGATTCCGTCTCGTTCCATCTCTGTCTGGCCGAAAGGCGAGATTGCACTTCGTTCCACACCTGGATCGACTTCAGGCGCTTCTTGCGAAGGGCCGCGAGCTGTGCGCCTTTGGGCAGCGGCGCGCCAAATACGGCATCCCAGGACTTCGCCCGGTAGTTGTGAACCGTATCGAACGCGCGGATGTACGCGCGGCTTACCCAGTCCGGCATGGGTAGATCGTGATTCGCACACTTGCGCAGTGCGAGCATCAGCGCGTATTTCTCGCCCGCCTCAAACTTCTTGCGCAGTTCGTCGAGCGTGTGCATCGCGGTCCATTGATAGAGCGGACCGGCCGGATCTTCCGACCTGCCGCCATTGGCCTGAAACCGGTCCTGCGCTTGTTGCGCGCGCTCGAATGACCAGGACTTGTTAACGGCCGTCATGTCGTCACCAGCCGCGCGACGGCTTCGCGCTTCTGATCCGGCGCCAAGTGCGCGTACCGCAGCGTCATTGCGAGCGACCCGTGGCCGAGCAGCTCGCGGATCGTGTTCAGCGGCACGCCCGCTTGCGCGAGCCGCGATGCGAAGTGATGGCGCAGGTCGTGCCAGCGAAACGCCGTGATGCCGGCGCGCTCGAGCAGCGCGGCCCATGCGGTTTTAAAGCCGGACGTGATGCCGATCACGCGCTCGCCTTCCGGGTTCTGCGCACGCCAGCGTTTCAGCACGTCGAGTGCTTCGGCGTTCAGCGGCACGTGCCGAGTCTGCTTGTTCTTGGCGCGCGCGCCTTCGACGGTCAGCGTTGCGCCCTTCAGGTCCACATTCGCCCAGGTCAGCGAGAGCAGCTCACCGCGCCGCAGGCCCGTGTTTATGGACAGCAGCACGGCCGGGGTCAGGTGGTCGCCGTAGTGGGGCAGGGCGGGCAAGGGCCTGCGCTTGCGCGCCCGTCGCCATTCGTTCGCGGAAGTGCGCTCCGTGCGAATCTGCGTGTCCCGCTCCTCGAGCGCCGCGCGCAGCCGCGTCTCCTCGGCGGCGTCGAGATAGCGTACCTTCGGGTTGCGGTCGATCTTCGGCTTCTCGACGTTGCGGATCGGATGCTCGGTGATCTTCTTGAGCCGCTGCGCGCGGGTGAACACGCCCGACAGGCCCATGATGTCGCGCTGTGCCGTGGTCGGCTTCACGCCTTCATTCAGCCGGGCGATCTTCCAGTTCTCGACGAGATCGGTCGTGATGCTCGCAAGCGGCCGGCCGTACCAGGTGCCGAACAGGTGTTCGATGCGCTCCAGGCTCACGGTGGCGGTCGTAGGGCGGTGCGCGCGCAGCCAAGGTGCATAGGTGCCCCCGATGAATTCGCCGAGCGTGAGGCGCTCTGCGCCGTCTATACCGTGCAGCGGCTCGCGGCCGTGGGCAGCGTTGCCGAATACCTGCTCAGCCCGCTCACGCGCTTGATCGGGTGTCAGGTGGCCGACCTTGCCGATCGTCACGCGCCGACCGCGACCCAGTTGCACGACGTAGGAGCGCACGCCCGACGGCTGCACGCGCAGCAGGAAGCCCGTCAGGCGCTCGTCGTTGATCTCGTACGGCTTCTCGCGCGGCTGTGCCGCCTTGCTCGCGAGTAGCTTTGCACCAATGATCGCCCGCACGTCCGGACCTCGATTCTCGCAACGCCCGGCAGTGAAATTGCCGCTTGCACTGCACTTCTAAGTGCAAGTAGAGTATACAGCCGTAGATTACGGCAGCAAGCGAGAGACGGCGGGAGTTATCGTGAAGTGCTGCAAATCAAGGCATTTCGCGTCGATTCGGGTGCAAGTGATTGAGCGGCCGAGAAGTACCAAAAAGGGGCTTTTTCGGATTCGTAATGATGGGGTCGTCTGTTCGAATCAGACAAGCGGCACCAGTTCCCTATTTCGCCGACTCTTCCCACCCGGGCATGTCGCCCGCCAGGTGCGACAGCTTCGTGAAGCCGGCTTCGTGCAGCGCCTTCAGCGCGACGCCCGCGCGCCGGCCGCTGCGGCAGTAGGCGACGATCGTCTTGTCCCTGGACGCCTCGAGCTCGGCGAGGCGTGCGCCGATCTCGCCGACCGGGATGTTGATCGCACCGGGTATGTGCCCCGCGGCGAATTCCTCGGGCGTGCGCACGTCGAGGATGACGAGCGCCGCGGGATCGGCGGCGGCCTGCGCCTTCAACTCGGCGGGTGTCGTCTCCGCCGCGGTCCAGGCATCGTCCGCGAGGCCCACGGTCGCAAGGCCGGCCAGCAGCGCGCCTGCGAGCGAGCCGCGCAGGATCTTCACAAGTCGGGTGTTCATGCCGCCGATGGTGAACCCGCGGCGGTGTGCATGTCCACCTCGTCCTTCTGCAGCTCGAACAGGCGTGCGTAGGCGCCGCGAACCGCCAGCAGTCCCTCGTGCGTGCCACGCTCGACGATCCGCCCGTGTTCGAGCACGAGGATCTCATCGGCATTGCGCACGGTCGAGAGACGGTGCGCGATGGTGAGGGTCGTGCGCCCCTGCGCGAGTTCGCGGATGGCGGCATTCACTTCGCGCTCGGACTCCACGTCGAGGCTCGAGGTCGCCTCGTCCAGGATCAGGATCGGGGCGTCCTTCAGCAGGGCGCGCGCGATCGAGATGCGCTGGCGCTGGCCGCCCGAGATCTTGCCGCCCATTTCGCCGACCTGCGTGTCGAGCCCCTGCGGCAGGCCGTCGATCCAGTCCTTGAGGTGCGCGCGCCGCACCGCCTCGTCGAGCTCTGCCGCGGTGGCGCCAGGGCGGCCCATCAGGATGTTCTCGCGGATCGTCGTGTTGAACGTGTAGTTGCGCTGCGAGACGACCGCGAGGCAATCGCGCAGCGCCTCGAGCGTGTAGTCCCGCACGTCGCGCCCGCCGACCATGACCTCGCCTGCGTTCGCGTCCCAGAAGCGCAGCAGCAGGTTCGCGATCGTGCTCTTGCCGGCGCCGCTCGTGCCGACCAGCGCGATATGCCGGCCGGCCGCCACTTCGAAGCTGATGTCTTCGAGGACCGGCCGCGCACCGGCGACGTAGCCGAAGCTCACGTGGCGCAGTGCCACGGAGCCGTCCACGAGCGGCGGCGATGCGGTCACGCGATCGGTGACGGAGGGCGGCTGGTCCATCAACTCGAACAGCCGGCGCGCCGAGACCATCGAGACCTTGAAGTCGCCGACCACATTGTTGAGGCCCTGCGCCGCGTTGAAGCCCGTGATCGCAATCGCGACGACGACCGGGATGTCGCGCAGCGGCTCGATCGCGCCGGCGAGATAAAGGTCCCAGCTCACCCACAGCACGGCGACCGCCGCTGCGGCGACCACGCACTCCGTCACGCCGCGCTGGAAGGCGTCGGCGCGCATCAGCGAGTCCTGGCCCTTCTTGAGCTTGAGCCCGATCTGCCAGGCCTCCCGGCGGCGTGCATCACCGTAGCCGAAGGCCACCGTGTCACGGATGCCCTGCAGGCTGTCGGTGAGGAAGGCGTTCACCTCGCCCTGCGCATTGCGCCAGGTCTCGCCGCCGCGGCCGCCGGACAGCGCGGTGATGACCGGCAACACGATCACCATGAGGAGCATGAACGGCAGCAGGACCCACACATAGGCCATGTGATAGTAGCGGCCGAGGACCGTGAGCAGGATCGCGGGGACCACGAAGGCCGTCATCGCCGGCGCGATGGTGTGCGCGTAGAAGGGTTCGATGCGCTCGCAGTCGTTGACCACGCGCGAGACGGCATCGCCCGAGCGCAACTGGCCGGTGCCCGCGGGGGCAAGCGGCTCCATGCGGTCGTAGAACTCGTTGCGGAGCATCGCGAGCAGGCGGAATGCGACATAGTGGCCGGTGTAGGTCTCGACATAGTTCGAGAAGCCGAGCACGAACGCGCAGGCCACGAGGCCGAGCACGATGTCGGTCAGCGGGGAGCCGCCCGTGTCCGCCACGTAGTGGGCGACGCCGGCGGCGGCGAAGGCGATGAGGGCCGTCTGCATGGTCAGCTTGACGGTCCGCGCGCTGACCGACAGCAGCATGATGCCGTTCAGCGGGCGCATGAAGGCGAGCAGGCGGCGCAGGATCCGTGCGTTGCTCATGCCGCGGCTCCCGCGATCGCGACCATGGCGGCGTACACGCCGCCGCGCGCCAGCAGCTCCGCATGCGAACCCGACTCCAGCACTTTGCCGTGGCCGAGCACGACGATGCGATCGGCGTTCCTCACGGTGCTGAGGCGATGCGCGATCAGCAGCACCGACTTGTCGCGCGTCAGGTGGTCGAGGGCGTCCTGGATCACGGCTTCCGTCTCGAGGTCGATCTGCGAGGTGGGTTCATCGAGCAGCACGATCGGCGCGTCCTTCAGTAGCGCGCGCGCGATCGCGAGGCGCTGCACCTGGCCGCCGGAGAGCGACAGGCCGCGCTCGCCGACCCGTGTGGAGTAACCGTCAGGCAGTGCCGCGATCTGCTCGTGGATGTTGGCCGCGCGGCAGGCTGCGACCAGTTCCTCATCGGTGGCGCCCGGCTTCGCGACGCGCAGGTTCTCGGCGATCGTGCCGTAGAAGAGGTAGGGATCCTGCGGCACGAGGGCGAGGTGGCGGCGCACCCAGTCGGCGGGTACCTCCGTGACGTTGCGCCCGCCGAGTGCGATCGTGCCGCCCGCTGGCGCGAGCGTGCGCAGGATCAGGTTCGTGAGGGTGGTCTTGCCGGAGCCGCTTTCGCCCACGAGCGCCACGGTCTCGCCGGGCGCGAGGTCGAGCGTGAAGTGATCGACCGCCGGGCGCGTGGCGCCGGCGTACTGGAACACGACATCCTTCAGCGTCAGCGCGGGGCGCGCGGCGGCGGCAGGCGCCGTCGCGCCTTCGGGGTCGGCGACACCGGGTTGCTCGCCGAGGAAGGCGAGGATTTTCTTCGCATAGGCACGGCCGACGGCGCCGGCGAAGAAGAACTGGCCGACCAGCGTGAGGGGCTTGGCGAACTCGGCGCTCGCGAGGATCAGCGCGACGACCGCGCCGGGCGTCAGCGCGCCGGCGTCGAGCCGCAGCAGCGCGGTCACCGTGAGCACGAGGGTGGTGCCGAGCGCGAAGCCGAAATCGACGAACAGGATCATCATCTGGTTCACGAGCAGCAGGCGCATCGTCTCGCGGCGCTGTTCCTCGCTCGCCGCGTGCATCTCCGCGCCGCGCGACTTGCCGAGGTTGAACATCTTGAGCGTGGTCATGCCCTGGATCGAGTCGAGGAAGCGCACGCTTTGCTCGGCATTGACCTTGGCGAAGCGCTCGCTCGCCCTGCGGAAACTGCGCCCCATCATGCCGAGGAACAGCGGCGTCAGCGGCACGCTGACAAGGAGCGCCAGGCCGACGACCCAGTCGGTGAGGCCGATGAACGCGCACAGCAGCAGCGGTGTTGCCATGCCGACCACGAACTGCACGAAGTAGGTCCCGTACAGCATCTCGATCCAGTCCATGCCGTCGACCGCGACGTTCACCAGTTCGCCGGTGCGCTTGCGGTCGAGCACGGCGGGACCGAGGCGCAGCGCGTGCGCATAGACCATGTCGCGGATCGAGAGCTTGGTCAGCGAAGACGCCTTGTGCTGCGCCGTGCGGTACAGCCAGCCCGCGAGGAACTTCACGGCGAGCAGCGCCACGATCCACGGCAGCCAGACTTCGAGCAGCGGGTAGCCGGCGAGCATCGCATCGATGGCGCGGCCGATGAACCAGTAGAGCGTGAGGCTCGCAAGCAGGCCGAGCACGCCGACGCCGATGCCGGCGGCGAGCCACCGGCTCGTGGACTTGACGATCAGCCGCTTGTCGATCCCGAGCACGGTTCGCTCCCCCTATGGCGTGGCCGCAAGATAGAGCTTGAAGTAGAGTTCAAGGTCAAGACCATGGCCAGCAAACGACGCCGCAAAGCCGCCGCGCCCGAGGGCGCCCATCTCACCATCGGGCAACTCGCCAGGCGGGCGGGCGTCAGCACTTCGATGCTGCGTTTCTACGAGCGCGAGGGCCTGCTCGTGTCCGCCGCGCGCAGCGCCTCGGGCTACCGGCTCTATCCGGTGGGCGCGCTGCGCGCGCTCACCTTCATCCATCGCGCGCAGCGGCTCGGTTTCTCGCTCGGCGACATCAAGCTGCTGGCGGGCGAGGAGGCCCGCGCAGCGCGCGGCCACACCGTGGTCGGCATCGCCGAGCAGCGCTTCATCGAGATCGAGCGGCGCCTTACGGAGCTGCTGGTGCTGCGCCACGAGCTCGAACTGTTCCTCGACGACCTCACGACGCAGGTGGGCAGGGCGGCGGGCGGCGGCACCGCCCGGATCTACCGCCAGCTCGTCGACCATGTCTGCGGGCACGAGCCGCAGCGATCGGCGCCGGGCACCGTGCAGCGGCTCATCAAGCGGCTTGGCTGCGCGCTCGCGACGGTCGAGCAGGACCGGGTTTTCGCCGCGCTGCGCGGCCGGCACATGCATGTCTGGAAGGAAGCCGACGGCTACACCATCCTGGTGCGCGACCGCAGTGCGGCCGTGCTCGCGGCGCTCGAGCGGCTGGTCGCCGCCGAGGCCGGCTGCAACCTGCACGTGGACGTGGCGCTGGCGCCGCATCCCGAGGGCCTGCAGCTGCGCGTGCGCGGCGAGAGCGCCTACCTCTACGCCCAGCTCTTCCTGACGCTCGAATCCGCCACTTGACCTTGAACCTTGCTTCAAGGTGGAGGATCGCGCCATGGAAGCGACCCCCACCCGATACAAGATCGCCGGCATGGACTGCGGCAGTTGCGCCCTCACGATCGAGGACGGCATCCGCAAGCTGCCGGGCGTGCGCGCCGTCCGCGTCGATTTCACCACCGAGTCGATGCAGGTCGAGGGCGAGGTCGCGCAGCCGCTGATCGAACAGCGCCTGGCCCAGCTCGGTTACCGGCTCGGGCCGGCGGCGGGCGAGGCGCGCGTGGCGCCGACGGCAGTCGTGGAGCGCCGTGGCCTGGCCGGCTTCCTCGGGTTCCTGTGGAGCCAGTCGCGCCTGCGGACGGCCTGCGTGGTGGCGCTCGTCGTGCTCGGCGTCACCGTCGCGTCGTGGCTGGCTCCCGCGAGCGTGGCCGGCCGCGGCGCTTCACTCGCCTATCTCCTCGCCGTGCTCCTCACGGGCCTGCCGGTATTCGCCAAGGGCCTGCGGGCGCTCATCTTCAGCCGCCGCATCACCATCGACCTCCTGATGGCGATCGCGACTCTCGGCGCGCTCGCCATCGACGCCGGTGGCGAGGCGGTCACCGTGATTCTCCTCTACACGCTCGGCGAGGCGCTCGAAGCCTACAGCGCCGATCGCGCGCGCGATTCCCTGCGCAGCCTCCTCTCGCTGCAGCCGCAGGTCGCGACCGTCATGCGCCTGCACGCCCCGGAACCTGCGGCCCGACACGGGCACCAGGGCTGTGCGGGACATGACCACGAGGAACATCACGATCACGCGCATGGGCACGGGCATGGGCACGGCGAGGCGCACTACCACCACGAGAGCATGCCCGCGGCGCAGGTCGCGGTCGGTGCGCGCGTGCTGGTGCGGCCCGGCGAGCGGGTGCCGCTTGATGGCGTCGTGCTCGCGGGCGAAACGAGCCTGAATGAAGCGGCGGTCACGGGCGAGAGCGAACCGGTCGTGAAGCGCGTCGGCGATGCGGTGCTCGCCGGCACGGTCAACGGCGAGGGCGCCCTCGAGATCGAGGTGACGCGCGTGGCGGGCGATTCGACGATCGCGCGCATCGCGCGCCTCGTCGAGGAGGCGCAGGCCGCGCGCTCGCCCGCTGAGCGTTTCATCGACCGTTTCGCGCGCTGGTACACGCCCGCCGTGGTGCTGCTCGCCGCGCTGTTGGTGGCGGTGCCGGTGCTCGCCTTCGGCCAGCCGCTGCTCGAGGGCGAGGGCGGCCACGGCTGGCTGTATCGTGGCCTTGCGCTGTTGATCGTCGCCTGTCCGTGCGCGCTCGTGATCAGCATCCCGGTCACGGTCGTCAGCAGCCTGACGCGCCTCGCCCAGCTCGGCGTGCTGGTGAAGGGCGGGGAGCGGCTGGATGCCCTCGCCGACGTGCGCGTCGTCGCGTTCGACAAGACCGGCACGCTCACCGTCGGGCGGCCGGCCGTCACCTCCGTCGAGTCGCCCGATTGTGCGCACGGCGATGCGACCGCGGCGGCCTGCGCCGCGTGCGACGACGTGATCGCGCTCGCCGCGGCGGTGGAAACCGCCTCCGAGCATCCGGTGTCGCACGCGATCCGTGCGGCGGCGGAGGAGCGGGGCGTCGCCCGCAGGTTCCCGCAGGCGAGCGGCGTGAAGGCGCTCGCGGGCCTCGGCATCGTGGGCGATGTCGGTGGCGAGCGCGTCGCGATCGGCAGCGAGGCGCTGTTCGCGCGCGAGGATTTCGCCCTGCCGCTGTCGGAGCGCCTGGCGGGCAGGCTGCGCGCATCGGAACGCACCACGATGCTGGTCGCCCGCGGCGATGCGATCGTCGGCCTGATTGCGGTCGAAGACCAGCCGCGCGCCGGGACGGCCGCTGCGCTCAGCGACCTGCGCGCGGCGGGCGAGGGACCCAAGACCGCGATGCTGACGGGCGACAATGCGCGCGTCGCCACGCGGGTCGCGCGTGCCGTGCCCGGAATCGATGAGGTGCACGCGGGGCTGCTGCCCGCCGACAAGATGCGCGAAATCGGCCGCCTGCAGGCCGCGCACGGCGTCGTTGCGATGGTCGGCGACGGCATCAACGACGCGCCGGCGCTGGCGCGCGCCGACGTCGGCATCGCGATGGGCGCGGGCGGCACGGCCCAGGCGATGGAAAGCGCGGACGTCGTGCTGATGCAGGACGACCTGCGGGAGCTGCCACGCGCGCTCGCGATCGCGCGCCGCTCGCGCCGGCTGGTGAAGCAGAACATCGCGTTGTCGCTCGGCCTCAAGCTCGCGTTCCTCGCCCTCACGATTCCCGGTTGGGCCACCCTGTGGTTGGCCGTGGCGGCGGACGTCGGCGCCACATTGCTCGTGACCATGAACGGCATGAGAATGCTGCGCGCCTGAAACGGGAGACGACGTGACGACCGAACGACCGCGCCGACTGGGTTTCATCGAGCTCGCGCCGGGAGTTCTCCCGCGCCACGCGCTCTCCTATCTCTTCGCTGCCTTCGTCAGCATCGGCCTCTTCGCCTACCTGCCGGCGCTGACGCCATTCGTGCTGAAGGTGAATCTCGCTCTGCCGACCGGCCAGCAGGGCGCGGCTACCGGCAACCTGCAGTCCTGGCAGGAAATCGTGATCCTCGCGCTCGTCGGCATCTGGGGTGCGATGTCCGACCGGGTCGGCCGCCGACCCATCTATGTGCTCGGCTTCCTCCTGGTCGCTGGGGCCTATGTCCTATACCCGCTCGCGCATTCGATGCCCGAGCTCACGCTGTACCGGCTCGTTTTCGGCTGCGCAGTCGCGGCGCTCGGCGCGATGCTCGCGACCGTGCTCGCCGATTACCCGGCCGAGTCCTCGCGCGGCAAGCTGACGGGCATCGCGTTCTTCCTCAATGCGCTCGGCTCGGTCATCTTCCTCGTCGGCCTGACGCAGTTGCCGCGGATCTTCGCGGCGTCCGGCATCGATGAGCTCGCGGCGGGTCGTTACGCGTTCTTCACGGTCGGCGCGGTGGCGGTGCTCGCGGCGGTCGTGATGCTGGGCCTGAAGCCCGGCCTGCCGGCGAAGGCGAACGCGCACCGTCCGCTGCTCGAAATCGCGGCCGAAGGACTGCGGGCCGCCCGCAACCCGCGCATCCTGCTCGCCTACGGCGGCGGCTTCACGTCGCGCGCCGACCTCAGCCTCATCACGCTGTTCCTCGCGCTGTGGGCGTCGCAGTCGGCGATCGGCGAGGGCATGACAGCGGCGCAGGCGGCGGGCCAGGTCGGCAAGACGCTCGGCATCACGCAGGGCACCGCGATGCTCTGGTCGCCGATCTACGGCTGGCTCGGCGATCGCATGAGCCGCATGGCGCATTTCACGCTGGCCTTTGCCATTGCGCTCGCCGGCTATTGCTGGGTGGGCATGCAGGAGGACATCGTGCGCTCCGCGGCAATCCCGGCGCTGATGCTGCTCGGCATGGGCCAGGTGAGCACGATCCTCGCCGCGACGATCCTGCTCGGGCAGGAAACCCGGCCGGAGTCGCGCGGCGCGGTGTTCGGCCTGCAGGCGTTCTTCGGTGGGCTCGGCATTCTCGCGATATCATGGGTGGGTGGCCGGCTGTACGACCAGATTGGTCCCTCGGCGCCCTTCACGCTGGTCGGTGTCGCGAACGGCGTGGTCGCGGTGTGGGCGTTGTGGATGTACGTGCGCGGCCGCGCCGTGACACGCCCCGAGGCCGCCTGAGCATGCCGATTTGTCAACGTCCGATGGCGGCGTAGCCGCCGCCGCACCGCCGCCCAGGCGCCCCGCCTGGTGGATCGCGCTGCTGTCGCGCATCCCCTTGCCGGCGCTCTACGCTTTCGCCTGGGTGCTCGGCGCGCTCGGCTTCCATGTCTTCCGCTATCGCCGCGACATCATCGACCGCAGCCTTGCCATCGCGTTTCCCGGACTCGATGCGGCGGGCCGCCGGGCCATCTGCCGGCGCCACCACCACGGCTTCGCCCAGGTGTTCGTCGAGATCCTGAAATCGGGTGCCCTCACGCCCGCGGACATCGCGCGCCGCGTGCGTTTCACGAACCTCGAGTTGTTGCGGGAGCGGCTCGCGAAGGGGCGGCCGGTGCTCGTGGTCGCGGCCCACCAGTGCAACTGGGAGTGGCTGATGCATGCGATGGCGAGCCAGGTGGGGTACCCGGTGGATGCGGCCTACAAGCCGCTCAAGAACAAATGGGCGAACGACGAGATGCTCACCCTGCGCACCCGCTTCGGCGCGCACCTCGTGCCGGCGAAGGAACTGCTGCCCGACATCATCAAGCGGCGGCGCATCGTGCGCGTGATCTCGGTGATCGCGGACCAGGAGCCGCGCAGCAGCGAGAAGCGCCATTGGACGCGCTTCCTGAATCGCGACACCGCGTTTTACATGGGCGCCGAGGAGATCGCGCGCACCACGGGCTACACCGCGCTGTTCGTCGCCATGCGCCGGCTCGCGCGCGGGCACTACGAGGTCGGCTTCACGCCGCTCGTGGAGACAGGCGAGCGGCTCGAGCCGGGCGAGTTCACCGAACGCTATGCGCGCCTGTCGGAGGCGCAGATCCACGCCGCGCCGCCCGACTGGCTCTGGTCGCACAAGCGCTGGAAGCTGAAAAAACCCCTCTACGGCGCCGGCTAGCTCACGCCGGCTTTGCGAGCTTGCCGGCGAGGAATGCCGCGAGCTCGGCAATCGTCGGGTAGTCGAACAGCTCGGTGAGATCGATCGCACCCGGATAATCGCGGTCGATGGCCTCGTGGATCGCGATCAGTTTCAGCGAGCTCGCGCCGATCTCGAACAGGTTGTCGGCGAGGCCGATCGGGCGACCGAGTTCGGTGTCGCAGATCAGCTTGATCTTCGCCTCGATTTCGCTGCCCGTGGCCGCGGCGGGCGCACGCTTCGCGCTGCGCAGTTGCACGAGTTCCGCCAGCTCGGCGGCAAACTCGCCCTCGACATAGGACTCCTCGAGCAGGTGGCGCTGGATCTTGCCGCTCGTCGTCTTGGGGATGCGCTTGACGGGTACGACCTCGGCCACTTCGAGACCGGTGTGCTCGTTGACGAGCCTGGCCACTTCGGTCGCCGTCGGCAGGAAGTCCGCCATGTCGGAGCGATGCAGGACGAACAGCACGAGCTGGTCGGCCTGCGCGCCGCGCGGTCGCACGCCGGCCGCCACCACCTTGCCGAGTTCGAGCCCCGGCGCGCGCAGCGCGATGCTCTCGAGGTCGTGCGGGTAGTAGTTCTGGCCGTTGACGAAAATGATCTCCTTCGCGCGGCCGGTGATATAGAGGTCGCCGTCGTCGATCAGGCCGAGATCGCCGGTGCGCAGCCAGCCGTCCGCCGTGATCGTCGCCGCGTTGGTCGCGGGATCCTCGTAGTAGCCGCGCGTCACGTTCTCGCCGCGGATCAGGATATGGCCCACTTGGCCTGGCGCGACCGCCTGGCCGGCGTCGTCGGCGAGCTGCACTTCGCAGTAGGGAATCGCTGCGCCGACCGCCATCAGCTCCATCGCGTCGCGGCTCGTGTGTTCGACCCGCGGCGGCGCCTCGCCGACGCCCATGCGGTGCCGGTCGACGCAAATCGAGCGGTATGGCCGGCCGAGCGGCGGGAAGCTCACCGCGAGCGAGGCTTCCGCGAGGCCGTAGACCGGGAACATCGCATTTCGCGCGAGGCCGGCGGGTTCCATGCGCGCGAGGAACTCCTCGCACAGGTCGACGGAAATCGGCTCGGCGCCGTTGAAGATGAGGCGCACGGACGCGAGGTCGAGCGACTCGAAGCTGCGGTCGCCGAGCACCTTGAGGTAGTGGCGGTAGCCGAAGTTGGGCGAGGAGAGGATCGTCGCGCGTTTGCTCGAGGCGAGCTGCAACCAGAGGAGCGGCCGGCGGATGAACAGTTCGGTGGGCATCAGGTGCACGTTCATGCGGTGCATGAACATGAAAATGTGCATGCCGATGAGGCCCATGTCGTGGGTCAGCGGCATCCAGGAGAGCGACACGTCGTCGCTGTTGAAATTGCAGAACTCGCCGGCGCCGCGCCCGTTCGCGAGGATGTTGGCGTGCGTCAGCACGACGCCCTTCGGCTCGTTGGTCGAGCCCGAGGAGAACTGGATGAAGGCCGTGTCGTCGGGCCGGGCGCGATGCACCGTGCCGGCACGCGAGATGTCGTCGAGCGAGTCGACGAGGAAGCTGCGCGCCCGCAGTTCCTCGAATTGCGCCTGTTCGCCCGCGACAGACGCGAACTGCCCGATGCGGTCGAGCGTTTTCCTGTCGGTGTAGAGGAAGGGCCTGCCGAGCTTGCGCGCGATGCGCAGCAGCTTGTGGCGATGCTCGTCGCTGATGCCGATCGCGACCGGCACCGGCACGATGCCGCCGAGGATGCCGGCCCAGTAGGCATCGAGGAACTGTTCGTTGTGGTTGAGGAACAGGATCAGCTTGTCGCCGGGGCGGGCACCGAGCTTCTGCAGGTGGAAGAGGATGCCGAGCGCACGCTCGTACAGCGCGCCGTAGGGCACGCGCCGTTCGTCCTTCTCGCCGTCGAGGTAGACGAGCGCGCGATCGACCTTGCGGTTCGACTCGATCAGTTCGGTGAGGGTCGTCGCGCGGCTCATCGGGGCTCCAGTCGCATTTGCAGCGGGTGGCGGGTACGCAGGTTGACCTGCGCGTCGAACTCGACCGGGCCGTCGTGCTCGAGGCGCAGCCGGTAGCGCCGCCCGACCTTGGAAAGGTGGATCAGCATCTCGTAGATGGAAAACGTCTCGCCGATGCAGTGGCGCGGGCCGGCGGAGAAGGGCATGTAGGCGAAGCGCGGGCGCTCGGCCTCGTGGGCCGCGTCGAAGCGCTCGGGGTGGAAGCCCTCGGGGTCCTTCCAGTACGCCGGATGGCGGTGCAGGTGGTAGGGGGAGAGCAGCAGGTCGGCGCCCGCGGGCAGCTCGTAGCCCGAGAGCACGTCGGCGGCGATTGCGCGGCGCGAGAACACCCACACAGGCGGGTAGAGGCGCAGCGTCTCGTCGATGATGCACTTGGTGTACTTGAGCTCTTCCATGCGGGCGAGGCCCGGGGCCGCTTCCTCGGGCATGGCGTCGATCTCGGCGTGCATCCGTGCCTCGACCGCGGGGTGCTGCGACAACAGGTACCAGGCGCAGTTGAGCGTGTTGGCCGTGGTTTCGTGGCCGGCAACGATCAGCGTGGTGACCTCGTCGATCATCTCGCGGTCGGTCATGCCGGCGCCCGTTTCGCGATCGCGCGCCGCGAGCAGCATGCCGAGGAAGTCGAAATGCGACTCGGGCGGCTCGCCGCGCCGCCGCTCGATCAGTTGCTGGATCAGCTTGGTCAGCTGGCGGAAGCGGTAGGCGAACTTCAGGTCGCGCGCGGACTCGTCGGTGAAGATGTCGAACGGGTTGCCGCCTGGCTGTGCGGTCAGGAAATCGAGGTCCGCGCCGAACAGCGAACGCAGGATCACCTCGAGCGCGAGCGCGCTCATGTCGTTCGTCAGGTTGATTGTGCCGCCGCGCGCCGCCTGCGCGGCCCAGCCGGCGAGGAAGCGGTCGTTCGCCTCGTCGATCATGCGGCCGAACTGCGTCAGTACGCGGCGGTGGAACATCGGCTGCATCATGTAGCGCTGGCGCTTCCACAGTTCGCCGTCGCTCGTCACGATGCCGTTACCGAGTAGAATCCTCACCCGGTCGAAACCGATGCCCTTGGTGTAATTGCGGTGGTTCGAGACGAGCACCCGCTTGATGTCGTCGGGGTGGTTGCTGAGCCAGGTATGCGACTGGCGCGACGGGGCGTAGACGCGGCAGATGTCGCCCAGTTCCTCGAACAGGCGCGAGATGCGCGGCAGCGAATCCGGCGTCGCACCGATGTCGAAGTGCTCGGCGGCCTCGGGAGGCAGGCGGGGCGCGGAAATCGGTTCGTTCACTGCGGAAGGCACGTTTGAAGTTGCGCGGAATCTTATATTACTCGGCCACGGCCGGACACACGGCGGATGAGCAATCGCAGGCCGGCCGGCGCCTTGCGCTCGCCTGCATCGAAGTCCTGCGGGCCGCGCCGGCGGGCGCGGCCCCCGTCGATCCTGCGTCCTTCGAGTTCCCGCCGCGCGGCAAGCCGCGCTGCGTGGGCGGGCCTGATTTCAGCATTTCCCATTCCGCGCCGTTGGTGGCCTGCGCCGCCGTGAGCCACGGCGAGGTCGGCCTCGATGTCGAATGCGATGCCTCGGTCGGGCGCCTCACGCTCGCCACGATCTGCGACGAGGCCGAGCGCGCCATCGCCCGCGAGAAGGGTGTCCTGCACGTCTGGCTCGCCAAGGAAGCGGCGCTGAAGGCAGGCGGCGGCACGATCGAGCACATCGGCGCGGTGCGCGTCTTCGCGGGCGGGGCGAGTTTTCGCGGCGCGCACTACCACGAACAGCGCCTCGAGCTCGCGGGCCGCTGGCCGGCCTGCGTCATGACGAGCGAACCCGGCGTGGCCTTCGAAGTGCGTTGCCTGTGAACGAATCCCATTCGAGCCGGCGCATGACGCCACTGCGCCGTTTCACCTATCGGTGGATCGTGGTGCCGCTCGGCGCGGCGCTCATCCGCTTCGTCTGGAGCCTGGCGCGCCGGCCGCGGGTGATCGGCACGGAGAACCTCGAGGCGGCGCTCGCCGCTGCGCCCTCCTTCATTCCGGTGCTGTGGCACCAGCACCAGCTTTTCGCCGCGAAATGGCTCCTCGAGCAGCGGCCGCGGGTGACGCCGGGCTTCCTCGTGAGCCCCTCGGTCGACGGCGAGATCGGCGCCATGCTCGTCGACCGCTTCGGCGGCGTGGCGGTCCGCGGCAGTTCCTCGCATACCGGCGCGC
This sequence comes from Pseudomonadota bacterium, assembly GCA_963204835.1. GTDB lineage: Bacteria > Pseudomonadota > Gammaproteobacteria > Steroidobacterales > Steroidobacteraceae > CADEFQ01. The sequence goes on from CAUJHJ010000011.1 coordinate 16,562, forward strand.
GAGCGCTGCGCGACTACTACGAGGCGCTCGTCAAGCAGGCGGTTTCGCCCATCATCACCCCGGACGGGCCGCGCGGGCCGCGCTTCGTGTTCAAGCCGGGCGCGATCCTGCTCGCGCAGATGTCGGGCCGGCCGATGCTGCCGATCGCCTATGCGGCGAGCCGTGCCATCCTGTTCCACTGGGACCGCTTCGTGATCCCGCTGCCGTTCGCGCGCATCGTGGTCGCGATCGGCGCTCCCCGCCGCGTGCCGCGCACGCTCGATGCCGCCGGCATGCGACAATGGCAGGAGGACATGACCGCCGAGCTGAGGGGATTGTTTGCGCGTGCGCAGGATGCATTGGCGGATCGCGGCTGAGCGAAGGAGCCCCCGAGCGTGAAACCCGAAGTCTCCGTGGTCATCCCGGTGCTGAACGAAGCCGACAACGTCGAGCCGCTCGCGCGCGAGATCGCCGCGGCGCTTGCCGGGCGCCCCTACGAAATCCTCTTCATCGACGACGGCAGCACCGACGCCACGGCGGCCACGGTGCTGCGCCTGCGCGATGCGGGCGTGGCGCCGCTGCGCCTCCTGCGCCATTCGCGCCGCAGCGGCCAGAGCGCCGGCGTCTGTACCGGCGTTGCGCATGCCCGTGCCGACTGGGTGGCGACCCTTGACGGCGACGGCCAGAATGATCCGGCGGACATCCCGGCGCTGATCGCCGCGCGCGAGGCGGGAGAGGCCGACGGGGTGCGCCTCGTCATGGGCAATCGCGTCAGCCGCAAGGACACCTGGCGGCGCCACCTGCAATCGCGCATCGCCAATGGCGTGCGCGGCCGCATGCTGAAGGACGGCACGCCGGATACCGGTTGCGGCATCAAGCTGTTCGATCGCAGCGAGTTCCTGACCCTGCCGCAGTTCGACCACATGCATCGCTTCCTGCCGGCGCTCTTCCAGCGCCGCGGCGCGCGCGTGGTGTCCGTGCCGGTCAACCATCGGCCGCGCCAGCGCGGCCAGTCCAAGTACGGCATGTTCGATCGCCTGTGGGTCGGCATCGTCGACATTTTCGGCGTGATGTGGCTGGCGCGCCGCTACTGGCCCGGCCTGCGGGCGCGCGAGGAATGAAGGTGGCAACGTGACCCAGGAACAAACCGTGTGGATGGTGCTCGGCTTCATCGCCCAGGGCCTCTTCTCCGCGCGATTCCTCGTGCAATGGATCGCAAGCGAGCGGCGCAGGAAGAGCGTCGTGCCGCATGCATTCTGGTACTTCAGCGTGGCGGGTGGCGCGCTGCTGCTCGCCTACGCGATCCACCGCAAGGACCCGGTCTTCATCGTCGGGCAGGGCGCGGGCCTCGTGGTCTACCTGCGCAACCTGCAGCTGCTGCGCACGAAGCCCGCCTCCGGGGCCGGTTGACGCGGGCGATGCAGAAGCCGGCTGGACAGGCAGCCATCGCCTGGCAGGATCTCGGATGGATCCTGCTCGCGCTGCTGGTGCTGGTGGCAAGCGGCATCGGCCTGCGCGATCCCTGGCCCGCCGACGAGCCGCGCTTCGCGGCTGTCGCGCGCGACATGGTCGCGAGCGGCGACTGGTGGTTTCCGCGCGTGGGCGGCGACCTGTACCAGGACAAGCCACCCCTTTTCATGTGGTTGATCGCGGCCGTGCTGTCGGTGACGGGGTCGATGCGGCTCGCGTTCCTGCTGCCGTCGCTGCTCGCCGCCGGCGGGACGCTCATCCTCGTCCACGACCTTGCGCGCCGCCTGGCCGGCCGCGAGGCGGCGCTCGCCGCGGCGCTCACGCTCGCCTTCACCCTGCAGTTCGTGCTCGTGTCGCGCGGTGCGCAGATCGACGCCACGGTGTGCTTCCTGATCACGCTCGGGGTGTACGGCTTCGCGCGCCACCTGTTGCTGGGGCCCGCCTGGGGCTGGTATTTCGCCGGCGCGGCGGCGTCCGGCCTTGGCGTCATCACGAAGGGTGTCGGCTTCCTGCCGCTGCTGATGCTCATTCCCTACGGCGTGCTGCGCCGGCGGGGCTGGCAGGGGCTCGCGCCCATCCAGCACGGCGGCTGGCGCTGGGCGCTCGCGCCGCTCGGCTTCCTCGCGGCGATCGCCCTGTGGCTCGTGCCGATGCTGCTGGCGGTTGAGCATCGCGGCCTGCCGGAGTACGCGGCCTATCGCGACGAGATCCTCTTCCACCAGACCGTGACGCGCTATGCGTCGTCTTGGCACCACGTCAAGGCCTGGTACTACTACTTCGCCGAGGTGATCCCGGTGCTGTGGCTGCCGTGGTCGCTGCTCGCGTTCTGGCTCGTGCCGCACTGGCGCCGGGCCTGGCTCGCGCAGGACGCGCGCACCTGGCTGCTGCTGTCGTGGGTGGCGTTCGTGCTGCTTTTCTTCACGATGAGTCCCGGCAAGCGCGGCGTGTACGTGCTGCCGGCGATTCCCGCGCTGGCCGTCGCCGCCGCGGCGGCGCTGCCCGCAGTCTACCGGCGCCGCGGCGTCGCGCGCGCGAGCGCCGCGCTCGCGGGCGTGATCGTGACGGTGCTCGCGGCGTTTGCCATCGCCGAGGCATCCGGGCATCCGAAGGTCCTCGCGCTGCTGGCGGAGGAGGGCTTGCCGGCCGACCTGCCGGTCGCCGCGCTCGCGATCGCCTGCGTCGTCGCCTGGGTCGCCGCGTGGCGGCGCAGCCTCCTTGCCTGGCCACTCGTGCTGGGCGCGCTCGCGCTGGCGTTTTCGTGGGCGATCGAGCCCCGCATCGATCCGGTGAGATCGGGTCGCGCGTTCACGCAGAGGGTGCTCGCGGCGGTACCGCCGCGGGAAAAGCTCGGGCTCGTCGCTTACAAGGAGCAGTTCCTGCTCTACCTCGACCGGCCCGTCGTGAATTTCGGCCATCGGCGCTGGCGGACCGACGACGGCGAGACGGCGGATGCGGCGCGCTGGCTCGCGGCGGCGCCCGGCCGCGTGCTGCTCGTGCCGGACGCGTTGCTGTCGCCTTGCTTCGCGGGCGCCGCGGTCGTGCGTCCGGTGGGCCATTCCGCCGGCGAACCCTGGTCGCTGGTCAGCGGCACGCCGGCAGCGGCCTGTGTGGCGCGCGGCAAGGTGTCGCGCATCATCGAATACTCGCCGCCAAAATATGTCGCATCGCGTGCTTTGCTTGAGCGTAATCACTGAAGTGACAATCGCTTAGCTTGTATTCCTGATTAACTATGACACAATCCGGCCGTAACTGGCATATGGCGTGCGCACGCGAAATGTGCCGCGCGTCCGATGCAGGGGGGTAACGGTTTGTCAGAATGCGGGTCCGCACTTCACGGTTTGATCCGTCGATGCCTGGCGTAACGTTCGACAAGCCGTCCGAATTCACCGCCTCAGACATCCTCGCCCCCGGCGCATGGAGTCCTCGCGGCGCGCGTCCCGCGCCCGGCCTCGACGTCGCCAGCACCAAGATCGCGGTCGACCTGCAGAACATGCGCCGCGACAACCTGCTCGCGGTCGTTTCGCACAGCCTCGAGGTGCTGCGCGAGGCGACGTCCTGCGATGCCGCCTTCGTGGCGATGCTCGACGAAGCCGCCGTGAGCGACGTGCACGTGGCGCGCGGCGCCTTTGCCCAGACCCGCCTCGAGGAACTGCGCGGTGTGGCCCTCGCCGACCTTCCGTGGCTGCGTTCGCGCCTCGATCACCTGCGCCTGTCCGAATTGCGCGATACGGCGGCCCCGAAGAAAGAGAACCTCGCGGAAGCGCAGCGCTTCGCCGCCCTCAAGGTCGGCTCACTGCTGTGCATCGCGTTTCGCGTGCAGGACCGCCCGGCGGGCCTGCTCGGGCTCGCCAATGCCATGGCGCGCGGCCCGTGGAGCGTCGACGTCCAGTTGCTGCTGAAGCTCCTCGGCACGAGCCTCGCGACGGGCCTCGAGCGTGCGCGCCTCGCGACGCAGCTCGAGGACCTCGAAGTCCGCGTCGGCCTCGCTCAGGCCGCGGCCAACGAGGGCATGTGGGACTTCGACACCCGCACCAACATCGTCACCTTCTCGCAGCGCTGGAAGGAGATGCTCGGCTACAGCGACGACGACCTGGCCGGGCCCACCGACTGGCGCGCCCTGGTTCACCCGGACGACATGTCGCGGGTCCAGTCGGCGATGCGCGAGCACGTCGAGGGCCGCTCGCCGATCTGCGAGAGCATCCACCGCATGCGTCACCGCAGCGGCGAGTGGCGCTGGGTGGTGAGCCGCGCCAAGGCGCACGTCGACCCGGCCGGCCGCCTGCTGCGCCTCGTCGGCATGGAAATCGACATCACCGAGCGCAAGCTCTACGAGGAGGCGCTCTTTCGCGAGAAGGAGAGCGCCCAGATCACGCTGCAGTCGATCGGCGACGGCGTGATCACGACAGACGCCAACTCCATCATCGACTACATCAACCCGATCGCCGAGGAACTCACCGGCTGGCGCCTCGAGGACGCGATGGGCCGCTCCGTCGACGACGTCTTCAAGGCCTTCCACGAGGAGACCTGCGAGCCGCTGGAAAATCCGCTCACGATGTCCGTGCGGCGCGTCCGCCCGATCAAGTCGGTGCGGCCGATGCTGCTGATCCGCCGCGACGGCAACGAGCTCTATGTCGAGAGCACCGCGGCGCCGATCCGCGACGGCGCCGGCAAGGTCTGCGGAGGCGTGCTCGTGTTCCACGACGTGTCGGAGTCGCGCGAGCTGAACCGCCGCCTCTCCTACCACGCGAGCCACGACATCCTCACCGGCCTCGTCAACCGGCGTGAGTTCGAGAACCGCCTCGAGCGTGCGCTGAAGAGCGCCAAGGCCCGCGAGGCCTCCTACGCGCTCTGCTGCCTCGACATCGACCAGTTCAAGATCATCAACGACACCTGCGGCCACAGCGCCGGCGACGCGCTGCTCGGCCAGGTCGGCGCGCTGCTGAAGTCGAAGGTGCGCTGGCGCGACACGCTGTCGCGGCTCGGCGGCGACGAGTTCGGCATCCTGCTCGAAAGCTGCTCGCTCGACGAGGCCATGCGCACCGCCGAGACGCTGCGCGAGGCGCTGCGCAATTTCCGTTTCACGTGGGAAGACCGCGTGTTCCGCCTCGGCGCGAGCATCGGCGTCGTGCCGATCACGGCGGACAACGAGGACGTGGCGTCGATCCTGTCCGCGGCCGACAGCGCCTGCGCGGCGGCCAAGGAGGCCGGCCGCAACCGCGTGCACAGCTTCGCCGAGAACGACATCGAGCTGATGCGCCGGCGGCGCGAGATGCAGTGGGCGGCGCGCATCAACTCCGCGCTCGAGGAGGGCCGCTTCGAGCTGTACCGCATGACGATCCAGCCGCTGCAGCCGGCGACGCTGGTGCAGGGCGCCCACTACGAGCTGCTGCTGCGCATGCGCGACGAGAACGGCCGGATCGTCTCGCCCGACAACTTCATCGCGGCGGCCGAGCGCTACGGCATCACGCCGAACATCGACCGCTGGGTGATCGAGAACGCCTTCCGCTGGCTCGTGTCCGAGGCCGACGAGCGCGAGCGGCTCGCCATGTGCTCGATCAACCTCTCCGGCCAGAGCCTCGGCGACGACAAATTCCTGCCGTTCGTGATCGAGCAGTTCGGCAAGAGCGGCATCGAAGCTTCGAAGATCTGCTTCGAGATCACCGAGACGGCGGCGGTCGCGAGCTTCTCGCAGGCGAACCGCTTCATCCAGGCGCTCAAGGAGCTCGGCTGCAAGTTCGCGCTCGACGACTTCGGCACCGGGCTCTCCTCGTTCGGCTACCTGAAGCACTTCCCGGTCGATTTCCTCAAGATCGACGGCAGCTTCGTGCGCGAGATCCTGCACGACCCGATCGATCGCGAGATGGTGCGCTCGATCAACGAGATCGGGCACCTCACCGGCAAGCAGACGATCGCCGAGTTCGCCGAGAACGCCGAGATCATCCAGATGCTGACCAGCCTCGGCGTCGACTACGCGCAGGGCTACGGCATCGCCCAGCCGCAGCGCGTGCTGAAGGCCGTCAACGCCTGAGGGGCCCTGTCCGGCGCCGCCAGGGCCGGCGGCGAGGCATACACTGCGCTCCTCGGTGCCCGCGACCCGGGCCGGACGGAGCCAAGGCCAGTGCGCAATCCCGCGAAGATCCTGCTGCTGATCGGCTGCGGCGCGGTCGCCGCACGGGCGGCAACCACGACCGAATACGACATCGTGTTCGCCGGCCAGCCCTCGGGCCGGCAGGTGACCACGATCGCCGCCGACGGCAGCCTCACGACGCGGCTGTCCTACCGCAACAACGGCCGGGGACCTGACCTCGACGAGCGCATCGCGTTCGCCGCCGATGGTGGCTTTGCGTCCTACCGGGTCAAGGGCACTTCGACCTTCGGATCCAAGATCGACGAGAGCTACCGGCGCCGGGGCGGGCGGGTGAGCTGGCGCTCGTCCGCCGATCGCGGCGAGCGGACCGTGCAGGGGGCGGTCCAGTACCTGCCGGTCGAAGGCAGTTTCGCGGCCGACGCCGCTATCGCGCGCGTGCTGCTCGCCGCCGGCGGGCGCGGCGTCGCGGCCCTGCCGGCGGGCGAGCTGACGATCGAACGACTTGCGGCCAGGACCGTCACCCATGGTGGCGAGCAACGCGCGGTGGCGCTCTATGCCATCCGCGGCGCGTCGACCGAACCCGACTTCATCTGGCTGACGGACGACGCCGAGCGCAGCTTCTTCGCGGCGATCGAGCCCGGCTACATGATCGTCGCACCACGCGGCTGGGTGGCAGACGTGGCGCCGCTCGAGGCGGCGCAGAAGGCCGCCGGCAAGGCCATGCTGGAGGCCCTCGCCGCGCGCCTCGCGCACCGCCTGGGCGACGAGTTCGTGGTCCGCGGCGCGCGGGTCTTCGACAGCGAGCATGCGACGCTGTCCGGCCCGCAGGATGTCTACATCCACGACGGCCGCATCGCCGCGCTCTATCCCGCAGGCTCGCGGGCGAGTGCGCCGATGCCGTCCATCGACGGGAGCGGGCGGGTCCTGCTGCCGGGCCTGTTCGACATGCATACCCACGAAAGCGCGTGGAACGTGCTGCTCGACCTCGCGGCGGGCGTCACCACCGTGCGCGACATGGGCAACGACAACCGCACGCTCGCCGGGCTTGCGCAGGACATCGAGGCGGGCCGGCTTGCCGGGCCGCGGATCGTCGCCGCAGGTTTCATCGAGGGCGACAGCCCGCACGCGGCGCGCGCCGACTTCGTGGTAAAGGACCTCGACGAGGCGAAGGCCGCGGTCGACTGGTACGCGCAGCACGGCTACCCGCAGGTGAAGCTGTACAACTCGATGCGCCCCGAATGGATGGCGCCGGTCGCGCAGTACGCGCACGAGCGGGGGCTGCGCGTCAGCGGCCACGTGCCCGCCTTTGCGCGCGCCGAGGACGCCGTGCGCGCGGGCTATGACGAGTTGCAGCACATCAACCAGGTGATGCTCAATTTCCTCGTCACCCCCGAAACCGATACGCGCACGCTCGCGCGCTTCTACCTGATCGGCGAGCGGGCGGCCGACATCGACCTCGACTCGCCGCCCGTGCAGGAATTCCTGCGCCTGCTGAAGGAGCGCGGCACCACCCTCGACCTTACGCTCGCGACCTTCGAGTACATGTTCCAGCAGGCGAAGGGCCAGCCGAACCCGACCTTCGGCATGATCGCCGACCACGTGCCGGCTTCGCTGGCGCGCGCCTGGGCAACCAATACCATGGACATCCCGCCTGAAAAGGTCGCGCGGTACGCCGCGGGTTACGACAAGCTGCTGGCCTTCGCGGGCCGGGCCTTCGAAATGGGAATCCCGATCCTTGCAGGCACGGACGATATCGGCGGCTTTACCCTGCACCGCGAACTCGAACTCGAGGTCAAGGCGGGCATCCCGCCCGCCGAGGCCCTGCGGATCGCGACCCGCAACGGCGCAAGGGTCCTGGGACGCTGGCCGCAGGCCGGCCGGGTCGCGCGCGGCCTGCCTGCCGACCTGATCCTGGTCGACGGGGACCCCACGCGGAACATTTCGGACATCCGCAGGGTCAGTCTCGTCATGAAGGCTGGCGTCGTGTATTACCCGGCGGAGATCCACGAGGCGCTCGGCGTTCGCCGCTTCGCCGATCCCCCGCCCGTGAGCGTGGAGTAGCGGGGCGCATGCGCCTGTTGCTCGTCGAGGACGACGTCGATGCCGCGGAGTACGTCCTGCGCGGCCTGCGCGAGGCGGGCTACGCGGTCGACCATGCCCGCGATGGCCGCGATGGCCTGTTCGCGGCGACCGAATCGCGCTACGACCTCGTGATCGCCGATCGCATGTTGCCTTACCTCGACGGGCTGTCGCTGGTCGAGGTCCTGCGGCGCAATGGCAACCAGGTTCCGGTGCTGATCCTGAGCGCCCTCGGTTCGGTGGACGACCGGGTAGCGGGCCTCAAGGCGGGCGGCGACGACTACCTGACCAAGCCCTTTTCGTTCTCCGAGCTGCTCGCGCGCATCGAGGCGCGCCTGCGGCGCAGCCAGGCGGCACCCGACGGTGCGCGACTGCAGCACGCCGACCTCGAGATGGACCTCCTTTCGCGGCGGGTGGTGCGCGGCGGGCGAGAAATCGACCTCACGGCGAAGGAATTCCAGCTGCTCGAAGTACTGCTGCGACGCGCGGGCCAGGTGGTCACGCGCACGATGCTGCTCGAGGCCGTCTGGGACTTCAATTTCGATCCGCACACCAATGTCGTCGACGTGCATGTCAGCCGCCTGCGGCGCGCGGTGGACCGCGATTTCGATCGCCCCCTCATCCATACCGTGCGCGGCGCGGGCTACGTGCTGCGCGCGGGCTGAAGGCGCTTGCCTGCCTGGGCCGAGCGGTTGCTGCCGGTGTCCGCGTCGCGCCTCGCGATGCTCTACGGCCTGCTGTTCGCGGCCGGCGTCGCGACGCTGATCGCGTCGGTCTACCTGCTCACCGCGCAAGTCCTCGAGCGCGACGTCGACAACGTGATCGACGCGGAGTTCGACGGGTTGCGCGACGAGTATGCGACCGCTGGACTGGCGGCCCTCGCCGCGACGCTCGAGCGCCGCTCGGGGAGTTGGGGCCGCAATGGCGCCGTCTACCTGCTGGTCGACGGCGATCGCCAGCGGCTCGCGGGCAACCTGACGGGCTGGCCGTTCGCGGCCGAGCCCGACGGCCCCCGGGTCGAGTTCGCCATCGTCGCGCACGAGGCGCGACGCGCGACCACGCATCCGGTGCGTGCGCTGCTGCGCCCGATCGATGCGCAACACCAGCTGCTGGTCGGCACGGACGTGACCGAACGCCAGCGCTTCCTGCGCCGCCTGCGCATGGCCTTCGCCTGGAGCGTCGGGCTCGCGGCCCTGCTCGCAGCCGCGCTTGCGTACGCCTATGAGCGGCGCATTTCGGCGCGTGTCGGCGCGCTCGCGGCGACCTGCAGGCAGATCATGGAAGGCGACCTGTCGCGCAGGCTTGCGACCCACGGTACCAACGACGAGTTCGACCGTCTCGCGACCGCGGTCAATACGATGCTCGGGCGCATCGAACGGCAGGCCCGCACCGTCAAGGCGACCTTCGACAGCGCGGCGCACGACCTGCGTGCGCCACTGCATCGCGCGCGCATGCGCCTGGAATCGCGCCTCGCGGCCAGTGCGCTCGACCCCGAAGGGCACGATGAGATCGAGTCCGCCGTCTCGGACATCGATCGCGTGCAGGACACCCTCGCGACGCTGCTGCAGATCGCGGAGGCCGAATCCGGCGTGGCCGGCTCGCGCGGCGAGCGGCTCGACCTCGGTGCGCTGGCCGCGGAAGTGGTCACGCTGTATGAGCCGCTGGCGATCGAGAGCGGGCTTGCCATCGTGGCCGAATGCGGGTCGGCTCCCGTCGTCGGCACGCGCCAGCTCCTCGCGCAGCTTGTGTCGAATCTCCTCGAGAACGGCATCAAGTACGTGCCGCGCGGCGGCCACCTGCGTGTCGTGACGGCAGCGGAAGGCGGCATGGCTCGCCTGGAGGTGATCGACGACGGCCCCGGCATCGCGAAGGAGTTCCGCGAACGCGCGTTGACGCCGTTCGGCCGGCTCGAACGGGATGCCGCGACGCCAGGGTCGGGCCTGGGGCTTGCGCTCGTGGCGGCGATCACGCGCCTGCACGGCGGAACGCTGGAACTCGCCGACTGCGCCGGCGGCGGACTGCAGGTGCGGTGCCTCCTGCCCATCGCGCCGCCCGCGGAGCCGGCCTGAAAGCCGCGCGACGCCGGGGGTGGACGTCGCGCGGCGACGGGGCTACTTCGTCATCTCCTCACTCTTGCACTTCTTCACGAACTCTTCGCGCGACTTGCCTTCGAGCTTCTGCTTCCCGGCCTCCTTCGCGCATTCCTTCGCCGACTTGTGGGTCGCCGGCGCCGCCGACGCGGGGGCCGCGGCGGTGGTCATGGGGGCGTGGGTCGTCGTGCCTGCGAAGGCGGCGCCGCCCGCGAGCAGCGCCAGCGTCATTCCGAGCGGAAGCAATTTCATCGTCGTACTCCATCTCTGGTTGGGTTCCGGGACGCTGCTGACTGCAGCGCGGGGGACAGAGTACGGCCGGGGGGCTGACGCGCCCGTTACGCGTTCATGAAGTTCGTGTCATGCGCATCGACAGGTCGAGCGCGCGCAGGTGCTTGGTGATGGCGCCGACCGAGATGTAATCCACCCCGGTTTCCGCGATGCCCCGGATCGTCTCGAGGGTGACGTTGCCCGAGGCCTCGAGCTTGGCAGGCCGCCCGCGCTCGCGGTTGCGCGCGACCGCCGTGCGCATGTCCGGCGCCGGAAACTCGTCGAGCATGATCACGTCGGGGCGGGCGGCGAGGGCCTCGTCGAACTCCGCCAGCGTTTCCACTTCCACCTCGACGGGCACGCCGGGGGAAAGCCTGCGCGCGGCCTCGATCGCCGCGCGGATCGAGCCGGCCGCGGCGATATGGTTCTCCTTGACCAGCACCATGTCGTACAGGCCGATGCGGTGGTTGCGCCCGCCGCCGCAGCGCACGGCGTACTTCTGCGCGAGCCGCAGGCCGGGGAGGGTCTTGCGCGTGTCGAGGATCGCGCAGCCGGTGCCCGCGATCGCGTCGACATAACGGCGCGTCGCGGTGGCGGTGCCGGACAGCGTTTGCAGGAAGTTGAGGGCGGTGCGCTCACCCGTGAGGAGCGGACGGGCCCGGCCCTCGATGCGGCACAGGACGGCGCCTGCGGCGACCGGCTCGCCATCCGCCGCCATCCACGCCACCTCGATCGCGCCATCGAGCTGGCGGAAGGTGGCGTCGAACCAGGCCGTGCCGCACAGCACGGCATCCTCGCGGCTGATGACCTGCGCGCGCATCCGCTCGTCTACGGGCACGAGCGCCGCGGTGACGTCGCCGCGGCCCACGTCCTCGCGCAGCGCGGCGGCGACCTGCGGGTCGATGTTGTCGGGCAGTGCGGTCTGCATCAGGCCGGCACGGCTTCGGGGTTTGGACTAGTCATGGCCTTGGGCCGTGGTCTTGGGCTGTGTTTGAAGATTAGGCATGGAATCCCCATAATTCAACGTTGCCCGAGCCGCAACCATGTCTCCCGCCACGCCCACTCCAGGCCCCGTCTCCCCCTGCATCAACATCTGCGCGATCGGGGCCGACGGCTACTGCACGGGCTGCCGGCGCAGCCTCGCGGAAGTGGCGGGCTGGTCGCGAATGAGCGCGGCCGAACAATGGGCCGTGATACGCGCGCTGCCTGCGCGAGAGGAATCGAATGAACGTCGTTGATCGCATCAAGCAACACCTGGCTTCCCCCGTCGTGCTGTTCATGAAGGGCACACCGGACTTCCCGCAATGCGGATTCTCCGCGCAGGTCGCCGCAGTGTTGCGCGAGGCCGGTGCGAAGTACGACTCGGTGAACATCTTCGAGGACCCGGAACTGCGCGACGAGCTGAAGCGCTACTCGAACTGGCCGACCTACCCGCAGCTTTACGTCAACGGCGAGCTGGTCGGCGGCTGCGACATCGTCCTCGAGATGTACCACAACGGCGAGCTGGCGAAGGTGCTGGCGGGGGCGAAGGCGCCTGCCTGAGGCGGGCTGCGTGATGTGAGTTGCCGGCCGGAGGCGCGGTGATTCATCCGCCTCCTCGCTATCCGGGCGCGCCCTCTGCGAGGGCGTTCCCTCGTCGCGGCGGCGCCCGGCGCACTGTGTCGTCAGAGACTGAAATACCTGCGTACGCCGGGCGCTGATCGCCGCTCCTCGGCGCCCTCCACGCTCGTCCGCGGATGAATCACCGCGCCTCCTGCCGGCAGCTGGCAGCGCGCAATCCGTCGTCTTCCTTGAGGTGAGGATCGCAGTCTGAGGCGATCTGTGCAGGGCGACGCCAGGAGCTGACCGCCTCTTCTGAACGTACTTCAATCCCGTCATCGGAAAGCGCGCTGCCCGTCCCGGTGTGCGGCCGGCCGCGCGTCGCTTTCGGCGAGCTACACGCCAGAGGCGCGACGTTTCATTCGCGGACGAGCGTGGAGGGCGCCGAGGAACGGGGGTCAGAGCGAGGCGTACGCGACGCCTCAGTGTCTGACGACACAGTGCGCCGAGCGCCCCCTTTCCGAGGGAACGCCCTCGCAGAGGGCGCGCCCGGATAGCGAGGTGGCGGATGAAACGCCGCGCCTCTGGCCTGCGACGCACATCCTGCGACGGGCGGCCCGCCGCAAGCTGCACTAACCCGCCGCGTCGTCCGCGGCCGGCGGAGGCGTGTCGGGCTCGATCCACCCCAGCATCCGCGCCCGTTCTTCCGCGCGCAGGTAGCTGTCGCGCGACTCGTTGGCGATCGTGCAGAAGAGGTCGGCGGTGCGCTCGGCATCGTAGCGCGCCGAGTGCGCACTGCCCGAGTCCCAGTCGATGTTGGCGACGACTGCCGCCTTGGCGAGCACCGTCTGGCCGAGGGCGACGCCCGCGAGCGTCGCGGTGTCGAAGCAGGAGAAGGGGTGGAAGGGGTTGCGCTTGATGTCGGTGCGCGCGACCGCCGCATTGAGGAATCCGAGGTCGAAGGCGGCATTGTGGCCGACGAGCACCGCGCGCCGGCAGTCCGCGGCGCGGATCGCGGTGCGCACCTCCCTGAAGATCCTTTGCAGCGCATCGCGCTCGGGTATCGCGGGCCGCAACGGATGATGCGGGTCGATGCCGGTGACGGCGAGCGCCGCCGGTTCGATGTTCGAGCCTTCGAAGGGCTGCACGTGGAACGCGTGGCTCTCGCCGCGGCGCAGGACGCCGTCCACGCCCAGGTCGATCATCACGGCGGAGATTTCGAGCAACGCATCGGTGGCGGAATTGAACCCGCCCGTCTCCACGTCGACGACCACCGGCAGGAAGCCGCGGAAGCGGCGCGACATCGCCATCGTGCTCATGGCGCCGAGCCTGCCTCGAGCTGCCAGGCGAGTGGCTCGCCCGCACGCCAGGGCACGAGGCTGTCGTCGCCGAAGGGATAGGCGGCCGGCGCGGTCCAGGGGCTCTTCACGAGCGTGATGGTGTCCGTGTTACGCGGCAGGCCGTAGAAATCGGCGCCGAAGTGGGAGGCAAAGGCCTCGAGCCTCGGCAGGGCCCCGGCCGACTCGAAGGCCTCGGCGTACAACTCGATGCCGGCGTGGGCGGAGTAGACGCCGGCGCAGCCGCAGGCATTCTCCTTCGTGTGGCGCGCGTGCGGCGCGCTGTCGGTGCCGAGGAAGAAGCGCGGGTCGCCGCTCACCGCCGCATCGACGAGCGCGCAGCGGTCGTCCTCGGTCTTGAGGATCGGCAGGCAGTAGAGGTGCGGGCGAATGCCGCCGGCGAAGAGCGCATTGCGCGCGAGCAGCAGGTGCTGCGGCGTGATCGTCGCGGCGAGGCCCGCGCGCGCGCCGCGCACGAACTGCACCGCGGCGCGCGTCGTGACGTGCTCGAAGACGATGCGCAGGCGCGGGATGCGTTCGGCGAGCGGCGCGAGGATCGTTTCGATGAAACGGGCTTCGCGATCGAATACGTCCACTTCGGCGCCGGTCACTTCGCCGTGCACCTGCAGGGGCAGGTCCGCTTCGGCCATGCAGGCGAGCGCGTCGTCGAGCCGGCGGATATCCGTGACACCCGCGTCGGAGTGAGTCGTGGCGCCGGCCGGGTAGAGCTTGCAGCCGTGCACGATGCCGCTGGCCTTCGCGCGCAGGATCTCCGCGGGCGAGGTGCGATCCGTGAGATACAGCGTCATCAGCGGTTCGAAGCGCATGCCCGCGGGCAGCGCCGCGAGGATGCGCGCACGATAGGCCTGCGCCGCTTCGGTCGTGGTCACGGGCGGCTTGAGGTTCGGCATGACGATGGCGCGCGCGAAGCGCGCCGCCGTGTGCGGCAGGACCGCCGCGAGCGCGGCGCCGTCCCGCAGGTGCAGGTGCCAGTCGTCGGGGCGCTGGATCGTGAGCCGTGCCGTCATGGCCGCAACCCCGCGAGGATGCGCGTGCCGAGCAGCAGTTCGACGGCATAGCGCACGCCGAAGCCCGTGATGTCGGTCGGAACGTGCGCGAGCCCGCCCTTGCGCACGGCCGATGACAGGTCGAGGTGCGCCCAGGCGGTGCCGTCCGGCACGAAGCGCGAGAGAAAACGCGCGGCGAGGATGTGATCGCCCTTCGGGTCGACCGCGCATTGCGCGATGTCGGCGACGTTGCTATCGAGGTCGCTGTCGTAGTCGGGGTCCATCGGGAAGTTCCACACTCGTTCGCCGCTCTGCGTCCCCGCCGCCAGCAGCTCGGGCAGCAAGGCGGGCCGGTTGGTGAACAGGCCGCTCATCCGCTCGGTGAGCGCGTACTCGCAGGTGCCGGTCAGGGTCGCGAAGTCGAGCATCAGGCGCGGCCGGGTCCGGCCCGCGAGCGCGAGCGTGTCGGCCAGCACGAGTCGGCCTTCGGCGTCGGTGTGCACGACCTGTACGGTCACGCCGTTTGCCGCGCGCAGCACGTCCTGGGGGCGGTAGGCAGCGGGGCCAATGCGGTTCTCGGTGATCGCGAGCCAGGCATCGGCGGCAAAGGGCGCCCGCAGTTCGGCGAGCGCGATGAACGTGGCGAGTGCGACGGCGCTGCCCGCCATGTCGGTGTGCATGTCGAGCATGCCCCGATGGGGCTTCAGGTTGTTGCCGCCGGTGTCGAACAACACGCCCTTGCCGACGAGTGCGACGTCAGGCGCGCGCGTGCCGCGCCGCGCGCGCGGGCGCCAGCGCAGGTGGGCAATGCCGGCGCTGCGTTCTGCATTGCCTGCGGCCACCGCGAGGAAGCAGCCTGCCCCCAGGCGGCGCAAGGCGCGTTCGTCGTACCAGCGAAAGCCGAGTCCATGCGTTTTCGCAAGGCTCGCGATGCTGCGGCGGTACGCGGCTGCGTCGAGCTTGTTGGGCGGCAGCGCCGTGAGCCAGCGCGCGAGATTGGTGCCGCGGGCGAGCGTCGCGGCGCGCGCCAGGTCGGGTGCGCGCGCAGTGAACACGACCAGTTCGCCGAACCCGCGGTGCCTCTCCCGTCGCCGTTCGAGCTCGCGCCGGCCGAAGGCGGGCATCCGGAACGCGTGCGCATGCAGCGCGGCGAGCAGCGAGTCGATGCCGGTCGCCTCGTCGCCGCCAAGTGCCAGTACGCCGACGCGGCGCGAGGGGTGCTCGCCCAATTCGCGGCACACGCGGCCGGCGAGCGTGAGCCGGGAGTAGCGATCCTCGAGACCGGCGTAGCCGACGACGATGCGCGTGGCGCGTTCGTTGGCCGCGTGCACGACCCGCACGCTGCCTGCCTGCGGTGCGCCCCGTGCGCGCAGGCGTCGCCAGGCGACCGCGAGCGCCGCGGGCGCGCGTTGCAGGTTCGCGGGCGCAGTCACGAGCAGCGCGTCGAGCGACGCGAGCGCGCGCGCATCGAGCGCGCGCTTCACGCGCACCGGCGTGGTGCTGAAATCGGTGATGGCTGGGCTCGAGGGAGGCAACGCGCTGGCTTGACCGCTACTTCCGAAAAACGGATCATGACACGCGTTTCGCAAGTGCTTGAAGAAACGCGGCAACGTGCATGTTAGCACACGCTTGCGGGCAGCCTTTCGCTGCATCATCGGGACCCGAAATCAAGATGACCGACATTCCCAGACTCGACGACGCCGATCCGGCCGAGACACGCGAGTGGCTCGAGTCGATCGACTCGGTGCTGAAGGCGTACGGCCCGGAGCGCGCGTATTTCCTGCTGGAGAAGATGATCGACCACGCGCGTCGCTCCGGCACCTACCTGCCCTTCCGCCCGAACACCGCCTACCTCAACACGATTTCACCCGGCCAGGAGCCCGACTATCCCGGCAACCGCGCCATCGAGCGCCGCATCGAGGCCTACATCCGCTGGAACGCCGCGGCGATGGTGGTGCATGCGAACCGCATCTCTTCGGAGTACGGCGGTCACCTGTCCACCTATGCCTCGGCGCTCACTCTCTATGAAACGGGCTTCAACCACTTCTGGCGCGCGCCCTCCGATCGCCACCCAGGCGACATGGTCTTCATCCAGGGCCACGCCTCGCCGGGCATCTATGCCCGTGCGTATGTCGAGGGTCGCCTGACGGAGGAGCAGTTGCGCAATTTCCGCCAGGAAGTGGCGGGCAACGGACTGTCCTCGTATCCACATCCGTGGCTGATGCCGGATTTCTGGCAGTACCCCACCGTGTCGATGGGCCTCGGGCCCATGCAGGCGATCTTCCAGGCGCGCTTCCTGCGCTACCTCGAGAATCGCGGCCTTGTGAAGCCCTCCGATCGCAAGGTCTGGGCCTTCCTCGGCGACGGCGAGATGGACGAGCCCGAGTCGATGGGCGCACTCACCATGCCGGTGCGCGAGAAGCTCGACAACCTCGTGTTCGTGATCAACTGCAACCTGCAGCGGCTCGATGGGCCGGTGCGCGGCAACGGCAAGATCATCCAGGAGCTCGAGGCGGCTTTCCTCGGCGCGGGCTGGAACGTGATCAAGGTGCTGTGGGGCTCGCGCTGGGATCCGCTTCTTGCCAAGGACCACAAGGGCCTGTTGCGCCGGGTGATGGAGGACTGCGTCGACGGCGAATACCAGAATTTCAAGGCGAAGGGCGGCGCGTACACGCGCGAGCATTTCTTCGGCAAGTTCCCCGAGCTGAAGGCGATGGTCGCGAACATGTCGGACGAGGAGATCTGGCGCCTGAATCGCGGCGGCCACGACCCGCGCAAGGTGCACGCGGCTTACGCCGCCGCGGTCGCCCACAAGGGGCGGCCGACCGTGATCCTCGCGAAGACCGTCAAGGGTTTCGGGCTCGGCAAGTCAGCCGAGGGCCAGATGGTCACCCACCAGGCGAAGAAGCTCTCGGACGACGACCTGCGCATATTCCGCGACCGCTTCAACATCCCGATCTCCGACGAAGAGATCACGCGCCTGCCGTTCTGCCGGCCGGCCGAGGATAGCGAGGAAATGCGCTACCTGCGCGAGCGGCGCATGGCCCACGGTGGCTACCTGCCGGTGCGGCGCGAAGTGGCCGCGCCGCTCGTGATCCCGGCGCTCGAGGCCTTCCAGCAGATGCTCGAGGGCACGGGCGAACGCGAAATTTCGACGACGATGGCGCTGGTGCGCATCCTCACGACGCTGCTCAAGGACAAGAACATCGGCCCGAACATCGTGCCGATCGTGCCCGACGAGGCGCGCACCTTCGGCATGGAGGGGCTCTTCCGCCAGATCGGCATCTATTCGTCCGTGGGCCAGCTCTATACGCCGCAGGACGCCGAGCAGCTCGCTTCCTACCGCGAGATGAAGACCGGGCAGATGCTCGAGGAGGGCATCAACGAGGCGGGCGCGCTGTGCTCCTGGATCGCGGCGGGCACCGCCTACGCGAACCACGGCATCAACATGGTGCCGTTCTACATCTACTACTCCATGTTCGGCTTCCAGCGCGCGGGCGACTTCGTCTGGGCGGCCGGCGACCAGCAGGCGCGCGGCTTCCTGATCGGGGCCACGGCGGGCCGCACCACGCTCGCCGGCGAGGGCCTGCAGCACCAGGACGGCCACAGCCTGCTGCTGTTCGGCGCGGTGCCGAACTGCGTCACCTACGATCCGACCTTTGCCTACGAGCTCGCGGTGATCGTGCACGACGGCTTGCGCCGCATGTTCGTCGAGCACGAGCGCGTGTTCTATTACATCACCACGATGAACGAGAACTACGCGCAGCCGCCGATGCCGCGCGGGGTGGAGCAAGGCATCCTGAAGGGGCTCTACCTGCTGCAGATCGGCGGTCGCGGGCGCGTGCGCGCGACCCTGGTCGGCTCGGGCACGATCCTGCGCGAGGTCATCGCGGCGGCCGAGCTGCTCGAGAAGGACTTCAGCATCCCCGCCGACGTGTTCTCCGCGCCTTCCTTCGGCGAGCTGCGCCGCGAGGCGCTCGACTGCGAGCGCTGGAACATGCTGCACCCCGAACAGGCGCCGCGCGTGCCTTACGTGCAACAGTGCTTCAAGGACCGCGAAGGACCGGTGATCGCGGCCACGGACTACATGCGCAGCGTGCCCGACCAGGTCCGCAAGTGGGTGGCCGGCCAGTACGTCACGCTCGGCACCGACGGTTACGGCCGCAGCGATTCGCGCACCCAGTTGCGCAAGCACTTCGAGGTGGATCGGCACTTCATCGTGCTCGCGGCGCTGAAGGCGCTTGCCGACGAGGGCAAGGTCGACCGCGCGACACCGGCCGCCGCGATCGCGAAGTACGGCATCGACGTCGACAAGCCGGACCCGCTCAGGACGTGAGCGCCCCATGACCCAGCTCATCGAAATGCGCGTGCCCGACATGGGCGACTTCAAGGACGTCGCGGTGATCGACGTGCTGGTGAAGCCGGGCGATGCGGTGCAGGTCGAGACGCCGCTTGCAACGCTCGAAACCGAGAAGGCGACCATGGACGTGCCGGCGACCGCGGCCGGCATCGTCGAGGTGGTGCACGTCGCGAAGGGCGGCAAGGTCAGCCCCGGCGACCTCGTGGTCACGGTGCGTGCGGCGGCCGGTGCCCCGGCCCCCGCGGTCGCGTCCGGGCCCGTCCCAATGGTGGCGCCTGCGCAAGTGGTCGCGCCAGCCGCCGCGGCACCACCGCCCGCCGCGCCCGCGCGGGCCGCCGCCGTTCCTGCCCCGGCCGTCGCGGCGGAGCCGCCGCGCGCCGCCTCGATTGCCGAACCCGCACCGATCGACGAGGCAGGGTTCTCCCGGGCCTATGCCAGCCCCTCGGTGCGCAAGCTGGCACGCGAGCTCGGCGTCGATCTCGCGCGCGTGCAGGGCAGCGGTCCCAAGGGCCGCATCACGGCCGATGACGTCAAGGCATTCGTGAAGCGTGCACTGGGCGGCGCCGGCCCGACGGGCGGTGCCGCGCTGGCCGGGGCGGGGTGGCCCGCCGTGCCGGTGGTCGATCATGCCGCGTTCGGTGCGATCGAGGTGAAGCCGCTCGGGCGCATCCAGAAAATCTCGAGCACGAGGCTGCACGCGTCGTGGGTCAACCTGCCCCATGTCACGCAGTTCGACGAGGCCGACATCACCGAGCTCGAGGCGACGCGCGAGAAGCTCAAGGCCAGGGCCTCGAAGTCGGGCGTCAAGCTGACGCCGCTCGCCTTCATCGTGCGCGCCTGCGTGCGCACGCTGCAGCACTTCCCGCAGTTCAACACCTCGCTCGACGAGTCACGGCAGAACCTCGTCTACAAGAAGTACTTCCACATCGGCTTCGCGGCCGATACGCCGAACGGCCTGCTCGTGCCGGTGGTGCGCGATGCCGATCGCAAGGACGTCTACGAAATCGCCCGTGCGCTTGCCGAACTGTCGGCGAAGGCGCGCGATGGCAAGTTGCCGGCGGCCGATATGCAGGGGGGCAGCTTCACCATTTCAAGCCTCGGCGGCATTGGCGGCACGGCGTTCACGCCGATCATCAATGCGCCCGAGGTGGCGATCCTCGGCGTGTCGCGGTCGGGCATGAAGCCCGTCTGGCAGGACGGCAGTTTCGTGCCGCGCCTGATGCTGCCGCTGTCGCTGTCCTACGATCACCGTGTGATCGACGGCGCCTCCGCGGCGCGCTTCACCACCTATCTCGCCGCACAACTCGCGGATCCGCAGGGCCTGCTCGAGGCCGTACCGTGAGCATCAGCGACATCCTCGTCCCCGAACTCGGGGGCCACCAGGATGTGCCGGTCATCGATGTCCTCGCCGCGGTGGGCGATCGCATCGAGGTCGACACGCCGCTGGTCACTCTCGAGACCGATAAGGCCACCATGGACGTGCCGAGCCCGCTCGCGGGCACGCTGGTCGAGCTCGCGGTGCGCAAGGGCGACCGGGTGTCGACCGGATCGGTCATCGCCCGGCTCGATACCGGCGTCGTCGCGGTCGCCGCGAAACCGGCGGCGGAGGGCCGCCGCGCGAGCGACAGGGCAGACGCCGCGCCGGCCCTGCCGGCACAGGACGAGTCGCTGAAGACCAGGGTCCTGCTGCAACTTTCCGGGCTGCCCGATGATGCGCAGGCGGACCGGCGCACGCAGTTACTGGTGCTCGGTGCGGGCCCCGGGGGCTACACCGCGGCATTCCGCGCCGCGGACCTCGGCCAGTCGGTCACGCTCGTGGAGCGCTGGCCGATGCTCGGCGGCGTCTGCCTCAATGTCGGCTGCATTCCCTCGAAGGCGCTGTTGCATGCGGCGAAGGTCGTCGAGGACGCGGCGGCCATGGCTTCCCATGGCGTGTCCTTCGGCGAACCCCGCATCGATCTCGACAAGCTGCGCAGCTGGAAGACGAGCGTCGTGCGGCGACTGACCAATGGCCTCACGATGCTCGCAAAGCAGCGCAAGGTGGAAGTCGTGCGCGGCACCGGGCGCTTCGTCGGCCCGCACCTGCTCGAGGTCGCGCGCGAGGGCGGCGGCAGCGAGCGCATCCACTTCGAGCAGTGCGTCATCGCGGCGGGCTCCGAGCCGATGCGCCTGCCGTTCGCGCCTTCCGATCCGCGCATCATGGACTCGAGCGGAGCGCTCGACCTGGCGGACATCCCGCCGCGCCTGCTGGTCGTCGGCGGCGGCATCATCGGCCTCGAGATGGCCTGCGTGTACGAGGCGCTCGGTTCGAAGG
This sequence comes from Pseudomonadota bacterium, assembly GCA_963204835.1. Taxonomy (GTDB): domain Bacteria; phylum Pseudomonadota; class Gammaproteobacteria; order Steroidobacterales; family Steroidobacteraceae; genus CADEFQ01. The sequence continues at coordinate 37,595 of CAUJHJ010000011.1, forward strand.
TGAGCGTGGTCGAGCTGACGAAGCAGCTGATGCCGGGCGCCGACCCCGACCTCGTGCGGCCGCTCGAGAAGCGGCTGCGCGGCCGATATGAGCGCATCCTGCTCGGCACGCGCGTCACCGCGATGGCGGCGGAGCAGGCCGGCATCCGCGTCAGCTTCGAGGGACCGGACGCACCGGCCAGCGATCTCTTCGACCGGGTGCTGGTCGCGGTCGGGCGCGTGCCGAACGGCCGCAGCCTCGGTGCCGAGGCGGCGGGGCTTGCGGTGAACGAGCGCGGCTTCGTTACCGTCGACCGGCAGATGCGGACCAATGTGCCGCACATTTTCGCGATCGGCGACATCGTCGGCCAGCCGATGCTCGCGCACAAGGCGACGCACGAGGCGAAGGTGGCGGCCGAAGTCGCCGCCGGGCAGAAGCGTGCGTTCGATGCGCGGGTGATCCCGTCGGTCGCGTACACGGATCCTGAAGTCGCGTGGGTCGGGCTCACCGAAACGGAAGCGAAGGCGCGCGGCGTGGCGGTGAAGAAGGGCAATTTCCCGTGGGTCGCGAGCGGGCGCTCGCTCTCGATGGCGCGCGACGAGGGCTTCACCAAGCTGCTGTTCGATCCCGACACGCACCGGCTGCTGGGCGGCGGCATCGTCGGCCCGAATGCGGGTGAGCTGATCGCTGAACTCGCGCTCGCCATCGAGATGGGCGCGGACGCGGCGGACATCGCGCTCACCATCCATCCGCACCCGACGCTGTCCGAGTCGGTCGGCCTTTCGGCCGAGGCCTTCGAAGGCACGCTGACCGACCTCTACATCCCGCGGAAGTAGTCGCAGTCCTTCGAGATGGGGCAGCGCTCGCACTCCGGGCGGCGCGCCTTGCACGTGTAACGGCCGAGCAGGATCAGCCAGTGGTGCGCGTCCTGCATGAATTCGGGCGGGGTCGTGCGCACGAGCCCGTCCTCGACCGCGCGCACCGTCTTGCCGGGCGCGAGGCCGGTGCGGTTCGCGACGCGGAAGATGTGCGTGTCCACCGCCATCGTGGGTTCGCCGAATGCGGTGTTCAGGATCACGTTGGCGGTCTTG
>CAUJHJ010000012.1 GCA_963204835.1 Pseudomonadota bacterium
ATTAGCAGCCAATCGGGGAGAGTGCTAACAGTACCTCCCTGGCGATACGAAGATTCCATTTCAATCATCAGTCTCAACAGGAGCGAACTCCATGAAGATTCGTCCGCTTCATGACCGCGTCATCGTGAAGCGCCTGGAGGAGGAGCGTACCTCCCCGGGTGGCATCGTGATTCCCGACACCGCGGCCGAGAAGCCCATCCAGGGCAAGATCGTCGCGATCGGCAAGGGCAAGATTCTCGAAGACGGCACCGTCCGTCCGCTCGACGTCAAAGTCGGCGACAAGATTCTTTTCGGCAAGTACAGCGGCACTGAAGTCAAGGTCGACGGCGAGGACCTCCTCGTCATGCGCGAAGAAGACGTCATGGCCGTGATCGAGGGCAAATAACATGGCAGCCAAAGAAGTACGTTTCAGCGACGACGCACGCGCCCGCATGTTCAAGGGCGTGAACGTCCTCGCCAACGCCGTCAAGGCGACGCTCGGCCCCAAGGGCCGCAACGCGGTGCTCGAGAAGAGCTTCGGTGCCCCCACCATCACCAAGGATGGTGTGTCGGTCGCGAAGGAAATCGAGCTCAAGGACAAGTTCGAGAACATGGGCGCGCAGATGGTGAAGGAAGTCGCTTCCAACACCTCCGACGAGGCCGGTGATGGCACGACCACCGCCACGGTGCTCGCGCAGGCGATCATCCGCGAGGGCCTGAAGGCCGTGGCCTCGGGCCGCAACCCGATGGACATCAAGCGCGGCATCGACAAGGCGGTCATTGCGGCCACCGAGGAGCTGAAGAAGCTCTCGAAGCCCTGCAAGGACACCAAGGCCATCGCGCAGGTCGGCACGATCTCGGCCAACTCCGACGAATCGATCGGCAAGACCATCGCCGAGGCGATGGAGAAGGTCGGCAAGGAAGGCGTGATCACGGTCGAGGAGGGCTCGGGCCTCGCGAACGAACTCGACGTCGTCGAAGGCATGCAGTTCGACCGCGGCTACCTCTCGCCGTATTTCATCAACAGCCAGGCGAACCAGACGGCGGAGCTCGAAAAGCCGCTGATCCTGCTCGTCGACAAGAAGATCTCGAACATCCGCGAAATGCTGCCGGTGCTCGAGGGCGTCGCGAAGGCGGGCCGTCCGCTGCTCGTGATCGCGGAAGACGTCGAGGGCGAGGCGCTCGCCACGCTCGTCGTGAACAACATCCGCGGCATCCTCAAGGTCGCGGCCGTCAAGGCCCCGGGCTTCGGCGACCGCCGCAAGGCCATGCTGCAGGACATCGCGGTCCTGACGGGCGGCACGGTGATCTCGGACGAGGTCGGCCTGCAGCTCGAGAAAGCCACGCTGAACGACCTCGGCGAGGCGAAGAAGGTCGTGGTCGAGAAGGAAAACACCACGGTCATCGACGGCGCCGGCAAGGCGTCGGACATCAAGGCGCGCATCGAGTCGATCCGCCAGCAGGCCGAAGAAGCCACGTCGGACTACGACAAGGAGAAGCTGCAGGAGCGCGTCGCGAAGCTCTCCGGCGGCGTCGCCGTGATCAAGGTCGGCGCGGCCACCGAAGTCGAGATGAAGGAAAAGAAGGCACGCGTCGAGGACGCCCTGCACGCCACGCGTGCGGCGGTGGAAGAGGGCGTGGTGCCGGGCGGTGGCGTGGCGCTGATCCGCGCACTGAAGGCGCTCAAGGACCTCGAGGGCGCGAATGAAGACCAGACGGTCGGCATCCGCATCCTCGCCCGTTCGATCGAGGAGCCGCTGCGCCAGATCGTCGACAACGCGGGCGAAGACGCCGCGGTGATCCTGAACGCCGTCAAGGCGGGCAAGGGCGCCTACGGCTACAATGCCGCCACCGGCGAGTACGGCGACATGCTCGAAGAGGGCATCCTCGACCCGACCAAGGTGACGCGCCTTGCGCTGCAGAACGCCGCCTCGGTCTCGGGCCTGCTGCTCACGACGGAAGTCATGATCGCGGAAGCGCCGAAGGACGACGCTGACCATGTGCACCCGGCTCCGGGCGGCATGGGCGGCATGGACATGTAAGAACGATTCGTTTCGAAAGCCGCGGAACAACGACCCCCGTTTCCGCGCAACCCCTGAAGCCCCGCTCGCGCGGGGCTTTTTTTTGGTGCCGGATTTCCGGTAATTCGGTCATTGACTCAACAACCGAATAACCGAAAACCCGGCACCCTGTATTCTGCCGGGATGACTGATGCCATCCTCAGGCGCACGACCTTCCTCGTGCCGGACGCCGAAGCCGCGGCGAAGTTCTACGTCGAAGTGTTTGGCTGGACGCGCTGGTACGACCAGACGCTCGCGGTCGACCGCCGTTTTCCGCCGGCGGCTCCGGACGGCGCCAGGGCGCACCTCGTATTGATCCAGGCACAGGACCCGAGGATCGGCATGCTCGGCCTCATGCAATACCTCGAGCCGCCGTTCGATACCGGCGTGCGCGCCGGCCGCACACGGGTTTCCATGGGTGAGGCGATCCTCGTGATCGAGGCGCAGGACCTCGACGGCATCCACGATCGCGCCAGGGCGCGTGGGGCCACGATCGTGACGGCGCCGGTCGATTGGGAGGTGCCGCGCAATGACGGCCAGGGCGTCTTCAAGCTGCGCACCATGTCGATGTTCGATCCCAACGGCATCTACATGGAAGTGAACGCATTTCGATGATTTTCATGGGTTTCCCCTACGTATTTGCTCGTAAAGGAACTTTCATGCGGTTGGAGTAGTCTCACTCCACGCAAGTTACGGGAGAGTCGGCGCATCGCGCCGGCCCCTCCCCGAAAGCCGCGGAACATCGACCCCCGTTTCCGCGCAATGCCTCGAGCCCCGCACTGCGGGGCTCTTTTTTTCCCGCCGGCCTGCCGCCAGGCGGCTACTTCGCGAGCTCCGTGAGCAGCGCGTGCCACTGCACGAGCGCGCCGTCGATGGCGGAGAGCGGCACCCGCTCGTTCAGGCCGTGCGCGAAGGCATCCTCGGAGCGCATGAAGAGTCCCGATACACCGTAGGACGGGATGCCCGCGGCGCGAAAGTGCAGGCTGTCGGTGGCGCCGGCGCTCATGCTGGGCACGATCGGCACACCGGGCGCCCGCGCGTGCACGGCCTTCGTCACGGCGGCGACGATGTCGGCACGCAACGGCGAGGCATCGCTCGCGCTCGGGTCGCCCAGCACCGTGACCTTGGCCTGCGGATCGGCGACCACCTCGACCAGCCGGTCGCGCACGCTCGCCACGCTGACGCCCGGGAAGATGCGGCAGTTCACCGACACCGTGGCCGATTGGGGCAGCGCATTGAGCGCGTGGCCGCCGCGCACCATGGTGGGCACGCAGGTGGTGCCGATCTGTCCGACGGTGTCCGGGTTCGCAGCGAGGATCGCGGCGGCCTTCGCATCGCCGGTTCCGGCGAAGCGCAGCATGGCCTCGCCGAGCGGCCCCGGGGTGCGTTTGCCGGTGGCCTCCAGCGATGCGCGCGTGAGCTCGTTCCGCTGCGGCGGGAAGCGATAGGCCGCGATCCGCTCGATGGCGCGGGCGAGCTGCGCGATCGCGTTGCTGCCCGTCGGGCGGCTCGAGTGCCCGCCCGGATTCGTGAAGGTGAACTCGAAGTCGGCGTAGGTTTTCTCGCCGGCCTGCAGGTCGTACACGACCGGCTTGCCGTCCGTGTCGAGCTTGCCGCCGCCCCCGTCGCCGTTCAGCACGAATTCGGCGTCCGGGAACTGCTTCGCCAGGGCGCGCGTCGTGAGCATGCTCGTCTCCTCGTCGCCCGACAGCGCGAGGATGATGTCGCGGGCCGGCCGGAAACCCGCCGCCTTCAGTTGCAGCAGCGTCGTGACGATCATCGACACATCGAACTTGTTGTCATCGGCGCCGCGGCCGTAAACGAAGCCGTTCTCGACAACCGGGGTGAAGGGATCGCGCTCCCAGTCCGCGGCGCGCGCCTCGACCACGTCCATATGCGCCGAGATCACGAGCGGGCGCTTCGTCCCGGTGCCGCGGTAGCGCGCGACGAGGGTCGCCGTTTCGCCCATCGGCTCGATCCTGATGTCGGCGGCAGGGATGCCGCCCGCCTCGAGGCGCTTGGCGAGGAACGCGGCGTAGGCGGGAACCTGTCCCTGGCCTTCGACGGTACGGAAGGCAATCGACTCCTTCAGCAGGGTGAGCGCATCCGCGGGCGGCGTGGCGGGCGCAATGCCCGGCAACGAGGCGCAGAGCAGGGCAGACGCGAGCAGGACGAGGGGGCGACGGGTCATGCTTACTCCATCCGATGTCAGTGGTGGCCTTCGCGCAGCGACGCGACAGGGGACGCGGTATATTCGTCGCCTGCTCGCCGCCATGCGGGAGACGGCTATGTTAAATGTCCCCGGCGCGCTCCGCGCGTCCCTTCTCGCGATGTTGCTGGCCGGGACGGTTGCCTGTGCACGCCAGCCGCCCGCCCATGACCTCGCGCCGGCGCCGGCCGTCGCGCACGACGCGCAAGTGGCCTGGGTACGCGAGGCGCTCGCGCGCAATCCGGACCTCGAAGTGCTGGCGGTGGACCCGAAAGGTGTCTTCACGGTGCGCTTGCGCGCGAATGGCGGATTGCGCACCTTCGGCATGAATGAACTCATGGCGGGACCGGTCGACACGCCTGCCGGTGCGCCCGCTTCCGCCAACGCGCCTGCGTCGCCCGAAGCTGGCCTCGGACCGGACGACGCCCTGCGCGCCGACGCCGGAGCAGGCGAGGCGCAGGTTGTGGCGCCTTCCGCCCTGACCTTCACGCGCGACGCCGGTCGCATCAGTATCAACGGCCCCGGCATATCCATTGCCCCGGCCGCCACGGCAGGGGTTGCCGCGTCGCCGGCGGCAGCGACCCCGTTGCCACCCACCGCGGAGGTCGAGCGGCGGGGCGGCCAGCCGCTCGTGTGCCAGGGCGAGCGATTGATGCGCATCGATGGCCGCGTGATCGAGTTCGATGGCGACGGACTCATCGTGCAGGACGGGTGCGATCTCTACCTCACCAACAGCCGCATCAGCGCGGGCGGCATCGCCGTCACGGTGACGCGCGGCAAGGTGCATGTCGTCAACAGCACCGTCGAGGGCGGCCGCAGCTCGATCGAGGCGTCGCAGGGCGCGCAGGTGTACCTGTCCGGCGCGTCGATCGATGGCCTGCAGCGCCGCTTCGACACCGCGCAGATCAACGACCTCGGCGGCAACCGCTATCGCTGATGTCCCGCTGCTGATGCCTACCCCTGTCGAAGCCGCGGCGGCGCGCGCCGCGGACGTGCTGCGCGAGCTGCAGGCGGTGCCTGCGATTGCGCAGGCGATGGCCGCGGCGCCGCGCGAAGTGCGCGACTCGCTGCCGCGCGTGCTCGCGGCGAGCGATTTCGTCGCGGAGAGCTGCACTCGCGACCCTGAGGCCATGGCCGCGTTGCTGGCCAGCGACCTGCGGGCGCCGCGCACGGCCGAGCAGTACGCCGCCACTGCGCAGGCTGAAGGCCGGCATGCCGACGAAGCGCAGTTCCAGGCATGGATCCGCCGCTGGCGGCGCCGCGAAATGCTGCGCATCGCGTGGCGCGATCTCGCCGGATGGGCCGATGTGGAGGAAACGCTCGCCGGGCTGTCCGCCTTTGCGGACGCGGCGATCGAGGCCGCGAGCCGGTTCGCGACCGAAGGAGTCGTCGCGCGATTCGGCACGCCGCGCTCAACGGACGGCGCCGCCCAGCCCTTCGTGGTCGTCGCCATGGGCAAGCTCGGCGGCGGCGAGCTGAATTTCTCCTCGGACATCGACCTCGTATTCCTCTTTCCCGAGTTCGGCGAAACCGACGGTGCGCGACCCGTCGCCAACGAGGAGTTCTTCACGCGGCTCGGCCAGGCGCTGATCCGCCTGCTCGATGCCCGCACGGTCGACGGCTTCGTGTTTCGCATCGACATGCGGCTGCGTCCCTTCGGCGACAGCGGCCCGCTCGTCGCCGGCTTCTCCTCCTTCGAGGACTACCTGCTGCGCCACGGCCGCGCCTGGGAGCGCTATGCCTGGGTCAAGGCACGCGCGATCACCGCCGTGGATGCCTACGCGGAGCTGCAGGCGAGTGCGGTGCGGCCCTTCGTCTACCGCCGCTATCTCGACTTCGGCGTGTTCGAGTCCCTGCGCGAGATGAAGGGACTCATCGAGCGCGAGGTGCAGCGGCGCGATCTCGCGGACAACGTGAAGCTCGGCCCGGGCGGCATCCGCGAGATCGAGTTCGTGGTGCAGGCCCTGCAGCTCGTGCGCGGCGGCCAGGACCGCCGCCTGCAGACGCCCTCGCTGCTCGAGGCGCTGCGCGTCCTCGAAGGCGGCCGCGCGTTGCCGGCGGAGGCGATTGCGGAGCTGCGCGACGCCTACCGCTTCCTGCGCCGCCTCGAGAACCGCCTGCAGATGCTGGCGGACCGGCAGACTCACGAACTGCCGGTGGATGAGCCGAGCCGCGCTCGCATCGCGCTTGCGATGGATTGCCCCGACTGGGTGACGCTCATGGCGGCGCTCGCGACGCACCGTGCGCGCGTCGCAGTGCATTTCAAGGCGGTGGTGTTCGCGCCGCAGGCCGATGGTGCCAAGGCCGTCCTCACCGTCGACCTCGGCCCGCTCTGGGACGACGGTGAACGGGCCGACACCAGTGCCATGGAGCGCACGCTCGCCGAGGCGGGACTGCAGGATGCGCCTGAAGCCGCGCGGCTGCTGGCGGAATTCCGCGGTTCAATGCTCGAGCGCCGCCTCGACGCGGCCGGCCGCAAGCGCGTGCGCACGCTGATGCCCGCCGTCGTCGCCGACATCGCCGCGGCCGGCGGCACCCTCGGGATCCTGCGGCGCGTGCTGCGGATCTTCGAGGCCATCGGTTCGCGCTCGGTTTATTTCGCGCTCTTGTACGAAAGCCCGAGCGCGCGGCGGCGCCTCGTCGGCCTGTGCGCGCATGGCGACTTCCTCGCGGCGCAGATCGCGGCGCATCCCCTGTTGCTCGACGAGCTGATCGACGACAGGTTGCTCGAGGCATTGCCCGATCGCGCGGCGCTGGCGCACGACCTCGGCCTGCGCGCGGAGCTGGCGCCCGACGACGACCCCGAGCGGCAGGTCGAGGCATTGCGCCATTTCCAGCGGGCCGCGGTGTTTCGCATCGCCGTGGCCGACCTCACGGGGCGCCTGCCCGTCATGCGCGTCAGCGATCGCCTGACCGATGTCGCGGAGCTGATCGTCGAGCGCGCCATGGAACTCGCCTGGCGGCAGATCGTCGCGCAGTTCGGCACGCCGATGTGCGGCGAAGGCGCGCAGCGCCGCGCGGTGCGCATCTGCGCGGTGGGCTATGGCAAGCTCGGCGGCATCGAACTCGGCTACAGCTCGGACCTCGACCTCGTCTTCCTGCACGACTCCGCCGGCGAGGCGCAGGAAACCGATGGCGCGAAGCCGCTCGACAACCAGGTGTTCTTCGTGCGGCTCGCGCAGCGCATCGTGCACCTGCTCACGATGCATTCGGCCGCGGGCCGCCTCTATGAGGTCGACATGCGCCTGCGGCCGAGCGGCAAGGGCGGCATGCTGGTCACGAGCATCACCGCGTTCGCAGAGTACCAGCGGGTGGAGGCCTGGACCTGGGAGCACCAGGCGCTGCTGCATGCACGCGCCGTCGCCGGCTCGCCGCTGCTGCGGGCGGCCTTCGAGCACGAGAGGCTCGAAGTCCTGCGCAGCGCGGTGCGTCGCGATTCGCTGCAGGACGACGTGCGCACGATGCGCGAGCGCATGCGGCGCGAGCTGTCGCGCGCACGGACTGGCGAAGTCGACCTGAAGCAGGACCCGGGCGGCATCGCCGACATCGAATTCCTGGCCCAGTACTGGGCGCTGCGCTGGGCGGGTACGCATCCGCCGGTTGCATTCTATCCGGACACCATCCGCCAGCTCGAATCGGTCGCGTCGGCGGATCTCGTGCCGCAGGCAACCGTGGATGTCCTCACGCGCGCCTATCGACTCTATCGGGAGCGAATCCACCACCGCGCGCTCGCCGATGCGCCGCCGATCGTCCAGGAGGAGGAGTTCGCCGGCGAGCGTGCAGCGGTATCCGCGATCTGGGCAGGGGCCATGGGCGGTCTATAATCGCCCGATCGACCCACCGGAACGGATCCATGCCGGCCAATACACCGCCGCTCCTGCAGCCGAACGCCCAGAACCAGTACGAGGTGACGGCCGAGGACCTCCCGCTTTCCTGCCCCATGCCGCAGATGTACACGTGGAACTCACATCCGCGCGTGTACCTGTCCATCGAGCAGACCGGATGGGCGAAGTGCCCCTATTGCGGGGCCGAATACACCCTGAAGCGATGAGCATTTCCGGCGCGTTCGTGGCCCAAGGCGGCTTGCATGCCCGCCGCCACCACGCGCAGCATGGCCATCATGCGGGCCGCCACCCTCGAATTGCTGGAGCGCGCCAAGTTGCCCCCGGAGCAGGCGGCCGCGCTCGCGCAGGCAATCGAGCTCGAGGTCTCTTCGCAGCGTGACGCCATGGCGAGCCGCTCCGACTTCCTCGAATTGCGCGGCGAGCTCCGCACCGAGCTGACGCCGCTCAAGTCCGACGTCATTCAGCTGAAGGCAGACGTCGCGCAGCTCAAGGTCGATGTCGCGCAGCTGAAGGTGGATGTCGCCCAGCTCAAGGTGGATGTCGGCCAGCTCAAGGTGGACGTCGCCGGTCTCAAGCGTGACGTGGCGCAGTGGCGGGATGATATGCGCGACTGGAAGTCGGAGATCCGCGTCGAATTGCACGGTGTGAAGGCGGAGCTGGTCCGCTGGGTCTTCACGGTAATGCTCGGCCAGACGGCTGCGCTGCTCGGCGGCGGCTATTTCATGCTGAGCCGGCTTACCGGCTAGCCGGCGCGCAGCCTAGGGCCGGTACGGCCGGTAAGACTTCTCCTCGACGATCTTCGAGCCGAGGCGGGTGTTGACCCGCTTCTTGATGGCCGCGCGTTCGTCGTTGGTGACGTACACGGCGCGGGCCAGTTCGATGAAGCGCGCGTCGAAGGCCTGCGCGAGTTCCTTGTCGCGGATCTCGTCCTCGATGTCCCACAGGGCCTCATTCACGCGCTGCAACGCAGCCTCGTCTGCCGCAACGCCAGGGACGGCCGCGCCGCTGTCGCGCCAGGTCGCCTCGAGCTGCACGAGCTCATGGCGAACGTTCGCGAGCTTGGCGGCATCGATCATGCGCGCCGACTTGATGCGCAGGATCGTGATCTTGTCGAGCAGTTCGCCCGGGGAAATCGGTACGAGGATGTCTTTCATGCGGGCGATGCTAGCAGCCTGTCGCCCGCCTTGCGCGCGGCGAGCAACGCGTCGAGCCGTTCCTTGACGGCATCGACCTCGATCAGGTCCATGACACCCGGTTCCTCGATCTTCGTCGTCCACGGCAAGGCCTCGGGCGGCTTGCCGCGAAAGCGCTGCGCCGCGGCGGCGTAGGCATCGACGCACCACTGGCGCGAGAGGTAGGGTCCGCTGCGCGCCGGATTGGTCGCGGCGTACAGCCCGATCACCGGCGTGCCCACCATGGTCGCCATGTGCGCCGGTCCCGAGTCGGGCGTGAGGAGGGCGGTGGCCGTGCCGATGAGGGCGAGCATCTGCGGCAGCGTGTCGGCCCCGATCTGGTTGACTGGCGCGGTTCGCGCCGCGGCCAGGATCGCTTCGCCCATCCCGCGCTCGAAGGTCGACGGGCCTCCGCAGAGGATGACCCGCATGCCATGGCGGCTCGCGGCATGGTCCGCGACTGCCGCATAGCGCGCGGCGGGCCAGTTGCGCAGGGCGTGGCTCGAGCAGGGACTGACGAGCAGCGTAGGCGTGCGGTCGGGGACCAGCCGCGCCGCGTACTCGCGCGCGTCGTCGGGCAGCGGCAGCGACCAGGCGAGCTCGCGCCCTTCGATGCCGAGCGCGGCCGTGAAGCCGAAGAAGCTGTCGAGCACGTGCTCGCGCGAACGCGGCGCGATGCGCGCGTTCGTGAAGAGCCACTGCAGTTCGCGTGCCCGGGCACGATCGAACCCGAGCCTGACCCGCGCGCGCACGCAGGCCGCGGCGAGGCTCGCACGCAGCGCGAGCTGCATGTGCAGCAGTACGTCGAAGCGCCGGTCCGCGAGCTGCGCGCGCAGGGCGCGCAGGCCGTGGCGGCCGGCGCGCTTGTCCACGGTGATAAACTCGATCCCGGGCAGCAGGGTCATCAGCTTCGCCTCGAGCTTGCCGATGATCCACGTGATCTTCGCGTCCGGGTAGGCGCGCTGCAGGGTCCGGATGACCGGCACGACGTGGCAGGTATCGCCGATCGCGGAAAGCCGCAGGATGCAGACGCTACGGGGCGGCGCGGCGAGCGGCAACATGGTCGATGGGATGGGCAGGAATGACGCGTACCTGGACGAGCGGGTCGGAAGTGAAGCGCGTGGCCGTCGCCGGCGGGACGATGCTATATGACGCCTCGCGGGTGGGCAATTTGCGCGCCGGCTGGTTCGATCCCGGCTACTGGCGCAAGCAGGGCGCCGCTACTGGCGAGGCGCCAGGCCGGGGCTCCACGCTTTTCTTCGTCGATAGTGGCCGCGAGTACGCGTTGCGCCATTACCGGCGCGGCGGCCTGGCCGCGCGCCTCTCCGCCGACCGCTACCTGTGGCGCGGCGAGCTTGCGACGCGGCCCTTCGCCGAATGGCACCTGACCTATCACCTCGCCCACGCGGGCCTGCCGGTCGCGCCGCCGGTCGCGGCACGCTACCTGCGCCACGGTCCCTTCTATCGCGGCGATCTCATCACCGAGCGGCTCGTCGGCACGATGTCGCTCGCGGCCGCGCTCGCCGAAGGGGGCGTGCCGATCCTCACCTGGATCGGGATCGGTCGCTGCCTGCGCCGCTTCCACGACCTCGGCGTGTGCCACGCGGACCTCAATGCGCACAACATCCTCCTGGGCGCCGAAGGCGCGGTGCACGTGATCGACTTCGACCGTGCGACGCTGCGCCGCCCCGGCCTCTGGCGCGACGCCAACCTCGTGCGGCTGCGCCGCTCGCTCGACAAGGTGACCGACGAGCTGCCTGCGGGGCGCGCATCGGAGGCCGACTGGCATTCGCTGCTGGCCGGCTACCGCGAAGGCCCGCAGGGGGCCGCTTGACCCAGTTGCGCGAGCAGTTCGCGCCGATGCGCCTGTTGTACCTGTGCGTGGTGTACCTGCTGGCGCCCATCGTCGGCATCGCGATGCTGCTGCGGGGCTTTCGCGACCACAGCTATTGGCACAACTTCGGCGAGCGTTTCGGCTTGGGCGCCGTGCCGGACGGCGGCCCCTGCCTGTGGGTGCACGCCGTCTCGGTCGGCGAGATCCAGGCTTCGGCGGCCCTGGTGCGGGCGCTGCGCGAGCGCTACCCGGACGAGCCGCTCGTCGTGACGACCGTGACGCCGACCGGCGCGCAGCGCGCGCGCGAACTGTTCGCCGGGATAGCGCACGTGCGCTACGTGCCCTACGACCTGCCGGGCTCCGTGCGCCGCTTCTTCGATCGGGTCCGTCCGCGGGTGGCGATCATCCTCGAGACCGAGCTATGGCCCAATCTCTACCACGAGTGCGGCCGGCGGGGCGTGCCTCTGGTGCTTGCGAGCGCACGCATTTCGCCGCGCTCGATCGGCCGCTACCGGCGCCTCGCGGCGCTGTTTCGCGAAGCGCTTGCGAACGGCATCGTGATCGCGGCCCAGAGCCCCGCCGACGCCGACCGCTTCCGCTTCATCGGCGCAAACCCGCTGCGCACGCACGTGATGGGCAACATCAAGTTCGATTTCGCGCTGCCCGATGCCACGCAGGCGCGGGGCGCGGCGCTGCGGGCGGAGCATGCGGCGGGCCGGCCAGTGTGGGTCGCGGGCAGCACGCACGCGAAGGAAGAAGACCTCCTGCTCGATGCCCATCGACTCGTGCGCTCGCGGCACCCGGACGCCCTGCTGATCCTCGTGCCGCGCCATCCCGCCCGCTTCGCGGAAGTGCGGGCGGCGCTCGAAAGCCAGGGCGTCGGCTTCGCAGCGCGTTCCCGCCGGGAGCGGTGCGTGGCGGGCACCGAGGTCTACCTCGGCGATACGCTCGGGGAACTGGTGATGCTCTACGCGGCGGGCGATGTCGCCTTCGTCGGCGGGAGCCTCGTGCCGATCGGCGGGCACAACCTGCTCGAGCCCGCGGCGCTCGGGTTGCCGGTGCTCACGGGGCCCCACACGTTCAATGCCGAGGACATCGCGCAATTGCTGGTCGCGGAAGGCGGGGCGGAGGTCGTGGACTCGGCGGCGGCGCTCGGCGCCCGCGCCGCGGAATTGCTCGGCGATGCGGCCGCGCGGGCGCGCATGGGCGCGCGCGGCAAGGCGGTCGCCGAGGCCAATCGTGGCGCGCTGTCGCGCCTGCTCGCGCTGCTCGAGCCGGTGATCGCCGCTACGAAGCCGGCGCCGCTGGCGCGGGCTCGGCCGCCGGCAGCGCCGGCACGGTCGTCACCGTCTGGTCGAGCCAGCCATTGATTTCCTCGAGCGCGCTCCGGTCGAGCGTGCCCGCCGCCTGGCGCAACCTGATCACGTTCAGCAGATAGTCGTACTTGCTGCGGGACAGGTTGGTGAAGGCCTGGACGAGGTTGCGCCGCGCCTCGAGTACATCGACCGTGGTGCGGGTGCCGACCTCGTAACCCGCCTCGGTGGCCTGCAGGGCGGTGCGGCTCGACTCGAGCGCCTGCTTCAGCGCGTTGACGCGCGAGATTTCGCTGGTCACGCCGAGGAAGGCATCGCGCGCCTCGCGCTCGGTCTGGCGCGAAGTGCGCTCGAGGCGCTGGCGCGCGGCCTGCCACAGGAATTCCTGCTGGCGCACCCGCGAGCGCGCGCCGCCGCCGCTGAAGATCGGCAGCGTGAACTGCACGCCGACCAGCGTTGCATCGCTGTCGTTCTCGAGGGAAACCGAGCGGGGCGCCGGGAAGTTGGGCGGGAACGGCGGGAAAGTCTGCTCCGTCGTGATCTTCTGGTTGCCGTAGCTGGCGGTGAGGTCGATCGAGGGCAGGTGGCCGCCGAAGGCCGAGCGGACGTCGTCGCGCGCGATGTTCGCGGCGAGGCGGCTCGAGACGAGCGCCAGGTTCTGCTCCATGGCGACCCTGACCCAATCGTCCTCGCTCGCCGGTGAAGGGTTCTTCAGCGGCAGGTCGTCGCCCGGCTTGTCGAGCGTCGAGTACTTCTCGCCGGTCACCTCGCGCAGCACCTCCTCGGAGGTGGCGAGCTGGCGCTTGGCGGCGATCACGGCGGCGGCGGCATTGTCGCGCGCCGCACGCGATTCCTGCACGTCGGTGATGGCGATGAGGCCGACTTCGAAACGCTTCTCGGCCTGGTCGAGCTGGCGGGATACGGCCTGCAGGTTCGCCTGCTGCGCCTCGAGCGTGTCACGCGCGGCGAGCACGTCGAAATAGGCCGTCGAGACACGCAGGATCAGGTCCTGCTGCGCGGCGGCGTAGTCCGCTTCAGCCTGTGCGACCTGCTTGTCGGCGCGGCGCAGGGCCATCCAGTTCTCCCAGCGGAAGAGGCTCTGGCGCAGATCGAGCGACCAGGACTTCGTTTCCGGCTCGCGCGTGCCGGAGGTGCCGAAGATCGTGATTTCGCCGGCATTGGGCCCGTCGCTGACGATCTGGGCCTGGTCGCTGGTGCCTTCGAACTTGTTCTTGTCGTAGCCCGCCGAGCCGCTCACCTGGGGCAGCAGCGTGGCGATGGCCTGCGGCTTCGCTTCGCGCGCCGCGAGGCGCGTGGCGTCAGCCTCGCGGATCTGGGGATCCGCAGCGAGGGCACGCTGGTAGATGGCCAGCAGGTCTTCGGCGGGGGCAGGCTGTACGAAAGCGAACAGCACGATGGATGCCAGGGGGGCGCGACGCAACATAAGGTTCCCTTATATAGTGTTATATATCACTATATCACATGTCATCTGGATTCGTCACCAGCGAACATCGCAGTGACGCCGCCCGCAACGTTAACCACATCGAGGAAGCCCTGGCTCGCCAGATAGCGGGCGACGTGCAAGCTGCGGACGCCACCCTGGCACAGCACAAAGGTTTCCATGCGCGGGTCGAGTTCGCCATGGCGCGCTTCCACTTCGCCCATCGGCATGTGCAGCGCCTGGGGCACCGGCGCCAGCGCAAGTTCCCAGCCCTCGCGCACGTCGACGACCACCAGGCGCTCGCCGGCTTCGAGGCGTGCCCGCAACTGCCGGGCCGGGATTTCCCGCGGCATCGGTCAGAACACGAAGCGGGAGGGGCGGGCAGCGTGCACGAGCGGTTCGACCCAGGTCTCGAACAGGTCTTCGCTGGTCCATGTGGTCGAGGACGTGCGGCGCACGAGGCGCGCCGACATCGCCGGCCCGTCCCCGACGATCGCGAACAGGCGTCCGCCCACGGCCAGCGAATGCTGGAAACGCTCGTCGTACTTCGGCAGCGAGCCGGTCAGCACGATGACATCATGATGCGGATCGAAGGCGAGCGCGAAGGCGTCCGCCGCCTGGACCTGGGCATTGGCAATGCCCTGCGCCGCGAGGCGTGCCCGCGCGCCGGCGGCGAGGTCGGCATGGATCTCGACCGAATTCACCCGGCGCGCGAAGCTCGCGAGGCAGGCCGTGAGGTAGCCCGAGCCCGTGCCGATCTCGAGGACGGAGTCGTTGGCTGAAGCTTCGACGGCCTGCAGGATGCGGCCCACGACCTTCGGGGCCAGCATGTGCTGGCCGTGGCCGAGGGCGATCGGCGCATCGGCATAGGCGACGGCGCGGAATCCGTCCGGCACGAAGCGTTCGCGCGGCAGCTTGCGCAGCGTGTCGAGCACGCGATCGTCGAGCACGTCCCATGCCCGCACCTGTTGCATCACCATCTGTTCGAGGGCCATCGTCGACATGGGCACAAGCACTCCGGATTGGACTTATTCTGCCGTGCGGAACGGCGCGCCAACTTAAGGGTTTTCCACGCTGCTGCCAAGTTGCGGCGCACGCTTATCGTGAAATCAGCGCCGCGCCGCGAAACTCGTCCTATATGCTGGCAACAGTCGCAGAAGCGTGGCCGATGCGCATAACAACGATACAGGGGATAGCCGAAAGCCGATGTCGATCGTCGGGCTAGTGAGTGTCCTGCTCGCGCTGGTGGCGGTGTTGCTGCTCGTGCTCTACCTGTTCCAGCGGCGCGAGCTGCGGGCCGTCGCGGCGCTGTCCCGTGAGGTGCAGCGGGTCGCGATCGGCGGGCGGCTGTCGGGGCGCATCGAACTGCAGACCGACCAGCCCGAGCTCGCCGCGCTCGGCACCGCCGTCAACCACCTGCTGACGCGCGTGGGCGCCCAGGCCGATCGAGAGCGCCTGAGCCCGGCCCTGTTCGCCGACCTCGGCGATCGCATCCACGAGATCGTCGTGGTGCATCGTGACGTGATCCTCTACGCCAACCGCCAGTTCGCGAACCTCGTCGGCGTCGAGCGCGCCGTGCTCGCCGGCCGGCGCCTCGCGGACATCGTCGCCGCCGACGGCTCCGAACTCGTCGAGGACAGCCTGCGCCGCAAGCTCGCGGGCGAGCCGGCGGCCGACCGCTTCGAGGTCGACATCATCGGCCTGCAGGGCAGCGTGAGCCGCCTCGAGATCGCCACCACCGTGATCGACTACGACGGCGGTCCCGCTATCCTGGTCACGGGCGTCGAGGTCGTGCCGACGCAGACGGTGCCCGCGCTGCGGCTGCCCGCGATTGCGGGCGCTCCGCCGCCCATCGAAGGACCCGCGCCCCGCACCGCGCTCGAGGATGCCCTCGAGTCGCTCGCGGAAGGCATAGTGGTCACCGACGCGCAGGGCAGGATCGATTTCATGAATGCCGCGGCGGAAGCGCTCGCCGGCACCACGCGCGTCGAGGCGCAGGGGCGGCGCTTCGAGGACGTCGTGGCGCTGGTCGATGAGACCGAGCGCCGCGCGATCGCCGATCCCGTGCGCCATGTGCTGGAAAGCGGCACGGCGGTGCACGCGCCGCGCCGCGCGCTGCTGGTGTCCCGCGACAGCGGCGAAGAGCGCGCCATCGAGCCGCTCACCTCGCCGCTGCGCGACGCGGGCGGCGCGCTGACCGGCGCCGTGGTGCTGCTGCACGACGTCACGGAAATGCGCGGCGTGACGCGCCAGATGTCCTACCAGGCAACGCACGACGCGCTGACCGGGCTCGTCAACCGCCGCGAGTTCGAGCGGCGGCTGGTGGAGGCCGCCGAGGCGGCCCGCCGTGGCGACGGCACGCACATCCTCTGCTATCTCGACCTCGACCGTTTCAAGCTCGTGAACGACACGAGCGGCCACGTCGCCGGCGACAGCCTGCTGCGCGAACTGGCCAAGATCCTGCGCGATGCGGTGCGCGATTCGGACACCGTGGCGCGCATCGGCGGCGACGAATTCGGCATGCTGCTGCTCGGCTGCCCGCTCGACAAAGCCCGCCAGATCGCCGATGACGTGTGTCGCGCGGTCGCCGAACACCGCTTCGTGTGGCGCGACCGCGTGTTCGGCATCGGCGTGTCGATCGGCATCGTGGAGCTGTCGCGCGAGTCTGGCACGATGGAGGAGCTGCTCGCGGCGGCGGACTCTGCCTGCTACGTTGCCAAGCGCCAGGGCACCGGGCAGGTTGCGGTCTACTCGGCACGCGACGAAGCGAGCGCCCGGCGCTCCGGCGAGCTGCAGTGGCTGCATCGCCTGCAGGCGGCGATCAAGGACAACCAGTTCCATCTCTACCACCAGCCGATCGTGCCTGCGCTCGGCGCGAACGGCACGGGGCCGGCGCTCGAGGTGCTGGTGCGCCTGCGCGACCCGAGCGGCAGCGATGTGCCCCCGGCCGCCTTCATGCAGGCCGCCGAGCGTTACCGCCTCACCCCCTTCATCGACCGCTGGGTCGTGCAGACGACGCTCGTGGCGCTCGGGCGCGGCGCGATCCAGGTGCCGCCCGGGCGCACGGTGGCGATCAACATCTCGGGCCAGACCCTCTCCGATGGCCAGTTCCTCGAGTTCGTGGTCGATTGCTTCGACCGCACGGGGGTCACGCCCGCGCGAGTCTGCTTCGAGCTGAGCGAGGCGTCGGTCGCGGCGAACCTCGAGCAGGCGCGGCGCTTCATCGAAGTGCTGCACGTGATGGGCTGCCAGTTCACGCTCGACGACTTCGGCGCCGGTGCCGGTTCGTTCCTGAACCTGAAGACGCTGCCGGTCGATTTCGTGAAGATCGACGGCGCCTTCATGAAGGACCTCGGCACCGACAGCGTGAATCGCGCGATGGTCGATGCGATGGTGAAGCTCGCGCGCACGCTCGAGTTCCGCGTCATCGCCAAGGCCGTCGAGGATGAACCCGCCATCGAGGCGGTGCGCGGCATGGGCGTCGACTACCTGCAGGGTTACGCAATTGCGCGTCCCGCGCCCCTGCCGATGGCGGCCTGATCGACGGCGATCCGTCCCGGGCCGAATGCGGTCAGCACGATCAGCATGAAGCCCCACAGCAGGTGCTGCGCGAGCGCTGCCTCATAACCGGCCGCGAGCAGCACCGTCCGGTACGAGTAGACGGCGAGCGCGTTCACCGCGAACAGCCCGAGCGCGGCCGGCCGGCTCGCGAAGCCGGCGATCAGCAGCAGCGGAAAAACCGTCTCGCCGGCCGCGCCCGCCACTGCCGCCCAGGCGGGCGGCAGCAGCGGCACCTGGTATTCCTCCTGGAACAGGGACAGCGTCGTGTCCCAGTCGGAGATCTTGAGCCAGCCTGACTTCAGGAACTGCCAGGACACATAGAGGCGGCAGGCGAGCAGCAGCGGGGATTGCAGCCAGTCGAGCCAGGCCGTCGCGCGCGCATGCAGTGTCGCGAAGCGCATGGCTATTTCGCCGGTGCTGCCAGACGGCCGCCCATCTTCGCGCAACTGCCTGCGGGCACTTTCTTCCACTCGCGCGGGTCCCTGTCGGTTGCCGCCTGTCCCGCGCAGGCGTGAGCGGCGGTTGCGCAGTCGTTCTTGCCGGCCGCCGCGACGCCGAAGCATTTTTCGGACGGTTCCGCGGCGGAGATCGCCGGTGCGAGGCCGAGGATGAGGAGGCTGCCGAGGGCGGCCGCAAGCACGAGATCCCTTGTCATGTCATTCCACTCCGTTGGTTGTTCCGGACGTGGAAGGAGACCGTGCGGACCTCGCCGTTATTGCATCGACAGGAATCTAGCGGGCGCCATGGCTGATGGCCGAGCGCAGCCGGGCCGTGATCCCGGGGTCCGGCTGCCCGCCGCGGGAGAGGATGGCGAGGGCGCCGCGATCTGCGGGAACGATCACGCCACCATAGCCTTCTTCGTCGAAGCCGACGGGCCGGGCGACGTGCTCGTCGGAGAGCACCATGACCGTAACGGGTCCGGCGTGGGTCTGGAACACCAGGTGGGGCACGTAATGGCCACGGAACCAGCAGCTATGGGCATAGGACACGAGTCCGGCATCCGGCGCGAGCCGCACGCCCGAGCGCGCCAGTACCTGCGCCACCCTGGCCGGGTCGGCCGCGAGGCGGGTCGCCGCCCATGCGTCCGGCTCCTCGCTCATGTGGGCGACGACTTCGTCGGCCAGCGCCGTGCGCGGCAGCGCGAACCAGAGCAGGCCCGCGACCAGGGTCGCGCAGGCGACGCTGGCCGCCAGTGCCCAGCCGCGCCAGGCAGGCTGCTGCGCCGTCGCCTTGCCGCCGGCCCGGGCCGCATCGACATCGATGGCGAGGGCCCGCCGCATCACGGCATCCATGCGCTGCATTTCGCGACGCCAGGCCGCGCACGCGGCGCAGCCGCCGGCGTGCGCCTCGATGGCCGCATCGCTTCGCTGCGGCTCGGCGCCAACGGCGGCCCTGAATTCCTGGCAGTTCATGCCAGTGCCTCGCGGAGCTTTTCGCGCGCGCGGAACAGCCGGGTGAGCACTGCGGGCAGGCTGATTTCAAGGTGCGCGGCGATCTCCGCCGTGGAATAGCCGAACAGCACCTGCAGCACGAGCGGCTCGCGGTAGATCGGTTCCAGTTGCAGCATGGCCTGGCGCATGTCGTCGACCTCGGTGTCCCCGCAAACAGCCAGCGCAGGGTCGCTGCCGGCCTCGAGCGCCGCGATATCCACCGTTTCGTGGCGCTTGCGCTCGAAGCCGCGCGCGAATTCGCGGCGCACGATGGTCAGCAGCCACGGCTTCACGGCTGCCACGTTCTCGAGCGCATCGATCGACTTCCAGGCGCGCAGCAACGACTCCTGCACGATGTCCTCGGCGACCGCGCGGTCGCGGCAAAGCCAGAAAGCGTAGCGAATGAGATCCGCCTTCTGCGGTGCGCACAGCTTCTCGAACTGCCGCTCACGGAAAGTAGACCGGGACATCGGCCGGAATCTTACCTGTAATGTCCGGGCCGCTGGCACGGTCTCCTGTGCGTGGATGACTTTCCCACGTACCAGACAAGGAGTTTCCAGATGTCCGAGCCAGTGAAGATGACGGGTGCCGCGATCGCCACAGCCGCGGCGCTGCTGTTCGGCGCGCTCGCGTTGCCTGCCTCCGCCGCGGATGAAGCCAAGGTGCATTGCACGGGCGTGAACTCGTGCAAGGGCCAGTCGGCATGCAAGACCGCGACCAATGCCTGCAAGGGCCAGAACTCCTGCAAGGGCAAAGGGTTCCTCGAGCTGACGCAGGCCCAGTGCGACGCGGCGAAGGCGAAGGCGGGCGCCGAGGCGCCGATGTGAGCCAGCCGGCGGCCGCGCAGCCGCTGGGGTTCGGCCTCGGGCTGCGGCCCGGGCACTACGACGCGGTGCTCGAAGGCGGGCACCGCGTCGACTGGTTCGAGGTGACCACCGAGAACTACCTGGTGCCGGGTGGCAAGCCGCTGCACTACCTCGAACGGGTGCGCGCGCGCTATCCGCTCGTGATGCACGGTGTCTCGCTCTCGATCGGCTCCACGGCGCCCCTCGATCTGGGGTACCTTCGCTCGGTGCGCGAGCTCGCGCGGCGGATCGAGCCCGCGGGCATTTCCGATCACCTCTGCTGGACCGGCGTCGGCGGCGTGAACCTGCACGACCTCATGCCCCTGCCCTTCACCATGGAAGCCGTCGCGCACGTCGCGGCGCGCGTGCGGCAGGCGCAGGACGTGCTCGACTGCCAGCTGATGCTCGAGAACGTCTCGAGCTATGTGGCATGTGCAGACGCCGAGATGACCGAATGGGAGTTCGTCGCGCAAGTCAGCGAGGCGGCCGACTGCCTGCTGCTGCTCGACGTCAACAACGTGTACGTCAACAGCGTCAACCATGGCTTCGACGCGCGAGAATACCTGCGCGCACTGCCCGTCGCGCGCGTGAGGCAGCTGCATCTCGCGGGGCACAGCCGCCAGGGTGGGATGCTCATCGATACGCATGATGCACCCGTGGCCGAGGCCGTCTGGCGGCTCTACGAACGCGCGGTGGCACGTTTTCCCGAGGCCGCGACGACCCTCGAACGGGACGACCACATTCCGCCGCTTGCGGAACTCGTCGCCGAGCTCGACCACGCACGCCGTCTCGCGGCCAGTGTCCTCGAGGCGGCCGCATGACGGCCCTCGCTGCGTTCCAGGAGGCGCTGCAGCGACGCGTGTTGCATGGCGAGCCGTCGCGCGGCAATCGGCCGATCGAGGCGGACATCGCCGGCCGGGCGCAGGATGTGGCCGGCAGGCTCGCCATCTACGAGCATGCCTATCGCGCACGGCTCACGGAGGCGCTCACCGCCAGCTACCCGGTGTTGCGCAAGCGGATCGGCCGTGCCGCATTCGAGGCCCTGGCTGCAGACCACATCGCGCGCAATCCACCGGCGCATGCGTCGATCCGCTGGTACGGCGCGGAGCTGCAGCGCGGCCTGCAGGGAATGCACGCCGATCTTGCCCGCTGGGAATGGCTGCTGGCGGAAGTATTCGACGCCGCGAACGGCGCGGCGATGACGGAGGCCGATCTCGCCAGCCTCGCGCCACAGGAATGGCCGTTTCTCGAGCTGCAACTGCACCGGACGGCGAGGACCTACGAATCCACGACCAACGCCGTCGAGTGCTGGAGAGCGGCCAGCGCCGAAGGCCCGCCGCCTGACTCCCGGGATGCGGCGCCCGTCGCGTGGGTGGCCTGGCGGCAAGGGCTCACGGTCAGGTTCCGGTCGATGCCGCCGCAAGAGGCGCAAGCCGTGGCACGCCTCGCGGAGGGCATCAGCTTCGCCGAGCTTTGCGCCGGCCTCGCCACCTCGGCCGACGCCGCGGCCCTGCGTGCGGCGAGCCTGTTGAAGGGCTGGATCGGCGAGGGCCTGATCGGGAAGCCGGGGGAGGCGGTGCGCTAGCCGCAGAACAGGCCGCGGGCGACGCAGCGTTGCAGGCTTGCCGCGACATCGAACCCAGGGTCGATGGCGATCGCGGACTCATAGGCCGCGCCCAGTGTTTCATCCCGCTGCAAGCCCGCGAGCAGGGCCAGCTCGGCAGCCGTGATCCGCTCGAGCAGGATGCCGTTCGCGGCGCGCCGCACGAGCACCTGCTCGGCGCCGGCGCCGAGATCCACGCCGCGCACTTCGCCCGGGCCCTGGTGCGCTTCCCAGATGCTGAGCACGGGCCAGCGTGAGCCGGTGAGCCTCACGGCCGGGTGGACCCTGATGCGTGACCCGGCCGCGTCCGCCGCGGTGTGCGCGCCCAGCTTCGCCAGATCGAGCGGTGGCGCATCGGCGGCCCGCGCCGCTTGCTCGCGCGCCCATTCGAGCGTCGCGACATCCGCGAAATAGGCATGGTCTCCCCCGTCGAAGCGCTGGCGCAGGTAGGGAGGAAAGGGCTCACCGACGTAGTGCAGGTCGCCGCAGGCCGACGGGTGCGCTTGCTGGAACTCGCGCGCGAGGCGCGTGAAGAACGCTTCGCCGCAGAGCGTGGCGATCACCGGGAATTCGAGTGCCAGGGCCTTTTCGAACCCGGTGCGCAGGTTGTTGCGGTAGATCGCGACCCGGTCCGCGACGGCGATGCCGCCCTCGTCGCGGACGACGTCCCGCAGGTCGGCGGGCTCGCCATAGAGGTTGGCGACGAAGCGCCGCTGCAGGTCAGCCAATCGCATCAGCGCGCTTCGCCTCCGCCACGAGTGTGTCGAGCGAGGGCAGGGCGGCATCCCATTCGATCAGCGTCGGCACGGGGCCGAAGCGCCGCTTGGCGCTCGCGTACAGCGCCCAGACCTCGTCGCAGACCAGGCGGTCGTGCGTGTCGATGCGGATCTCCGTGCCGCCGACCTGCGTGACCTCGTGGCCGGCGAGATGGAACTCGCGCACGGCCGCCGGCGGCAACTCATCGAAGTACGATTCGGCGTCGAAGCCATGGTTGCGGGCATTCACGTACACGTTGTTGACATCGAGCAGCAGCGCGCAGCCCGATTCGGCGGCGAGCGCCGCGAGGTAGCCGGCCTCGGTGTACTGCGCCCCGGTGAATTCGAGGTAGCTCGAGACATTCTCGAGGAGCACCTGACGGCCGAGTGCGTCCTGCAACTCGCTGACGCGGGCGACGAGATGGCGCAGCGATTCCCGGGTGCGCGGCATTGGCAGGAGGTCGTTGGTGTGCCGCCCGCCCGCGTGGCCCCAGCAGACATGTTCGGAGACCGCCCAGGGCTCGATGCGCCGGGCGAGCCGCGCGAGGCGCCGCAGGTGTTCGCGGTCGAGGGGGTCGGCGGAGCCGAGCGCGAGGCCCACGCCGTGCAGCGCGACGGGCCAGCGCTCGCGCACGCGCTCCAGCGCGGCAATCGAGCCGCCGCCGTCGGCGAAGTAATTCTCGCTGTGGGCTTCGAACCAGCCGACATCGGGCAGGCGCTCGAGGACCTCCCGGTGATGCGGCGCCCGCAAGCCGATTCCGGCGCGAGCCGGAACCGGTGCGGTTGCGGCCTGGAAACCGCTCGTCACATGGTCGCGGGGCCGGTGAGCTTGCCGCCCATTTTCTCGCAGCTGCCCTTCGGCACCTTGACCCATTCGGCGGGATCCTTGGCGGTCGTCGCCTGGCCGGCGCAGCTATGGCTCGCCGTCGCGCAGCCGTTCTTGCCGGCCTCGGCGACGCCAAAACACTTCTCGGTTTCGCCCTTCTCGTCACCCGCGTTCGCGGTGGCGAGGGAAACGAGGCTGCCGAGGGCCGCGGCGAGGATGATGGCTTTGGGGGACATGGAGACTCCTTGGCTGTTTGGGGGTCCGGAAGAGCGGAGCTTAGGGCAAGTGCGCCCGTCCTTGCCTGCCGTTCGTCGCTATTTCGCCGCCAGATGGCTTGCAAGGAATGCGTCGATCTCGGTCAGCAGGGTCTTGCGCACGGCGGAGGTATTCAGGAAGTGGTCGTCGCCCGCAAGTTCCACCAGGCGCACATTGCCGCCTGCCTCCGCGAGGCTCTTGCGCAGGCTGCGCGACTGCTCCACAAAGACATCGGTGTCGAGGCTGCCGTGCAGGAGCAGCACCGGCACCTTGATGTTCGACGCGTTGCGCAAGGGCGAGATCGCGGCCTTCTCGGCGGTGTCCCGGAAGCGGTCGCCCATGTACTCTTCCCAGCGTTCAAGCATCAGCGACTTCCTGCCGTAACGTTTGACGACTTCCGTGACATAGCCGGACGGTTCGGTCAGCGAATTCACGCCGATCACGCACTTGACGAGCGATGCCTCGCGAATCGGCACCATCAGCGCGGCGTAACCGCCATAGCCCATTCCCATCGCACAGATGCGCTTGCCGTCGGCCACGCCTTTCGATGCGAGGTATTTCGCGCCGTCGATGATGTCGTCGATCATCGCACCGCCGAATTCGCCGTAGCCCTTCTTGCGGAACTCCAGTCCGTAGCCGCCCGAGCCGCGATAATTGGGCTTGAGGACGGCATAGCCCCGTTGCGCGAAATAAGCGCCCCACCAGTCAAAGCTCGCGTCGTCGCTCGCGCCCGGCGCGTCGTGGGGAAAGAGCAGCAGGGGGAATGGCCCGTCTTTCTGCGTCTTGCCCGGCGGCAGCAGCAGGAAGGCTTCGATCCCGAGCCCGTCGCGCGCCGAATACCGGATCCGGGTCGTCGGCGCGACCGGGGTGCCGGCGAGCTCCGGGCGAGCCTGGCCGACCGGGGACAGCGCCTTCTGCCTTGCATCGAAGAGGAAATAGGAAGCGGGTTCGCCCTCGCCTTCGGCCGACAAGCCGATGATCGAGCGATCGCGGGACCAGGAAAGGAAGTCGACGCGCTTGCCAGGCAGTGCCTTGCCGAGGGCGGCGTACCATCGCTGCAGGTCGGGATCGATGAAGCGCTGGCTTGCCTGGGCGCCCGCGAAGTACACGCCGACGATCGACGAAGTTGAGCCGTCACTGATCCAGCCGGTGGAACTCCCTCCTTCGAGGTCGAGGTCGGCGGGCCGCTTGGCGCCTGTGGCGAGGTCGATCAGGCTCGGGATGAGCCTGCCTTCGCTGTCGAACTCGCCCAGTGCAAGCGCCTTGCCGCCTGCCACGAGCCCCTGGATTGCATATGCGCTGGTGTCGACGTTGGTGCGCTCCATGAGCTTCGTCAAATGACCACCGTCCACGCGATAAATCGTGTCGCGCCGTGCCATGCCATCGAAATCGGCCCTGGCTCGCAGGGTGCCCTGCGGATCGAGGATGAATGCATAGGTCCGCGTGCCACCGTCATCGATCAGCTTGCCGTATCCGGTCTTCAGGCTGACCCGGAAGAGCCCTGTTTGCGCGTAACCGCTGGGTCCGGTGTAGGGCGCGACCACGAGGACTTCATCCGGGCTGGCTTCGGGTGACGCGGCGATGTGCGTCAGGTCGGATGCGTAGGCCGTTTCCCCGTTGGTCAGCAGCTGCGACCCCTCGCGCGTGCGGATGTTCATCGCAAGCGTACGGCTGAAGGTCATGAGTCGCACGTTGTTCGTGACGTTGGTCAGGTCCTCCGTGACGTCGACGTCGAGCAGCAGCCATTCCGGGCTGCTCCAGCGGATGCCGTACAGGCGTTGCTCGGGACGTGGGGTGAATACCTGCGGCGGCTTGTCGATCGCATCGAGTTCGTAGACACAGGCTGCGCGCCGGCCGTTGCGGTCGCACAGCAATGCGATGTGCTTGCCATCGGTGGCGACGCTCAGCCAGGC
>CAUJHJ010000013.1 GCA_963204835.1 Pseudomonadota bacterium
GTCGCAACGATTGTGTCAGGGTGGGACATGCGCGCCCTAGGTGACGATGAGCCGGGCCGGCAACGAGCGGATGCGCTGGCCACTCGCCGCGAACACCGCGTTCGTGAGGGCGGGCAGCACCGGCGGCAGCGAGGGCTCGCCAAGTCCGGTCGGCGGGTGCTCCGATTTCACCCAGGCGATATGAATCGGCGGCTTCACGTTCATGCGCCCGAGCCGGAAGTCATGGAAGTTGCCCTGCTGTACGACGCCGTCGACGATCTCGATCTGCTGCTCATCGAGCACCTGCGCGAGGCCGTCGAGGATCGAGCCGCGCACCTGGTTCTCCGCGCCGAACGGGTTGATGATCTGGCTGCCGACGTCGCCCGCGACCCAGACTTCGTGCACCCGGATCGCACCCTCCGAGACGCTCGCCTCGACGACTTCCGCGAAGTAGCCGCGGTGGCTGAAATAGAAGCCGAAGCCCTTCGCGTGGCCAGCCTGCGCGGGTCGCTGCCGGAAGCGGGAGGCCTCGACGACCTTTTCGATGACATCCCGCGCGCGCCCCGTGTCGAACGGCGGACCGCTGTCCTTCGGCGGCGTGACCATGCGGCGCTCACCGAGCAGTTCGAGCATCAGCGCAGGCAGGTCCTTGCCCGCGGCGATCGCGATTTCGTCGAGGAACGACTGCGACATGAAGCTGAGCGCGTTCGAGCCTGGCGCACGCAGGTAGCCGGTGTTGACGACGGTAGGCATCGTCGTCTGCGCGATGCGCAGGTTCGGCACGAGGCCCGCGGGCGGCATGTCGAGCGACATGTCGGCGCCGCGCACGACGCGATCGCCTTCGCCGAAGGTCACGAAGTGGTCGGTGAAGGCGACCAGGCGACCCTCGGCATCGAGGCCCGCCTTGAGGCCATGCCAGCCGGCGGGGCGGTAGTAGTCGTGGCGGATGTCGTCCTCGCGCGCCCAGATCAATTGCACCGGCGTGCCCGGCACGGCCTTCGCAATCGCGGCCGCCTGGAGCATGTAGTCGTTCATGAGCCGGCGCCCAAAGCCGCCGCCCGAACGCGTGACGTGCACGGTCACATCCTCGAGCGCGGGCAGCGCGAGGAGCTTCTGCACGGCGGCGCGGCCGGCGGAAGGGTTCTGGCTTGGCGCCCAGATCTCGATCTCGCCGTCGCGGTACAGCGCCGTGCAGTTCATCGGCTCGAGCGTGGCGTGCGCAAGGAAAGGATAGTGATAGCGCGCGCTGACGCGCTTCGCGGCGCCGGCGAGCGCGGCGTCGGGATCGCCGTCCTCGCGCAGCGCCGTGCCGCCGCCCTTCGACAGCGCGGCCTGCGCGGTGGCGTGATAGGCGGCGCTGCTGTGCCCCTTCGCCTTCGAGACATCCCACTCGACCTCGAGCTTCGAGCGCGCGGCGTTGGCGAGCCACCAGTGGGTGGCGAGGATCGCGACCCCGTCGGCGAGCCCCGCGTTGGCATCGCCGTCGCCGGTGATCGGCACCACATGCTGCACGCCCGGCGCGGCCTTCGCGGCCTCGAGGTTCAGCTTGCCGAGGCGCCCGCCGTGCGCGGGCGCGACGACGTACACCGCGTAGAGCATGCCGGGCAGGCGGGTGTCGATGCCGAAGAGAGGCTCGCCCCGCAGCACCCGCGCGCCATCGATGCCGGAGATCGGTTTGCCGATGATCGTGAACGCTTCGGGCTTCTTGAGAGTGAGGGTCGCGGGATCGGGCGGGGTGAGCTTCGCGGCGTCGGTCGCCACCTCGCCGTAGCCGATCGAGCGTCCGCTTGCGCCATGGAGGATGCGGCCCCTCGACGTGGAGAGCTCGCCCACCGGCACCGACCAGCGCGCGGCCGCCGCCTGCAACAGCATGGCACGCGCGGCGGCGCCCGCCTGGCGCATCGGCAGCCAGTTGGTCGGCGTGGAGGTGCTGCCGCCCGCAACCTGCCGGCCGTAGCGCGCGGTATCGGCATCGGCCTGCGTGATGCGCACCTGGCTCCAGTCGCAATCGAGTTCATCGGCGACGATCATCGGCAGCGAGGTCTTCACGCCCTGCCCGATCTCGGGATTCTTCGCGGTGATCGTCACGAGACCATCGGGCGCGATCGCGACGAAGGCGGAGAATTCCGCAGGGGTCGCGGTGGCCGCCTCGGCCCCGCCGGCCGCACTGGCCGCGAGCCACCCACTCGCCCCCCGCGTAACGGGCGCGAGAAACACCTCGAGCGCGAGGCCGCCTCCCGCGAGCAGCGACCCCTTCAGGAAACTGCGACGTTCAGGCTGCATGGCCGCCCTCCTGCTGCTCGAGGCCCGCCGCCATGCGGATCGCGGTCTCGATGCGGTGGTAGCAGGCGCAGCGGCAGATGTTGCCCGCCATCGCGGCGCGAATGTCCTCGTTCGAGGGCTTCGGCGTCGTGGCGAGCAGGGACGCGGCGCTCATGATCTGGCCCGCCTGGCAGTAGCCGCACTGCATCACGTCGATGTCGAGCCAGGCCTGCTGCAGCTTCGCGCCGACCTTGCTCGCGCCCATGGCCTCGATCGTCGTGACTTCCGCATCCCCGATGCCCGACACCGGCAACTGGCAGGATCGCACCGCAACCCCATCGACATGCACGGTGCAGGCCCCGCATTGCGCCACGCCGCAACCGAACTTGGTGCCGACGAGCGCCAGACTCTCGCGCAGCACCCAGAGGAGTGGCATGTCCCCCGGTACGTCGACGGTGTGGACCTGGCCGTTGACATGGAGTCGATAGGGCATGGGTGATCCTCGGTTGGGAATGATCCCGGGCGCGGATACGCCTACATAGTCGCTCGCGCGCCTCAGCGCAACTGCGGGGCCTTCGGTTCGTCGAGAGGTGCCGTGAGTTCGCCCTCCCACTTCGCAACGACGCTCGAGGCGATGGAGTTGCCGACGACATTGGTCGCGCTGCGGCCCATGTCGAGGAACTGGTCGACCGCGAGCACCAGCAGCATGCCCTCGTCCGGGATGCCGAAGTGCGGCAAGGTCGCGGCGAGCACCACCAGCGAGGCGCGCGGCACGCCGGCGATGCCCTTGCTGGTCACGAGCAGCAGGAGGAGCAGCGTGACGAGTTGCGCGCCGGAGAGGTCGATGCCGTAGGCCTGCGCGATGAAGAGCGTCGCGAAGGTGCAGTACATCATCGAGCCGTCGAGGTTGAAGGAGTAGCCGAGCGGCAGCACGAAGCTCGCGATGCGCGGCGAGACGCCGAAGCGTTCGAGCTGCTCGAGCGTCTTCGGATAGGCGGCCTCGGAACTGGCAGTCGAGAAGGCGAGCAGCAGCGGTTCGCGGATCATCGACACGAGCGTGCGCACGCGCGGCCCGATCACGAGCGCGCCGAGGGCAATGAGCACGGCCCACAGCACGATCAGCGCGAGGTAGTAGCCGCTGATGAACTTGCCGTAGGTGGCGAGGATGCCGAGGCCTTCGGCAGTCACGGTGGCGGCGACGGCGGCAAATACCGCGGGTGGCGCGGCCCACATCACGTAGCCGGTGACCTTGAGCATGACGTGGCCGACCTGGTCGATGACCGCCGTGAGGCCGCGGCCGCGCTCGCCGAGCGAGGCGAGCCCGATGCCGAAGAACACCGAGAAGACGACGATCTGCAGGATCGCGTTGTTCGCCATCGCTTCCGCGATCGAGCGCGGCACGAGGCTGTGCATGAACTCCTTGAGGCCGGGCTGCGCAAGCTGCACGCCGCTTGCGCTGTCGCCCGTGGGCATGGCGAGCCCGAGCTCGCGGCCCGGCTCGAGCAGCAGCACCATGACGATGCCGATGAGCAGCGACAGGATCGAGGCGAACAGGAACCAGCCCACGGTGCGCAGGCCAACGCGCCCCACTGCCGCGCCCGCCCCCATGTTCGTGATGCCGACGACGAGCGTCGAGAAGACGAGCGGGCCGATGATCATCTTGATGAGGCGCAGGAAGGCGTCGGTCACGAGGCCGAAGTAGCCCGCGAGCCGGGCGAGCGCGGCAGGATCGGTCACGTTGACGTGGCAGGCATAGCCGACGACGACGCCGAGCACGAGCGCGAGAACGAGCGAAAGCGTGAATCCGCGGGACACGTCCGACCCCCTTGTCCCGGCACTCTGGCGACATTCCGGCTCACCCGCAAGGGCTCTTCGGTATGCTGGGCGCCACCGTGCTCACTGTCCGCAACCTGCACAAGAAGTTCGCCGACCTCGAGGTCGTGCGTGGCGTCAGTTTCGAGGTGAAGGCGGGCGAGTGTTATGGCCTCCTTGGCCCGAACGGCGCCGGCAAGACGACGACGCTGCGCTGCTGCCTCGGCCTCACGGCGCCGGATGCCGGCGAGATCCGCCTCGATTCGCTGCCCGTGCCGGCGCGGGCGCGCGAAGCGCGGGCGCGGGTCGGGGTCGTGCCGCAGTTCGACAATCTCGACCCGGACTTCACCGTGCGCGAGAACCTCGCGATCTTCGGGCGCTACTTCGGCCTGTCGCGCGGTTCCGTTGCCGCCCGCGTGCCGTACCTGCTCGAGTATGCGGGCCTCGTCGAGAAGGCGGACGCGCCGATCGAGGCGCTGTCGGGCGGCATGAAGCGGCGGCTCACAATCGCGCGCGCGCTCGTCAACGATCCGCGCGTGCTGTTCCTCGACGAACCGACCACCGGCCTCGACCCGCAGGCGCGCCATGTGGTCTGGGAGCGCCTGAAGCGCCTGCTCGCCGAAGGGCGCACGATCATCCTCACCACGCACTTCATGGACGAGGCGCAGCGCCTCTGCAACCGGGTCGCGATCATGGACCACGGCGCCTTCATCGCCGAGGCGCCGCCGCACTCGCTGATCGAGCGCGAGATCGAGCCCGTGGTGATCGAAGTGTACGGCGAGGGCGTGGCCGACTGGTTCGACGCGCACGCGAAGCGGCTTGCGGCGCGCGCCGAGCTCTCGGGCGACACGGCCTTCTGCTACTGCCGCGACCCCGAGCCGCTGCTCGCCACGCTCAGCGGCCACCCGGACCTGCGCGTGCTGCGCCGGTCGGCGAACCTCGAAGACGTGTTCCTGAAGCTCACGGGGCGCGACCTGCGTGACTGACGCGCTGCGCTTCCGCCACGTCGTCTATCGCAACTATCGCGTGTGGCGAAAGCTGTTGTACGCCTCGCTCGTCGGCAACCTCGTCGATCCGCTCTTCTGGCTCGTGGGCCTCGGCTTCGGCCTCGGAAGCCTGCTGCCCACGGTCGGCGGCATGCCGTACCTCCAGTTTCTCGGCACCGGCATGGTCTGCTACGGGGTGATGTACTCGACGAGCTTCGAGGCGCTGTGGTCGGCGTTCGCGCGGCTGAAGCAGCAGCGCACCTGGGAAGGCATCCTGCATGCGCCGATGACAGTGACGGACATCGTCGTGGGCGAGTGGGTGTGGGCGGCGCTCAAGGGCACGCTGTCGGGCGTGGCGATCCTCTCCGTGATGACGGTGCTCGGCCTGGTGCGCAGTCCCTCGGCCTTCTTGGCGCTGCCTGTGATCGTGCTCACGGGGCTCGCGTTCGCGGGCATTGCGCTCATCGTGACCGCGGTGGCACGGACGTACGATCATTTCGTCTACTACTTCACGCTCTTCATCACGCCGATGATGCTGGTGTCGGGCGTGTTCTTCCCGACCGCACAGCTGCCGCCCGCCGTGCAGGCCGTCGCGCAGGTCCTGCCGCTGTCCCACGCCACGCAACTCGTACGCGGGCTTGTGCTCGGCCGGCCGGTGGCGGGCGCGGCGGGACATCTCCTCGCGCTGTTCCTCATCGGCCTCATGGGGATCTGCGTCGCACGATGGCTCGTGGCGAGGCGGCTGCGATGACCGGGGATCCCGATTCCCTGGCCGAGCGGGGCAGACGCCTCCTCACGGGCGACGGCGTAGCTGCCTCACCGCGAGAGGGCATCACCTGTCTCAATCGCGCGGCGGACCGCGGACACGCGCAGGCGACGGCGCTGCTCGCGTTGATCGCGGCGTTCGGTGTGCTGCGGCCGCGCAGCCTGTCCGACGCGATCACCTGCCTGCGGCGGGCTGCGGCGCTCGGCTGGGCGCCGGCGCGGCTGGAGTTGCAGTTGCTGACCCGCGGTGTGACGGACGTAAACATCGCGGCGCTCACGGCGCCCCCACCCGTGCGCATCGTGGCGGAATCGCCGCGCATCCGCGTGTTCGAGCGCTTCGCGACAACCGCCGAGTGCGAATGGCTGGTCGAGAGCGCCCGGGGTGGCTTGCGACGCGCGCTCGTGTACCGCAAGGACGGCGAAGGGCACCACGCCGCCGATTCGCGCACCAACACGGAAGCCGACTTTACCTTCGACCACGCGAGCGTGCTGCTCGCGCTGCTGCGCGATCGCATCGCGGCGGCGAGTGGCCAGCCCATCGCGCACTTCGAAGTGGCGAAGCTGCTGCACTACGACCCCGGACAACAGTTCGCGCTGCACGGCGATTTCCAGGAGACGACGACGCCCGCGCTCGCCGCCGAAGTCAAGCGTCACGGGCAGCGCGTCGCGACTTTCCTCATTTACCTGAACGACGACTACGAGGGCGGCGAAACCGACTTTCCGCGCGCCGGCTTCCGTTACCGCGGCGCGCGCGGCGATGCGCTGCTCTTCTTCAATGTCGACGCCGCCGGTCGGCCGGACTTCAACTCCGTGCACGCGGGCCAGCCGACGACGCGCGGCGAGAAGTGGGTGTTTTCCCAGTGGATCCGCGGCTCACCGGTGGGCTGAGCGGGCGTCAATCTCGAGGCGTATGGTCAGGCGTCCGCTGCCCAGCACACGGCCGGACTGCAGGGCTTCGAAGCGATAGGTAAGAGCGTCTGCGGTCGCGGCTTCGCGGCGCGCGAGGATCTCCATGCCGGGCGGCAGGTCATCGAGGCGTTCCACCTGCCACTCGCAGTCGCGCACGGCGACAATCATGCCCGCGCGCGGCCGGCCGTCTTCCGAAGGCGCCTGCAAGGCTGAATGCAGCGCCGCCGCCTGCGCCCCGTATTCGATCAGCGCGATGGCCGAAAGCTGGCCGTCCCGCCACAACGGATGCGCGGGATCGCGATGCGAATCCGTGCGGCATTCCACCTCAATCTCGCTCCAGCGAATGGCGCGATCGAGCAGGCACATGTGGCCGGCATGCGGCAGCAGCGCGAGTATCTGCGCGCGATCCATCACCGCGGCTCCACGCGCACGGCCAGCGCCAGCCCGCCGTGCACCGCGAAGTGAACGAGCGCGGCTTCACGGCGCGCGATGGCGCCCAGCAAGGGCAGTGAGCGCAGGGCCGGGTTCGATCGGCGCAGTCTCTCGAGTTCCGCGTCCCGCATCACGGATTCGGGACCCGGCATGCCCTCGAG
Source organism: Pseudomonadota bacterium (assembly GCA_963204835.1). Classification (GTDB taxonomy): domain Bacteria; phylum Pseudomonadota; class Gammaproteobacteria; order Steroidobacterales; family Steroidobacteraceae; genus CADEFQ01. Next base: position 7,307 of record CAUJHJ010000013.1, read on the forward strand.
CGAGAGCTGCGCGAGCGTTCGCTCCGTGGCTTGCCGGCGCAGCCACATGGCGATCGCGGCGGCGTGCGGGACGGGGCGGGCCGCCAGCAGCGGCGGCGGCGGCGAAACATCGAAGGCGACGAGCAGCACGTCGGTGTCGTCGATGCGGGCCTGGATCAGCGCTTCGCGCAATCCCGCCGCGAAAGTGAAGTCGTGGGCGGAGAGGGTCGTCGAGGCACCGCGCGCCTGCGCGCCGATGCTCCAGTAGCCCGAGGCGGCGTTGTGCACCGAATTGTGGAAGTCGGTCGGAGATACGCTGCGATTCGGCTCCGCCAGCGCGACGCAGAGCCGGTGCACGACATCCATGTCGGCGTCCGAGGTCGCAAACACCGTCGCCAGCTGCGCGGCGGCGGCGGTCGCGCCGAGCGTGGCCTGCTCCGCGGCCAGCAGTGCGAGCTTCACGCCGAGCGGCGCGCGCCGGCGTTCATTCGGCGGCAAGATGCCCGGCTGCAAGGCGGGCAGGGGCTGCCGCTCGAATGCAGCGTCACCCGCGAGCACCGCGCGGCCCTCGGCCCACGAGGCGAGACCGGGCGCCACGAGCCCGACGGCTTCGACGAAGACGATGCTCATGCGCCCCCCCCGAACACGAGCACGCAATTGCTGCCGCCGAACCCGAAGGAGTTGCTGAGCACATGGCGCACGGGCGCCGCCCGGCTCGCCAGCAGGATGTTGCCGGCAATCGCCGGATCGACGGCGCGCGTATGGAGGCTGCGAGGCAGCAAGCCCCGCTCGATGCACAGCAGCGACAGTGCCGCCTCGACGACGCCGGCGGCCCCGAGCGTGTGGCCGGTCCAGCCCTTGGTGGAGCTGCAGGGCAGGCGCGTGCCGAACTCGCCGCACACGGCACGGTCTTCCGCGAGATCGTTGGCTGGCGTCGCCGTGCCGTGCAGGTTGATGTAGTCGATGTCGCCCGGGGCGAGCTGCGCGCGCGCGAGTGCCGCGCGCATCGCGGCGCGCGCGCCGCGGCCTTCCGGATCGGGTGTCGACATGTGGTGTGCGTCGCTGCTCTCGCCGTAGCCGAGCAGCCTGAACGGCGCATCACCTCGCTCGAGCAGGGCAAAACCCGCGCCCTCGCCGATCGAGAGCCCGTCGCGCTGCGCATCGGCGGGCCGGCAGGGCGCGCCCGACACCAGCTGCAGCGAATGAAAGCCGTACAGCGTCGTGAAACACAGGCTGTCGACACCGCCGACGACCGCCGCATCGCACTGCCCGACTGCCAGGGCACGGCTCGCGGCAGCGAATACCTTGGCGCTCGACGAGCACGCCGTCGAAATGGCGCACGCGGGACCGGCGAGACCGAGCACGATGCGCACGAAGTCCGCCGCGCTGAACGCGTTGTGGGTCTCGCGGTGACGGAACCACGACGGCAGCGTCGCGGCGGCGGGATCACGCTCCCGGTAGGCGCGTTCCGTTTCCCGCACGCCCGCCGTGCTCGTACCGATGAACACGGCCACGCGCGCAGGTCCATGTCGCGCGCGGCTGCGCGCGACCGAGGCGAGGAAGTCGTCCTGTTCGAGGGCGGCCTGTGCGAGGCGATTGTTGCGACAATCCCAGCCGGCGAGCGCACCCGCGAGCGGCACGTCGAGGCCCGCCACCTCGCCGACCCAGGTCGACAGCCCGCAGCCCTCGATCGCCTGCGGCGCCAGCCCGCTGCGCTCCCGCGACAGCGCGTCGGCGTGGGCGGCTCGTCCACGGCCCAACGCGGTGGTCAGGGTAAAGGCACTGATGGCGAGCGGAGTCATGGTGCCACCGGCCCGTCGAGCCAGTATTCGTGGAAGTTGAACCAGTTGTCGGGATGCGCGCGCACCTGTTCCTCGAGCCGCAGCGCGTAACGCTGGGCGCAGGCCTGCAGCGCCTGCGCGCGCGTCGCGCGCGGCAACGCGACGCGCGCCTCGAACAGCTCGAGCCGGCACTCGTAGCGATTGCCGCCAAGGAAGACCCCGAACCCGATCAGCACGGGCACCTCGAGCGCCGCCGCGACCAGCCAGGGCCCCGCGGGCAGGCGCACGCGCCCGCCGAGGAAGTCCACCTCGATCGCGCGTTCGTCGGCGCGCGCGCGATCCGCGAGCATGCCGACGAGGTCGCCGGCCTCGATGGCCTGCTTGATGTCGAGCACGAGATCGGGACCACGCCGCGCGGCATCGATCGTGCGGGAGGCCAGCTGCGGATCGAGCCGTTCGAGGAGCGACATGGCCATGCGCCCCACTTCGCGATCGAGCACGATGCGGATCGGCGCCGCGTCGCGCAGCTTCCCCTTGATGCGCAGCACCTCGAAGCTGCCGAAGTGCGCGCCGAGCAGCAGGCAGCCGCGCGATGCCTTGACAGCCTCGAGGACTTCCGCGGGCACCTGCGCGCTGATGTCGAGCGCGGCCGTGCGCCCGGCGAGCAGGTAGACCCGATCGATGAACACCGTGGCGAAGGTGTGGAAATGCCGCAGGATGTCCCGCTGCCGCGGCGATCGGCCTCGCGCCCGGCGCAGGATTTCGCGCGACGCGGCGCGCAGCCGCGGGCCGGTGAGCCAGAAGTAGAGCACGATCGGCCACAGCAGCGCGCGTATCGCCGGACGACCGGTGAGCAGCGTCAGCCTGACGAGCAGCGCCAGCATCACGGGCGTACTGCGCTCGCGGTGGCTGTCCCAGGAGGGCGGATTGCGTCCGCTTGTGGGCCCGCCGCTCATGGGTGGAGCCGCCCGAAAGCGCCGAACGCCACCTGGCGTGCGTCGACGCGGCAGCGAAACGTGTGCGCCGCGCCGCTGCGCTCGACCTCGATCGTCAATACGTCGCCAGGCCGCACCGGCGCGACGAACTTCGCGAACTGCAGCGGTTCGCGGGCCCATTCGGCGGGCGCGCAGGCCCGCACGAGGTCGAGGATCACGACGGCCGGCACGAGCGGATGGCCGGGAAAGTGGCCGTCGAAGTACGGTGCGTCCTGCGGAATGCGGACCTCCGTGGCCACCGTCATCGCACACCCAGGGCCGCGAGCAGGGCCGCACGCGGGGTCTTGCCGCTCTCGTTGCGCGGCAGGGTGTCGACGAACCGCAGGGGCCGCGGCACGAACACGGGATCGACCTGGGCGGCGAGCGCCGCGGCAATCGTCTCGCGCGAGATGCCGGGCGCGACCACGAGCGCCGCGGGGCGCGCACCTTCTTCAGGCAGGAATACGACCGCGTCATGCACACCCGGCACCGCCAGCAAGCGGCGCGAAAGCTCCGCCAGCGACGCGCGCTTGCCGGCCACCTTGATCATGTCGCCGGCGCGGCCGATGAGCCGGAAGATTCGCGGCGTCTCGGACTCGAGCAGGTCCTGCAGCGGGATGGGCGCGGGCAGGTGCGAACCGTGATAGATCGCGCCCGATTCCCGCGATTCGAACCACGCTCCCGCGTGGGCGAGCCACGCGTCGCCCTCGACGGTACGCCGCGTCGCCATGCTGCCCGCTTCGGTGCAGCCGTAGATTTCGTGCACGCGCGCGTGCCACAGCGCCTCGGCGGCCTCGGCGAGCGGGCGCGCGAGCGGCGCGGTCGCCGAGACGATCCGCTCGAGCGCCGGCAGTTTCAGCTTCGCCTCGACGCAGGCGCGCAGGTGCGCGGGCGTCGTGACGAGCACGCGCGGCGCGGGAATGTCCGCGAGCGCCTGCCGGACATCGGCCGGCAGCAGCGGCCGGCCATCGCTCACGGCGCCACCCGTCAGGAGGACGAGCGAGAGCGTGGTCTCGAGGCCGTACATGTGCTGCGAGGGCACCGTGGCGACGATGTTGCAGCGCTGCCCCGGCGGGAGCAGCCGTTCCTGCGCGCGCGCGGCGGTCGCGAGCAGGCAGCCCCAGTGCTTTTCATGGGCCTGCGGGCGGCCCGTGCTGCCGGAGGTGAAAGTGAGGGCGACGAGCCGGGCGGCATCGATCTGCAGCGGACCGCGCCATGCGTGAGTGCGCACGCGGCCGGCAAGGCTTTCATCCGTGACGACGCAATGATCGGGATACTCGTCACGCAGTTCCGCCAGCGCCTGCGGTGCGCGGCTCGCGGGGAGCAGGCACACGCGCCCCGAGTGCGCCGCAGCGAGGAATACGGCCAGGAAATTGCGCCGGCTGTCGCACAGGTTGATGACATGGCGGGCATCGGGGAGCGCGACCGCGAGGTCCCCGGCCTGCGCCTCGAGGGTGGCGGCCGTCACGCCCGCGCCGCCCTGCCAGACCACGACATCCTGCGGCGCGTGCGCACCGAAGGCCGGCATCGCCGCCCCGTTCATGGAGAACGCGGCCGCATGGACGCAAGGCTCCGCAGGAAGCGCAGGAAACCCTCGTGGTCGTGATGGGCGTAGGCGATCCGCCGGTACAGGTATTCGCCCGCGAACACCGCCCCGAGCACGACGTAGTGCAGGACGTTGGTGACGAGCGACCATGTTTCGCGCGAGGCGAGGAGCGCGCAGGCGACTGCCGAGGCCGTGAGCAACGCCAGCACGACGACCCACACGAGGGTGACCCGGCGCGTGTAGGCCTCGAGGTCGGCGGGCAACCCGCCGCGCGCGAGCCGCGCGAATCGGGTGACCAGCGGCACCTCACCGGCGCGCAACGAGCCGGCAAACACGGCGAGCAGGGACAGCGGGATCGCCACCGGCGGCAGGAACAGCAGCCACTGCCCGTAGCCGCCCCGCACAACGAGGAGCGACACCGCCAGCGCGGCGGCAAGCGCCCCCCAGGCCCAGGGCCTGCGCGCGCGCAGGCCGCCGAAGAGCGGCAGCGCACAGAGCACCGCGAGCGCGAGCCACTGCAGCCAGGGGCGCGGCCAGATCACGGAGAGGTGGGCGAGGACGGGGTAGGCCACCGCGAGCGCAGGCATGGCCCGGTGTCAGCCCCGATCGAGGCGCCCGTGGACGTGGGCGGCGAGGTCGCGCAGCGACGCGAACGCCGAGCGCGTGTCCGGCTCGGCCGAGCGCAGCTCCACGCCATACTTGCGCTGGATCGCGAGCGCAATCTCGAGCGCATCGATCGAATCGAGGCCGAGGCTGCCGTTCTCGTGCCCGAAAAGCGGCGCGGTCGGCGTGATGTCCGCCGCCTTCACGTCCTGCAGGTTGAGCGCGTCGACCAGCAGCGCGGCCAGTGCTGCTTCGTTGCCGGTCTGCGCTAAAGTCGCGGTCGAATCGGGCACGTTTCGTTCCCCGGAAACAAGTGGAATGCGTCCAGCGGAGACTAGTTTACCCGGATGGCTCGACCGGAGCCTGCGTCGGATCGGCACCGGCGTCGCGTTCGCCGTCTTCGGCGTCGGCGGCACGCTGCTCAGCTTCACGCTCTTTCCGGCCATCCGGCTCGGGTCGCGCGACGGGGCCGTGGCGCAACGGCGCATCAACCGCGCCCTGCGCGGCTCGATGGCCCTTTTCATCTGGTTCATGAAGCGGCTCGGCCTCATGACCTATGAACTGCAAGGCCTCGAGCGCCTCGAGCGCCCCGGCGTGCTGATCGTCGCGAACCATCCGACCCTGATCGACGTCGTGTTCATGCTGTCCCTGGTCCCCGATGCCGGTTGCGTGGTCAAGCGCGCACTGTGGCGCAATCCAGCCCTGCGCTGGCCGGTCATTTGGGCGGGCTTCATCCCGAACAGCGACGGCCCGGCGCTGATCGAAGACTGCGCGCGGATGCTGCGTAGCGGGCGTTCGCTGCTGGTTTTCCCCGAAGGCACCCGCTCGGTGCCGGGCCGGCCGCTCGAGTTGAAGCGCGGCGCCGCGCAGATCGCACTCGCATCGCGCGCCGACATCCTGCCCGTCAGCATCGTCTGCGATACGCCCTTCCTCACCAAGGACTCCGTCTGGTACCGGGTGCCCGCGCGGCGGCCGCACTACACCATCCGCATCGAGGCGTCGATGCCGGCCGATCGCTACCTGCCGCCAGACGTGCCGCACGCCGCGGCGGCGCGGCGCCTGACGGCCCGGCTCGCCAGCCATTTCACGCGGGAGATCGAGTCGGTACTCGGTGGGGTACGGCCGGCCGGTCTATAATCGCCACCCGGGGGCCTCGGCTGACTTCGTGGCGATGCAAACAGAGCAAGAGATTTTCCAGCAGGTCAGGAGTGTCCTGACCGAACTGTTCGAACTCGATCCGGCCAAGGTGGTGCCCGAAGCCCGCTTGTACCAGGAACTGGACATCGACAGCCTCGATGCGATCGACCTGATCATCGAGCTGAAGCGGATCACGGGGCGCAAGGTGCAGCCCGAGCAGTTCCGCCACGTGCGCACGGTCCAGGACGTGGTGGTCGCGGTTCGCGACCTCATGCAGGACCCGACGACGACGTGACCGCGGCGCACCCCCTCGTCAGGGAGTCGGCCATCACCCCCGGCGGCATCGCACTCGAACTCGGCCTGCCGGAGTCGCTTCACTGGTTTCGTGGCCACTTTCCCGGCCAGCCGATCCTGCCGGGCGTGGTGCAGCTCGCCTGGGCGGCCGGGTTCGCGCACTCGCACCTGCACCTGGCGGCCGCGGCCCGCGAAGTCAGCGCCCTGAAGTTCCGGCGGATCATCCGCCCGGGGGCCAGCGTGCGGCTCGAGCTCGACTGGACGCCCGCCATCGGCGCGCTCGACTTCCGCTACAGCGAGCACGGCCTGGCCTGCTCGTCGGGCCGGATCCACCTCGAGCCGTGATGCGCACCTGCGCCGTCGTACCCTACTTCGAACACGCGCGCACCCTCGCGGCAGTGGTCGAGGCGCTGCTCGCGAACGAGCTCCCGTGCGTCGTGGTCGACGACGGATCCGGCGCCGCGGCGCATGCCGCCGCGGCGACGCTGGCCGCGCGCCATCCCGGCAAGGTCACGCTCGTGACACATCCGCGCAACCTCGGCAAGGGCGCCGCGGTCCTGAGCGGCATGCGGGCGGCCGCGGCGGCCGGCTGCACGCATGCACTGCAGATCGACGCCGACGGGCAGCACGACACCGCGGATGTGCGGGCGTTCCTGCAGCAGGCGGCGCATCATCCGGACGCCCTGATCCTCGGCCTGCCGGTCTTCGATGCCACGACGCCGCGTACCCGCTTCTACGGCCGCTATCTCACGCACGCGTGGGTGTGGATCAACACCCTGTCGTTCGAGATCAGGGACTCGATGTGCGGATTTCGTGTCTATCCGCTCGCGCCCGTGCTCGAGCTTGCGGATGAGGAGCGGCTCGGCAGCCGCATGGATTTCGATACCGAGGTGCTGGTGCGCCTGCACTGGCGCGGCGCCCGCATGGTCGAAGTCCCGACGCGGGTGACCTATCCGCGCGACGGCCAGTCGCATTTCCACCTGTGGCGCGACAACGTGCGCATCAGCGCCATGCACGCCCGCCTCTTCTTCGGCATGCTGCGGCGGCTGCCGACGCTGCTTCGGCGCCGGCACCGCGAGGTACTGCACGCATGACCGCCCCGCCCGTTCGCGAAGCGGAAGTGGCGGTCGAGATTCCCTTCCACGACCTCGATCCAGCGGGCATAGCCTGGCACGGGCACTACGCCAAGTACCTCGAGCTCGCGCGCTGCGCGCTGCTGCGGCAGATCGACTACAACTACGACGCGATGATGCGCTCGGGATATCTGTGGCCGATCGTCGACATGCAGCTCCGGTACCTGCGCCCGTTGCGCTTCGAGGACCGCATCATCGTGCGCGCCCGCCTCGTCGAGTGGGAGTACCGGCTGCGCATCGAGTACCTGCTGACGAATGCGGCAAGCGGCGAGCGGCTCACGAAGGCAAGCACGGTGCAGGTCGCGGTCGACGCCAGAACGGGCGAGCTGTGCCTGCGTTCGCCCGACATCCTGTTCGAGCGCCTGGGGCTGCCGCCGTGAGCGCGGCGCTTCGTCGGCTCCTCATGCTGGCCGCCGTCGTGGCCCTCTGCGGCGCCGGGCCTGCGCGCGCGGCCGCGCTCTTCGACCATCCGCGCACGCCGCAGCAGCTCGTGGACAGCGTGCTGGCGGGAGTCGCCGGGAAGATGGCCGCGACGCGGGTGCTCACCGGCCGGTTCGTCCAGCACCGGCAGATCAGCGGCCTGCCGCGCCCGCTCGTCTCGAGCGGGGACTTCCAGCTGGCCCGCGACGCCGGCATCACCTGGCGCACCCACAAGCCGTTCGAGTCCGAGCTGGTGCTGGCGCCGGACGGCATGACCCTGCGCAGCGGCGGGACGGAGCAACGGCTGTCCAGCACGGAGCAGCCGGCGCTGCAGGCGGCGCTCGGCCTGCTGTTCGCGATGTTCGCGATGGACCTCGACAGGCTCGATGCAGCCTTCGAGCTCTTCGGGCAGGCGCAGGACGGCTCCTGGCAATTGGGCCTGCGGCCGCGCGCGGGCGGCCTGGCGCAGGTGTTCACGTCGGCCGTGATCACCGGATCCGCGCAGGTCGATCGCATCGAACTCTCGAGTGACGGCGGCGACAGCACGGTCATCGAGTTCAGCGGCGTGGTCGCGCAGCTGGGCCGATGAGGCATTCCCGCCCGACGCTGGCGCGCTTCTGGTGTGGCATGGCGCTGCTGGCCATCGTCGCGGCCACCTTCGCCTGGGTGCAGCCGCGGCTGCGCGTCGAGACCGATCTCCTCGACCTGCTGCCGCGCGCGTCGGGCGATGCGGGCGTGGAGGCGGCGATCGACGCCTTTGCGACCCGGGTTTCGCGCAAGGTGATCTTCCTCGTCGGTGCCGACGACGCGGGCGCCGCAAGCGCCGCCGCCGCGGCCTTTGCCGGCGCGCTGGCGTCGAGCGGCGCGTTCGTCGACGTGCGGCAGGAGATGGGCGCCGACGTCTCCGGTGCCATTGCGCTGTACATGGCGCATCGGGGGACCCTGCTCGCCGAGGCCGATCAGGCGCGGCTCGCGGCCGGCCACGGGCAGGACATCCTGCAGGCGGCGCGCCTCGCGGCCTACACGCCGGCCGGGCTCGTGCGGCCGCTCGACCTGCGGCGCGATCCACTCGGGCTCGGTTCCGCCTGGCTGCTGGGCCAGGTGCCCTCGATCGGCCGGGCACGGCTGCGCGGCTCGCAACTGACCGTCCAGGAGGGTGCGAAGACGTATGTCTTCCTGACCGCGGAAACGGCGGGCAGCCCCTTCGGGGCCGCGGCGCAGGACCACGCCGCCCTCGCGCTCGATCGCGCCCGGCAGGCGGCAGCCGTGGCGGCGGGACGGCCGGTCACTATCCTGCAGTCGGGCGCCCTGCAGCATGCCACCCGGGCCACACGAATCTCGCAGCGTGAGATCGGCTTCTTCGGCAGCGTCGCCACGATTGCGGTGCTCACACTGATGCTCGCGCTTTTCCGGGACTGGCGTGCGCCCGCCCTCGGCATGCTCGCGCTCACCGCGGGCGCCGCGGCGGGCATCAGCGCGGCCCAGCTGGTGTTTGGCGAACTGCATCTCGTCGCGCTCGTCTTCGGGTCGAGCCTGATCGGCGTCGCGATCGACTATTCGATGCATTTCCATGCCGACCAGTTCCGCGCCCCGGCGACGTGGCGGCCGCCCGATGCCCTCGCGCAGGTGACGCGGCCGATCCTCTACGGCGCGGGCGCCACGGTGCTCGGCTTTGCCGGCCTGCTGCTGCTGCCGTTCCCGGGCCTGCAACAGATGGCCCTGATCAGCATCGTCGGGCTCGCCGTCGCCTGCGCCTGCGTGCTGTTGCTCTTTCCCGTGGCGGCGCGCAGCGCGGGCCGGGCGCTGCCCGGCTGGTGCGCGCGGCCGCTCGACGCGTTCGCGGGCGCCGCGCGCTGGACGGGCCGCACGCGCTGCGCGCTCGCGCTCGCCGCCCTCGCCTTCGTGGCGTTCGGCCTCTCGCGCGTGGTGTTCCAGGATGACATCCGGACCTTGCAGATGAGCACTCCCGCGCTCATCGGCGAGGAAAGGGAAGTCGCCCGCTTGCTGGGTGCTGCGCCGGAGAGCCGGTTCTTCCTCGTGAGCGGAGCCAGCGCGGAGGCGGTGTTGCGGGATGCTGAAGCGCTCGCCGATGCCCTGCGGCGCCTGCAGGCGCAGGGCGACATTGAATCGTTCACGACCGTGGTGCGGGCCCTGCCCTCGCTCGAACGCCAGCACGCGGCGGCGGCGCTGCTTGCAGCGCACGTCTTCGATGCACAGGGTTTGATGCCCGCATTCATGCGCGAGCTCGGCTTCGATGAGGCGACGATCACGGCGCAGGCTGGCGATGCCCGCGCCGCGAGCGCGCCACTCACGCCGGCGGAATGGCTCGCGAGCCCGGCGTCGTCCGGCCTGCGCGATCTGTGGCTCGGTGAACGGGGCGGCCGCTACGCGACGGTCGTGACACTCGCCGGCATCCGCGACCTCGCCGCCGTGCGCGCGATCGGGGGAAGAGTCCCCGGCATCCGCTTCGTCGATCGGGTCGCGGAGATCTCGGGCGTGCTTGCGCACTATCGCGAGACCGTGTTGCGCCTCCTCGCATTCGCTTACGCGACGATCTTCCTCGCACTGCTCGTGCGCTACCGATGGCGGGTGGCGCTGCGGCTCATCGCCGCGCCGCTCGGGGCGACGCTCGGCACGCTCGCGCTGCTCGGGGCGGCGGGTGCGCCGGTGAACCTGTTCACCGTACTCGGGCTGTTGCTGCTGCTCGCGCTCGGCGTGGACTACGCCGTGTTCCTGCGCGAAGCGGCCGAGGACCGCCGCACGGCCCTGCTGTCCGTTTCGCTGTCGGCGACGACGACGATCGTATCCTGCGGCCTGCTCGCCTTCAGTTCGACGCCGCTCATCGCGTCGATCGGCCTGTCGCTCGCCGCGGGCATCCTGTTGTGTTGGCTGATCGCCATCGGCCTGCAGGGGAAGGCATGACAGACATTCTGGACAACGACACCCGTCTGCTCGCCGCCGTGCGCCGCGAATTTGCGGCTGCACGCAGTGTGCTGGTCGCCGCGCTCGCCCTTGCCCTCGTGTCCTGCGCCAGCCGGCCGATGGCCATCCCCGCCGCGACGGGTTCATGGCCCCTGCTCGCACCCGCGACGCTTGGTGCCCCGAGAACGGCGACCCAGCGCCTGCGTGCCATGCACGGCAATCGCGAGATCAGCATCGAGTGCGCGGTGGACGTCGACGACGCGCGGATCCTGCTCATTGGCTTGCTGCCGGCAGGACCCCGGCTCTTCACCGTCACCTACGACGGCCGGCAGGTCGACGCGCAGGCCAGCCGCAGCCTGCCCGCAGTCCTCTCGCCGCAACGCATGCTGAACGACCTGCAGCTCGTGTACTGGCCGCTCGCCGCGCTGGAGCAGGCCCTCTCACCCACGGCCTGGCGCGTGACGGAGCCCGATCCGCGCACCCGGCGACTGTTGCGCGACGGCGCGCTCGTGGCCGAGGTCCACTATGCGGGGGCGGATCGCTGGCGCGGCCGCGCGTGGCTCGCGAGCTTCGCGGACGACTATTCGATCGCGATCGACTCGGCGAGCGTGGACTGATGTGCGGGCGGGCGAGAACATCGGGATGATGGAGGTCGCGGATATTCCGGTCGAGGACCTGCTGCTGCAGCGGCACGAGATGCTGCTGATCGAGCGCGTGCTCGCCTGCGACAGCACCAGCGTCGAGGCCGTGGCCCGCCTGCCGGCGGAGCATCCACTCGTCGAGGCACGCGGGGTCCCCGCATGGGTGGGAATCGAACTGATGGCGCAGGCCGTCTCCGCGTTCTCGGCGCTCGAGCTGCGCGCGCGGGGTGAAGCGCCGCGCATCGGCCTGCTGCTCGGCACGCGCCGCTATGCCGCGCGGTGCGCGTATTTCCCGGCCGGCAGCCCGCTGCGCGTGCGCGCGGCGCTTACCCTGCGTGACGACAGCGGGCTCGGCGTGTTTGATTGCACGATCCACGCGGGCGAGACGCTGCTGGCCGAGGCGCGGGTCAAGGGACAGATGCCGGCGGATATCGACGCATTCCTGGAGGCGCTGGATGGCTGAGTGGGTACTCGTGACGGGATCCAGCCGCGGCATCGGCGCCGCGATCGCCCGGCGCCTCGCGCGTGACGGCTACCACATCGTCGTGCACTGTCGCAGCGGGATCGAGGCCGCGGAGGCGGTCGCCGCGCAGTTGCGGGCCGCGCAGGTCGAGACCCGGGTGCTGCAGTTCGACGTCGCCGACCGGGCGGCCGCGCAGGCCATGCTCACCGCCGATGTCGAGGCGCACGGCGCGTACTACGGCGTCGTGTGCAATGCCGGCATCGCGCGCGACGGCGCATTCCCGGCGCTCACCGGCGAGGACTGGGACGGCGTCCTCACGACCAACCTCGATGGTTTCTACAATGTGCTGCAGCCCCTCGTGATGCCGATGATCCGTCGGCGCAAGCCGGGGCGCATCGTGACGCTCTCCTCCGTCTCCGGTGTCATCGGCAATCGCGGCCAGGTCAATTACAGCGCGGCCAAGGCCGGTATAATCGGTGCGACCAAGGCACTCGCCGTGGAACTGGCCAGCAGGGCCATTACAGTCAATTGCGTGGCACCGGGGCTGATCCGAACCGACATGAGCGCCGATGCTCCCGTGGAAGAGGCCCTGAACATGATCCCGGCGGGGCGGATCGGTGAACCCGATGAAGTCGCAGCGGTCGTCGCCTTCCTGATGAGCGGCGCCGCGGCCTATGTCACCCGCCAGGTGATCGGCGTCAACGGCGGGCTCTGCTGATGGGCGCGGGCCTGCGCCGGGTCGCGATCACCGGGATGTCGGGCATCACCGCCTTCGGCCAGAGCTGGGCGGAAGTCGAGGGCAAGCTGCACGCGAACGCGAGCGGCATCGAGAACATGCCCGAGTGGTCGCGCTATGCGGAACTCAACACGCGTCTCGGCGGGCCGGTGCGCGATTTCACGCCGCCGGCGCATTTCACCCGCAAGGTCACCCGCTCGATGGGGCGCGTCTCGCTGCTCGCGACCTGCGCGACGGAGCGGGCGCTCGCGCAGGCCGGGTTGCTGGAGGAAGCGACAATCCGCGACGGCCGCATGGGGGTCGCGTACGGCTCCTCGACCGGCAGTACCGATGCCGTGCGGGAGTTCGGCGCGATGCTGTCGAGCGGCAGCATGGGCAACATCAACGCCACCACCTACCTGCGCATGATGCCGCACACGACCGCGGCCAATATCAGCGTGTATTTCGGGCTCAAGGGGCGGGTGATCCCGGCCTCGAGCGCCTGCACGTCGGCGAGCCACTCGATCGGCTATGCCTACGAGACCATCCGCCACGGCAAGCAGTTGATGATGGTCGCGGGCGGCGCGGAGGAGCTGTGCGTCAGCGAGGCGGCCGTGTTCGACACGCTCTTCGCGACGAGCACCCGCAACGACACGCCGCGCGAGACGCCGCGGCCCTTCGACCGCGATCGCGACGGCCTCGTCATCGGCGAGGGCGCGGCGACTTTCGTGCTCGAGGACCTGGACCACGCGCGCGCACGCGGCGCGAAGGTGCACGCGGAGATCGTCGGGTTCGGCAGCAATTCCGACGGCGATCACCTGACGCATCCCAACACCCACACGATGCAGCGCGCGATGGAACTCGCGCTCGAGGATGCGGGCCTGCCAGCGACCGCGATCGGCTACGTCAACGCGCACGCCACCGCCACCGAGCACGGCGACATCGCCGAAACGCAGGCCACCTGGCGCCTGTTCGGCGCGCGGGCGCCCGTCAGTTCCTTCAAGGGCCACATCGGCCATACGCTCGGCGCCTGCGGCGCGATCGAGGGCTGGTGGACGATCGAAATGATGAACTCGGGCTGGTTCGCGCCGACGCTGAACCTCGAGAATGTCGACCCGCGCTGCGGCGAGCTCGATTACATCCGCGGCGCGGGCCGGCGCTTCGACACCGAGTACGTCCTCAAGAACAACTTCGCGTTTGGCGGCATCAACACGTCGTTGGTATTCCGCCGCGCGTCCTGACCGGAGAGAACCATGAACTTCAAGGCAGCCATCGCCGTCCTCGGCCTCTCGCTCTGCTGGGCCAGCGCCGCGGAGGCGCGCGGCTCCGTGCCGATCATCGCGCACGACAATGTGCTGCTCGCGGCGGGCCCATTGACGACGGACCAGGTGCGCGGCGCGATCTTGCGTGCAGCGGCGCGAACGGGGTATCCGTGGACGGTCACCGCTGGCGGCCCGGATTCACTGGTCGCGACCACGATCGTGCGCGGCAAGCACACGGCCGAGGTGACCATCACCTATACGCGCACCAGCATCACGGTGGCCTATCGCGACAGCAAGAACCTCAACTACCGCGTGCGCAAGGGCGTTGCCGAAATCCACCCGAACTACAACAAGTGGGTGCAGGAACTGATCGACGCCATCCAGACGGAAGCCTCGAGGAAGTAAAACCCGGCACCCACTCCTACCGCTTGGCCGCCTGCGCCTCGATCCGGCGGTTGATGTTCCACTGCTGCGCGATGGACAGCAGCGTGTTCGTCACCCAGTAGAGCACGAGGCCGGCCGGGAAGAACGCGAACATCACCGACATCGCGAACGGCATGATCATGAAGACCTTCGCCTGCACGGGGTCGGGCGGCGCGGGGTTCAGCTTGTACTGCGCGAACATCGCCGCGGCCATGATCGCCGGCAGCACGAAGAACGGATCGCGCGACGACAGGTCGTTGATCCAGAGCATGAACGGCGCCTGGCGCATCTCGACGCTCTCGAGCAGCACCCAGTAGAACGCGAGGAACACCGGCATCTGGATCAGGATCGGCAGGCATCCCGCCACCGGATTGATCTTCTCGCGCTGGTAGAGCTCCATCATCGCGCGGCCGAGTTTCTCGCGGTCGTCCTTGTACATCTCCTGCAGGTTCTTGATGCGCGGCGTGAGCGTCTTCATCTTCGCCATCGACTTGCCGGCCTTCTCCGACAGCGGGTAGAAGACGCCCTTCAGGATGCAGGTGGCGAGGATGATCGCCCAGCCCCAGTTGCCGACGAGCTTGTGCAGCCACTTGAGGAGGATGAAGAGCGGCTTGGCGAGCGGCGTCAGCAGGCCATAGTCGGCCACGCGCTCGAGCTCGGGCCCCGTCTCCTCGAGCTGCGCCTGCAGCTTCGGCCCGACGAACAGCGTTTCTTCGAATACGCCCGTCGCGCCCGGCGCCACCGAGTGCAGCGCACCAACCGCCGAAAGCAGGTACTTCCGCCCATCGGTCTTCAGCGCGATGTGCGTCGTTTCCCCGGCCGGCGGCACCACCGCCGAGACGAAGTGATGCTGCATGCCCGCGATCCAGCCGCCGGTCACGTCGAGCGAGAGTGCCCGGTCTTCTTCCTTGTCGAGCTTCAGCTTCTGGTACTTCGTGCCGTCGTAGTACGCGGGTCCCTTGAAGGCATAGCTGTCGGGCGAAAACATCGAGCGCTCGACGGGGACGTTGTCGCGCAGGATCTGCGCATAGGACGCCGCCTGCCACGGTGCGGCCGTCTTGTTCTGCACGCGATAGTCGAGCTCGATGTCGTAGCGTCCGCGGCGCAGCACGAAGGTCTTGGTGACCGTTACACCCGCGCCGTCGGTCCAGGTGAGCGGCACGCGCAATTCCTTCTCGCCCGGCTGCAGGCGATATTCCGTGGCCGCGGCGGTGAAGGTGGCGAGATGCGTCGGCCGCGGTGCGCCATTCGCGCCGCCGGTGAGGCCGCTTTGCAGGACATAGAAACCCTGTGCGCCGTCGCGATTGAAGAGCCTCACGCGGGGCTCCTTCCCCTTCACGAGCGGATAGGCGAGCAGGTCGGCGCGGCGCAACTCGCCGCCGTCGAGCCCGATCTGCAGGTCGAGCACGTCGGTCACCACATGCACGGTCGGCGCGGCGGCGGGCGGTGGCTCGACCGAATTGCCGGCCTCGCCCGGTACCGGCACCGACGCGTCGCCAGCACCGGCCGCAGCGGTAGCGCTGGGCACGGCAGCACCAGGCGCGACCGCGGCCGGTGCGCCTGCCGCGGGCACGCTCGCGCCGAACTGCGCATCGCGCTGCGCAGCGACCTGCGCTTCCTGCGCGATCTCGGCGGCGGACTTGGGCTTCGGCGCGTAATCACGCACCCAGGTTTCGTAATTGATCCAGCCGAGCAGCAGCAGGGCGAGCCAGAGGAATACGCGGGGATTAGTGGTCATGGTGCAGGTTCGGTACCGGGTCGATGCCGCCGGGGTGCCAGGGGTGGCAGCGGGCGATGCGCTTGGCGGCCAGCCAGCCACCGCGCAACACGCCATACCGCCCCACGGCTTCGTGGGCGTAGCGGGAACAGGAAGGGTAGTAGCGGCACGTCGGCCCGAGCAGCGGGCTCAGCGTCCACTGGTAGAAGCGGATCAGTCCCTGGACGAGGAGGCGCATCGGGCTGCGACCTTTCCCCAGAGCGAGCCGAGGCTCGTGTGCAGGTCGCGGGCCGGCGCGTCCTTCACGCGCGCACGCGCGCCGACGACGAGGTCGACCGCGGGCAGCTCGTGCTGCGCCAGCCGGAAGGATTCCTTGACGATGCGACGCACGCGATTGCGTGCCACGGCATTGCCCGCGGTACGGACCGCCACCGCGAGCCCCAGGCGGGGCGCGCCAAGGTCATTCGGCCGGAAGGTCATGCTGAAGTAACTGTCCGCAATGCGCTTTCCTCCGCCCTGGACTTTTTCGAAGTCCGCCTTCAGGCGCAAACGCCGTTGCGCAGGAAAGGTGTGCCGGATCAGGGAATGAGCTTCTTGCGGCCCTTCGCACGGCGACGGGCGATGACCTTCTGGCCGTTTTTCGTCGCCATGCGCGCGCGGAAGCCATGCGTGCGCTTGCGGCGGACTTTGCTCGGCTGATAGGTACGTTTGCTCATGATGCTGGACCAAAAAAGGCCGGGAAGGGTAAGCAGGCCGGCAAGGAGTGTCAATACGTCCGGCCCTGTTAAACTGCCCGACCCCGCCCCGTCCGGAGGCGGGTTACACCGGTTTTGGGGTCGGTATTGGAAGCTGGGCTCTGGGCACGTTGCGTGCGCGCGCTGGAAGATGAGCTGCCCGAACAGCAGTTCAACACCTGGGTGCGCCCGCTGCAGGCGGTACAGGGCGATGGCGCCCTGAAGCTCCTGGCGCCGAACCGCTTCGTCGTCGACTGGGTCAATACCCACATACTCGGGCGCATTGGCGACCTGATCCGCGACGAATCGACGGGGGACGCACCCATTGTCACGGTCGAGGTCGGCAGCCGCGTAGGCAGCGCCGCGGCGGGTCCGGCCCCGGGCCCGGCTGTCGCGTCCCCATTGAAGAGCCGCCGTTCGGAGGGCCTGGTCATCGGGGCCCGCCTGAACCCGGACTTCACCTTCGGGACGTTCGTGGAGGGCAAGAGCAACCAGCTCGCCCGCGCGGCCGCCCTGCAGGTCGGGGAGAACCCGGGCAAGGCCTACAACCCGCTGTTCGTCTACGGCGGGGTCGGGCTCGGCAAGACCCACCTGATGCACGCCGCGGGGCACCTGATCCGGGAGCGCGACCCCGACGCCCGGGTCGCCTATGTGCATTCGGAACGCTTTGTCAGCGACATGGTAAAGGCGCTCCAGCACAACACCATGAACGAGTTCAAGACGGCCTATCGCTCCCTTGATGCGCTGCTGATCGACGACATCCAGTTCTTCGCGGGCAAGGACCGTTCGCAGGAAGAGTTCTTCCACACCTTCAACACGCTGCTCGAGGGCCAGCAGCAGGTCATCGTGACCTGCGACCGCTATCCGAAGGAGGTGGACGGCCTCGAGGAACGCCTGAAGTCGCGCTTCGGCTGGGGCCTCACCGTCGCGATCGAGCCACCCGAGCTCGAGACCTGCGTCGCCATCCTCATCGCCAAGGGCCAGGCCTCCGGGGTCATGCTGCCCGAGGAAGTGGCGTTCTTCATAGCCAAACGCATCCGTTCGAACGTGCGCGAGCTCGAGGGCGCGCTGCGTCGGGTGGTCGCGAATTCACGCTTCACGGGCCGCCCGATCACGCTCGAGTTCGCCAAGGAAGCGCTCAGGGACCTGCTGTCGCTGCAGGCGAAGCTCGTGACCGTCGAGAACATCCAGAAGACCGTCGCCGACTATTACAAGGTGCGCGTCGCCGATCTGCTCTCGAAGCGTCGCAGCCGCTCGATCGCGCGCCCGCGCCAGGTGGCGATGGCGCTCGCGAAGGAACTCACGAGCCACAGCCTGCCCGAGATCGGCGATGCCTTCGGAGGCCGCGACCACACCACCGTGCTGCATGCCTGCAAGCGCATCAGGGAATTTCGCGACTCCGACCAGAAGATCGGCGAGGACTATTCAAACCTGTTGAGAACCCTGACTGGATGACTGTGAACAGGCTGTGGGTGAAAGTGTGCATAATTCTGCCCACAATTCATGCACAGGGTGGCCAAGCGGGATGCACATGCTTTTGCAGCTGACAGCTGACAGCTAACAGCTTGCGGCCAGAGCATTTTTCGGCTTCGTCCACATGCCCACAGCGTTAACTACAGCTACTGCTGGTATTCATACAAGATTCAAGAATTCAGGAAGGCCCCTCCCATGAAGCTTTCGGCGACGCGCGCCCAAGTCCTCAATCCGCTCCAGAGCGTCATCGGCGTGGTCGAACGCCGGCAGACGATGCCGATCCTCGCGAATGTACTGCTCTCCGCGCGCAACAACCGGTTGTCGATCACGGGTACGGATCTCGAGGTGGAGCTCGTGGCCTCGAGCGAAGCGGGCGTGCAGCAGGCGGGAGATCTCACGGTACCGGGACGCAAGCTGCTCGATATTTTTCGCGCCTTGCCGGAAGACGCCAACGTGACGATGGCGACGGAAGGCGAGCGCATGATCGTGCGGGCGGGCCGCAGTCGCTTCACGCTCTCGAGCCTGCCGGCGGCCGAGTACCCGGTCGTCGAAGAGATCAACGCGCAGCAGGCCCTTGTGGTGCCTCAGGCCGAGTTCCGGCGCCTGATCGACAAGACCCATTTCTCGATGGCGCAACAGGACGTGCGCTATTACCTCAACGGTCTGCTGATCGAGACCGATGGCAAGCACCTCAGGGCAGTAGCGACCGACGGACACCGCCTCGCCATTTGCGAGTGCGGCCTCGAGGGGAAGGCGAAGAATGCGCAGCAGGTCATCGTGCCGCGCAAGGGCGTCCTCGAGTTGCAACGGCTGCTCGGGTCCGAGGGAATGCTCGATCTTGCGATTGGAACCAATCACATTCGAGCGCAGATCGGCGATGTTCGCTTCACATCGAAGCTTATTGACGGAAGGTTCCCGGAATATGGTCGTGTCATTCCCGCCACGCCGACGCGCGTGGTGGAAGGCGACCGAGACTTGCTGCGGCAAGCCCTTCAGCGAACCGCCATTCTGTCGAACGAGAAGTATCGCGGCGTGCGCCTGACCGTGAAGCCGGACCTCCTGACGGTACAGGCCCACAACCCCGAGCAGGAAGAGGCCGAGGACCAGGTCGAAGTGAACTACCAGGGCGAAGAGGTCGAGATTGGTTTCAACGTCAATTACCTCCTGGACGCGCTCGCGGCGATCGATGGCGAGAAGGTGCAGATCGGCCTCGGGGACGCCAACAGCAGTTGCCTGATCCGGGCCGATAGCGGTGCGTCGGCGCGATACGTCGTGATGCCCATGCGGCTCTAGCAGGCTGTTCATGCCCCTCGTCGACCTTCTCGCCGAGGACCTGCGTTGCCTGGAGCGGATGGAAATGAGCCTCCATCCGGGCCTCAACGTAATTTCGGGCCCGAACGGGGCCGGCAAGACGTCGATCCTGGAGGCGGCTTTCCTGCTGGGTCGTGGCCGATCCTTCCGGACGCGCAGTTCCGAGCGCCTGATCCGGCTGGGGGCGCCGCGGGCTATCGCCTTTGGCCGTACGTCCACCCACTCGGTCGGCGTCGAGGTCCAGCGCGGATCAGGCCAAGCCAGTGCGACCACCCGCGCCAAGGTGAACGGGGCGTTCGTCAGCAGTCTCGCCGAGCTCACGCAGGCTTTTCCGGTGCAGGTGATCGACCCGGAGGTGCTCGATCTCGTGAACGGCGGGGCGACGGGGCGCCGCCGTTGGCTTGATTGGAGCGTGTTCCACGTGGAACCAGGCTTCGGGGAGCATTGGGCGCGGTACGCCCGCGCACTGAAGCAACGCAATGCGGCCGTGCGGGCCGGTGCGGGTCCGGATGCCCTGGTGGTTTGGGATCGGGAGCTTGCGGCGAGTGGCGAACCCATGGCCCGGGCGAGGGCGCGGCACTTCCTCGAGCTGGAGCCCGCGCTCGGCGCCGCCCAGGATTCCTTGCTGGGCTTCCGGGTGGCCCTGTCGTGGTCGTCAGGCTGGGATCGGGAACGGAGTCTGGCGGAAGCCTTGCAGGGTGCCCAGACGCACGATGTTTCACGTGGAACCACCAGCGTCGGTCCACACAGAGCCGATCTCAGACTCCGGGTAGGTCACCGGGCCGCCCGGGAAGTCCTGTCCCGCGGCCAGCAAAAGCTGCTCGCACTTGCCTTGGTCCTGGCGCAGCTTGAGTTGATGCAATCGACCCACCAGATCCGTCCGACGGTGCTCATCGACGACCCCGCCGCAGAACTGGATAACTTCCGGCTGGCCTCCGTGATCCAACGCGTTCGCGCCCTCGAAACGCAGCTTGTGGTGACGACGTTGTCGCCCGAAAGCAGTCTCTTCGGGGCACCGGACCGGGTCTTCCAGGTGGGACAGGGAAGGGTGCAAACGCTATAATGCCGCAGCCCGAAAACCGAGGGTCGCATGGCCGATAACGACGTCTACGATTCCAGCAAAATCAAGGTCTTGAAGGGCCTTGACGCAGTGCGCAAGCGGCCCGGCATGTACATCGGCGACACCGATGACGGCACGGGTCTGCACCACATGGTTTTCGAGGCCGTCGACAACTCGGTCGACGAGGCGCTGGCGGGTTTTTGCAACCGCGTCGTCGTAACGATCCACGCCGACGAGTCGATCACCGTCTCCGACAACGGGCGTGGAATTCCTGTGGATATCCACCCGGAGGAGGGGCGCTCGGCGGCCGAAGTCATCATGACCGTGCTGCACTCGGGCGGTAAGTTCGACGACAGTTCCTACAAGGTTTCGGGTGGCTTGCACGGAGTCGGCGTCTCGGTCGTGAACGCCTTGTCCGACTACCTGCAGCTCACCATTTCGCGCGACGGCAAGGTCCACCGGCAGGAGTACCGCCTGGGCGAGCCCGTGGCTCCGCTCGCGGTGATCGGCGACACGGCGGAGCGCGGGACCACGATCCGCTTCAAGCCGAGCGCGCAGATCTTCACCAACATCGCCTTCAACTACGATGTGCTGGCGAAGCGCCTGCGCGAGCTGTCGTTCCTGAATTCCGGCGTGCGGATCGAGCTCGTGGACGAGCGGGACGACAAGTCCGACGTCTTCCAGCACGAGGGCGGGCTGCAGGCCTTCGTCAAGCACCTGAACCGGACCCGCACCCCGATCCACGACTCAGTGTTCTGGTTTCGGACACAAGAAGGCTCAATTCAGGTCGAAGTGGCTCTCCAGTGGAACGATTCCTACCAGGAATCCATGTTCTGCTACACGAACAACATTCCGCAGAAGGACGGCGGCACGCACCTTTCCGGTTTCCGCGCCGCCCTCACGCGCACGCTGAACGACTACATCGAGAAGGAAGGCGTCGCCAAGCGCGAGAAGGTCCCAACCACGGGAGATGACGCGCGTGAAGGCCTCACCGCGATCCTGTCCGTGAAGCTGCCCGATCCCAAGTTCTCCTCGCAGACGAAGGACAAGCTCGTCTCGTCGGAAGTGAAGGGCATCGTCGAGACCGCGGTGGGCCAGAAGCTGTCGGAGTTCCTGCTCGAGCATCCGACCGAAGCGAAGTCCATCGTTGGCAAGCTCATCGAGGCGGCGCGCGCGCGCGAAGCGGCGCGCAAGGCGCGCGAGATGACCCGCCGCAAGGGCGCGCTCGACATTGCAGGCCTGCCGGGCAAGCTCGCCGATTGCCAGGAAAAGGACCCGGCGCTGTCCGAGATCTTCATCGTCGAGGGCGACTCGGCCGGCGGCTCCGCCAAGCAGGGCCGCGACCGGCGCACGCAGGCGATCCTGCCGCTCAAGGGCAAGATCCTGAACGTCGAGAAGGCGCGCTTCGACAAGATGCTCTCATCCGCCGAAGTCGGCACGCTGATCACCGCGCTCGGCTGCGGCATCGGCAAGGACGACTTCGACATCGAGAAGCTGCGCTATCACCGAATAATTATCATGACCGATGCCGACGTCGACGGCAGCCATATCCGCACGCTGCTGCTCACGTTCTTCTACCGGCAGATTCCGCTGCTGATCGAGCGCGGCCACGTCTACATCGCGCAGCCGCCGCTTTACAAGGTCAAGCGCGGCAAGCAGGAAGTCTACGTCAAGGACGACAACGAGCTGAACGCGATGTTGCTGAACTCCGCGCTCGACGGCTCGGCGCTGCACGTCAACCGCGAGGCGCCGTCACTGCGCGGCTCGGGCCTCGAGATGCTCGCGCGCAAATACATGGAAGTGCAGGCGATCATCCAGCGCTGGTCGAAGCGCTACGACGAGCGCCTGCTCGAGCAGCTCATCTACTTGCCGGAAGTGACGGCCGAGGCCTTCGGCAACGGCGACTGGCTGCGCAGCTGGGCGCGCGACCTGGGCGAGCGACTGAACGCATTGCACGACGGCACGCGCAGCTTCGAGCTGGGCGTGCGCGAAGCGGCCGACGGGCACGGCGCGCGAGTGCACATCCACAAGGTCGAGCACGGCACGGCCACCGACAAGTTCCTGCCGCGCGAATTCTTCGAGTCGGCCGAGTACCAGCGCATCGCGGATCTCGGTCGCACGCTCAGCGGACTCGTCGGCGAGGGCGCCAGCGTCACGCGCGGCAATGATCGCCACGAAGTCGCCTCCTTCAAGGAGGCGATCCGCTGGCTGTTCGCCGAGGCGCGCAAGGGCCAGTCGATCCAGCGCTACAAGGGCCTCGGCGAGATGAACCCGGACCAGCTCTGGGAGACGACGATCGATCCTGGCTCGCGCCGGCTGCTGCAGGTGCGCATCGAGGACGCCGTCGCCTCGGACGACATCTTCACCACGCTGATGGGCGACCAGGTGGAGCCGCGGCGCGAGTTCATCGAGAAGAACGCGCTCGCGGTGGCGAACCTCGACATCTGAGGGAAAGGGCCAAGGAACTCCCCCGGGCGGCCGGAACTCCAACTCCAGCGACCTTGGGGAGATCCACATGTCCACGAGCCTCTCGCGCCCGCTCTCGATCGAGAAGCCGCACTCCACCACCTACCGTCCGGACGAAAGCTGGAGCGCCAACGATGCGCTCTATGGCCTCGGCACCCTGCTGTTGTGCTTCCTCTTCACACAGAGCGCCTGGACACTGGTGATCCGGCCGCACGCGGCTGCGGTCCTCCAGCAGGTGGTGGTTGTCACGAGCGCCGACAAGGTCCAGCACGCGGTCCACCAGCTGCGCTCGATTTTCGTGATCCTGAAGGACTACGAACAGCAGACTGCGATCACGCTGACCCTCTGGTCGTTCCTGCTGTTGCTGCGCCAGGGGCAGGCCGTCCGGCGCAGCCGCGACATGCTGGTGCGCGACTTCCTGCAATTGGGCGATGACCGGGTGGTACTGCCGGAAGATGCGCGGCTCGCCTCGCGACCGATCGACGACCTGCCGCCAGCCGAGCGCGACATGTTCCTGCCGCGGCTGCTGGGCATCGCCCTCAACCGCTTCGGCGCGACACGCAGCGTGCAGGATGCCGCCGACTCGGTCCGGGACGAATGCGAGTTCGAGGTCTCGAGTTACGACGCCAAGCTCTCGATGGTCCGGTTCACGGCCTGGGCGATTCCGGCCGTCGGATTCGTGGGCACGGTGCGCGGCATCGGCGCGGCGCTGCAGGAAGCCCAGGGGGCCATGGGCGGCGACATCTCGGGTGTCACGCTCGGGCTCGGCGTCACCTTCAATTCGACGCTGACCGCGCTTGTCTGCTGCATCCTCGTGATGTTCTGCCTGCACCAGCTGCAGCAGGCGCAGGACCGGATCGTGCTCGACTCGCGTACCTACGTGGAACGCCGGCTGCTGCGGCGCATGCGCGTGATGTAATGCGCGGGGCAGCTAACGCCGTGCGCAGGTCAGCAGCGTGTGTGTCGAAGCTATTCCGTCGACTTCACCGATGACCTCGAGCCCGGCCCGGCGCGCGAGCCCGATCATCACATCGCTCGTGTAGATGCGCCCCCGCCCGTTGGCGATCGCGGCGAAGTAGAGCGAGGTTTGCTGCAGGCAGAACTCCGCGGCCTGCTGCTTCTGCCGGTCCCAGAAGGGCTCGAGCACCAGCACCCTTCCGCCCGGTGCGAGCGCCGCGGCGCAGCGCTCGAAGATCGACACGATTTCGTCTTCGCTGAAGCAGGCGAGGAACTGGCTCATCCAGATCACGTCCCGGCCCGCCGGCAGCCCGACGGCCGGATCCAGCAGGTTGGCGCCATGGAACTGCACGCGCGCGGCCGCGGCGGGCGGCAGGCTGGCCAGCGCCTGGCGCGCGAGTGTGAGCTGCCCGGGCAAGTCCACGATCGTGACTTCGACCTGCTCGTCGTTCGTCACGCAGTGCCGCGCGAATTTGCCGGTGTTGCCGCCGACATCCAGCAGGCTGCGCACTCTCCGGGCCTTCACGAACGGCCATGCGGCCGGGAAGGCGAGATCCGAGTAGTAGTGATCGAACGCGAGCCACGCGTCGCGAGTGGCGGGCGGCAAGGCCGAAAGGCCTTCGTAGATCGTCGGCCACGGGCCGAGCGAGGCGAGGCCCCGCGGCTCCTGAGTGCGCAACGCGGCCTCGAGCTCGTGGTAGCCGCGATAGTTCACCTCGTGCATGAACGCCATGTTTGCGCGGGTCATCGGGTCGTGCAGCAGGAACCACGCGGCCTTGGTCGTCGCGTAACGGCCTTCCTGCAGTGTGACGAGTCCCATGCCGAGCCCGGCTTCTAGCAGGAGGCGCGCGGAGTAGGCCGGCAGCCCCGATCCGGCAATGGCGGCCTCGAGCGTGAGGCCCTCCCGGCCCGCGTCTTCCATGAGCGCGAGCAGGCCGGTGTTGCACAGCACGCGTGCGGCCTGGAAAACCCCGGGCCCGAACGCGATCCACTGTGCATGGCCGCGCGCTTCGAGCGCGGACTGCGAGTCCTGGTCGAAAAAAGTCATGGTGCGCATGCTAAAGAACCGCCCCGGTTCCCGCCATGTCCGCGGCAGGACGGAGCACGCGGCGGGACCGTGCGGCGTGCGCGCCGCTACCGCATGCGCGCGATCGTTGCCTCGATCCACGCCTGCGCTTCTTCATTGACCTCGCGCGGATCGCGTCCCGCGGGATCGATCGGCTTGCCGATCACCACCGTGATCGTGCCGCGCTTTTTCAGGAGCCCGCGCCGCGGCCAGTAGTAGCCGGCGTCGTGCGCGATCGGCACGACGAGGCAGCCGGCTTCGCGCGCGAGCAGCGCGCCGCTCACGCCGTACTTGCGAGTCTCGCCCGCCGCCATGCGCGTGCCTTCGGGAAACACCATCACCCAGATGCCCGTGGCGATGTGGCGCTTGCCCTGCTCGACCACCTGCCTCACGGCCGAATGCCCGCTGCCGCGATCGATCGCGATCGAATGCATCTGGCGAATGCCCCAGCCGACGAACGGGATCCAGAGGAGCTCGCGCTTGAGCACCCAGACCTGCGGCGGACACACCGTCACCATCGCGAAGGTTTCCCACGACGATGAGTGCTTCCACAGGGCGACGTGGCCGCCGGGTGGCAGGTTCTCGCGCCCTTCGATGCGGTAGTCGAGCCGGCAGATGACCTTCAGGCCGCCGAGGATCACGTTCGCCCAGAAGCGCGCCATCGCGTTGCGCGTGCGCAGCGGCACGAACAGGCTCGCGACGTTGAAGAACACCGCGAACAACAGCACCCAGGTGAACAGGAAGGTGGTGTAGGCGAGCGAGGCGATCCACTGCATAGGCGTCGCCAGTGTAACCGCACGCGCCGCGGGCAGGGGCGGCGGCTGAAGCGCGGCGCCTCAGCGGTACTTGAGGCCGGTGCCGGTGTTGAAGACGACCACGCGATCGCTGGCCTTCACGAAACCGCTCTCGCGCAACGTGGCGAGCGCGGCCCAGGCGGCGCCTCCTTCGGGGCACACGTCGATGCCGCTCCGTGCGGCCAGCGCACCGGTCGCACGCGCGATCTCATCCTCCGCGACCGCGAGCGCCGTACCCTTCGATTCGCGCAGGGCCCGCAGGCACAGGAAGCCACCGAGAGGCGCCGGCACGCGCAACCCATAGGCGCGCGTCACCGGATCCGGCCAGGCATCGGTGCGCTGGGCACCCGTCTCGAGGCCCCGGACGACCGGAGCGCAGCCCGCGGCCTGCACCGACACGAAACGCGGCATGCGGCCCGCGGCGATCCAGCCGAGCGCGGCCATCTCGGCAAACGCCTTCCACATGCCGATCAGCCCGGTACCGCCGCCCGTGGGATAGAGCACGACATCAGGCACGTCGCCCGCCATCTGTTCGACGAGCTCATAGGCCATCGTCTTCTTGCCCTCGATGCGGTAGGGCTCGCGCAGCGTCGATACATCGAAGGCGCCTGTCGGGCCGTGCTCTCGCAGGAACTTCCCGGCATCCGAGATCGTTCCCTGCACGGTGTGAACGGTGGCGCCGAAATGACGGCACTCGTCGATGAAGGCGCGCGGCGTGTCCTCGGGCATCGCGACCGTGACGGGCAGTCCCGCGCGGGCACCGTAGGCCGCGAGCGCGCCCGCGGCGTTGCCGGCGGACGGCGCACTGAGCGCCCGCGCGCCAAGGCGCCTGGCCATCGACACGGCTACCGCCATGCCGCGCGCCTTGAAAGACCCGGTGGGATTGCGCGACTCGTCCTTCACCCAGGTGTTGCGGTCCACTTCGAGGAGCGGGGTGTCGCCCTCGCCTAGCGTGATCTCATCGCCCTCGAGGAGCGGCAGCACCGCGCGGTAGCGCCACAGGCCCGAGCGGTGCCCCGTGCCGTCGCCACGGCGCAGGCGAATCGCGCCGAGATCGTAGTCGACGCGCAGCGGCATGCCGCAGGCCGTGCACACCGTCGGCAACGCGTGCGGGTCGTGGCCGCGCTCGCACGCGAAGCAGCGGATGCCGGTTATCATCGGATTCAACATGATCGAACTCTATTACTGGCCGACGCCCAACGGCCACAAGATCACGCTCTTCCTCGAGGAAGCCGAGGTCGAGTACCGCATCGTCCCGGTGGACATCGGGGCCGGCGACCAGTTCAAGCCGGGCTTCCTCGCGATCGCGCCCAACAATCGCATGCCCGCGATCGTCGATCGCGCACCGGCTGATGGTGGCGAGCCGATCGGCGTGTTCGAGTCCGGCGCAATCCTCCTCTACCTCGCGGAAAAGACGGGCCGCTTCCTGCCGGCCGATGTGCGCGGCCGCAAGGCCGTGCTCGAATGGCTCTTCTGGCAGATGGCGGGCCTCGGCCCGATGTCGGGCCAGGCGGGACATTTCCTGAACTACGCGCCGGAGTCGATTCCCTACGCCCAGGCGCGCTACGGCAACGAGGTCAATCGCCTGTACGGCGTGCTCGATCGCCAGCTCGCCCGGCACGCCTTCGTCGCGGGCGGGGACTATTCGATTGCCGACATGGCGGCCTATCCCTGGGTGCAGTCGTGGGAGCGGCTGCAGCAGGACCTCGGGCAGTTCCCGGCGATCGCGCGCTGGCTCGGAGCGATCGCGGCGCGGCCCGGCACGCAGCGCGCGTATGCGGTGGGCGAGCAGTATGAGCGCCGGCCGGTCGACGACGCTCAGCGCAAGATCCTCTTCGGCCAGACGGCTGCGAGCACGGCGGCGGCCGTCGAGCGCTGAAAGCGGGCTTTCGCGGCCGATCCGCCATTGGGCGCGCGAGTCCTGTGGGCATAGACTGCGTTGCATGGGCCTCGTGACTGCCAGGTTCGAGCTGAGCAATCCGCGCGATGCCGGGATCGCTACCCTATCCGTCGATGCCCTCGTCGATACCGGCGCGATGACCCTGTGCCTGCCCGCTGCGGTCGCGGAAGCGTTGCAGCTCGAGGAGCTCGAGCGCCGGGAGGTCACCCTTGCCGACGGCGGGCGGCACCTCGTTCCTTATGTGGGGCCGGTGAAGGTCGGATTCGGCCGGCGCGGCTGCTTTACGGGCGCCTTCGTGCTCGGCCAGCGCGTGCTCGTCGGTGCGATTCCGCTCGAAGACATGGACCTCGTGGTGAATCCAGCGACCCGGCAGGTCACGGTCAATCCCGCGAGTCCCGACATTCCCTCGGCGATCGTGATGCGCGCGGGCGGCGCCCTCAGCCCGGCAACTTCGACAAGTCCGCCACCCCGCTGAAGAGCCCACGCAACTCGGCGAGCAGCGACAGGCGGTTCCGGCGCAGCGACTCATCCGGGTCGTTGACCATCACGCCATCGAAGAAGGCATCGACATCGCCGCGCAAGCCCGCGAGCGCGGTGAGCGCACCCACGTAGTCGCGCTTTGCGAGGGCTGCCTGCACGCTGTCGCGCAGGCCCGCGAGCGCGCCGTGCAACTGCCTTTCCGCCGGTTCGCGCAGCGTTGCGGGGGCCACCGCGGCCGGCGAGAAGCCCTCGGCCTTCCTGAGGATGTTCGCGATGCGCTTGTTGGCCGCGGCGAGGCTCGCTGCCTCGGGGCGCGAGAGGAAGCCCGCCAGAGCCGCGAGGCGCGCACCGAAATCGAGCGGGGAGCGCGGCGCCGTGGCGAGCACGGCGTCGATCATCTCGGTGGTGTACCGTCCGCCCGGCTGCTCGAGGTAATAGGCGCGCAGTCGCTCCATGATGTAGTCGTGGACTTCATCGGCCGCCGTGGCGTTCTTCACCGGCTGCAAGGAGACCGCCACGTCGATGAGTGGGCGCAGGTCGAGGTCGATGCGCTTCTCGATGAGGATGCGCAGCACGCCGATGGCCGCGCGACGGAGGCCGAACGGATCCTTGGTGCCGGTCGGCTTCTGGCCGATCGCGAATATGCCGGCGAGCGTATCGAGCCGGTCCGCGAGCGCGACGGCCGTACCGGGCTCCGTTTCGGGCAGTGCGTCGCCCGCGCCGCGCGGCAGGTAGTGCTCGCGGATCGCCTGGGCGACTGCAGCCGGTTCGCCATCCGCGGCGGCGTAATACGCGCCCATGATGCCCTGCAACTCCGGGAACTCGCCCACCATGGCGGTCAGCAGGTCGCATTTGGCGAGCGCTGCAGAGCGCCGAGTTTCGGAGACATTCCATCCGGCAACACGGCTTATTGTTTCAGAAATAGTAACATTACGCGCCGCCTTGGCGCCGAGCGACCCGAGCTTCGCCTGGAAGGTCACGGTGTCGAGGCCGGCGAGACGCGCGGCCAGCGGCGCGCGCCGGTCCTGCTGCCAGAAGAAGGCCGCGTCCGACAGGCGCGGGCGCACGACGCGCTCGTTACCCGCCCGCACCGCGGCGGGATCGCGGCTCTCGATGTTGCTGACGGTGATGAATGCCGTGAGCAGCTTGCCGCTGTCGTCCTCGACCGCGAAGTAGCGCTGGTGGTCCTGCAAGGTCGAGATCAGCACTTCCCGTGGCAGCTCGAGGAAGCGTGCCTCGAAGCGGCCCGCCACCGGCACCGGCCACTCCACGAGGGCGGTCACTTCATCGAGCAATGCCTCGCTCATGATCGCGCGGCCGCCGATTTCCATTGCCTTCGCTTCGACGCCGATGCGGATCTTCTCGCGCCGCGCCGCGAAGCTCGCGATGACCTTGCCGCGGGCGGCCAGGGCCTCGGCGTACTCGACAGGCGCGGCGAGCGCGATCGGGGCGGGCGCATGGAAACGATGGCCGCGGGTCGCGTTGCCCGCCTTCACATCGAGCAGCGTGGCGGGCAGCGTTTCCGCGCCGAAGAGCAGCACGATCCAGTGCACGGGCCGCACGAACTGCGCCTCGCCCGCGCCCCAGCGCATGCGTTTCGGGATCGGCAGCCGGTCGAGCGAGTCCCTCACGATGCCTGGCAGGAGGCCCGCCGTGTCGGCGCCGGCTTTGCGGCCCGAGTAGTAAAGGAACTCGCCCTTGCCTTCCCTGACACGCGTGAGCTCCCCGAGCGTCGCGCCGCAACTGTCGGCGAAGGCGCTCGCGGCGCGGGTCGGGTTGCCCGAGGCGTCGAAGGCCGCGCCCACCGGCGGCCCACGGCGCTTGATCTCCTGTTCGGGCTGG